>CAYWWD010000066.1:0-20620 GCA_964461965.1 uncultured Halioglobus sp. | reverse complement strand
CTCGGCGAGCGCGGTGCCCGGAATATCCTCCACGCCTTCCATGAGCTGGATGAGGAAGTCCTCCTTGCCGGGCGCTACCGGTGCAAAGCCCACGCCGCAGTTGCCCATCACCACCGTGGTGACGCCATTCCAGCTCGAGGGGCTGAGCAGCGGGTCCCACGACACCTGCCCGTCGTAATGCGTGTGGATGTCGACCCAGCCCGGCGTCACCAGCAGGCCCCTGGCGTCGACCTCGCGGGCAGCAGTGCCCTGCAGGTTTTCGCCCACCGCGACGATGCGCCGGCCCGCGATGGCAACGTCACTGACCCTGCCAGGGGTACCGCTGCCGTCGATCACCGTGCCGTTGCGAATGAGCATGTCGTACATGGCTTTCTCCCCAAGTTTGCGATACCCGGTAGTGTAGCTGAATCGTGTACTGCCAGTGGCTATACTGGCCGCGAAGCGGAGACGATCGCATGCACGCAGATGACCCGTCACACACCAAGGAGCAATGGCCGCGGGAAATCACGCCCGAGGCAGCCGCGAAACTGCGCGCACACTATTTGCTGCTGATGCGGGAGACGGCAGCGCCCGGCGGGGCACCGAACGGCGATGACAGCGCAGCCACCGATGCCACCGTCGCGGCATTCGTGCTACCGGGCGATTGACGCAAACCCGGCCACCGCCGGCAGATCCGCATAGGTGCGAATCCCGGGCGGCGCTGCGCACACGGCGGCAATGGCATTGATCGACGGCAGGCCGGTAATGCACATGCCCACCGCGTTCATCTGCGCCGGCGTCAGCGCGCGCAGGTCGCCGACGGGCACCGGGAGCATCCGGTTGTGAACGGCGGGGTCGGCCCTGATATCGACCAGGTAGCCGTGCTCGGTTTTCCACGGCGGGTCGATGTTCTCCCCCGCCGCCCACACCTGCAGGTTTTCCAGTAGCGGCTTGCCGCCCACCAGCCCTTCCCAGCGCACCTTGACCGCACCCACCGAGCCTTTGGCAATAAAACGCCCCGGCGCATCGATGTCGGTGGTCGCATGCGCGAACTCGACCGCGCAGCGGATCTCGTCCAGCGTGACACCCAACATCTGCGCCATCACCTCCAGCCCGTCGCCGAACACGCGGGTCTCCTCGCGGATACGCGCGGCATGCCCCGGGTCGCCGGCGGGCAGGCCCAGGCCGATCTCATCCATATTCGCATCGCCCGCAAAGTTCGTGACATCCACGGACTCGGTGACGCGAATATGTTCGATGGCGTGGCAGTGCGCCGACAGCACGCCGGCGAGGTAATTGATGTGGCCGGGGTTCATGCCGGTGCCGAAAATCGTCGCGCGGCCCTTCTGTGCCGCGCGCTGGATGCGCCCACGGGCATCGGGGCCGTACTTGTCAGGCCGGTGCTCGAGCGCCCAGCCGGTCAGGAAGTTGGACGTGGTCACCACGTTGATGCCGGCCTCCAGCAGACGCACGAGGTGATCGACGTCAGGGTACAGGGGGCTGTAACTGATGCAGTCGGGCTGCAGTTCGATCAACGCGTCGATGTCCTGCGTCGCGCGGATGCCGAGCGGGGGCAGGCCCACCAGCTCGCCCGCGTCCCGGCCCGCCTTGCCCGCGCTGTGCGCGTACATGCCGATGAGTTCCAGTTCCGGATGTGCCAGGATGGCGCGCACGCACTGCCGCGCGACGCCGCCGCTGGTCCACTGCACAACATTGAGTGTCATCGCTCGCTTACCTCACTCGCTTTTGAATAATTTTTCGGCAGCGGCCCACAGGTCATCCGCCATGTCCCAACCAGCCGAATTCGTCTCCTCGTAATGACCGGGCGGCCGCTCCAGCTGGGCACCCACCATCTGCCCGTAGTAGCAGACGTCGCGCACTGCCGGCCCATCGGCGCCTAGCGACGCCTGGAATGCGGCATCGTCAAACACTTTCTGGCAGGTGAGGCCGCCCACCCAGGTCGGTGATTCGATGGCGCCGCTCGCCGCCAGCGCCTCGCAGCTCGCACCCGGCTGGGTGCTCAGGGACAGCGCATGACACTGCAGCCGATAGTCCGACGCCGGCACGAAATAGCCGAGCTCGTCCATGCCGAGTCCGACGGTGAAGGTCACCGACTCCTCGGGGAGCGACAACAGATAACCGGGAATCACGTAGTCCTCGCCAACCGCGTGCTCCTCCGGATTGTCGAAGTACGTCTCCGGCGGCGCGGTGTTGAAATCCTCCGGCAGACCGATCACCAGCTCCGAGGGGAGTTCGCCCGGCAGGAACAGCATGCCCACGTCGCCGAAGTCCAGGTGGATCACCTGCGTCTTCAGTACATCGCCCTTGCCGACCTTGTAACCGAGCAGCGGCGTCAGGATGGGATCTTCCACGGTTTCCTGCCCGGCAGGCACGCAGGTGGCATCGGTGAAGGGTTTGTCGCCGCAGTTGTAGACCTCCATCGGCTTCCAGCCCAGCTCGCCCTCGGCCGCCAGCACCCGAAAACCGAGATTGGTGACACGGCTGTAGAACGATTCCCGGCGCAAACGCAGGGATTCAAACGTAAACGGCGCGGCGCCCTCCAGTAGATGCATTACGGCGTTGGCGAGTTCCGTGCCGGTCGACTCGGTCTTGGCGAACGACTGGCATTCAAACGGGTTGCTCTTGTCGCACTGCGCCAGCGGCACCGCGCCGGGCGGTACGGTCCTGCCGTCGCCGACGGGGTGCGCGGCATCCACCCGCCAGGTCGAGGCGTGCAGCGGGCCGGCCAGCACGCCCAGCGCGCCGTTGAAGTAGGCCACCTCACCGCCGTTAGCCGCCTTGAGCCGCGTTTCCAGCACACTCACGAAGTCGCCGGAGAAGTAGCGGTCCTCGGCAGTGCAGTCGTCGCCCTCCCAGCCCTTGACGGCGCAGGCTTCCTCCAGCCCGGCCGCCTCCGCCGGTGGCGCCCAGCCGAGAGTCACTTCGGGGTGGGCATTCCACTGCACCAGTGTGGCGATGGTGTCGCCCGTCGCCAGCGCTTCAAACGCCAGCACATTGAGCCGGTTGTCAAAGATGCGCGGGTCGCGCTGGTCCACGACGCCGTAATTGTGTTCGCCGGAGGCCAGCAGCGCACGGGCAGGCTCCACCGCAGCCGCGGCGTCGGCGGCTGCCGCGGCAATCTGCTCCGCCGCCACTTCATACCACTGTGTATTCGGCCCGAACGCGGTTTCCGGCCCGTGGTGGTTGTGCGTGGCCGCGAGCAGCACCTGCGCATCCTGCCAATCGGGCGGCAGGGCGGCGTGTACGCGTCGCTCGATTTCGCCGACGTCCGCCTTCAGGTGCATGTAGGTGTTGCTGCTGATGAGGATCACGCGCTGGCCGTCGCGCTCCAGCGCGACGGCGGTGGCGCGGATATCGTCGTGCACCCAGGAGGCGTCGCTGTTGCCGTTGCCGACGTTGACCCGGCCCTGGTCCCACGCGGGAATGAAGACACCGGGGTCATCGCCATTCAGTTCGGCGGCCGCCGGCCAGCCGGGCGCCTGTTGCAGGTACTCGCGCCCGCCATTCACCGTGGGCAGGAGGCTGCGGCTGGCGGCGCCGACGGACACGGTGGGCTGGATGATCCGGATATCGTCACTACCATCGCTGCAGCCTGCGAGGCACGCCGCCAGCAGCAGCGTACAGAGTATTTTCAGCCGGGGTGTTCGTTGCATGTGGTGTTCTCCCTGTTGTCACTTCCACTAATAGCACCGTACGGGTTCACGGGCACCCTGCCCGCGCCCGTTGCGCCTTCAATTCTGCGATGATCGCGCGCTGCTGATCCGAAGAAACAGAACTGCCGTCGGCATTCGTCGCATACCGCACGATACGCCTGCGCCCCTCGCGCTCCACCGTCCCCAGCTCCCGCAGCGACGCGTCATACTTCGCGCACGATGCGGCCTGTTCCTCGCGGCGCGCCGCGTCCGCTCGGTCCTTGGCCGCTTGCGCCTCTCGGCGGTTCAGGTCAGTGCGACGCTGGTTGGCCTGTTGTTCGTTATCGTACGCTTCCTGCTCCTGCGCAGTGCGCACCGATGGTTGATAGCCCTGCTTCAGTTGCACTGCCTGCGCGTTGCGGGCCTGCACCGGATCGGTCGGCTTGTCACCGAAATGTACCTTGCCGTCGGCATCCACCCATGTGTAGATTTCCGCCGGGGCCTGGGGTGCGAATGTCACCGCGAGCACCAGCAGCAGGCCTGCACGGCAGGTGGCGCTACCTCCTCTCATCCGCAGGCCTGGCACTTACCCTACAGTGGCGGAATCCGCAGCGACTGCCCGGGGTAGATCTTGTCCGGATCGCTCAGCATCGGTTTGTTCGCCTCAAAGATCACCGTGTACCGGGACGCATTGCCGTAGCATTCCTTGGCGATCTTGCTCAGGGTATCCCCGGACTTGACCGTGTAGAACGTCGAAGGCGCCTGCGCGGACGGTGCGGCTGCAGCCTGACCCGCCGCCGGTGCTGCCGCGCTGGCTGCGGGAGCGGCCACCGTGATCTGGCAGTCCACCCGGCCGATGCCGTGCTGGTTGCCCGCGCAGAGCACGATCTTCTCCAGCGTGGCCTGGTCCGGGGCGCTGCCCTCGAGCGTCGCGACTTCACCGTTCACCGCAACCGAAATGGGTGCTGTTACGCCTAAAGTGGCGATCCGCTTGCTGATGTTCTGCTGCCGCAACTCGTTGACGCGCTCCGGCGACACCTCGACCTTCTCGGTAATCTTGTCTTCACCTGCCGTCTTCAAAAAATCAAAAAAACCCATGGCATACCCCTGGTTTCGATGGATTGCTACTGACCGCTCCTGTTTCACCCGCACCGCGCGTTCATGCGTCGCGCTGTCGATGCGGCGATGATCCGGCGCGGTTCAGCCGGGGAAACGGCACCGGCACCAAGTCTAGTTCATATTGGAACCTATGCTCTATAGCCTGCTGGCATGGCATCGCGGTCACTGTGTGCCAGAAAATCCCGGGAGGGCGTGCGGGAGCACCTAACGCGCCAGGCGCAGCCTGATGAAGCGCGGGTAATACAGGTCGCATTTCTCCTGGATGTCCTTCAGGCTGCAGCTGTTCACCACATAGGTCGCAATCGCCTCGCCCTCACCCTGGCCGCTGAGCGCCGGGTGAAACTTCACTGCATACACCAGCAGGCTGCTGCCGGGGTACTGGCGTAACTCCGGCGGCTCCAGGAAGGGGTGGCATGCGCCAAAGCTGAACGGCGTGTCGGCGCTGCGGTAGCACAGCGACGAATTCATCACCTGGGTGCTCTGCAGCCACCACCAGCGTTGCGCGGCCTGTGGCCACACCTGGCTTGCCACCGAGACCTCGTTGTTGCCGTCCGGCACGATGGCGGCGGGCAGTTCGCTGCCCAGCGCCGACTGCGCCTGCCAGCCTGCGGCGGTGTGCCACTGCGGGTCGCTGAGATCGCCATTGCGAGCGGACGCCAACGGCCAGCGCGCCAGGTACACCGGGTTACCGCCCAGCACTGCAGGCCCTGCGGACCAGGCATAGAGAAAGCCGTCCGCCGCATCGACCGTGGAAGAACCGGCCAGGATGCCGTGCCAGGTCACGTCCGCCGGGAGCGCAACCTCGCGCCACTGCCACTGATCCGGCGGCTGATCCGTGGCGGTGGCGATGCGCGCGTCCCAGCCCAGCATTTCAAAATTGAGTCCCGCGCAGGAGGCCGTATCGGCGGCGTCGGGCGCGGTGCTGCCTGGGTCGACGATCGAGCGCGCGCGCATCAGGAAGACCAGCGCCTGGTCGCCCAGCACCGTGACGCCGCCCATCCAGTACCAGCTGTCATCGTCCTGCGGCGCGAAAAACGAGGCCGGCCTGCCGTCACGCTGGCGCCAGTAATGCTCGATGCGCGCCGTGGTCGGATCCGTGCCCGTCTGCAGCGCCAGCGAGTTGTGCACGAGGATGCCGAACTGGTCGAAGCGCCCGCAGGCGTTCGCGCCCGGCTCGGCGAGTAGCGTGTCGCCAAACACCCACAGGATTCGCCCGTCGCCCAGCGCAACGCTGTTGGCGACGTCCGCGCCCTTCCACTGTGGCGTGTCGGGATTGTTGAAGAACAGGCGGTTCGCTTCGGGCCAGGGTTCGGCTGTGATCTGCGCACCTGGCGCATCGGTCTGTGGCTGTGGAAGCTGCGGGGCGCACGCCATGAGGACGAGCGTGAACAGTAGCAGTGTGTGCAATAAGCGTCGCATACGATTCCTTCCAGAGAGCCTCCGGATCAACCCGATTCTGCCCGTCCCGGGCGTCAAGGCAAGCACTGTACGTTGGCACAGATTGCGAGGCTGATGTTAGTCTGTGCGCCGACTTACGATGCGGGAGTGTGCAATGGAACAAGTGGCAATCATCACCGGCGCTGCGGAAGGCCTCGGCCAGGCCTTCGCGCGCCGCTTCGCGGCAGCGGGCTACCAGGTGGTCGCGGGGGATATCAACGATGCAGCAGGCGAGAGCCTGGTGGCGTCACTGCAGGCGCGAGGTGAACGCGCCGTGTACCAGCACTGCGATGTGACGGTAAAAGACGAGGTGGAAGCGCTGGTCGCGAACGCCATCGATCAGTTCGGTACCGTCCACGTGCTGATCAACAATGCCGTGCCGCCGGCCGCGCTGCGACCCCTGGAGGAAAAATCCGACGCGGAATTCCAGCGCCAGCTCGATGGCGGTTTCTTCGCGGCGCGCTGGGCCATGAACGCGGCCTTTGCGGCGATGCAGGCGCAGCGCTTTGGCCGCGTCATCAACCTGTGCTCGCTGAACGGCGTGAACGCGCACCCGCAGACCGCCGACTACAACGTCGCCAAGGAAGCGTTGCGCTGCCTGACGCGCAGCGCAGCCCGCGAGTGGGCGCCGCACGGTATCACGGTGAATGCGATCTGCCCTGGCGCCGTCACGGCCGCGTTCCGCTCCATGGTGGAGTTCGCGCCGCAGATGGCCGAGCGCGTGAAGAAGCAGATCCCCATGGGGTATATGGGCGACCCGTACGAGGACATCTCCGGTATCGCACTGTTCCTGGCGGGCCAGGAGGCGCGCTACCTCACCGGCAACACGCTGTACGCGGACGGCGGCAGCCACATCAACGGCATCAACTGGGCGTCGCTGTTTGACTGAGGCGCGGCGCGCGCCCGCGGGTAGCGTTCTCCCCGCGCATCCGGCGGGCATTACTGACGCAGTATCAGCGTATCGCCGCGCTGCGTGAATTCGATGTGTTTGAGGAAGGACATGCCGAGCAGAATTTCTTCGGTCTGCAACCCCGGTGTGATGACCGCCGGCACGTCGTGCAGTGCGATAGCGCCCACGCTGACACTGTCCAACGTCACCGCGTAACCGATGCCAATGCCATTCGCGGTCTGTGTCTGGACGGCGGCGCCGGGCGTCAACCCCAGGTGAGCCGTCAGCGCCTCGGGAATGGCCACCCCGGTAGCGCCGGTGTCCAGCATGAAGGTCACCGGTTTGCCGTTGATCTCACCCGCCGTAACGTAATGCCCGAATTTATTGCGCTGCAGCACCACCTCGCGCTGGCCGGCTTCGGTTACACTCGACTGCACGGACTGGTTGGGGTTGTACTGCTCATCAAGGAAATCGCCGAAAAACACCACACCCAGGGCCAGCAGCACCAGCCAGGCCAGCGCCTGCATCGCGGTGCCCATGCGCTTCTGCTCGCGGATTTCGCGGTCCTGGTTCATGCGGTGGGATTTTCTGCTGTCATACACGGGCACGGGCTGTTCATGCAGGGCTTGCCGTCTTCGGCATGCTGCCTGCGCAGATTTCTTCGGAAGGCTGAAGCCGGAGATGTTCTACCCAACGGATTGGCCCTCGACCACCATCGAACAGTACATTCTGGCGCCAGACTCATACAGTCGCTGGTACAACGAAAATCGGATTGAACTGTCCCTGGGGTATCTGAGTCCCATCGAGTACCGTTAAAGCCTGGGTTAAACGAGGTAAATCAGCCCAAGAGAATAGCCGCCCCTCGGGTCAGTGTTGAACAGAAATCAACGCCGTGTCGAGTGAATGTTGCGAAAACACACCGATCCCCACCGAACTTTTCGATACCGTGATTTGAGTTTTCGTGCTCATATTGAGGATTGTCCGTATCGCTTGCGATGGAAAAAGTATGCTTGATCGCCACGGCAGCCTGCTCGATATTTTACCGTTGATCGCGCTCATTTTCGTCGCCATTACCCACGCGACCCTTGCTGCTGCGATTGAATCGCCAGCGCGCAGGAACATCCTCTTTATCGCGGTTGACGATATGCGAACCTGGGCAAACTACACGGGTGAGTATCCTGCTAGTGTGCGCACTCCGAACATCGACGCGCTGGCAGCTGTCTCTACCCGGTACCTGAATGCATACGCCACGGTTCCACAGTGTGTTGGCTCAAGGGCTTCCGTGATGATGGGTCTGAGCCCTGCCACGCATCACATTATATTCCCGAGTTGGGGTGTTGAGCCCGAGGTCAGGGATTTGTACGCCAATCCGGGTTTGTTGTCCCTGCCGCAAGTGCTGGCACAGAACGGCTACTACACCGCTGTAACGGGCAAGGTATTCAGCGATCCAATGCCGGAGCGGTGGCTCGAGTCGGGGCCTTCGCCAGAGCCGAAAATATGTGTTTTTTGTCCCGGCCCAGACGGAACTTTCTTTACTGTTGAGGTGCAGCCGGGTTCTGAGGTGCATATCGACCAGACTATCGCCAATTGGGCCTCGAACTTCATTACCCACTACGACCGCGATGAGCCATTTTTCCTCGCGGTAGGCTTCAATCTTCCGCACCTGCCCTGGCGAGCACCGCAATGGGCATACGACCTGTATCCGCTTGAAGATGTCGTCGCACCTGTGCCAATTGCTGGCGACCTGAAGGATGAGCCCGCATTGGCTGTGCAGCTGGTGAAAAATGTGAACTCAAGCTTGCCGAACGAGTATGAAATGGTCGAGCGGGCCGGCAAGGCGGCAGAGTACACACGCGCGTATCTGGCTGCGATTTCACACACCGATGCAATGATCGGACAAATTTTGGCGGCCCTGGCAGCGAGCGACTACGCAGCGAACACTGACATTATTCTCTGGTCGGATCACGGCTTTCACCTCGGTGAGAAATTCCACTGGGGGAAAAACACCTTGTGGGATCCGGCTATCAAGGTTCCGCTGCTGGTCAGTGCGCCGGGCAATGCCAATTATCCCGTGGGAAACGTAGCAGCGCCGGTGAGTCTGCTGGATCTGGCGCCTACGGTTGTAGATCTGGCAGGTTTGGCGGCTTTCCCGCAGTTTGAAGGCGAACCGCTGCGCGTGGGGCGCGCGAGTCGCCCCGTCGAAATCTACTTCAACAAGGGACGCGCTACTGTAATCTCCGGCGACAAAAAGATTATTGACTACGATCTGGAAACAGATTCCGGCACCAGCGACCAGGCAGCGTACTCGCTGACTGATCGCGATGAGAAGGACAATCTCCTGCGCGCACAAGCGCCAAAAATCCAGCCTGGAAATTAATTCCTCGACGCGTTGAACCGCGGCCATGAACCGGCGCAACCACCGATAGAGCTCGGCTTCTCCATGGTCTTCCAGTAATATCTCTGCAGGTAAACGAGCCATCGCATGATCCTCCGGCAAAATATTCTTCTATCATTTCATGAAAAACCAACAGCGAGCATATGTTGACTGTTGTGGTATTGCGCCGTTCCTGCTCCTGGCACGCGAGCCGAGCATGAACCGGATACGGCCCACCGGAACCGTGAGGTCTAGCGGACGCGCCCCATACTCGATCACTACCCAACTCTGACCCCAACGGAGGCAAACATGAACAGCTCCCTGATCCGCAACGGCACCGTCGTCGACGGCACCGGCGCGCCGGCCTACGCGGCCGATGTCCGCGTCGAAAACGGCGTGATCACCGCCATTGCAGCCGGCCTTGCACCGAATCCCGGTGAGCAGGTACGGGATGCCACCGGCTGCATCGTCGCCCCCGGTTTCATCGAAACCCACACGCACTTCGACGGCACCATGTGGTGGGAGCCGGAGTTGAAGCCGCTGGCCGGGTTCGGCGCCACCACCGTGATCATGGGCAATTGCGGTTTCTCCGTGGCACCGCTGCCGGATGACCGCGAAGCGTGCGACGAGGTCGTCAAAATCTTCTCCTTCTTCGAGGACATCCCCGAGGCGCCGTTTCGCACCGAGCTGCCGTGGAGCTGGAAGACCTGGTCGGAGTACAAACAGGCGTTGACGGCGCAGGTCAAAGTACCCACCAACTACGGCGCTTATGTCGGGCATATCGCCCTGCGCCTGTCGGTGCTGGGCATGGAGGCCTGGGAGCGCGCCGCCAGACCTGCGGAAATCGAGCAGATGGTGGCGCTGCTGCGCGATGCGCTGGAGGCGGGCGCCATGGGCATGTCGTCCAACCTGATGGACCACGATGGCAGCGACCGGCCGGTGCCCTCGCTGCACGCGGATGACGCGGAGTGGCTGGCGCTGGCGCGCACCATCGCCGAATACCCCGGCACACAGTTGCAGATCATCGTCGACACGTTCCGCGCGATGACCGCGCCGGCCTCGATGGAGCGCCTCGGCAAGCTGTTCGAAGGCATAGCCGTGCGCGTGCAGTGGGGCGGCGTGCCCACGCTGGAATTCCAGCGCGACATGATGGGCATACAGGCGCCGCTCATCGAACTGCACGAAAGATTCAAGCGCGAGGGCCGCGACTTCTGGACCGGCTTCTCCCACGTGCCGATCACCGCCACGCTCAGCGTGCAGCGCTCGCTGATCTTCGCGCAAAGCAACGATTACGTCTGGCACGAAGTGGTGCTGGCTGAAAGCAACGAGGAGAAAATCAGCATCCTGCGCGATGAGTGCTGGCGCGCACGCGCGCGATCCTCGTGGGACAACGACGCCTTCGATTTCTCACCGATGGCGAAAGCCAACGCGCGCAATCTGCTTCTGCTCAACTCCGACAATGGCGCGGGCCCCATACGCATCACGCTGGGCGAGTACGCCGACCAGCTCGGTGTGCATCCCTCCGATGCGATGGCGCAGTGGCTCATCGACAACGGGCTGGATTCCACCGTCACCATGCCGGCCTTCGTGAAGGACGAGGACATGGTGGTGCGCCTGCTGCGCGACCCGTACACCGTGGGCAACATCACCGACGCCGGCGCGCACGGGCAAATGCTGTGCGGCGGCGGCGAGAACATCCTGCTGCTGACCGACTACGTGCGCCGGCAGGGGCGGCTCACGCTGGAAGAAGCGATCCACAATCTCACCGGCAAGCCGGCGGGGCATTTCGGCCTGCATGACCGCGGTGAACTGAAGGTGGGCAGGCGCGCGGATATCACGGTTTTCGATATGGACGAGATCCAGTATCAGCAGATGGAAAAAGTCTATGACGTACCGGACGGGAAAGGCGGGCACACCTGGCGCTGGACCCGCAGCCCGGCGCCCATGCGCCTGACCCTGGTCAACGGCGAGGCGACGTTCGAGCACGGGCAGTACACCGCTGCAAAACCGGGTGTGATGGTCAGTCCGCAACGCGCATGAGAGGGCTTCAGGCCCAGACAGGAGAACACCATGGCGGATCGAACTGGCAACCACGGCACGCAGAATCGATGGCTGCGCAATGCGGCCTTCGCCGGCGCGGTGATGATGCCATGCCTCTATCCGTGCGCGACGTCATTCGCTGTGGCCGTCGCGCAGCCCGATCCGAGCCTGATCCGCGCACCCGAGTCACCCACGGATGCTGGCACCGGGTGGAAATTCTATGCCGGCACCATGGCGGTACATGCCAATCCCTACTACGGTCCGCACGGCATCGACTTCAAGTGGGCCTACTCACGCAAGGATCCACTCCCCGGGCATCCCCGCGTGGTCGTGCACATGCACGGCTCCGGCGGGGGGCAGGGTTCGATGGAGGTGTTCGGCCCCTCCCCGCTCGGTGATATCGAAGTGCGCACACAGGATGCCGAGACGTACAACCAGGACTGGCGGGAATGGTGGATGTTCGGCCCCGACGGCACACCGTATCCGGGGCGCAGGATCGCCGCCATGTTGCAGTTCGTGCAATCACGCTACCAGCTCGACCTCGGCGAGCGCGGTATCGTACTGCAGGGGCCGTCCATGGGCGGCGCAGGCGCGGTCGTGCAGGCCATGATCCTGCCCTCGCCCTGGCGCGAGTACATCGCGTGGTCCTCGGCCAGGGTCGGCGTCATCATGCCCCGGGAAGTCGCGCGGCGCGATCCGGCGCAGTACGCCAGCCTGCCGCCCGATGACGCTGCGCACAAGGCGCTGTGGGACAGCATCGACTTCGCCCTGCGCGCTGCCACCGATCGCACGGTGCAGGATATTCACTACCGGCAGGCATTCAGCAGCGACGACCAGTTCAGCGCGGGCGTGGACAATGCCAGCACGCAGCTCATGTTCGTCAACCTGATCGAGCAGTACAGGATCGGCGGCGCCTTCAGCTGGGTGAAAGCTGATCACTCCAGCGCTGAGCAGGGCGTGAACCTGCCCGACCTGTCCGAGTTTGAAGCATCGGAACAGGACGTGACGCTGGATCGCGCCCATCCGGCCATCACGCATTCGACAGGCAACTTTCCGCTGCGGGCGCAGGATCGCGCGAATCGAATCAGGTTTCCCCGCGGCCACTACAACATGGGCATTACCTGGAACCACGCCGGCATTGTCGACGACACCGAGCAGATCGTGTTCCCGCTCCGGTACAAACGCCGGACGAGCATCGGCGGCGGCATTCCCGACCAGCCGGAACGCATCACGATCAGCGTCACCCCGCGTCGCGCCAGGCACTTCCAGATGCGCGATGGAGAACATCTGAAGTGGAGCTGGGACGGTGGCGCACTGTCCGGCACGGCGACGGTGACAGCGGGCGTCGTTACGATCGACGCCATCCCGCTGGTGTCGGGCGAGACCTACAAAAACCTCAGGATTTATCGCTCGTGAGAATCGGCATCGACGCCACGAGCTGGTGGAATAACCGCGGTTTCGGGCGCTTTACCCGCGAACTGCTGACTGCGCTGTTCCAACTGGAGAACGGCCATCGCTATGTGCTGTTCACCGACCAGCCGCTGCCCGACCTGTCGCACTTCTCCCACGTCAGCGTGGTGCAGGTAGCCTCCTCGCGACCCACCACACTCGCGGCGGTGGCGGACAGCCGTCGCTCGGTGTTCGACATGTACCGGTTGTACCAGGCCGTCGCCGCCAGTGCGCTGGACATCATGTACTTTCCCGCGGTGTACTCGTGGTTTCCCGCGCCGCGCAAACTGCCCACGATGGTGACGCTGTTCGACGCCATTGCCGAGCACTACCCCAAACTCATATTTGCCTCCTGGCGCAGCCGTCTCTTCTGGACGCTGAAAGTCAAACTCGCGCTGTACCAGTGCGCGCGGATACTTACCGTATCGCAGGCGGCAAAGGAGGAGATCGTCGAGTACATTGGCGCGAATCCGGCGCTGATCGATATCGCCAGCGCAGCCCCCAACCCCCTGTTCCGGCAAACACACGACGGTGCGTTGATCCAGGCGGCGCGCGAGCGCGCCGGGCTTCCACCCGCGGTGCCGGTCATCGTTTATGTGGGTGGCCTGGCACCGCACAAAAACCTGCACGGCCTGCTGGACGGCTTCGAGACAGCGATGCGGACAGGACGCATCGGCGACGTCCACCTCGCGCTGGTCGGGGATTTCCGCGGCGCGGGCTTCCTCTCCAACTACGACGCGCTGAGCGCGCGGGTGCTGGGCAGCCCGGACCTGCGCAGCCGCGTGCATTTCACCGGTTATCTCCCGGATGAGGATCTGGTGGCGCTGTACAGCTGCGCCCTCGCCGTCGCCATGCCCTCCTACTCCGAGGGCTTCGGCCTGCCAGCCATCGAGGCGATGGCCTGCGCGGCACCGCTGCTGTCCAGCGATCGCGGCTCACTGCCCGAGGTCGTGGGAGACGCCGGCCTCTATTTCGATCCCTTCGATGTGACGGCGATTGCCAATGCAATCATCGAGATGGTGAAGGACGACGCGCTGCGGGCGCGTTTATCCGCCAATGCGCTGGCACGCGCGCCGGCGTTTACCTGGGAGCGTGCGGCCCGCATGACGCTGGCCCACCTGGAAGCGATGGCCCGCGCCCGCTAACGCCGCGCACTTACAGATCGACGAACAGTTCCTGCGCCGCCACCGGCGCCGGAATTGCCTTGATCTCCAGCAACTGATCGGCCAGCGTCTGCCAGCGCGCCAGAGTCATCTCGCCGAGCCGCTGGGTCTCAGGCGTTTTGATAAGCGGCAGCTGGGCCTGTGCGCTTTTTGTGAAGGTATCCGCCGACATGGCCTTGTTGAGTGAAAGCATCATCGTGTTGGTGGGCGCCGGGTCGCGCAGGTAGTCCTCCCAGCCGGCGCGCACCGCACTGACCATGGCCTTCACTTCATCCGGCGACGCCTGCCAGCGCTCGCGCCGCGTCACCAGCACTGCGGTGTATGGGTTGTAACCGCTCTCCGCGACGAGAAAGGTTTTTACCGCGAGCCCGGCGGCGGCGGCGGTCAGCGGTTCACTGGTGACGAAACACTGCTGCGACAGCTGCGGGTCGCTCTGGAAGTTCCCGATTCCCCCAAGGTACGGGGCGGTGGTCACCGTCACTGGCGCGTATTTCTTCCTGAAGTACTGCGCATAGGGCAGGCCCGCCTGCCAGAGCAGCACGCCCTCGCTGTGCATGACTTGCTCGATCGACGTGAAACCGCGTGCAGCGTGCGTCATGATACCCTGCGGATTGGTCTGGTAGGTGGCGAACAGCGCGACGACATTGCCGGCGCCGCGCGCCTGCGCGATCACGACCTCGTCCGCCGAGACGATGGCGTAATCGACCTTGCCCGCCTGCAGCATCTGTATCGTCGGCGTGCCGGATCCGCCCTCGACGATCTTCACAGCGAGTTTGTTGCGCTGGAAATGCCCTTGCGCCTGCGCAGCGTAAAACCCGCCGAACTGCGGCTCGGCTTTCCAGTTCAACGCGAGCACCAGTGGCTTGCCCGGTTCGGCGAGCGAGGCCGCGCACCATAGCAGAGCACACAGCACCATGCACCATCGCCGCATCAGGATATCCTCCGGTAGGGCCGGCCCCGCAACAGCAGGCGGCTGATCAGTTCGATACCAAACACCAGCAACAGCGCCAGCACACTGGACATCAGCACGCCGCTGAACACCAGATCGACACGCTGCTGCGTGCGTGCGGCATCGATCAGGCTGCCGAGCCCGCCGCCGGCAATGAATTCGCCCACGATGGCGCCGATGACGGCGAGCCCGGCGGAAATGCGGATACCCGTGAGGATATAGGGAATCGCCGAGGGGATCTGCAGCCGGGCGATGAGTTGCCACGGCGAAGGCCGGTACAGCCGGAACATCTCCTTCAGGTGCGGGTCGGTCTCCTCCAGTCCGGTCAGGGTATTGGCGAGAATCGGGAACAGGGAGACGATGAAGGCGGAAGCCCTGACCGTCGGCTCGCCAAAGCCGAACCAGATCACCAGCAGTGGCGCAATCGAGATGATGGGCACCGTCTGGAAGAAAATACAGAATGGCAGTATCGCGCGCCGCGCCAGCGGGATGGCATGAAACAGCACTGCCAGCGCCACACCCGCCAGCACGCTGAAACCCAGTCCCCAGGCGATGGCGTGCGCCGTACTGAGCGCCGCCGTCTCAATGTCCGGCCACATCTCCACCGTGGCCTGCAGAATCTGCAGCGGCGAGGGCAGCAGGTAGGCCGCCACCCACTGCTGTGCCACGACCCACTGCCACAGCGCCAGCAGCAGCGCGAGGAATACCCACGCCGGGAGTTTGTCCGCCAGCCACGCCCTGGCGGCCATTACAAACGCGGCTCCTGTTGTCGCGCAGCGACGGGCTCCATGTCGGCGAACTGCCCTGCGTAATCCTGCACGATCGCGTTGAATGAAGGTGAAAGTTTCAGGAACTGTGTGCGCTCGGCAAACTCGATCTTCCGCCAGTCCCGCATCTGCCCCTGTGTGTCCAGCAACAGGATCAGATCACCGAGATACACCGCCTCGGCAATCGAATGCGTGACGAATACAAACTGCAGGTGCAATCGCGCCTTCAGCTCCAGCAGCAGGTCCTGCAGGCGGAAGCGCGTGCGTTCGTCGAGCGCGGCGAAGGGTTCATCCAGCAGCAGGATTTTCGGTTGCGTCACCAGCGCGCGCGCGAGGGCGACGCGCATCTGCATGCCGCCGCTGAGTTCCCTGGGGAAATTCTCCAGGTGCTCGGCGAGCCCGAATTGCTCCAGCAGCTCCAGTGCGCGCGCCCTTGCCTCACACTGCAGCGTCCGCGTCAACTGTAGCGGCAGCAGCACGTTCTCGAGACAGGTGCGCCACGGCACCAGACGAGGCTCCTGGAACACGTAACTCATATGCGGCGCCAGTGCCGGGTCGATTTCGATCGCGCCGGTACTCGGCACTTCGAGCTGCATCAGCAGCCGCAGCAGCGTGGTCTTGCCGCAACCGGACGGGCCCAGCAGGCAAAGGCTCTCGCCAGAAGACAGGGTGAATGACAAATCGCTGAAGACCGGGCGCGCATGCTGGGAAAAACGTTTGCCCAGGTTCTGAACTCGGATTGAAGGCATGCGAAGCGCGCGGTTTGATCAATTGCCCATTGGGGCAATCGATTCTCCGCGAGATCGCAGGCACAATCAATAGCCATAAAATGGCCCACACATCCACTGGCTTGTGCAATCAGTTGTTGCCCGGATCGGCAATTGTTCCAACTACAGATCGCTTACACCGCCACCCGCGTGTTGAATTTCACTTCATTGCCGAAAAAAATCCAACCACTTTCATTGCGACCACATGCAAGGTTCGACCGCTGCCCACTCTATGTCGCTCTGGTCTCGGCAGCTTACATCCACCTGGTGTTCGTTCGCATCCAGGCGCACGAACTGGTCGCAGTGCTCGGACATGCTGTCAGCCGACCAGCTGGAATCCACCGTATTGCGGGAATCGCTGCGCGCACGCCAGGCGCCGGACTTGGCTTGTCCATCGTCGAGAAGATCAACCAGGCGCTGGGATTGCAGCTGCGCATGGACTCAACGCCCGGCGCAGGCACGGATTTCAGATTTAATCTGCGGATGGCGAGGGAAGGCGACGATCCGCCGGTTATACGAGCTGTATCTGACGCGACTTCAGGATTGCCTGCGCCCGGCTATTGACGCGCAGCAGCTGGTAGATGCCGTGCAGGTGTGTTTTCACTGTTCCCTCGGCCATGTCGAGCCGCCGGGCGATAATCTTGTTCGGCACGCCGAGTAGCAACTGCTCGAACACCAGCTTCTGCTTGGGCGTGAAACGCACCTGGTCTTCTGTCAGGGCCAACTTGGTATCGCACTCGTCGCGCGGTTCGAATCCCATCAGTCGAGCGGCGCTCGGGGGAATATAGATACCGCCCGACTGGACCACGCGAATGGCATTGATGAAGGTTTGCATCGACGCAGACTTGGAGACAAAGCCGTGCACCCCGTACTCGAAACACTCGGCGATGACGTCGGTGGAGTCGCTGCCGGAAAACACCAGAATAGGCAGCTCGGGGTGGTGTTCACGCACATACGCGACACCCTGCGAGCCGGAGATATCGGCGAGACTGAGATCCAGGATCAACAGGTGATACTCGTTAATGTCCGCGAGTTTCTCGAGCATCTCCTGGAAGGTACCGGTGGTCTCGAGTTCGTCGAACACCTGCAGCGACAGCAGCGAAGTCACCAGTGACGAGCGAATGATCGGGTGATCATCAACGATGAGTGCGCGGGTAGTCATCCTTTCTCTCCAGACGCCTGCCTGATCCTTGCTGGCCACCATTCGTAAAAATAGCAGAACATCACTGCGGCGTATATCTATGCTGCGGGCACCAGCAGATCAGCCCGCGCTACCGGAAGCAGCGCGAGATATTGTCGTGAATACTGCTTAAGGCAGAAGTTGCTCGCTCAGGCGACGATAATTCGGTGCCAGCGGTTCCAGCGCACGCAGCGACGCCGGAGTCAGGAAACCGAGATACCACATGGCGAGGCCGGCGGGCACGACCAGCCACAGGTAGCTGGCCACGATATTCAGATTGGCGATGAGGGTCTCGCCCGTCAGCACCTGCCCGGCCAATACCAGCTCGAGTGCACGAGTGGCGACATAGGTGAAAAACACACCCTGCCAGAGCCAACGCGGCAGCAATCTCCTGCCCAGCACAAAAGCCAGCAACGCCAGCACACTGAAGGCATACAGCACCCAGATCAGCAAGGTATGCGGCGTCAGGGCGCTACCTTCGTGGACACCGTTGCCCAGCCAGAGGAAGAAGTTCACCAGCACGATGCCCAGATAAATTGCGGCCAGGATTCTCATCGCAGCAGTACCGCGATGGCGCTGGCCAAGGCATACACCACACCGATGGCGAAGAGCACTGCGCAGAGCATAGCAATCACCATCACACCGGTTGCTCCGGAAACGCGCGAAGACGGTATCCATGCTGAATCGCGCACCATTTGTGGTACTTCCATTGCGCGCATCGCGCAGTTCCTCCTCACCGTGGCTCTACTCAAAACCGTGCACACACAATTACATGCGTCACGCACTGAAAATAATTCCACGCCGCAATGCCAGCAACTGACCATTTGGACTAAACGAAGGTTTAATAAGCCGCTGAATGCCGTGGATGTCGTGCTTGGTACACGCGCGACGCGAGGCCGGTTCGACAGCGCTCCCCGTAGCGAATAGCTCAGCCGAAACTCAGCTGACGTCCCGCTCGATAATTGATGCCGGCTGCCGGGGATTGACGATCACCGCGGCAGTGCGCGACGCCAGCGCCTGCAGGGTGAGCGTGGGGTTGTAGCCCGAGCTGGTGGGAAAGGGCGCGCCGTCCGCGCTGTAGAGGTTGTCGAAGTCGTGGAATTTGCACTGCGCGTCCACGACAGAGCGCGCCGGGTCTGCCCCCATCCGCAGCGTCCCCATGATGTGGGAGGAACCAGGCGTCACGCTGCCTTCGTTGATGGGTGCAACGAACGCAAACTGCGCACCGGCGGCGCCGTGCAGCTCCACCATTCTCGGGCCGTAGACAGCCCGTGCCGCCAGCTCGAAGGCGTGCGGCCGGTAGGTAATGCGCGGGACCGGCAGTCCATTGACATCCCGCAGTTCGGGATCGAGATCGATCCGGTTTTCCCACTGCGGCGCGTCCTCGCCCTGCATGATCAGCACCGCCGCCCGTCCGCCGAACGGCGTGCCGCGCAGGAATTCCTTCAGGCGTTCACCCTGGAACCCCAGTGATGCGTAGGTGAGCATGTCACTGATGCGCTCGCTGTTGACACCGAACTCCACGATCCCGCCCAGCGGCCGCTCGGGATCGTTGGGCACGCCGCGCCAGTCGCTGAAGCCGGTGGATACCGATTTTCCGCGCTCGCCGTGGAAGCGCTGGGGGTAAACGCCCATCGCGATGGTCTGGTGGTGGAACATCAGGTGGCGGCCGAGCGCGCCGGACGAGTTGCCAAGCCCGGCGCCAGAGGGGTCCGAGAGCAGGCACAGGCGGGCGCTCTCGATCGCGCTGGCGGCGAGCAGCACGCGGTCGCCGCTCACCGAGGCAGGCCGACCCGCAGGATCGAGATACTCCACCGCCGTCACGCGCCGCCCGTCACCGCTGGTCACCAGCCGGGTGGCGATGCAATTGAAACGCAACTGGACATTGCCGGTGAGCAACGCATCGCGCAGCAGAGTCTGGGGCGGTGAGCCCTTGGCGTGGATCGGGCAGCCGTACCCCGAACAGAACCCGCAGTCGTTGCACGCCGGGCGCCCACGGTACGGACGCGACAACTGTGCAGCGGGATAGGGAAACGGCGTGAGGCCCAGGCGGCGGGCGCCTGCACTCAACACCGATGCCGCGTACATGGTCGGGCCGGGCGGGAGCGGATAAGGGCCTGAGCGCGGCGTGGCGAACGGGTCGGCGCCCTCCTCCCCGCACACGCCGATCAGGCGCTCCATCGCAGCGTAGTACGGTTCCAGCTCAGTGTAGTCCAGCGGCCAGTCGGCAAATGTCGCGTCTGGGTAGCCATCGCCGATCAGGCTGCCTAGGCGAAAATCGAAATCCTGGAAGCGCGGCGTTTTCATATCCGCATGCACCCAGCCGCCGCCCACGGTCTTCGGCAGGGCGTTGACGTCGCCAATATATGTCCGCACCCCGTCCTGCTCCGAGGCGCGGAAGGAACGCGGTTCGATGGAGGCCTGCTGCCGGATCAGCCCGCGGGCGCTCAACTTGAGTTCGTCGCTGGAAAACAGCGGGGGATGCAGGCCGGCCGGATCGTCGAGGCCGGGGTAGTAGTTGTCACCCGCCTCCAGCACGCACACAGTCAGGCCGTTGGTGGCGAGCACCCGCGCGGCGGCACTGCCGTCGGCCCCGCTGCCGATGACCACCGCGTCGAATACGTCGAGCTGCGTATTGCCGAGCACGTTTTCAACTGCCGATGCGTATTGCAGCATGCCCGTCTCCGCTCAGAAAAACTGCTTGCCGCCCTGGCCGCGCGTGATCGCGCCCACGAACTGCAGCACCGCGTCACTCATCGGGTCTGCGAACGCATCGTCATCGATCGTCTGGTTGGGCGAATCCACCCGGTCATACAGCACACCGGCGACAGGATCGAACAGCGTGTGGCCGAGC
>CAYWWD010000065.1:0-20820 GCA_964461965.1 uncultured Halioglobus sp. | reverse complement strand
GAATCCATGCACCTGAACTTCGGCATCGACGTGATCAACCAGATCAAGCTGGAGAACCCGCACCTGTGGACGCCGGAATTCCAGCAGGAGGCCATCCAGATGATCGTGGAAGGCACGCAACTGGAGATCGAGTACGCGCGCGACACCATGCCGCGCGGCGTGCTGGGCATGAACGCGGCCATGATGGAGGAATACCTGCACTTCATCGCCAACCGGCGCCTCTCGCAACTGGGCCTGCCGGAGCAGTTCCCCGGCGCTGCGAACCCGTTCCCGTGGATGTCGGAGATCATGGATCTGCGCAAGGAGAAAAATTTCTTCGAAACGCGGGTGATCGAATACCAGACCGGTGGCGCACTGAGCTGGGATTAGCTCACACTAACTGAGGACTCTCACATGGCGAGTGGCGACAAGAACAACAACCCGTCCGACACCGAGACCATTCTGATGGCCCTGGACCAGATCAGCCAGACCATCGACGTCATGACCAGCGTGGTGGGCCGCCTGCGTAACTACATGCAGCAACAGCAGTCGGCGGCTGCCGACCAGAAGAAGGAGTTGCAGGCTGAGATGAAAAGGGATCGGGTGTTGCATTAGGAGAGAACTGCTCTGGCCTGTTTTTGAACGTGAGCGGAGGACCAACACACACAAAACATCCAGCGGCTGTTTCCGCTCCATACTACCCGCAGGATTAAGCGGTGGCCGCCTGTCTTCAATCTCCGCTGAAACGCCACACGGCATTTCGTTCAGTAAGGCCCGCATACCGATAGCACCTACCAAGCAAATGGGCTAATATATGGTCTAAATTTGGCTCCAAATTTAGAGGTTATTATGCGTCAAGTGTTAGCAGATTTTTCTGTCAGTATCTCAGAGTTAAAGAAAAACCCATCTGCATTACTTTCCCAGGCTAGCGGCTCGCCCATTGCGGTGCTGAATCACAACAAACCGGCAGCTTACCTAATTCCAGCAGAAACCTACGAAGCCCTGATGGACATGATTGAAGACTACGAGCTCGCAAAGCTTGTGGAGGAACGTCGCGGCGACAAAGACCAGGCAGTAACGGTGTCACTGGATGACCTATAAGCTGCGGTTTCTCCCCGCAGCCCTCAAGGAATGGGAAAAGCTTGGGGCTCCCATCAGGAGCCAGTTCAAAAAGAAGTTGGCGGAGCGATTGGAAAATCCAAGGGTAGCCGCGGATAAACTGAGCGGGTATCACTCGGTCTACAAAATCAAGCTTCGCTCCGCGGGTTACCGACTGGCTTACGAGGTTGTGGACGACGAGCTGTTCGTCTATGTACTTGCCGTTGGCAAACGCGAGGGAGGCAAAGTTTATTCGGCTCTGAAAAAGCGAAGCCGAGATGAGAAAGGTTAGACATAACAAACGGTGCCAAAAGACGCAGTTTAGCCGCGCGATTGAATACGGGCTTTAGGCTTCCCAATCAAACCAGCATTCCACACGCAGGACAGTCCTTCAATGAATAAAGATCAGCTCAAGCAGCTCGAAGTCGATCTCTGGGCCGCTGCCGACAACCTGCCGCGCCAATTCCGACACCAAGGCCTCGGAATACAGCACGCCGGAGCTCGAACTGATCTTCCTCAAGTTCGCTGATATCAACTACCGACGGCATGAACAGGCCATCCTCAGCGACTACGAGAAGCTATAAGGTACCCGCCGCGTGAAACCGCTGCATGAAGTCGCTGTGGCGAAATGCGGCTTTTACCTGCCGGACCACGCCCGCTGCAGTACGCTGCTGAACCTGCCCGAGAGTCTGGACATCGCCAAAGCGATCGAGCAGGCGATGGCGGCCATCGAGGAGTACAAGCCGGAGTTACAGGGCAGCTTGCTGAAGGGCGAGTACTACCGCCTCACCCGTACGGAGGTGGACAGCTACGACAAGCATTTGTTTGCCCAGAAGCGCGACAAGGTGTTTGAATTGACGCTTGATCTGGCAATCAATCACCAGAAGTGGGCTGCTTAAGTGGACGTCAATTCGTTTCAGAAAGACTTTACGACTCGAGAACCCGACCGCACCGAGGTCGACCAACTGGCCGGGCCAACCGTGCTGGAATTCGGCAGCCCTACATGCGGGCACTGCCTCGCAGCCCAGCCGCTATTGGCGACCGCGTTCACCGCTCATCCGCGCGTGCGGCATATCAAAATTGCCGATGGGCGCGGGCGCCCACTCGGACGTTCCTTCAAGGTCAAGCTATGGCCTACATTCATCTTCCTGCGCGACGGCCATGAAATCGCTCGGTTGGTTCGACCACTGGAACTCAGCGCCATCGCCGATGCACTCGGCAAGATCAGCATTGCCCAATAAGCGCGAACGCCGTAACTCCCTGGCTGGTCGCGCACCGCCATTTACCAAACGAAGCCGCGGCATCGCCGATGCCAGTATGACCGGAGCTCCGCAAACGACGACGCAGCCGTGAAGCAATACATTCTCTGGGACAACGACGGCGTGCTGGTCGACACCGAGCACTGGTACTTCAAAGCGACGCAGCGCGCGCTGGCGGAACTGGGTGTACCGCTGGATGAGCGCACCTACCAGGGTCGCATGATCCGGGGCGCATCGAGTTGGGATCTGGCTTCCCAGGCGGGAATCGAGCCAGCGCGGATTGCCACCCAACGCGCGCAGCGCGACGCGTACTATCAGACATATCTGCAGGAGGAATCCCTCGAGATACCCGGCGTGGAACAGGTATTGGAGTTGTTAGCCAGAAATAACAATGTGCGCATGGCGATCGTCACCACCTCTACACGCGCGCACTTCAACCTGATTCACCGCAAACGGAATTTGCTCCGGTTCATGGAATTTGTTCTCACCCGGGAAGACTATGTGGTGTCAAAACCCGACCCTGAACCTTACCTGCTCGCGCTGCGGCGCTTCGGTGCGCACGCTGATCAATGCCTGATAGTGGAAGATTCTCAGCGCGGATTGCAGGCGGCCATCGCAGCTGGCATCGACTGCGCCGTGGTCTACAATAGTTTTACCGTGAGTCACGATTTTTCCGGCGCAACGCACCGGTTAAACTCCATCGACGAATTGCCGGGGATCATTGATGATCGACGCTAAAAAAAACAACGGATGTTTAAACCGGGCTGGCGAGGATATCTCGCATTCTCAATTTTGCCCCCTCTTTTTTACCACGCGCCACACGCGCCTGTGCACGTTAAGTTTGCTGCTGGCAACGTTGACCGTAGCTTTCTGCGCGCCAGCCTTCCCAGCCACATTGCGCGTAGGTGCAGAGCGCATATTGAAACTACCCAGCGAGGCCGCGCGCCTCGCCCGGCCCGGCGACACCGTGGAGATCGACGCCGGGCTGTATCTCAATGATTACGCCGTTTGGGATCAGGCAAACCTGACCATCCGCGGCATGGGCGGCATGGCGCACCTGCAATCGACAGGGCTGATTCCCAACGGCAAGGCGATCTGGATCGTGAGCGGCAACAACACGACCATCGAGAATGTGGAGTTCTCCGGCGCGCGGGTTCAGGACACCAACGGTGCCGGCATTCGGCACGAAGGGGGCAACCTCTCGCTGCGTAATACGTTCTTTCATCACAACGAGTTTTCCGTGCTGACGGGGGCGGATACTCATGCGAGCCTGGATGTCCAGTCCTCCCGGTTCTGGTTCCAGAAACGCCAGCACACCTTCAGCCACGGCATCTATGTGGGCGCGCTCAAACGATTTACGCTCATGGGCAGCCACATAAAGGGCACGGATCGCGGCCACCAGATCAAATCGCGCGCGCTGGAGAACTTTATCTTGTACAACCGGATCGAGGATGTGCCCGAGGGCACCGCCAGCCGGTTGGTGGATTTACCGAACTGCGGTTTGAGCTTCATCATCGGCAATGACATGCAGCAGGCGCTTACCACACAGAACGGGGATGCGATCGGCTACGGTGCGGAAGGCTGCGAGGGTCGCAGCAAACGTGAACATCGCCTGTTCGTGATCAACAACACATTTGTGAATGAAGCCTGGGGCGGGACTCTGGTTAAAAACCACGCCAAGGGCGACGTACTGGTCGCGAACAACCTGATCTTCGGGCGCGCACATGTGCTGCTCGGCAAAGGCGAAAAACTGAACAATGTCTCCCTGAGCCTGAACCAGCGCCTGCAGGGAGATTGGGAAGCTCCGGCCGATTCCATTGCCATCGATAAAGCGCAGGTGCTGGCCAACACGGAGGAGATTTCACTGGCGCCGACGCGGGAATTCACGCTACCGGCAGGAACCGTGGAACGCATTCCCGACGGCACGCTGGACATCGGCTCGCGAGAGCAGTCACAGCGCGACACCGCAAGCCACGTCTCCCAGTAACACTCCAGATCGCCCAACACGTCAATCCGACTGTGTGCTCGCGCTCAATAATTCGTCGATCCGCAGCAGGGAAGTGACCAACTCGCCGCTCTTGAGTCCGGTGCCACGGAAATATTCCTCAGCCATGGGCGCGATGCCACAGCGCTGCGGCAGTGGCTCACCCGCCTCCAGCATCCGGTACAAGGTCGGGAGCAGAATGAACTGCAGCCACTGGGGGAACGTGAGCGTATCGATCGCAAACGGCTGTTGCGATGCCAGCGCCTCCGTCGAGGGCGGGATACGATCCCATTGCCCAAGTTGTCGCAGATGGGCTTCCACATCGATGAGGATTGCCGCAATCTCGGTGTTCAGGCTCATCCTGTATTCCAGCCCTGACAGGGTAACAACGCAATGGGTACGCAATTGATGCATAGTACCTGATCGCATCGCGCACCGGCCGTACATTTTGACCCGTTGCAATGATAACGCTATCCTAGCGCTCGCATCCGCCACAGGCTTCCTGAGTAGATGCATGTGAATTTGCGGGTGTAGTTCAATGGCAGAACGGCAGCTTCCCAAGCTGCATACGAGGGTTCGATTCCCTTCACCCGCTCCACCCGCTTCAGCCACTGGCCTCATCGGCCCGGGAAGGTGCCGTGAACAGTGCGTTTGCCGACACGATCAACAGGCGTTTACTCGCGAACCTGCGCAACGCGACTACCGACACTTCCCCTGGCGAGTGCCGCATCGCCGCCGCCGAGTTCGACTGCATCGACAACCATGTACGAGAACGACAGACGCTCTTCACAAAGACACCCCAGCCCGTGGCGTTTTCCGGGGAGATTCCCTCCGCAGGGAGCTATCTTGCTCTGCAGGTGCTGGATGTACCGGTGCTGCTCACGCGGGACGAATCCGGAACACTGCGCGCTTTCATCAATGCCTGTTCACACCGCGGTGCGCTGATTGCAAGTGGCGCAGGTCAGGCCCGCCATCTGGTGTGTCCGTTCCACGGCTGGGCGTATGCCGCCGACGGCAGCTTGCGCGGCCGCCCACAGGACGCCTGTTTCGAGACACCCAGGGAAGACTGTGCGCTAACAGCACTACCGGTTTCGGAGCGGTACGGGATCGTGGTTGTGGCGATCGACCCACAGGTTACACAGACAGACGTCGACACTGCACTGGCTGAAATCGGCGAGCAGCTTGCCGGATTCGGCTTTCAACACTATCGCTCGCTCGAACGGCGCCACTACGACGTGCAGGCCAACTGGAAGCTGGTCAGCGATCTCAGCCTGGAGAGTTATCACTTCAGCACTCTGCATCGGGAAAGTGTGGCCCAGATTCTCGCGCCAAATGCCGTGGTCGACACATACGGCCGGCATAGCCTGTGGGCCTTTCCGCTGAAATCAATCGAGGAACTCGCGGATCACGACCCGGCAGACTGGCCGGACACTGTGCAAGGCTCCTGCACCTTCACCCTGTACCCGGGGGTTATGTTCATCGTCAATTCGCTGGGAGCACAGATGATCCGGGCGGAACCCGGTAGGCACCCCGGAGAATCGCGAGTGATCTACGCAGGCATCGCGCGCAGCGATTGCGATCTGGAGCAGGCGAGACGAGCCTACGAATTCGGCGGGGATGTATTCGCCGGGGAAGATCTGCCGATCGCCGAGGCCTGCCAGCGCGGGTTGACCGCTGCACGACGCGACCAGTTACTTGGCCGGAACGAACCCTTGCTACAATTCTGGCACCGGCTCTGGCAACAGGCCATTTCCGGTGCCGACGCCGTCGCAGCCGCGAATCACCCCAATTGAAGTTGGTAAGGTGGGAGCGAGGCCAGGATGGCGCGTCCGTAACGTCTCGTCAGGACGCGTCGGTCCATCAAGGTGATGCGCCCACTATCCTCTTCTGTACGCAACAACCTGCCGCTGGCCTGCAGTAGGCGCAGCGCGGCGTCCGGCACGCTGACTTCCATGAACGCATTGCGGCCCTGGGCCTCGACCCACTCCACCAGTGCGGCCTCCAACGGACTGTCCGGCACAGCGAAAGGAATTTTGGCGATGAGTACGTGGCGACAATAATTGCCTGGCAGGTCCACGCCCTCCGCGAAACTGGCGAGACCAAAAATTACACTACCCTCGCCGTTATCGATGGCGGCTTTATGTCTGCGCAGGATCTCCTGTTTACTTAAATCGCCCTGCATCAGGATCCGATTGCCGAACTGCACGGTGACACCCTCATAAACGTCCTGCATCTGCCGACGCGAGGAGAACAGCACCAGACTGCCCTCGCTCTGGTCCAACAGGATCGGCAATTGCCTGATCAATGCGTCAGTGTGTGCGGAGGCATCTCCCGGATCACAGTCCATGGCAGGCACCGAGAACACGGCCCGGGCATAATCGAAAGGGCTGGCCACCACCTTGTAATTGGCATCGCCCGGCGCACCGGAATGCAGTTTGAAGCGATCAAAGGAACTCAACGCGGTAAGTGTCGCCGAGGTCACAATCACACCGGCAGCTCGCGACCACAGGTGTTCCCGCAGGATATCCGCTGCCAGCACCGGGCTGCAACGCAGTTCATAACCGATACGCCCCGCGCCGGTATGCAACGTGATCCAGCGCGCCTTCGGCGGCACCTCACCCTCACCGCTGACGGCATAATCCCTCCAGAGTGCGAGGGCGCCTTCCGCCCGGCCCAGCATTCCTCCGATATTGATATGCGCGGTTTCCAGGTCGACTTTACCCACACCCGCGAATTCGTCATCCAGTGCGTCTTCCACGATTTTTTCGAGACGCTCGAATGCGCTAACCAGCTTGCTGAACATTCCCGTGAGCATGGTAGCTGCCAACATCAGCGGGGCTGGAACGAGGCCGTGCTGCAGGCGCAGCTGGATCTCATCCCGATGGCCTTCGAGCCCCGCTTCATCGTAGAGCGTGGAGAGCGTCTGCTCCAACTCCTGCAGGGCCGCAACAGTTTCATCCAGCGCCTCTGGCAGTGAATGCAGAATGCGTTGCGCCTCGTTTATGCCACCCAGCAGGGTGGCGGCCTGCGCGAGTAAAGGCTTACTGTCCTGCAGCCAGCTTATGGTGGATGGTACGCGGCAGAAGCTCGCGAAATGTGTCAGTGTCTTGTCGGGCAGGTGATGCCCTTCATCAAAGACATAAATACTCTGCTCCGGGGGCGACAGTATGGCCCCGCCTCCAAGCGCCAGGTCGGAGAGGACCAGATCGTGGTTGGTGACGATAATATCCGCGTGCTGTAGTTCCTCCCTGGCCCTATAGAAGCTGCATTGGCCGATGTTGGGGCAACGCCGACCGCTGCACTGGCTATGGTCGGTGGAAACGCCGTACCACACACTCTCAACCACGGTGTCGGGCCAGTTATCGCGATCGCCATCCCACTGTCCTCGACCGAGCGCTTCGAGCATGGCGGCATACACAGGCTGCGCATCCACTGCGGACGGCGCCCGCATGTCCTCCGGGTACAGCGGCAACAACGACGCCGCTCCCTGCGCCTCTGCAACAGCCCGATCGAGCTTGGAGAGACACACATACCGTCGCCGCCCCTTGGCCAGGGCATACGTAAAATCCATGCCAGTGCTACGCCGGATGTCGGGAAGATCCTTGTTGATGAACTGTTCCTGCAGCGCAACGGTGGCGGTGGCGACCACCAATCGTTTCTCTAAGGCCTGTGCCATGGGGATGGCAGCGACGGCATACGCGATGGTCTTACCGGTGCCGGTACCGGCTTCGATCACGCAAACGGCCGGCAGACCGCTCGGATCTTCGTCTGGCGCCGAAATACGAGCCAATGTATTGGCTATCTCGGCAATCATCTGGCGCTGCCCCCATCGCGGCGTGAGGGATTTGCTCTGCACGATGGCGTTGTAAGCCTCGCGGATGCTGCTCTTGATCTCGTCGGTCAACAAGCAGGAAGCGGGCCGTCCGCGAGTGACAATTTACTCACTACGGCATTGGCATAGATACCCAGAGCATAGCGTCGGTGCGCATCGGGCATCGCTTCCATCCGCGTGGTAAATACGGCTTCACTACAATCGCCCTCTTCCGAGAGGAAGCTCGATGGAATCGGAGCGTTATCACCGTACAATTTGCGGTACGCATACAGATTGGTCGGGTGAAGGCAGTAGCCGGCGATGATCTGCTTGTCCACCTCTCTGGAAACCGCTTCAGGTGTCTCAAAGCCCCCATCCAGGGGTGTACCAAACGAGACATGGACTCGCCCCTTGCTTCCCGCTATACCTTGGGCAATGGATGCAACATCCTCCTGCGCGCCTTTTTCGTAGCTGCCCGTGGTTTCAGTGAGGTACAACTCCCGTGCCTTCATGGCATCACAGGGATCCAGCTCATAGGAGATTGCAACCGGGACAATGCGCAATGCGCGAATATGCTCACCAAATTCCTGTTCTCGCTTGTCACGACTCATCGACAACATCTTGATGATGACGGGTTCCGTGCGATCCACTCCATCCTTGGCGCGCCCCTCGCGCTGCGCGATCCAGATGGGAGACTTGTCCGTCTGCAGCGAGTACTGGATATAGCCGGAGAGGGTTCTGGACGCCGCGAGCAATTCTCGGGGGCCTGTGACCGAGCGCTTCACAATGAAGCTTTTATTCAGTCGCATCAAATCCGACACCCACGGCTTGGTGAGTAGATTGTCGCCGATGGCAATACG
Source organism: uncultured Halioglobus sp. (assembly GCA_964461965.1). GTDB lineage: Bacteria > Pseudomonadota > Gammaproteobacteria > Pseudomonadales > Halieaceae > Marimicrobium. Next base: position 11,829 of record CAYWWD010000065.1, on the reverse strand, counting down.
TGCGGTTTCGAAACCGCTGCGGTGCAGCGCATAGTTCGTGAACGCCGGGTCCATGGTAATGTCCCGGTGGTTACTCATGTAGAGATAGCCCTGCGCAGGGTCCAGATGCTCCAGCCCCGAAACACTGAATCCGGACGTGGTCGACTCGATCATGCGCGTCATGTAGCGCTCGATGACGAGCTGCATGCTGCGTACATCTGATACGCCGCGCACCTCGCGAGCGAGCATCGCACGCACTAGAGAGCGCGATACGCCGGGAACAATGGCGGCAATTCGACCGAGTCGGTAGGTCGCCAGTGCTGAGAGAAATTCCGAATTCTCGAGCAAGCGCGAAAGGACTGCGGCCACCTCATCGTCCCGATAGGGGCGGATGTCTGCAAAGAGGTCGGTCAAGCCAGTAGTCTCGAAACGCCAGGGCGCCACACCATACCCAAATTCCGCACACGAGTCATCCGACAGATGTCGGCGCAGGCACATCGCGTCAGCTCCTCATCGGAGGTAGTGAAAACCACTCGGCCTAACGCAGTCCCTATAGGGATTGTTACCTGAAGCAAATTAATAATCGGTAATGTTTCCAAGAGAAACCAGGTCATCGCAGAGCATTATTTTCAATGAATCATGCGGTTAGCGGATTTTTTTCGAAGTCAAAATTTTTTTGTTACTAAAATACCCAAATAGTTACGATTTGGTAACTCACCTCAAGCTCTGCTAACCCGTATACTCTGCCAATCCAATTCCGGTCAGATCCGAGCCAAACGATCGGTGTTAACGTCAACAACAGACAATGAGGGACATGTCATGAACCTGTCGAAATTCGCAGCTGTATCCGCGCTGATACTCTTCTCCGCCGGCAGTTTTGCCGCCAAGCCCACCAGCATTGTATTCGACTCGAATGCTACATCTGCCGACGGCACTGCCTACGCGAAATACACCGTAAAATGCTCCAATGGCAAGAAAGCCGAGCTGACGGCCTGGGATAATCGCAGCAAATGGTGTGTGGGCGATGCCACCAGCAAGACCTGTGAAAAGAAGCAGATCAATGCAGCTAAAAGCGCTTGCAAAGCTTCGTAGTAAGTTAATCGGGCAATACGTCGAGCTGCCGCCCACTGCGGCAGCCACCGCTTCAAGCTTCAACCAGATAGCGGGCCTGCAGCTCTGAGACCTCAGCAGGCCCGACACCTAACGCCTCCTTCAGATAGACATCCACGGACGGGTAGTTTTGCTCGATAGCTAGCAGGGCGCGAGCCAGATAGTCCTCATGAACCTCCAACATTGGCATGATGGACTGCGCATCCATGCGGTGCATACGGTATTTTTCTCGGAGCCGGTCGAGCTCAGCATGTGGCAGGAAGAACCGCCTCGTCAGCATGTAGTCGCGCATGACAACCTCTCGTGACACCCCCAGCGCCAGCAGGATAATGGCCGCAGCAAAACCTGTTCGATCCTTGCCCGCCGCGCAATGCACCAGGAAACGGGCATTGTCCGTGCTCAAGATCTCTTTAAACATCCGGGCATAGGTATCCGTCTGGCTCTCGGCGAAATCCCGATTGATCTCCAGCATAAAGTCGTACATCGCTTTTGCATCGCCTTGTACACCGTCAGCCTGCTCGAAAAATCTCGAATTGCTACCTGGCACGATCGGCAGGCTGACAATGCGAGGCGGTTTGGTGCAGGGCAGGCGGCTGGGCTCGCTATCCTGCTCCTCACGCCGCCTGAAATCGCAAACCAGATCCAACTGCAGATTGCCTATTAACTCGAGATCCTGGTCACTGAGATGGGATAGCTGGCCCGAGCGAAACAGGTAGCCCCATTTAACCTGGCGTCCATTGGCCGCAGCATAACCGCCAAAATCCCTGAAATTCGGCGTACCCTGCATCCCCAGCTTTCGCTCCGCCGCCAGCACCTCTGTACCGTGCTGATCCCGAACTCGAAAATAGTGTCGTCTGGCGAGCGTAAGACCGGACATACACACGCGCTGGACGTCCGAATTGTAGTGAATACTTACATCATCAAGGGGGGCCAGTGGCTCCACAGTCACTTTTGTGCCGGGGTCGCTCGATCGCCACTCGATATGATAATCACCATCCGATTCGCGCCAGATTTGTACCGCATCTGAAATCAACATGAAGTGAACAAGCCTCTTACAACAATGCGGGCGCCGTTGGGGGAAGTGTGCGAGGAATATCTAATTTCCCTTGTAGTCGATCAATGCTCGCAACAGCATTTTGATTAATTTGAGTTGATTTTCCAACGCGGTTTCACTGAATGGATCCTGCCCCAACAAATCCCTGTACATGGGGGCCATTGTCACGTACGACATCACCAGATTATTAAAGGCCATAACAGCCCACGGCTGTAATCCGGTATCCTGGAACAAAGTGAAGTTCTCGCCTTCGATTTGTGCCCCTGGTTTGAACATGGGCCTGAAGAGCCGATCGATCAATTCGTTGGTATGCGGACCACCTGAGAGCGCTGCGTGTTGCAGCAATCGAGCCAGATTAGGGTTGGCGTGGTGCTGTCGAACTATCGTCTCCAGCCATCGAAAAACCCGTTCGTTAGTTACCGGCCCACGATCCAGTTCGACCAGCGGTGCCGCAAAATCTACCAGCAATCGCTCCAGTACCGCCTCATACAACGCTTCTTTATTCTTGAAGTGATTGTACAGGCTGGGCGACCGGATCCCGACCCGATCCGCCACATCGCCCAACGACGTCGCGCTGTAACCCTTCTCCGCGAAAAGGTCTTCTGCAGCATTGAGGATCCGATCCGCAGTGCTGACAATCGGTGGCTTGAAATTCGCTGGAGTTTCCATTGGGTTATCGTGACGCGCAGCGCCCGAATCGCGGACTGATAATAACTAATAGCTGTTAGTATACATCAGTTGGCCTTGGCCAAACTAGAGATACCGCTGTTGACAAGCGAATAGTCAATGTGAATAATCGCGCCTCCTGATTTTTTGACCCCAGATTGAGGTATTTCACCGTGGCGAACTCACCGCAGGCAAGGAAACGCGCCCGCCAAGCAGAAAAGCGTCGAGCACACAATTCCAGCCTCCGGTCACTCGTCCGCACCGTCATCAAGAAAGTGTACGCCGCCATTAACAGCGGCGACTCGGCGGCGGCTAAAGCAGCGTACAACAACGCCGTGCCAGTGATTGATAGAATGGCGGATAAGGGCATCATCCACAAAAATAAAGCGGCGAGACACAAGAGCCGCCTGAATAGCTTGGTTAAAGCGTTGTCTGCTTAACACCTGCAGAATATCCAGAAACAAAAAAGCCGGCTGCTTGCCGGCTTTTTTGTTTCTGGGCGGCGATCACCTTGTGGGCAAATGAGTACGCCCTGCCTGGTGGTGCCGCACAGCGTTAATCCCCGCGTGTACTAAATTCGGAAAACTTTGGTCTCACGCAGCCGAACTTTTCCGAGTCTCGACTTCGTGCACCTTGGCAAACTCTGCCAGCATAGTCTGCTCGTAGGACTGCGCCTCTTCCATATCCAACGGCCGCTCCAGGACTGACCAATTGATGTCGCCATCAGTAGCCAGATTTTCGTAATCCAAGATACCAAGTTCTTCAAATTTCGGACGCACTTTCTCGGTCAACAAACCAATACGTTTGAGATTCGGAATCACACGCTGGAACAACAAATTTCTGAAAGTAGACATGACGAACCCATCAAGTACCTTTTTACGCGCCTCCTCCACATCCCAGCCGAAATAACGAAATACGTCCGTTGCCACAAGTCGCTCTCGACTAATCGCACACGCCTCGTAGGCAAACTGGGCACGCTCATCGCGCTCCTCCTCAGACAAAGTCTTGATGAACTCTTCCAGATAATTGACCCCGAACGTAACGTGCCGCGCTTCATCCCGCGTTACAAGATAGACGACATCCTTGAGTACTGGATCAGGAGTCGTCTCGCGGGCAGTAGCGAATGCCGACAACGCAAGACCTTCAATGACGATCTGCATACCGATAAACTTCATGTCCCACCGTTTATCCGTGAGAATTTTATCAATAATGCTCTTAAGGTGGGCATTAATTGGATACATCATCCCTATGCGTTTTTGTAGGTACTTATTAAAAACTTCGACATGACGCGCCTCGTCAAAAGTTTGCGAGGCCGCGTAAAGTTTGGCATTGAATGTTGGCGCGCAGGAACACAGTTGGGAGGCCACGAGCAAGGCGCCCTGCTCGCCGTGCAAAAACTGGGAGAGGCTCCAGGCATTCATGTGTAACCAAAATTCGCTCTTGGTTTTGTCGTCCATGGCGAGATAAGGCTCGTAGTCGTGGAGATTCATCATCTCCGGTGCTCGTTCCTCCGCCGGCCATGGCCTCTCCCAATTAATGTCGATTTCCGGATCCCAATTTAATTGCTTGCCCAGATCGTAAAGTTTCTTGATCCGGTCGTCCTGGATACGGTAATCCCAGTTGTATGAGCCAGTGAGTGGGGTTTGGAATATCTCAGCGACATGATCCACATCCGCGCTGGTGAGTACATCTTTGAGATCCGGATTCTCCGAGGGGTAGTCTGCCCCCGGGTAGCGTTGGATTTTGCGCGGGGTCTTGTCAGTCCATCCGATCTGCATGGTTTTGGCTCCAATGTACGTACCAGCCAATGACTATGCGCGATGATTTTTAACTCAACAAGGTAAAGTCTTGTCATTTAACGGTCAATTGTGGCCAAATCGATCCATGGCGAACACCACAACACCTGCCCAGTACATCTTGATCCTGATCGATATGGTAGAGCGGTTGGGCTGTGCGCGGAGCCAACTGCTGGTTGGCACTACATTTGCGCGAACGGGGCTTTCCTCAATCGGCGCGCGCATCAATGACGCGGACTTCAGTCAACTGGTTGAAAATGCTCTGGCCCTTACGGGCGATCCGGCGCTGGGACTCAAACTCGGGCTGCGTTTACAGTTAAGCGCCCACGCGGTGCTTGGCCAGGCTTTCATCACCTGCGCCGACCTGAAAGAAGCTCTGGAACTGTTCCTGAAATACAATCACCTACTCGCATCAGGCCTGCATCTGGACTTCGAGACAATCGACGAACAGTGCATTCTCAGCATGGATAGCTCCCCGCAAGGCGCGTCGCTAGAGTTCGGTTATGAACTTCTCTTTGGTGCTTTCATAAACACGCTACGTGGGCTGTTAAATACTCCAAACTTAAGTTTGCACATGGAGTTCCCCTATCCACAACCGGCGCACGCAGCGCTTTATTACGAGGTATTGGGTGACGATGTGCTTTTTGACTGCGTGCGGGGTCGGATACTGTTTCACCGTACACTACTGGATACGCCATTACCCTCATCCAATCCGGTATTGCGTAATCTCTACGAAGCAGAGTGCGCCCGCTTGCTTGCCGACCTGGAAGAAGAACACTCGATCGCCGAACGAACCCTGAGCTTATTGCGCAAACTGGAAGGTCAGTATCCACAGATGCCGCAGATTGCCACTATGCTCAATCTGAGCTCGCGCACTTATCGACGGCGGTTAGATGATGAAAAACAATCCTTCCAACGATTGCTGGACCAGGTTCGCGCCGAGCACGCCACAAGGTATCTGCAGAATACGCGTTTACCGCTAACCAGCATCGCGTACATGGTGGGATTTAGCGACGCATCCAACTTTCGCAGAGCCTATTTGAAATGGACGGGGAAATCACCTAGGGAAGTACGCCGTGGATAACGCTTATTGGAATTTTCCACCGGCCACGCGATACACGCTACCACAGCACTCCTGCGACAACATCTGCTGTATCAATTGTTGATCTTCACTGTAAGCCACGGTGCGGCGACCGTCGGGTAGATCCAGGACAGCAACCGCGCGCCACGGATCCAGCCCCTGGTAAAGCACTGTGTATCCGGCAACTTTCGCTTCGCCCCCGTAATTGGCGACCAGCTCCCGCACATCGCTCGCCGCTTGAACCTCCTCGGTGACATCAACAGACGACCAACCGTTAGTACCGGGTGTCGCCGACCACAACGCACAAGCCTGTTTTGTCAACATGCCGCTGACGGCCGTTACCAATCCAGTTTCCTCAGGGCTCTGTCTTAACAACTTCACCATTCTTACCATCGCCTGGAAGACAAAGTTGTTGAGCGGTCCGCCGCCGAAAGTCATGCCGCCCGTAACACTGAAATTGCGACCCGGATCCATGCCAAACTCCTCCAACTGCACCCTGACTGCATGTGGAAAACAGGAGTACAGTTCGCACAAGCGAATCTGGCTGAAATCCACACCTGCCAGATTTGTCGCAACCTGCCCGGCAATCCGAAATCCTGGGCTGGCACCTAAATCTCCGCGACTGGCAACAACAGACATGAAATTTGATTCAGTAAACGCTCGCGGGTAAATCCACTTTTCTCGCGCGATCCCCAACTCCTCCGCAATCTGCGTGGAGCAGAAGATCAGACCGGCAGCCTGATCGACGTTCCATTGGCTGTTATGCAATCTGGTATAGGGGAACGCCAGCATACGATTAGCGGCGGAATGCTCCCGAATGACCGCTTCCGGCACCGCCACATCGGACCACGCATCCGGATTGTCTGCTGCGAGCTGACTCAGGCGGGCGTACATGCGAGCCATCTGATCCCGATGTTCGGTCAGGCTCAGTCCCTGTTTGAAGCGGAGCGCGCTGTCCAGTATCGCGTAATAGCCAACTGGCATTCCCAGACCGCTGTCGGTTTCCATGGAGGCCCACATTTCCTCCTCTGGCCGCAAAATAATATCCGGTTCTACGCTGTCCTGTTGCGTTTCTGGCGCCTCCTCTCCCGCCTTGCTCGCACATACTGCGCGATACCTGGCCTCGCCACCTGTAACCAGCACCACACCCGCCTCGCCGGTCGCTATACGCTGGCAGGCACGTGACAATAATGATTGTTGCAGTATGCCGAACTCCGCCAGCAGCGTCGTAGCGGATCTCGCGTCAAACGCCTCCGCCAATAAGCGACCGGGATCGCGATAACTCCATATGCTCTTAGGTACCAGGATTTCGTCGGCCCTTCGCAACAGATCCGCGTTTCCAGCATCTTCGGCAGCATCGCGCAACGCCTGTTCCATCAGGGCTACGGGCTCCAGCGCCTGTCGGTAATCTGCAAGTTTCTGCTGGACAGCGGCGACGCCTACCAGAACGGCTGTACTCGCCACGCGGTTAGCCCCGAATAAATTCACCGGCATACCAGTTGAGCATGGAGATTTTCTCCTCCAGCGACTTGTCAGCTTCCAACTCATAAACATTGCGAAAGCCGATAACCACATCAGATACGCCGATGCTTTCCAGCTTCTCTATACCTTCCTTGGTGAACGCATTTTGTCCCGTGGTAAATATCTTAAAAGGTCTGTCCGCAGTTCCAAAATCATCTCGCAGCTGGCGAATTCTGCCGATATAGTCCTCAAGTTCCTGAATGCTCGCTCCAGCGCACATCCAACCGTCCCCGACCCGGGCAGCTCGCTTCAGCGCGGATTCGGTGTGGCCGCCTATCAGCAGTGGTGTCGGCTTGGTCGGCACGGGGTTCATCTTGTTGGCCGGCATCGTGTGCATTTCACCAGCGAATCCGAAATAGTCGCCGGATTCCAGCCCCCGCAGTATCTCAATCTGCTCATCAAATCGCTTACCACGTTTTTCCCAGGGAACTTCGCACACGGCAAAGTCTTCCTCCCAGGGGCTGATGCCGATGCCAAAATCAAAACGATTGCCAGACAGTGCCTGGATACCTTGCACCTGTTTCGCCACTACCGGCGCCTGCCGCACGGCGAGCTTATACACAAATGTTGCAAAGCGAATTTTCTCGGTAACCGCAGCCATGGCAGCCACCGCGATCAGGCTTTCTACAAACGGCACACTTTCGAGAAATTCCCTGCTGCCATCCTTATTGTACGGATAACGCGAACTCGCCTGCTGCGGATAGCAGATGCTGTCGGGAATTGCGATGCCTTGAAAACCGGCTTGCTCCGCTGCCCTGGCCAACGGCAGGTAATGGTCAGGGTCGCACATGCCAATCTGGTAGCTGAATCTCATGGTTTTTATCCTCTATGGACAATCGGGTATTGAACGCGGCAGGAGCCGCTTACTTTAGCTACTAAAGCTACTAATTTCACCTGGATCACTTCGGCGGCGCAATTTTCCGCAATTGGCCTCATATACTGAACCCTGCGAGCAGACTCGCGCTGTATACTCCCTGACCTTCGACCGAAAATTAAACTCGTAGAAACATTTTGATCGGAGGATAACGAATCGCCCTATGGCCTGCCCTGAAGATATCTCCCGATCGCACCTTCACGACCGCTCTCAGCGCTTTCTGTTCGAACACGCGGATATCCGCGGTGAAAGTGTTCATCTGGATTCCTCCTACCTCGAGCTTCTCAATATCCACCAGTACGCCCACGGTGTAAGCCGCCTGCTGGGGGAAATTCTGGCGGCCGCCGTGTTGTTGAGCGCCAATCTGAAATTTAAGGGCAGGTTGATCCTGCAGGTACGCTCAGAAGGTGAGATACCGTTGTTGATGGCGGAGTGCAACCATGACCTGCAGGTTCGCGGCATTGCCCGGGGCGCCGAACAGGCAACCGCCACTGCCGATGAGCAGCTGCTGCATAACGGACACATGGTCGTCACCATCGATCCCGTTCACGGCCAACGCTACCAAGGGATCGTTCCGCTGCTCAGAGGCTCTTTGGCGCAGAGCCTGGATGCCTACTTCGCGCAATCCGAGCAGTTGAAGACGCGCATCTGGTTGGCTGCGGATAATCAGCGTGCGAGTGGGTTCTTATTACAACAGCTACCGGCGCAAATAACCCGTGATGAAACCCTGCGCCTGGAGCAGTGGAACTGGGCGTGCACATCGACAACGACCGTGCAAAATGAAGAATTACTGGCGTTGAGCAGCGAGCGTTTGTTGTACCGCCTGTTCCATGAGGAACCCATACGCCTGTTCGAGCCATCCCCAATACGATTTCACTGCACCTGCTCTCGCGAACGCACCCGCAACGCGCTGCGCCTGCTCGATCCACAGGACGTCGCAGAGTTGCTGGATGAACTCGGCAGCATTTCCATGGAGTGTGAATTCTGCAGCCAGGCATATTGCTTCCACCGCACCGACCTGACTGACATCCTGCCCGAAAATCTGTCCAAAACGTTACATTAGGTGAGAATTGAATGGATTTCCTTGTTATTACCGGCAGGGTATTTCGCTAACTTGCGCGATTCTGACATAATTACGAGCCCTTGAAGTTGCAGAGCAGGCGCGTGGTGCCCCGCGGGGCCATGCATCATATTGAGACAGGACACAACATGACTAAAGACATTAAAGCTGCCCAGGAGTACACGGACCTGGCGCCCGCAATGCTGGTGGAGGAATCTATTCAGCGAGGCGAAGGAACTCTCTCGGATACCGGTGCTCTGCTGGTTACTACCGGTAAACGCACAGGGCGATCCCCCGCTGATCGCTTTATCGTCAAGGAACCGAGCACGGAAGGCAGTATCGATTGGGGTAGTGTGAATCGACCCTTTGCAAGCGAAAAGTTCGACGCACTTTGGGAGCGTGTACAGGCGCACCTGTCTGCTCGCGATAGATTCATCACCCACCTGCATGTAGGGCAGCACGACGAGCATTACCTGCCAGTCAGAGTTGCCACCGAAACTGCTTGGCAAGCCCTTTTTGGACGCAATATGTTTATTCGCCCGCAGACCTACAATCCCGGCCGCAAACCGGAATGGAATGTGCTTAATGTCCCTGGTTTTGTGTGCGATCCCGAGCGCGACGGCACCAACTCTGATGGCGTGGTGATTATTAATTTCGCTCAACGCAAGGTTTTACTCGCCGGCATGCGCTACGCCGGAGAGATGAAAAAGTCCATGTTTTCCGTGCAAAACTTCCTGTTGCCGCAGCACGACGTCATGCCCATGCACTGCAGTGCCAACGTAGGTGATGACGGCTCAACTACACTGTTTTTCGGGCTGTCGGGCACTGGCAAAACGACGCTTTCGGCGGACCCGGATCGTTACCTGATCGGTGATGACGAGCATGGGTGGGCCAAGGGGTCGGTCTTCAATCTGGAGGGAGGATGTTATGCCAAGACCATTGATCTCAGCCGCAAAAATGAACCCGTAATCTGGGACGCAATCCGCTTCGGCGCGATCATCGAGAACGTGGTTCTGGACGGCAGGAGACAAGCTGATTACAGCAATACAAGCCTTACGGAAAACGGCCGTTGCTGCTATCCCCTGGAACATGTGGAAAAGCGCACCGCAAACAACTCTGGCGGCGAGCCTAAATGCGTGATCTTTCTGACCTGTGACGTCTCAGGAGTACTGCCCCCGGTCTCGATCCTGTCCAAGGAAGCCGCTGCATTTCATTTTCTCAGCGGTTACACCGCCCGCGTGGGTTCCACCGAACTGGGCGCAGAGGCGGGTATACACCCTACCTTCTCCACCTGCTTTGGCGCACCCTTTATGCCTCGGCCCGCAGGTGATTACGCAGAGCTGCTGATGAAACGGATCGAGGGCTTCGATAGCCAGGTGTACCTGGTCAATACAGGCTGGATAGGCGGATCAGGCGCTCCGGGGGGGAGTGGCTCGCGTTTCCCGATTCCCGTGACGCGCGCCGTAGTCCAGGCCTGCCAGAGCGGCGCCCTGTCGCAAGCCCCTACCACCCATTTGGACATTCTGAACCTGGATTTTCCAACGGCAATTCCGGGAGTCGATGCCAAATATGTGGATCCACGCGCCGGCTGGGCGAACGACACGGCTTACAACGAGCAGGCTCGAAAACTGGCGGTCCTGTTTAGCGAAAATATCAAAAAGTTCAGTGTCTCAGACGAGATCATCGCGGCAGGCCCCAATGCCGGCTAATACAGATCCAGCCGCTCTTCACACGACCCTCGGCATAGCGAGGGTCGTTTGCACTCGCACAAGAGTCGCCTCGTTTTAGTATGTTTATTCTAACTTTTTTGCGTAGTCTGCCTCCGAGAAAGTGGGATTTCCCACTGACGACACCCCCTCATCAGGAGACAATTTATGGCACAAGCAAAAAGGAACCAGACCAAACCCACACGTAAACCCGCTGCCAAGCGCAAACCTGCGCCCAGGCGCGCAGCTCCGGCCAATGCCGCTGCAGAACTTGCAGCCAGCGCACAGGATACCGGTCGCAACGTGTATCTCGCCGGGCTCGGATTCTATGGCAAAGCTTACGATCAGGCGCAGGAGCAGTTCGACAACCTCCAGCAGCGGCTGGAACAGCGTCGCAAGCAAGCAGACAAGCTGTACCGGGAACTGGTCAAGCGTGGCGAAAAGCTGGAGAAAGACGCGAAAGGCGCCATTCAGGAGATCGATCTTCCCAAACTGGATCTGGACAGCCTGACTGACCGCAAGAAGCTCGAGCAACAGCTGAACAAAGCTAAAGCGCGTTTTGTCGAGCTGAAGAAATCCGTTCGATTCAAATCCGCTGCGTAAATCGCAACCCATCCAGGACTAGATACCCCTGTTCGCCAGGGGTTTTTTTGGGGGCCACTGTGTGGCCCTTTTTTTTGTCCCGCAATCCGCTTCAATACACGCACCAAACACGCTATCGTCGCCATACACCCGAATATGTGAGGGAAGGCTGCGTGCACGAAGACAAGAGCAAAGTCACCGATAAGGCGAGTGAGATTGCCCGGAATATCTGGCTGGCAGGCGTGGGCGCCTACGGCAAAGCCGTGGAAGAAGCCCAGGGTAGACTTGAAAAAGCCATGGAGCCGCCCAAGTTGTTTCGCGATCTGGTTAAAGTCGGCGCCGCGCTGGAGGAGGATGCCAGACAAGGTACTGTTGCCGCGCGCCACTCGGTGGAGGAGCG
>CAYWWD010000064.1:0-21308 GCA_964461965.1 uncultured Halioglobus sp. | reverse complement strand
GCCTGGTATTTGTTGCCCAGGGCGAGGCCGACAAAAAAGGCCGATAGCAGCACGAAGAGCTTCTGTCTCGCTATATAGCCGAATGCAAGGCTGGCGAACGCGCTGGAAATGTACAGCATCAGGCCCAGGTCGATGTCGGCCGTGTGCAGGCTCTCCCTGATCGCATAGACAAGAAATACGGATGACAACGCGGCAAACACCGAGGGGATATACATCCGGGCCACCGAGAACGTGAGCACTACTGCCAGCAGGCCGGTCAGTGCATGCAGCAGATGCGCGGTAATGTCATTCGCCACTATCAGGGCAGCGGCATACAGCAGTTGCATATTGAACGGGAATAGCGGATAGCGCAGCCAATCCGCGACCACCAGCCGGCCTGATTCCGCCCACGCCAGTGCCGTCGGCAGATGGTAGGCAAGCTCGTCCCAGCCCTGCGGCAGCTGCAATGGCCTGACCATCGCGTTTGCCAGAAAGGCGGTGGCGGCACTGTAAATCAGTATCGATGGAGCGAGTCCCAAGCGACCGATTTTTATGCCTTCAAGGCCGGGTCTGAGGGTTGCGATACGGGAGACCAACCCCGGAATACAGAGCAGGATTCCGACAACGAGGATGGCCAGTATCGGGGGCGCCGTCAGCCAACCGAAGGCAGCAATAATCACGAGCAGCAACGTAACCAGGCCCAACCCCGTGGTGGCCTGCAGTACGGCCAGGCCTGAATTTGGGATCGTTGCACACACGCCCGGCAGCTTCGCGGTGGCCAGCCTGCCCCAGCCGAGGATGGCGACCAGGAACAACCCCAACAGGAAGTACTGCTCCAGGCCGTAGAGAAGTTTTTGGGTCAAGGTAAGTTAGCTCAGGTCGAGACACCTTTCGGCGCCTTCCTGTCCATGAAGCCAAACATATAACCCGCCACGCGGCGCTTCTGGATTTCTTCCGTGCCCTCGGTGATGCGGTAGCGGCGGTGGTGGCGGTAGATGTGCTCGAAGGGCACGTAGCGGGAGTACCCGAGCCCGCCGTGAACCTGCATCGCCTGGTCGGCCGCGTCGCAGCACAGGCGGTTGGCGACGAAATTGCACATGGAGATCTTGTCGGAGACCGAGAATGCGCCGTAGGTGTCCATCTGCCAGGCGGTCTTGTGGATCAGCGCGCGCAGCATCTCTGCCTGCGTCTGCAACTCTACCAGCGGAAACTGTATACCCTGGTTACTCGATAGCGGTTTGCCGAACGGGGCGCGCTGCTTGGCGTATTTTACGGATTCGTCAATGCAGTACTGCGCCGCACCCAGTGACGAGGCGGCCTGGCGGATGCGGTTTTCATTGAAAAAGTGCTGCACCACCTGCAGCGCCCGGCCCTCGCCGCCAAAAATGCATTCGTGCGGCACCTTCACGTCCGTGAATGACACACGGCCGTGGTCGGTCGGCATGTTGAAGGTCCACAGCATCTCCTCGATCCTGAATCCCGGGGTGTCGGTTGGTACAAGGAACGCCGTCAGGCCGCTGGCATCACCCGCTTTGCCGCCGGTGCGCGCGACGGTGAGGATATGGCTGGCGCGGTGGATACCGGTGTTCCAGGATTTCTCGCCATTGATGGTCCAGGTGTCGCCACTGCGGGTGGCGGTCGTCTCCATGTGTGTGGCGTCGGAGCCGTGCGCGGTTTCGGTAATTCCAACCGTGAAATAGCGGCGGCTTTCGCTCAGGTCGTCTATCCAGTCGACTTTCTGTTGTGGCGTCCCGTAATGGAGCATCAGCAGCAGGCCGACGTTGTTGCCGACGATGGAGTGCTCGTTCTGCAGGTCGTTGTGCAGGCCGAGCCCTTTCGCTGCCAGATGTTCGCGGATGATGGCCATCTCCAGATTACTGCCATTCTTCCCACCGTACTCCTTTGGCGAGGCGAAACGGAAGTACCCGGCGGCATCGGCGCGGCGTTTGGCTTCCAGCAAAAGTGCCTCCCACTGCTCATCGGGCAGCCCGCCGTTGTCCCAGTCGGTGCGCGCGTGTTCGCGCCGGTGATCGAAGAAACGGTTGTTGTCGTCCTGCATCTGCAGCGGCCGGATCTGGGCGTCTATGAACGCATCGAGCTCCTGCAGGTACCGCACAAGATCCTCGGGAATATCGAAATTCATCATCACCTGTTGCTCGATCAGTGGAGTGATTTTTTCTCAGGCAATGGCGCGCAGGCTTACCGGCAGGCCATCCGTAGGCAGTGAGAGTGGAACCACGGAATACGCCATGCTGTAAGCAGGTGTTACCGAAACCTCGTAACGGCGCAGGAACTGCTGGAGGAACAGCTTGGTCTGCACCTCGGCGAAATGCAGGCCCAGGCATTTGTGTGCGCCGCCGCCGAACGGCACGAACTGGTAGGGGTGGCGCTTGTCCTCGGCCCGCCCGGGAGCAAAACGCAGCGGATCGAAGCGTGTGGGTGCGTCCCAGTGCTCCTCCATGTAGTGGGTGAACAGTGGCGATATTCCCACGCCCGCGTTGCGCGGAATGCGGTATCCCAGTAGCTGTGTTTCGCGCAGGCAGCGCCTTGGTATCGTGGGCAGCGGCGGATACATGCGCAGCGCTTCACGAAATACCAGGGCGGTGTGGTGCAGGTTGTTCAGGGAATCGAGGTTGGGGCTCTCGCCCTCCACGGCGAGGATTTCCTCGCGCAGCGCAGCCTGCCACTGCGGATGCTTCGCCAGCGCGTAGATCATGGAACACAGCGTGCTGGTGGTGGTGTCATGCGCGGCAAACAGCAGGAAAATCAGGTGGTCGATCACGGCCTGGTCACTGAAGTACTGCCCGTCCTCGGTGCGCGTGCGGCACACCTCGGCGAAAATATCCGTGTCATCAGAGTTACGCTTCGCGGCGATGTGGCGGCGCATGAAGGTCTCGAGGAACGCGCGGCCGCGCTGGCCACGCCACCAGCGATTGCCCGGGATGGGGAGTTTTACCACGGCGAGTGTGGCATCGACCGCAGCGATGAACGCTGCGTTCATCTGCGCGGCTTCGCCGCTCACCCGCAGGCCGAGAAAGACACCGGCCGCCACTTCCAGCAGCATCTGCTTGATGTAATCGAAGAATCTGAACTCACGCCCACACGGCCAGCCGGCGATGCCGTTGGCGATCTGCGGCGCCATGGCGCCGACGTAACTCGCGATGGCCGGCCGCTTGAACGCCGCCTGCAGCACGCGACGATGCAGCTTGTGCTCGTCGAAATCCTTGAGCATCAGGCCATTGGGGAAAATCTTGTCCAGCATGGGGTTCCAGGCCAGGGCGTTGGAGAGGCATTTGTCGGTGTCCTTCAGCACGGCGGCGTTGGCCTCCGGCCCGAGCAGTACGATGATGTCCTGGAAAAACGCATTGGCACGGAACACCGGCCCGTAACGCCGGTACTTGTCCTGGGTCAGCCCGGCGAAGTCGCGCACGAAGCGCAGCGTGTCGCCGAGAATGGGCATGCCGGCATCTCCCGGGATGTGGCTGACAGCGCGCGTAGGCAGCCGCGTGTAGGTGCTGTAATCGATGGGCTGCGCGGCCATAGGCTCCTCTGCGAGCGGGAATCCGCTAAAAATTATAACGCGCCTGCAGCGCGATGGTGCGCGGCCGGTTCAGGCTGCCGATAGTGGTCGATCCCACCGGCACGGTATTGCCGCCGAACCCCGGGTAATCGAAGGTGAACGACGTAGCCTGGTCGAGCAGGTTGCGGCCAAGGATGGCCACCTCCCAGGCATCGTCGGCCGAGGCTAGTGCGAGGCGCAGATCAAACAGTGTGAGTGGGCCGTCGCGTCCTTTTTCATCGCGCTGCATGTACTGCGCGCTGCGGTAGTTCGCCGCGCCGTCGAGACGCCACTGCAGCCCGGCGTCGTGCCACGGGTAGACGTAACTGGCATTCAGTGCCCCCGCCCACTTCGGCGCATAGGGCAGGCGCAGATCGGTGTCCTTCTGTTGCGCGTCGGCGTAGGTGCCGCTGGCGCCCAGCGTCAGTGCCTCGGTGGCGGCCCAGCGCCCTTCGAATTCAATTCCCTGGGATTCCGCCGGCACGGTTTCGGTGACGAAGGCCGTGCCGATGAAGGAGATGATCTGGAAGTTCTGGATTTCCGTGTAGAACACCGAGGCATTCAACATGGCGGCGCCCCCGGCGAGCAGGGATTTGATACCGAGCTCGGTGGTGTCTGCTTCCTCGGTGTCGTACTCGGCGTTCTCCGGCAGCGCCACTTCCGTGGTAAAGCCCCCGCTCTTGCTACCGCGCGCCCACGACAGGTACGTCGTCACGCTCTCGGCGAGGCTGTACTGCACGTTGATCGAACCGTCGACGTTGTCCTCGGAGCGATCGAGGTCGGTGGGCGGTACCACGGGGTAGAGCACATTCGCCAGAATGTCCGAGACTGGGCCCGCGGAGCGCGTTCGCACGCGTTCGAACGTCGCGCTTTTTTCCTCGTCGGTGTAGCGCAGGCCGAGCGTGACGCGCCAGCGTTCATCGAAGGCGTAGTTGAGTTGCCCGAAGGGCGACCACACCTGCGTGTCCTGCTGGTAGTTCAGCTGGTTGGCACCGTCCAGCGGCAGTCCGCCAAGCAGGTAGGGCGGCGGGAAACTGGCGTCGAGTATCGAGGCGTAGTGCATGTCGGCGTCGAGATAGAACAGGCCGGTGACGTAATCGAAGCGTGCGCCTGACGGCGAGGCGAGGCGCAGTTCCTGGCTGAACTGCTCGTTGTCACTGTCGAACGCCGTGGTCAAGTAGTCCACCGACAGGAAGTCCGAGTCGGTCAGGCGCTGGTTGTCGTACTTGCTCCAGCCGGACAGCGCGGTGAACTGGTACTCGCCGAGCGCCTGCTCGTACTCGATGATGCCGCGCTGTGAATCCTGGGTGTCGTCCGCGTCGCCGTTGTCGCCGTAGGAGGTCCAGGCATTCTTGGTCTGGTCGATGCCGATGTTGGCGGTGGGATCCATGCTCGCCATGAAGCCCACCGCGTCGTTGTCCGGCTGGAAGGTATCGCCCTGGATGTCGAGGTCGTCGTACTGGTACATGAGCAGCAGGGTGCCTTCGGCGGCAAGATCAAACTGCGCGCTGGCACGGCCCGTGGACTGGTTGCGCTGCGGCACCTCGTTGCCGGTGGTGTCATTGTCGACGTAGCCCTGCTCGCTGACATTGTTGAAGGCGAGGCGGTAGTTGCCGAAACCGGTGGGAATGTCCACCGCGCCGTTGGCGTAGCGGCTGCCGAACTCGAACTCGTAATCGCCCTGGAGGTAGCCCGCCAGCACATCGCCCGGGCGACGCGACACGATGCTGACTGCCCCGAGGCTCGTGTTTTTTCCGAGCAATGCCGTTTGCGAACCCTTGATGACCTCGACCCGCTCCAGGTCGAACAGGGAGGCCTGGAATTCGCGGATGCGCCCCGCCCAGACGCCGTCGATGAACAGGCCGACCGACTGGTCCAGGCTTTCACCTCCGGCGCCGGTGCCGAGGCCGCGCACTGTCACCTGCGACAGGTTCTGCGGCGTCTGCTGGATGACAAGGCCGGGCACGTTGCGGGCCAGGTCGTTGGTGTCGCGGATGTTGAAACGATCGATCGTATCGCCGTTCACCACATTGATGGTGAGCGGGATGTCCTGCACATTTTCATTGCGCTTCTGGGCTGTGACGATGATTTCCTCGAGTGCCGGCGCGGCGCCCTGCGCGCTGGCTGCGGCGCCAAGCAGCAGCACGCCCCACAGCACGCGATTCAATTTGCCGGTGTGATTGGCCATGCACGGATTCCTCAGTGTGATCAGGGTGTGGTCTCGCGTGATCACAGGGGCTTGGCGACCGCGAGATAAAACAGGACAGGTACGAGAATCATCACCAGTGGCGTGGTCACGCGAAAGAAGCGCCAGTGGAAGCGCGTCATGGCCTCGTAGCGTTCCGTGTTGCCGGAGTGACGGATGCTTCGCTTGTTCCCGCCGAAGTGGGAGATGTAGTAGTCGATGATCTCCATGGGCATGAACACCAGCAGCACGATGCCGAGCTTCACGCTGAGCCAGTTCACCTCGCGCCACGACCAGCCGGCCAGCCACACCATGAGCACGCCGCTGGCCAGCAGCAGCGGGAAGGCGACGTGCTCGAGTATCGCGCCCCTGTCGAAGCGCTCCATGAGTTCATTGCGCCGCGCGATGGTGGCGGCATCGAGCGGATTGCGCTCCCACCTGCGGAAGGCTGGCGCGATGTAGTACAGGTATGCCACTGTCGTACTGAACGACCACAACGCGACCGCGAGCAGGTGGATCGTCTTGATCGGCAGGTACCAGGGCAGGAGCAGCGTGCGCAGTTCGTCCAGAAACAGTCCTTGGTTGTGTTCTTATTGTCAGGGACCTGCGCGTTCCACGCCGCCCGCCGGATGCCAGTCGTTCGAGCGCTCATCTTAATGCGATTGATTCATCGCGATAAAGCCCTGCGGGCGGCGGTTTCAACTTTCAACCGCGCACCCTATAATCGGGGCCTATCATAAAGCCCGGCCCGCCAGGGGTGACCGGGAATCCAGGGGAGTAAGCGGTGCCGGCCGAGTGGCTCAATCAGTCCAGTGCGTTGTCTGCGCGTGTCAGCGCGGGCATCAGCGGTGCGATCAGTACGCTGGCACAGCCCGAACACCTGCGCCGGCTGCGCAGAGCGCTGCTGTGCCTGCTGGCGCTGTGGGCCGTACTGGCGCTGGCTCGCCTGGTCTGGGCCCTGGTGCCGGTGAGCGAGCCTGCGCTTTCGCCCCCTGCCAACGTCATCAACCCCCTCGCGGTTGCGCCCGGTGGCGCGGCAGCCGCGTCGGTTGATCTCGATCGCATGGTGGGCTGGCACCTGTTCGGCAAAGCCGGGGCGACTGCCCCGGCTGCCGCCGCCGCGCCACAGGCCGCCACTTCCGCCAGTGCCCGGGCCGGGATCGAGCAGGGCGCGCGCGAATCCCGGCTGCAGCTCAAGTTGCGGGGTATCGTCGCCTCGACCGAGGACGGGCTGGGCTACGCCGTGATCGAGAACAACAACCAGCAGGCCGTGTACGCGGTAGAGGACAAACTCCCCGCGCCAGGCAAGGTGATCCTGGCCAAGGTGATGCCGCGACAGGTAGTGATCAACAACGGCGGCACCTACGAGCGGCTGGTGCTGTACGAGGAATCCACCCTCGGCGCGCCTGCCGCCGGGCAACCGGCGCCGGCTGGAACGCCAGCGGTGTCACCCGGCAGCGGAACCCAGATCGACAAGCGCGCCGACCCGCAGGCCACCGCCCTGGCGCAGTCGTACCGCGAGCGCCTGTACCAGGACCCGATGTCGCTGGCGAGTGTGGTGAATATCAGCGCGGCACGCGAGGGGGCGACGCTGCTGGGCTTTAAGGTGAATCCCGGCCAGGATCGGGAACAATTCGAGCAACTGGGGTTCAAACCGGGTGATCTGGTGACGTCGGTCAACGGCATCAGCCTCGATAACCCGGCCAATACCATGCAACTGTTCAACGCCATGCGCACCGCGGGCGAGGCAGTGTTCGAATTGCAGCGCGAGGGACGGTCGATCACCCTCAGCGTCAACCTTGGCAGCAGTACGGCTCCGTGACAGCGCGAGAGGACAGTAGATCAGTGAACGTCACCAGACGATTTCGCGCGGCGGGTGTGTGTGTCGCCCTGCTCCTGGCGCTGCTCGGGAGCTCCCCGCTCGCAGCGCAGGACTACACGGTCAATCTCAAGGACACCGACATCCAGGAACTGATCAAGTTCGTGGCCGAGGCCACGGGCAAGACCATCGTGGTTGACCCCTCGGTGAAGGGCAGGGTGCGGGTGGTATCGTCCAAGCCCGTCTCCTCCGAGGAGTTGTACCACCTGTTCCTGTCCATCCTCGAAGTGCACGGCTACACCGCGGTGGGCTCGGGCGATGTCGTGCGCGTGATACAGAACAAGGACGCGCGCTCCGCGCCGGTTGGTGTTACCGATGGCAAGGCAGCGGTGACGTCCGACGAGTATGTAACGCAGGTGATCCGGCTGGAAAATATCTCCGCAGCCAAACTCATCCCCGTGCTGCGCCCGCTGGTGCCACAGCAGGCCCACATGGCGGCCTACGCGCCGAGCAACGCCATCATCATCTCCGACGTCTCCGCCAACATCGACAAGATCCGCGACATCATCGACCGCATGGACAAATCCGCCGTGCAGCAGACTGACATCGTCAAGCTGCGCTACGCCGTGGCGGCCGATGTGGTGAAGATGCTGGACACGCTCAACAAGTCCGAGGCCAAGGCCGCTGGCGGTGAACAGGAAGTGCTGCTGGTGGCGGACGAGCGCACCAACAGCGTGCTGATCAGCGGCGATGAGCTGGAGCGGGCGCGGATGCGCAGCCTCGTCAATCACCTCGATACGCCGCTGGAGCAGAGCGGCAACGTCAAGGTGGTGTACCTGGAGTACGCCAACGCGAAGGATCTCGCCGAGGTGCTCACCAATGTGATGAAAAACATCTCCGAGATGGAAGGTGCCGAAGGCGGCGGCAAGGGCGGCGCGGGCGCCCGCAGCACCGCCACCATCGAGGCCGACGAGGGCACGAATTCGCTGATCATCACGGCGGACCCCAACGAGATGTCTGCGCTCGAGGCGGTGATCGCCCGGCTCGATATCCGCCGCGCGCAGGTGCTGGTCGAGGCCATCATCGTGGAGATGGAGCAGATCGACGGGCAGGATCTCGGCCTGCAGTGGCTGTTCGCCTCCAGCAACGGGAGCTTCGGCAGCAATATCAATGCCGGCGATGCGCGGGCGCGCGACATCGCCGGCGCGGTGCTGCCGCCGGATGACGAAGACGGCAACCCGCAGGACCCCAGCCTCGGTGCGCTCGCCGGCGCGCTGGCCAAGACACCGGGCTTCTCGCTCGGCTGGGGCCAGCTGGATGACAGCCTGAACATGGCGGTGATTCTCAGCGCGCTGAAGGAAACCAAGAACGCCAACATCCTCTCCACGCCCAGCCTGCTGACGCTGGACAACCAGGAAGCCTACATCACCGTGGGCCAGAACGTGCCGTTCGTAACCGGCTCGTTCACCAATACCGGCAGTGGTGACGGCGCGCAGAATCCCTTCCAGACCATCGAGCGCGAGAACGTCGGCATCACGCTCACGGTTACGCCGCACGTCAACGAAGGGAATTCGATTGTGCTCGATATCGAGCAGGAAGTGTCCAGCCTGAGCGGGCTTTCGGTGACGCAGACCGCCTCGGACATCATCACCAATGAGCGCAAGATCCAGACCAAGGTGCTGGCGTCGGACGGCCGCGTGGTAGTCCTCGGCGGCCTCATCAAGGACGATGTGCAGGATGCGCAGCAGAAGGTACCGCTGCTGGGGGACATCCCCTACCTCGGCCGCTTGTTCCGTTCCGACGGGGAGAAAGTGACCAAATCCAACCTGATGGTGTTCATCCGCTCCACCATCATTCGTGACAACGAACAGCTGGCGGGTGCATCCGCGCAGAAGTACCGCTATATCCGGGATCAGCAGGTCAGGCATCGCGACCAGGGCATGACGTTCCTCAACGATTCGGATCTGCCCGTGTTGAAGGAGTGGGAAGACCAGATGCGCTCGCTCGATTCCATCAAGGAAGCAGAGGCCGCCGCCAACCGGTCGGACGGGGGCCTCGTGCCCGAGGTGGACGGGCGGTGAACTCGCAGCCTGCGGGTGTACCCGCCGAGGCGCCACCTGCCAGCGCCAGAGCGCGCACGGCGGTACCGTTTACCTTCGCGCAGCAGCACGGTGTGCTCCTGGAAACCGCGGACGATGGCGCGGCCGTGGTGGTACACACTGCGCAGCCGAAACTGCAGGTACTGACCGAATTGCGCCGCCTGCTGGGTGCGGCGTTCACCCTGCAGGGCGTGTCCGAGGCCGATTTCAAGCGCCGCCTGACGCTGGCCTACCAGCGCAATAACAACGAGGCGGTGCAGATGGCCGAGGACATCGGCGCCGACGTGGACCTGAGCCGGCTGGCGGATGAAATTCCCGAGTCCGGCGACCTGATGGACACCGAGGACGACGCGCCCATCATCCGCCTGATCAATGCCATCCTGTCGCAGGCGGTGCGCGACCAGGCCTCGGACATCCACATTGAAACCTTCGAGGACCGCCTCAGCGTGCGTTACCGCATCGACGGCGTGCTGGCGGAAGTGCTGTCGCCCAAGCGCATGCTGGCGCCACTGCTGGTCTCGCGCCTGAAGGTCATGGCCAGGCTCGACATCGCCGAGAAGCGCGTGCCGCAGGATGGCCGGATCTCGGTGAAGATTGCCGGCCACGCGGTGGATATCCGCATGTCGACCATTCCCTCCGCCCACGGCGAGCGCGTGGTGCTGCGACTGCTGGACACCGCCGCCGGCCAGTTGCAGTTGACCCAGCTGAACATGAACCAACAGGTGCTGACGGCGTTCAAGCGGCATCTGCACAGCCCGCACGGCATCATCCTGGTCACCGGGCCGACGGGCTCGGGGAAAACCACTACCCTGTATGCCGGCCTGACGGAAATCAACGAGACCTCGCGCAACATCCTCACCATCGAGGATCCCGTCGAGTATATGTTGCCGGGAATCGGCCAGACCCAGGTGAACCCGAAGGTTGAGATGACCTTCGCGCGCGGCCTCAGGGCCATCCTGCGCCAGGACCCGGACGTGGTGATGGTGGGCGAGATCCGCGACCTGGAAACCGCGGAAATCGCCGTGCAGGCCTCGCTCACGGGCCACCTCGTACTGTCCACGCTGCATACCAATACGGCCATCGGCGCCATCACGCGCCTGAAGGACATGGGCATCGAGCCCTTCCTGCTGTCCTCCAGCCTCGTGGCCGTGATGTCGCAGCGGCTGGTGCGACTGCTGTGCAGCGACTGCAAGGAGCAGGCCGAACCCAGCGCGGTGGAGCGCGAACTGCTGCGTCTGGACAGCACCGTGCACGACGCCACCGTGCACCATGCCAAAGGCTGTGAGCGCTGCAAGTACACCGGTTATCGCGGGCGCACCGGCATCTACGAGATGATCGAAATCGACGACGCCATGCGCCAGATGATTTACGCGAACGCCAATGAGCAGGACATCCTCAAAGTCGCACGCCAGCACTACCCGGGCATCGAGAGCGACGGCCGGCGCCGGATCCTGGCCGGCGAGACCAGCATCGAGGAAGTCATGCGCGTGACTTCCATCGCCTGATCGCGGACGCCTGAGCCGTGACCGCGTACCGCTACCGGGCGCTCAATCCCAAGGGAAAAATCGTCAAGGGCGTGCTCGAGGGCGACTCCGAACGGCAGGTTCGTGCGCAGCTGCGCGGCCAGGATCTGCGGCCGGTGGAAGTATCCGAGGCCAACCGGCCGGACTCCGGCAAGGCGGTGTCCTGGCGTCCGTCCACCGTACTCTCGCGGATCAGTGCCGGTGACCTGGCATTGATGACGCGCCAGCTGGCCACGCTGGTGGAGGCCAACCTGCCGCTGGACGAAGCACTGCAGGCGGCGGCCGAGCAGAGCCGCAGCACCCGCATCAAGGGCATGCTGCTGCAGGTGCGCTCGCGGGTGGCCGAGGGTCATACACTGGCGTACGCGATGGGTGAGTTCCCCCGCGTGTTCAACGACATGTACCGCGCGATGGTCAATGCCGGCGAACACGCTGGCTTCCTCGGCCCGGTGCTCAACCAGCTGGCGGACTACACCGAGCAGCGCCAGTACACCGGCCAGAAACTGAAAATGGCCATGATCTACCCGTTCATCCTGGTCGGCGTGGCGATTGCCGTGGTGCTGCTGCTGCTGGTGTTCGTAGTGCCGGAACTGGTGGGTATCTTCGCCCACAGCAAGCGGGAACTGCCGGCGTTGACGCGTGGTCTTATCGCTACCAGCGATTTCTTCCAGCATTACGGCATCTATGTGCTGCTGGCGGTGGCGGCACTGGTAATACTGTGTCGCCGCCTGCTGCGCAACCCGCGCCGCCGCAAGCGCTGGCATCGGGCGCTGCTGCGCATACCGGGCGTGTCACGCGTGGTGATCGCGGTCGATACCGCGCGCTTCGCTTCCACGCTCAGCATTCTCATGGCCAGCGGCGTACCGCTGCTGGAATCGCTGCGCATTGCCGGTGCCGTGTTGACCAACCTGGTACTGCGCGAGGATAGTGAAGCGGTGGCGGAGCGCGTGCAGGAGGGCAGCAGCCTGAATCGAGCGCTGCGTCAGAGCGGCCGCTTCCCGCCGATGATGGTGCACATGGTGGCCAGCGGCGAGACCAGCGGCGAACTCGAAACCATGCTGGAGCGCTCCGCGACCAACCAGGAGCGCGAGCTGGAAATGACGATGGGCACGCTCATGAGCCTGTTTGAACCGCTGATGGTGGTGTTCATGGGAGGGATGGTGCTGACCATCGTGCTCGCCATCCTGCTGCCGATATTCGATCTCAATACAATGGTAAGGTAACCGATGAAAGCGAAAGTGAATGCGGGATTCTCCCTGGTGGAAATCCTGGTCGTGCTGGTGATCATGGGGCTGCTGATCAGCGTGGTGGCGCCCACGGTGCTCAATCGCGCCGACGAAGCCCGCGTGCAGAAGGCGCAGGCGGATTTCAAGGCGATCGAAACCGCGCTGAAAATCTACCGCCTCGACAACTACGTCTACCCCACCACCGAGCAGGGGCTGGAGGCGCTGGTGCAGGCCAGCACGCTGGACCCGGAGCCGCGCAACTTCAAGGAGGGCGGCTATCTGGAGGAAGTGCCGCTCGATCCCTGGGGCCGGCCCTATCTCTATCTCAGCCCCGGCGAACACGGTGAGGTCGACATCTATACTCTCGGCGCCGACGGCCTCTCCGGCGGCGAGGACCAGGCCACCGACATCGGCAACTGGAAAGCCGAACAGGACTGACCCTGGTGCCGCCAATCCCCGCGACGATGGCCCTCACGCCGGGCATCGCCGCGGTGTCCGCACGCCAGCGCGGCTTCAGCCTGCTGGAACTGATGGTCGCACTGGTCGTCATCGTGCTCGTCACTACTCTGGTCAACCTCACTGTGAGCTCCGGCGGCGAGGATGTCGCGCTGCGCGCCGCCGTCTATGAATTCACGGACGTCGCCGCGTACGCGCTGGACGAAGCGCAGCTGACGGGTGTGGATTACGGGATGCTGCTGGAAGAGGACGAGCAGGGCGGCGTGCTGACCTACCGCGTGCGCTGGCTGGAACGCAAACTCGATGGCTGGGGCGAACCGGCGAGCGGCAAGGAGGTGTTCCGCGAGAGCCGCCTGCCGCCGGGTATCGCGCTGGAATTGGAACTGGAGGACTCGCCGTTCAACGAGCTGTCACTGGAGAAGGACGAGGAGGACAGGAAGGACAGGAAGGACCGCCGGCTCAACCCGCAGGTGGTGTTCTACGCCAGCGGCGAAACCACGCCCGGTGCGCTTGACATCCGCCGCACGGAAGGCGATGACCTGTTGTGGCGCATCGAGTGGGACCTGCTGGGCGACTTCAAGGTGCTGCCTCGGGGCGAAGCGGCAGACGACGAGGACGAGGACGAGTAGTGCGCGCCCGGGGCTTTACGCTGGTGGAGGTGATGGTGGCGCTCGCCATCGTCGCCATCGCATTGCCTGCGGTGCTGATGGCGTTGTACCAGCAGGTCGACGACACCGCCTATCTGCGCGACAAATCCCTGGCGGCGATGGTGGCGGCGAACCGGCTGGCCGAAATGCGCCTGGTGATCGGCTCGACGCGCACACTGGCTGCAGGCAAGGACAACGGCATGGAGACCATGGCCGACCGCGACTGGCACTGGTGGGTGGAAACGAAAGCGACCGAGCAGGTGCCGCTGTTTTACCGCGTGGAGATCAAGGTGTCGCTGTCGGAGGATGCGCGCGTGCAGCCGCTGTACACGCTGACGGCGTTCATGTCCGGCGATCTGGAGATCGACCAGCAGGGGCTCGCACCGGGTGGACAGCCAGGTGAGCAACCGGGCGAAACACCGGGTGAACCCGGGCCGCCGGAAGACGCCGGGGGAGCAGCGCCGCCCTCGCCCCAGGTGCCCGGCCTGCCGCCGGGGCTGAAGTTGGAGCTGCCCGCCGATGGCACGTGAGCAGGCAGCGGGTTTCACCTTGGTGGAAGTGCTGATCGCGCTGGCGATCACCGCGTTCGTCTCGGTGATCGCCTACACCAGCCTGTCCACGGTGATGACGGGCGTGGAGAGCCTGCGGGAGAACACCGACCGGATCTACGCGATCAATCGCGCGTTCATGATCCTCTCGCGCGACCTGCGGCAGATCGCGCCGCGCAGCGTGCGCGACGAATTCGACGAGCGCGAGCCCGCCCTGGTCGGCGGCGAGTTGGCGCGCTTCAACCTGAGCTTTACCCGCGCCGGCTGGCACAACCCGCTCGGCCACCCGCGCAGCACGCTGCAGCGCGTGAATTACCGGCTCGAAGACGAGGCGTTGTGGCGGGACTCCTACCCGGTGCTGGACCGCGCGGCCGATACCGAGGCGCAGAGCGTACGGCTGCTGGACGGCGTGGAGGAGTTGCACCTCGGCTTCCTGGGCACGCTGGATGCACTGCAGAAAAAGACCGGCAAAACCTCCATCGATACCAGCAACTGGCAGGAGAACTGGGTGCCGGACACCGGCGCACCGGGCGCCGAGCTGCCGTTGCCCGTGGCCGTGGAGATCACCGTGCGGCTGAAGGGCTGGGGCGAGATCAGGCGAGTGTATGCGCTGCCGCCACTGTAACCACCGGCGCGGGTTGCGCCGCGAGCGGGGCGCGGCCCTGATCGTCGCGATGCTGGTGTTTGCGCTGGCCACCGCGCTGGTAGTGGCCATGAAGAGCGATTTCGAGCGTTACTTCCAGCGCAGTGCGAATATCCTGCTGGATGAGCAGGCGCAGGCGTACCTGCGCGGTGGTGAGGATCTCGCCGCCATGTTGCTGATCCGGGATTACGATGAGGACAAGGCGGAGGGATTCGCCCGCGATGACCGCAGTGAGCTCTGGAACACAGACCCTCCCAAGGAGCCACCACCACCATATGCGCTGGATGACGTCGGCTGGATGCGTGGCCGGCTCGAGGACCTGCAGGGGCGGTTCAATCTCAACTCACTGGCATCGACGCTGCCAGGTGGAGCGGGCGGCGCGGGTGGCGTTGGCGCGGCGCGGTTCACCGCTGCGCAGGAGCAGTTCATCCGCCTGCTGCAGGCGCTGGGGGAACCCGAGGTGAGCGAGCACGAGGCGATCATGATCACCGAGTCGATCAAGGACTGGCTGGACGAGGACCAGAATCCCTCGGCGGACGGTGCCGAGGATGAATTCTACTCGTCGCGTACACCGGCGCACCGCACCGGCAACCGCAACATGACCAGTGTCAGCGAGCTGCTGGCGGTTGCCTACATGACGCCGGAGATCTACCAGGCGCTGCGGCCCTGGGTGACGGTCTGGCCGCCCGACCCGACGGCCAAACTGAACATTCACACCGCGCCGGCGATGCTGCTGCGCACCATCAACGTGGACAAGGACCTGAGTCCGCTCAGCCCCGAGGAAGGTGAGGCGCTCGCGGCCTTGCAGTGGGACCCGGGATTTACCGATGTGAACGGATTTCTCGGCAGCGATGTCTTCGCCGGCAAGGCGGACAAGATGAACGGCATCAAGAGCCTGCTCGGCCAGGAGTCCTCGTACTTCCTGCTGCAGGCGGAGGCGGAGGTTGCCGGCAGGAACATGCGCTTGTACAGTGTGCTGCATCGCCATAACCGCAAGATAGACGCACTCGCCAGGGCCAGCGACCCCGGCAGCCTGTAGTAGCGGGCGCAACGCGATGTGCGCGTAGAGTCACCACCGGGAAGGAAGCAAATTGCGCAACACCGCCATCATTCGCCTGGTTGAGGGCCGCCTGGCCTGGTACCCGCCCGGCGCAGGTGTGGAACCGCAGTGGCTGGACGATGACTCCGTGCGTGAAACCGTGCGCGCCACGCTGGCCCAGCGGCGCATTGCCGTGTGCTTCGCCGCGCCGGGTGCCGACACTCGCCTGCTGGCGCTGCCGGTCGCGCCCGAGGAAAAGAAACACCTCGTGCAGTCGCTGCCCTATGCGCTCGAGGACCAGGTCGCGGTGGATGTCGATTCGCTGCACTTCGCCAGTTGCCCGCTGCAGAGCGAACTCTACGCGGTTGCGGTGGTTGCGCGTGCGCGGATGGAAGCGTGGCAGGCGCTGCTTGCGGACTATCCAGGTGTTGCGCTGTGGGTGCCGGAGCCGTTGTTACTGCCCTGGCAGGCGGGCGAGTGGTGCCTGGTGGTCGAGGGCACAAGCGCGGTGCTGCGTGTCGGCCAGTGCGCCGGATTCACCATCGAGACATCGCTGGTGCACGCCCTGGCGCAAAGCGCCATGGCAGAATCCGGACCGCCCGATGCGGTGATCGTGTACGGCGTGGACCAGGCGGCGGATACCCGGTTGCTGCCCGAAACGTTGCACGCTGCAGTGCAGTGGCGGCGCGGCAATCTCTGCGCCGCACTGCTGCTCAGCGAAGCACCATCGGTCAATCTCAATCTGCTGCAGGGCGATTTTGCGCCGCGCCTGCCGCTGCGCGCATGGTGGCAGCAGTGGCGCGCGGTAGCCGCGGTGCTGGCCTGCGCGTTCGCCCTGCAGTTGGGCGCCGAGTTCGCGGAGTATCGCAATCTCGCGGCGCAGAATACGGCGCTGCGCACCGCAGTAGAGGAGAGTTATCGTCGCGCCTTCCCGCAGGGCAACTACGTGGATGCGGAGAAACAGTTGCGGCGGCAACTGGATGCCCTCGGCGGCAGCGGGCAGGCCAGCGGCTTTGTCGGGCTTCTCGACCGCGTCGGCGGCGCCATCGCCGGCATGCCCGGCACCAGCATCGCCAGCATCAATTACAACGACAAGGGCGATGAAATGCGCCTGAACATCATCGCCGCCAATTTTGAAGATGTGGAACAATTGCGCGCCAAAATCCACGAAGCGGGGTTGGAAGCCACCATGGAGAGCAGCAACATGCAGGGAACGCGCGTCAGCGCGCGCTTGCGGGTGACGGAGCGCTCATGAAGGCGTGGTTTACCCAGCTCAGCCAACGCGACCAATTGAGCCTGCTGGTGCTCGGCGTGGCGCTGGTGGTGTATGCGCTGTATATGTTCGTGTGGTCGCCGCTGGCCCGGGCACGCGATGACCTCGCGCTGCAGAACACCGCGATCGCCGAGTCGCGCGTGCGCGTCGATGCCATGGTGTCGCAGTTGCTGGAGCTGCGCAAAAGTGGCGCGGCGACGACTGGTGCCAAACGCAACCTGACCACCGTCATCAATGAATCCACCGCCCGCCTGCAGTTGCCGGTCATCCGGCTGCAGCCCAACAGCCGCGGCGAGATCCAGGTGCGCGTGGAGAACGCGACCTTTGACGCCGTGCTGCAGTGGCTGCACGCGATGGAGTACAAGGAAGGACTGCTGGTGCGCGAGGTCTCGCTGACCCAGTCCGGCACCGTGGGGCGTGTCAACGTCACCGTGCGCATCGCCGAGGCGGGATGAGGTGAGGAATTGGCGCTTCACCGGGGCTGCAGCCCTGATCCTGTTGTTTGTCGCCGTACTGGTGGCAACCGCTCCCGCGCGCCTGCTGTACCGTCTGGTACCGGGCGATGCGCTCCTGCTTCGCGGACTTTCCGGCACGGTGTGGAAAGGCAGCGCCAGTGGCGCGCTGTTGCGAGTACCGCGGGGTTTTCTCCAGCTTGGCGAGGTCCAGTGGTCGTTGCGACCACTCTCGCTGCTGATGCTGGCGCCGCATCTGTCGCTGCGCAGTGAATGGGGCAGCCAGGCGCTCTCTGGCGAATTCATAGTGCGCGGGGCGCGCGACCTGGATGTACAGAACCTCGACGCCAGTCTCCCGGCCACCCTGCTCGGCCATTTCGCGCCCGTGGCCGTGGATGGGATGTTCAATGCACAGGTGACCGAGCTGACACTGCGCGACGGATTGCCGCAGAGCGCCCGTGGGCGCCTGACCTGGCAGGGTGCCACCTGGCGTTCGCCGCAAGGCGCGGTACCGCTAGGCACGTTCGCGCTCGATGCCGAGCAGGCGCCGGGTGCGGCGCTCAGCGGCACGGTGCTCACACTGGCCGGCCCGCTTCAGGCCGAGGGTACGGTGGAATTGCGCGAGCAACATTACACCGTGGATATCCTGCTCAGCAGCGAGCAGCCGCTGGCGCCACCGCTGCGCAACATGCTGGCGATGATCGCCGTACCTGAAAGCAAGGGCTTTCGCGTCGCGCTGCAGGGCGACTTACAGTAACGGGTTTGAATGCGCGTACTGCGCACGCGCATTCCGGTTTGTGGCTGACGTATAATTTCCGACCGCGGTACCAGCCGCGTAATTTCACACTACGGGAAGGGCATTATGGGTAACACCGAGTACAGGAAATACGAGTGCGTGATCTGCGGCTTCATCTACGACGAAGCAGAGGGGCTTCCCGAGGATGGCATACCTCCGGGAACGCGCTGGGAAGACATACCTGACGATTGGGAGTGCCCGGACTGCGGCATCGCCAAATCGGAATTCGACCTGTATGTGGAATAGGGTTTGACGTGCAGGCATCTGGCGCAACTGCCATAGTCGCTCACCTTGCCGCCGTGCGTGGCCTGATGGCCGAGCTGGGCTACGATGCGCTCATCGTGCCGCGCGCGGACGAGTACCTCGGCGAGTACATCCCGGAAGACAAGGAGCGTCTGCGCTGGATCAGCGGTTTCACCGGTTCGGCCGGCATGGCGGTGGTGTTGCGCGAGCGGGCCGCGATCTTTGTCGACGGCCGCTATACGGTGCAGGTGCGCTCGCAGGTGCCGGGCGCTGCGTTTGAGTACCGCCATCTGATCGAGGAGCCGCCGCTGCCGTGGCTGGCCGGCGTACTCACCGCCGGCGCACGTGTGGCCTGCGACCCGCGCCTGCACAGTCTGCACTGGTATCGGGACGCGCACAAAACGCTCGCCGACGCGGGTGTGGCACTGTTCGCTGATACGGATAACCTCATCGACCGCGCCTGGACCGACAAGCCCGCGCCGGTCTGCCGCCCGGCGCTGTTGCTGGACGAGTCATTCACGGGAGAATCCAGCCGCGAGAAGCGTCGCCGCATCGGCGCGACCATTGCCGCGCGCGGCTGTGGGGCAGCGCTCCTCTTCGCCCCCGATTCCGTCAGTTGGTTGCTCAATATTCGCGGCACCGACATGCCGCAACTGCCGGTAGTGCAAAGCTTCGCACTGCTGGAAGCGTCCGGTGACGTCACGCTGTACGTGGACTCCCGCCGTCTGCCGGCGGGTTTTCACGCGCATGTCGGCGAGGGTGTGCGCGTGCGGGATGAAGCGGACGCCGAGAAGGGGCTTGCAGCCTGTGCAGGGCAGAAAGTGCTGGCCGATGCGCGCGGTGCCAGCGCCTGGCTGCAACTGGCACTCGAACGCTGCGGTGCGATACTCGTCGATGGCGACGATCCGGCGGGCATTCCCAAGGCGTGCAAGAACGCGGTGGAACTGGCCGGCACCCGCCGCGCCCACATCCGCGACGCCGTGGCGGAAATCCGTTTCCTCGCCTGGCTGGATGCCGAAGTGGCGGCGGGGCGGCTGCACGATGAGGCGCTGCTCGCCGACCGGCTGCTCGCGCTGCGCCAGCAGGGCGAACATTTCCACGCCGTGTCGTTCAACACCATCTCCGCCGCCGGCGCCAACGCCGCCATGTGTCATTACAGCCATCTCAACGGCACACCGGCAACGCTCACCCTGCACAGTGTTTATCTGCTCGACAGCGGCGGGCAGTACACCGACGGCACGACTGACATCACGCGCACCGTCGCTATCGGCGACCCTGGCCCCGAGGTGCGACGCCTCTTCACCCTCGTGCTGAAGGGCCACATCGCGCTGGCGCTGGCGCGCTTTCCGCGCGGCACCACCGGCACCCAGCTCGATGCACTGGCTCGGCAGTTCCTGTGGCGCGAAGGCTTCGATTACGACCACGGCACCGGCCACGGCGTCGGGGTGTTCCTCAGCGTGCATGAAGGCCCGCAGCGCATCTCCAAGGCGCACAATGGTGTGGCGCTGCAACCTGGCATGATCGTCAGCAATGAACCGGGCTACTACCGCGACGGCGCGTTCGGCATCCGCTGTGAAAACCTGCAGGTCGTGCGCGCCTGCGAGCAGGGCGCGCAGGAAACACCGATGCTGGAGTTCGAAACGCTCACACTGGTGCCGTTCGATACCCGCTTGCTCGATGTCGCTCTACTGGATGCGCACGAGATTGCCTGGCTCGATCGTTACCACGGGCAGGTCGCCGCCACGATAGGGCCGTTGCTCAACGCCACGGATCAGGCGTGGCTGCTCCGCGCCACGCAACCCCTCGCGTGAAGTACTGCGCCGCGCGGCGTCCTGCGGCGCGCCCGTTTGCCTAAGCGCTGCGTTTGAGGCGCAGCGCGTTCGCTATCACCGAGGCTGAACTCAGGCTCATCGCCAGTGCCGCAATCATGGGTGACAGCAACCAGCCGGTGAACGGATAAAACACACCCGCCGCCAACGGAATGCCCAGCCCGTTGTACAGAAACGCGAAGAGCAGGTTCTGTTTCATGTTGCCGACGGTCGCCACCGACAGGTTGCGAGCCTGCGCAATCCCGCGCAGATCACCTTTCACCAGCGTGACCTGGGCGCTGTTCATGGCCACGTCGGTGCCGGTACCCATCGCGATACCCACGTCGGCTTTGGCCAGCGCCGGGGCGTCATTGATGCCATCGCCCGCCATGGCGACGATTCGGCCCTCTCCCTGGAGTCGCTCCACCAGTTGCAGTTTGTCCTGTGGCGTGACCTCGCCGTGGGCTTCTTCGACCCCTAGGCGCGATGCGACAGCGTTGGCCGTAGTGCGGCCGTCGCCGGTAGCCATGATGATGCGCAGCCCGGCGGCCCGCAGCGCGGCGAGCGCAGCAGGCGTGGTGGCTTTCACCGGGTCGGATACCGCCAGCAAGCCGGCGAGTTCGCCATCCACTGCCAGGTACATGACACTCGCTCCCGCGGCCCGCAACGCCTCGGCCTGTGGCACCAGTTGGGCGGTGCTCACGCTGTGAGCCTCCATCCACACCGTATTGCCCAGCGCCAGCCGGCGCCCGTCCACGACGCCGCGCACGCCGATGCCGGAGCCGGAATCGAAAGACTCCACCGTGCCGAGTGACAGTTGCCGCTCGCGCGCCGCGCGCACGATCGCATCCGCCAGCGGGTGTTCGCTGCCCTGGTCGAGACTGGCGGCGAGGCGCAACACGTCCTGCTCGGTGTAGCCCATCGCGGCGACCGCGCGTTCGAACGCCGGCCGGCCTTCGGTCAGCGTGCCCGTCTTGTCGACGATCAGCGTGTCGATCCTGCGCAGGTTCTCG
>CAYWWD010000063.1:0-21316 GCA_964461965.1 uncultured Halioglobus sp. | reverse complement strand
CGGTGGGCTGGCTGAGTGGTCGAAAGCGGCGGTCTTGAAAACCGTTGAGGGTTTATCCCCTCCTAAGGTTCAAATCCTTAGCCCACCGCCAATTCCCCCGTTTCCTTTTACTCGCACTCTTCGCTTCACCTTTGATCGCAACACCACGGGTATTTAACTTGCCTTGCTTGATTTTGGATATTTCAACCGTATTATCTGTCAAATGCTGTACCGCACCAGCAGTGCGACACTCAAGGGAGCCAGACATGCAAGACAAGAACGTTTACAGCCCGAGCTCAGTTGCCATTGAATCGGCAGTAGGCACCAACAAGGTGCTTAAAAATACCTACCTGCTGCTGGGGATGACCCTCTTATTCAGCGCGGTAACCGCAGGTGTTTCGATGGCTCTTGGCCTTGGCCAGGGAGCTGCGCTCATCCTTAGTCTGGTGGGGTTTGGTTTGCTATTTGTCGTCAGTCGGACAGCGGAGTCCAGCAATGGCCTGCTTGCGATCTTTGCGTTTACAGGTGTGATGGGCGCGTCGATTGGGCCGATGCTTAACCACTATCTCGCAATGCCCGGCGGACCGGCGTTGGTAATGCAAGCGTTGGGCGGCACCGCCATTGTATTTTTTGGTTTGTCGGCTTATGCATTGACCACGAGGAAGGATTTTTCCTATATGGGCGGGTTCCTCATGGTGGGTCTCATCGTCGCCGTGGTAGCCATGATCGCCAACATTTTCCTGAATATCCCCGCCCTTTCGCTCACCATATCTGCCGCAGTCGTGATGATCATGTCCGGGCTCATCCTGTTTGATACCAGTCGTATCATCAACGGCGGGGAGACAAATTACATTCGCGCTACGGTTTCGCTTTATTTGGATATCTACAACCTGTTTATACATCTTTTGCACCTGCTGACGGCGTTCAGCGGTGACGACTAAGTTTTACCGGGTTGGGAAGAAACCCCGGCACCCGCCGGGGTTTTTTGTTTCAGGAAATCGCGAGGCATGATTTATTCGCTGCTGGTTCTGTCCTCTCCGGTGTCTGGTGTCTGTTCACGCACAGCAGCAGATTTTGCCCGCTGTCTGCTCCGCCGGGGGCACACTCTGCATCGTGTTTTTTTTCTCGATGCCGGCACGATTACCAGTTCGGCCACCTGTGTATTTCCCCAGGACGAAATTGATCCGATCCTGGCCTGGGAAACCTTGGCCACGCAACATGGTGTGGAGCTTGTAGTGTGCATTTCCTCAGCGCTGCGACACGGAATGTTGGATGAACGTGAGGCGACCCGGCATGAGCGAGGTGGCGTCACCGTGAAATCGATGTTCGCCATATCGGGCCTGGGACAACTCATTGACGCTTGTGCACGCTCCGATCGGCTGGTTACCTTCGGTGGCTGATGATGAAAATCGGCAACAACCGGTTTCTTATCGTAATAAGACGCAGTCCCTACGGATCCAGCCTTGCCAAAGCGTCTATCGATCTCGCGCTCGCCGCCGCCGCATTTGATCAACCAGTTGATCTGTTATTCATGGGCGACGGTGTTTTGCAACTCTGTCCGGGTCAGGACAGCAGTGCGCTAGGCGTGAAGAATATTGGCAAGCAGCTCGCCGCGATGTCGCTCTACGATATCGACCGCATCTATGTGGATGCCGAAGCAGCAGCGCGTTTCAACGTTGATGTGACTGCGTGTACAGTCGAAGTCTGTTCACTCAACTCGGACCAGCTGCATCAACTTTTCTCGAGTTGTGACCACCTGCTGAGTTTGTAACGATGGTACTACACGTCATTAATGCGTCACCCTCGAGCGCTGCCTTTCGTGACTGCCTCAGGGTGCTGCGGATCGAAGACGCACTGGTGCTGATGGGAGATGGCGCCTTTGCGGCGCTGGCAGATTCCGTCGCCCAACGGGAGTTGTTGGCCACCGGCGTGCGGGTTCACCTGCTGGCGCGCGATGCAGCAGCGGCAGGAATCACCATCCCGGCACAAGGGATAGCGTTGATAGACATGGATGGGTTCGTAACATTGACCGAGCAGTATTCACGACAACTCTGCTGGTTCTAGATCCAGTGTTACCGGCTGACGCATTTGACAAGGAAGGATTTCTCCGGAATCTCTCCGACTGGGCTATCCCGGTGGCCGAACAAATTGCGCGTAGGGAGGGAATTGAGCTTACTCCCGCCCATTGGGAGGTACTGCACCTGTTGCGGTCGTACTATGCAGAGTTTGACAGCTCACCGGCAATGCGAGCCCTCGTCAAATACTGTGCATCGACGCTTGGATCAGATAAGGGGAAGAGCATTTACCTCATGCAATTGTTTCCAGGTTCACCTGCCAAACTCGGCAGTAAAATCGCAGGTCTGCCCAAGCCTGATAATTGCCTGTGATGAATTTGCATGCGTAACAACGGCATCACGTCCACAGGCGGTGATCATCCCTTTGCCCGCTATATTAAAATCTTAGGTAAGGGGAAGGCAGGCGCACGATCGCTGGAACTGCACGAAGCACGGCAGGCGTTCGGCATGATCCTGCGGGGAGAAGCCGAACCATTACAAATCGGAGCCTTCCTGATGTTGCTCCGGGTCAAGGAGGAGACACCTGCAGAACTCGCGGGTTTCGTGCAGGCATGTCGAGAGTCGATGTCAGTTACGAACCAGCAGCCGCCCAGCGATTTCGATTGGCCGAGTTACGCAGGCAAGCGGCATCAGCACCCCTGGTTCATCCTTTCGATGCTTCTCCTCTCAACCGCCGGCTATCGAATTTTCGTGCATGGATCAAGCGGCCACACAGCTGGCAGGCTGTACACGGAAGAAGCTTTTCGACAGTTGGGATTGCCTGTAGCGTCGACCTGGCTCGAAGTCGGTCAACAACTGGATTCTGAAGGTTTGAGTTATCTTCCGCTGAAGCAATTCAGCCCTGCACTGCATGAACTGATGCAATTGCGGCCTTTGCTCGGATTGCGCTCACCTGTGAACACCCTCGCTCGTCTGCTGAATCCGCTGCATGCACCGGTGAGTCTACAAAGCGTGTTCCATCCGGCATATGCCCAACTTCACCAGGCGGCAGACATTCTCCTGGCACAACCTCGAGCACTCGTTTTCAAGGGCGAGAGCGGAGAGGTGGAGCTGAAGCCCCAGGCCGACTCACGGGTGTATCTACTTGAAAATGGCTACTCGAATGAGATTAAAGTTCCGCGCACATTAACGCAACGCTTTGACAGCGTTGCGCAGCCATGCGTC
This sequence comes from uncultured Halioglobus sp., assembly GCA_964461965.1. Taxonomy (GTDB): domain Bacteria; phylum Pseudomonadota; class Gammaproteobacteria; order Pseudomonadales; family Halieaceae; genus Marimicrobium. Next base: position 18,098 of record CAYWWD010000063.1, on the reverse strand, counting down.
CAACCGCTGTGTGACCTGTGGAACGGTACTTCCAGGGAGGAGTACGGGCTGGCAGCAACATTGGCTACCGCCGCGATCGCATTGATTGCACTTTCTCCCAAGCTCGACATGGAATCAGCGCGCCGACATGCACTGCTCCTCTGGCAGAATCGCGACACGTCGAGATTGCGTTGATGCCAATGTCCAAAGTACAACCCGCGCACTACGCAGCGCTACTCGCGCACAAGGTAGCGAACGTCAGGGAAATACTCGCGGAATTCAACCCCGGTTTGCCCGTGGTTTATCCATCCGAGCCCATGGAATATCGCTTGCGAGCCGAGTTTCGGATATCCCTTGAAAATGAAATACTGAATTATGTGATGTTTCGAAGTGAGGACCCCAAGACACCTGTAGTGGTAACGGATTTTCCTATCGGCCATTCGCGCATTCGGCATGTGATGCCAGCGTTGCTTGATCACTTGAACGCCGATCACAACTTACGTAAAAAACTGTTCCAGGTCGAGTTTCTGGCCACCCAGTCGGGTGAGCTTTTGGTCACTCTGGTGTACCACCGGCCACTGGACCAGGCATGGGCTCTTGCGGCGCAACATTTAAGGACATTTTTACAAACCAGCTCGCCGGACGTGTCGATAATCGGGCGCAGCCGCAGACAAAAACTGGTATTGGGGAACGACTATGTACAGGAAGTTTTCTCTATACACGGCCGTGAGTATCGCTTGAAGCAATACGAGCAGTCGTTCAGTCAACCCAACGGCCAAGTCAATATCCAGATGATCGAATGGGTCTGCGAGAAGACTGTGGGGCTGCACGGTGATCTGCTGGAGCTCTACTGCGGTAACGGCAACTTTACGCTGCCGCTGTCTCGCCATTTTTCCTCCGTTATTGCTACAGAAACTTCCAAACTTTCGGTACGTGCAGCGGCTGCGAATATTGCGGAAAATGCAGTGAAGAATGTGCACGTGGTGCGATTGTCTGCGGAAGAGATGTCGCAGGCAATGGCCGGAACGCGTCCATTCCGACGCTTGAGTGTGCTGCCGCAGCCGTTGCACGAATTTAACCTGCAAACCCTGTTTGTTGATCCGCCCAGAGCCGGCCTGGATGATATGACCGTGGCGATGGCCGCAAATTTTCCAACTATAATCTATATGTCCTGCAATCCCCTGTCGCTGACCGCTAACCTGCAATCGCTCAATGCAACCCACCGCATTGACCAACTCGCCCTATTTGACCAGTTTCCCTATACCGACCACATGGAATGCGGTGTTTTGCTTAAGCGACGCCAGAAATGACGGATTACCTCAACCCCGCCAGCCGAATGATAAAAGTCCACGGCCCAACACATCGTCCAGTTTTTCCAAATCCGCCTCGTTGACGTCGAAATGTCGCAGTTCGAGTTCCCGGTACACCTCGCGCTTACGAAATCTGCTCGATAACTCACTTGCAGGAACGTCGGACTCCCAGCAATCGATGTAAACGCAGAAGGCGGGAAGATAGAAATCCGCCAGGATGTGTTCCTCTACAGGCAAGGCGCGCTGCACAGCATGTGTTATTTGGGCCAGGTACAGCCAGTTGCACACGCGCATTTGCAGATGTGATCGCAATACATGGCCGTCGGTACCTCGACAGGCATGCGTGGCCGGCTCAATACTCGTGAACAGATCAGGCTCGACGCTGCCGGGATCCACGGCCGGCGGGAGTTGATTTGAGGTTTGGTCCAGTTCGCGGTGCACGACAGGATTGTCAACTAATTCATGGGGCCAGGTGACGTAGAATGTACCGCTGTTGCGATCCTCCTCCTGCAAACCTCCCAGCGAACGCCCCAGTCTGGTCAGCTCCCAACCCAACATGCAATGCTGTTGCAAACCCATTTCTGCAAGTGCGAGGTTGATCTGCCGCGCATTCAGGTGCGGGTAATATCGGCACATGCCGGCTGCGTCGATACGCAGATTGGACTCAATTGCCTGCAGCAGTGGATGTTGATCGAGGTGTTCCGGCCATACGATGTAGGATCCGTAGCGTCGACTGGTGTGAAAACTGCCACCTTCAAACTCGCCTTTTGGCGTCAACGCCCAGGATTCTGCGGCTCGCCTGATCCAGCCGTAATCTTTGAGAACCGCGAAGAGTTGCTGCGCGGGAATATTCAGCTTTCTTGCCAGTGCAGTGGTAGACAGCTTGGCGCCCTCGCCGGTCATAGCTCAAGCCTGGCAGACCAGTTCCCTGTAGCGGGCTTCGAGCGCGCGATACACCTGATCCGCGAAATCGTCAGCTCTTTTATCGAGTGCGGCGACCAATTCGACCAGATGTTCATTGTCTTCCCTGCCCGCCCAGTTCTTCGTGTAGTTTCCCTGTTTGTAGCCATTGTCCTGGCGAAAGAAATTGAGCACATTCTTGCCGATATAGGCGCTGTACAGTTCATCAAACGTGAGCCCGGCCGCCGCCATCACATCCCAGAAGCGGGAAGGCGAGAAACTGCGCGTCTGCAGGGAGTCTCCCGCCAACGCTTCTGTGGCTTCCCGAATCGCCAACCCGGTGCATTCATAACCAGCGATCTCACTCTCAATATCCGATGCAAGCTGTTCAATGGATAGACCCTCTCGAAACAATGCGGACAATCCGAAGTGCCAGATATCGATTACTTCCAGTCGAACCTGATCCAGGTCCGTGTCCTGCTTTTTCCACCATTTATAGCCTACATGCTCCATGAGCTCGCCACATTCGATCCAGATCGCGCGATACCACTCGAAGTTTTGTGCCGCCCAGTTCGCGTGCACTCGTGTATTCATCCGGTCCTGCATGACCAGCATGTTGATCAGCGATTGTTTCAACGGGGTACCCTGGGTTGGGAAAGAGGATTCGGAGGTGAGGTACAGAATAACAGTCGGTTGCAGCCGTGAACAGGCGACGATGGGTGGTGCGAATGGCGGGACTTGAACCCGCATGGCCTATTCAGCCGTCAGATTTTAAGTCTGATGTGTATACCAGTTCCACCACACTCGCATGCGTGCACAAAGCGCCCTACCCTGCTCTCGGTGAAAGTTTCAGGGCGGCGAATAATAGCATAGATACTTCGTGTGAAAAGGCATCGAAGATTGTTACGAGCGCCAGTATACCGAGGCGAAAAATGAGCAAACTGCGGTGTGGATTTTCTGAATTCTCGCTGCACTATTTCAAGGCGACCGTGCCGGTTTCTTCGATGTTCTGAGTGGGTACCATGCCATTGAAATCTATCTTGGCGGTGAATCTGTATTCCAGTGACGAGACGTCTGTAGTGCCCAGGCTGGTCATCAAGCGCAGTAATTCAAACAATTGTAAGCGCGCTTCCATAGTGACGATGCCCTCGCCGTAACCCTCGATCGGGGCGATATCGTTGGCGACTCCTCGAACCAGTTCCCTGCCGAGCAAGTCAACCGTGTAGCTCACGCCAGCGATATCCAGGCGCTGCTTGTTGGGGTTCAGCACCCGCAGTTTGATCTCGAATCGTGGCGTCTCCCCTTGTGCCGGCAGAGAGCGAATGCTGACAAAGTCAACTTTGGGTGGGTCGAGGCGTGAAGTAAGCCCGACGCAACCCGTGAGCAAGACCATAGCTGCCAGCCAGAGCCACAGAGCATTGAAACTGATTGCCTTCATGGCTTCATTCTCGGGTACACCGCGAAGAAAAACCTGAAATAGGCCAGGCTACCGATTGCAAAAACGCTCGCTACCCAGTTTCCAGATCTCAGGAAAACCAGCGTGCTCGCGACGAAAAGTATGCCAGCCAGGATCAGGGCGATCATTCGTCCGAGTTTCGATGCCGGCGCGTTCATTACACAGTGGTTCGGTATGTGACGATTATGGATGTTGTCGAAAATGGAGGCTCGGGTCGGAATCGAACCGGCGTACACGGAGTTGCAGTCCGCTGCATGGCCACTCTGCCACCGAGCCTTTAAGGGGGATTGGAGCGGGAAACCGGGTTCGAACCGGCGACCTCAACCTTGGCAAGGTTGCGCTCTACCAACTGAGCTATTCCCGCGTTTTGCGCTGTTGTCCAGCCTGGACGGTCACCGGAATCGTCGAGGCTGAGAGCCCCGGGGTTGTGCGCCCTGCCACAACCAAGGCGCGATTGTCCTGTTCCGCTGAACGTTTTTTTGTTGCTTACTGGCCGCGGCAAACCGCCCGCGTCCGCGTGGCGCTTATTGTATGCACAGCATGCGCAGAGTCAAGCGCCATGCCCGCGGTAGCGCGCACGGGGAACATCAGAAAGTATTGTCGCGGTCTTTGATGATCGCCCAGGCGGCTTTCAGGTAAATCGTCATGGACCATAAGGTCAATACGGCTGCGGTGTAGAGCACGAGATAACACAGCGCCAGAAGCCAGCCTGCGTCGGTAGCGGGGTCGATTGCCAGCAAGCCGGTGATGGCCGCCATCTGGAACGCGGTCTTCACTTTGCCGATGTACGACACAGTAACCGAGGTGCGCTCGCCGAGTTCCGCCATCCATTCACGCAACGCAGACACGACGATTTCCCGACCTATGATGACACATGCCGCCAGTGTGAAGAGCAGAGTATCGTGGCGTTCCACCAGCAGGATCAGTGCAACAGAGACCATGAGCTTGTCGGCGACCGGGTCCAGAAAAGCACCAAACGCTGTCATTTGACCGAGCCGGCGGGCTAGAAAACCGTCGAACCAGTCGGTGACGGCCGCCACGGCAAACACCGTGGCGGCGGCGAGCAAATGATTCTTGAACGGCAGGTAGAACACGACCACGAGCACAGGAACAAGAAGTATCCGCACCATAGTCAACGCATTGGGAATGGTCACAGGCAAGTTGTTTATGTCCTTTCAGATCGTTGCGCGGGTCAGGTGTCGGGCAAGTAGCGTTATCCGTTGGATTGCAACGGCATCGCGTTGGAATCCAAGGTTGTCGCCTATGTTCGACACTTGCAATCGCGCGTCAGTTTGCTTTACATTCCCACTTTAATTTCGGGGCGATGTACTCGTAAGTTTCTGATTATATTGGGGTGGTATGCATATTGCCTACCCTATTTACCTCAGATTACCAATGCCGTACCAGCGATTTTAATGCCCAGACCGATCAAACTGTTGGCGGCACTGTTCAGCCTGTGGATCAGTGCCTTTGTGTTCTCCGCAAGCGTCGACTCGGATGATGTGGCCGCGATACGCGAACTGCGAGGTCTTTCCCCGCACGACAAGCGGTCCATTACGGCGCCTCTCGTCGAGTTTTCTCCCTTTATCGCCGATAACAAGACGGTGGTTCCGGGTTTTGCTGATCCGCTGGGCTCGGGCATCGATCCCGGCTTGAAGGTATTTTCAGGTAAAGTGCAATTCATGGACCTGTTGGGGTTCTTTCGTGTGCAACCTTCGGACGCGGTCGCGGAGGTCGAACTTCCACCCGGTGCATTGAAGGGGATCGACCTTCTGGACGATTTTCTCGCCGTTTACCTGTCCTATAACGGGCGCGCCTATGACGGATCGATCCTGACTATCACCGATGACCCGGTGGTTGAGCGGGACGGGGTGCCGGTTACGCCCGAAATGAGTCCGCTTTCACTGGCCGGATACGGCGCAGTGTCCGAAAACCTGAAGCCGGTCACCCTGCACTGGACCCTTTGTCCGGCAAAGGAAAAACGCATACATGCCATGGAAGAGGCGATCAAGCGGCGGCAGTGGCCCTGTGCAAAACCCTCTGTCTGTCAGTGCGACGTAATCTAGAGGCACGTCGCCTGCCTTAATCGCCGGAGTGGAAATGGTCGTAGATCGATTGGGCGATCGCGGCACTGATCCCTGATACTTTTTTGAGTTCTTCTACGTTTGCACGCTCAACACCCTGTGCACTGCCAAAATGCCGCAGGAGTACACGCCTGCGCTTGCCCCCAACGCCTGGAATGCGCTCCAGAGAGGATTGGCGGCGGGTCTTGTCACGCCGACCCCGGTGTCCCGTAATCGCAAAACGGTGCGCTTCATCGCGAACCTGCTGTATCAGCAACAACGCCGCATGGTCAGGCGGTAATTGCCGCTGCCTGCCGCTGGCGCCATTCACCAGTGTTTCAAAACCCGCCTTGCGTATACTGCCTTTGGCGACACCGATGACTTCAATACCATCGATCTGCAATTCCCCCAGCACCGACAGCGCCTGTGTGACCTGGCCCTTGCCTCCATCGATTAGCAGTACGTCCGGCATGGCCGCCTCGGTGGATTTCAACCGCCGGAAACGGCGCTGCAGCGCCTGGCGCATGGCAGCGTAATCGTCACCGGCTGCCACATCCTCGATATTGAACGTGCGGTAGTCGGATTTTCGCGGGCCGTTCTGGTCGAATACGACACACGACGCTACCGTCGCCTCCCCCGAGCTGTGGCTGATGTCAAAACACTCGAGGCGCTCTGGCAGTTCTGGCAGGTCCAGAACATCCTGCAGAGCCTGGAGTCGTCCGAGCACGGTCTGCCGGCCTGCGAGGTGCGCTGCAAGATTGGCTTGCGCGGTCTGTTCCGCCAGTTTCAGCCATTGGGCCCGTGCATCACGTACCCTGGAGCGTAGACTGACGGCACGCTGTGCCTGTGCCGAGAGGGCCTGCGACAGGATATCAGGCTCTTCGGGCATGGCATTGACGATGATCTCGGTGGGTATCGCCCTGTTCGTGCCCAGGTAAAATTGTGGAATGAAAGCCGCCAGGATCCCCTCGGCGGACTCCTGAAGTTTTGGCGGCGGATAGTACGTCCGACTCCCCAGTACCCTGGCCCCGCGCACGAACAGGGCTTGCACGCAGGCGCGACCGTGTGAGGTTGCGGCTGCCAGAATATCGAGATCTCCGCTCACGCCCTCGATACCCTGGCTGGCCTGCACCTGCTGCAACTGCGCAATCTGGTCACGCAGGACGGCTGCTTTCTCGTAGGCCAGCTCCGCTGCGGCTTTTTCCATGTCATCCGCCAGACGCACCAGAAGTTCAGGTGCCTTGCCGCTCAAAAAAAGCGTGGTACTGTCCACTTGCGCCGCATAGTCAGCGGCGCTCACCAGGCCCACGCAGGGCGCGGTGCACCTGCCAATCTGGTGTTGCAGGCACGGTCGCGAGCGATTCTTGAAGTAGCTGTCCTCGCATTGTCGCACCTTGAACACTTTCTGGAGGAACTGCATGGAGTCCCGCACCGCACCGGCGCTCGGGTATGGTCCGAAGTATTTTCCCTTGCGGCGTTTTGCGCCGCGGTGCAACGCGATGCGTGGATAACTCTCCTCGCTGGACAGGAAGATATACGGGTAGGATTTATCATCGCGCAGCAGAATGTTATAGGCGGGTTGCTGGGTCTTGATCAGATTGTGTTCCAGCAACAGCGCATCCACTTCCGTGCTGGTGACAGTCACTTGAATGTCATGAATGCGGGCAACCAGCGCCATGGTCTTTTCGGTGAGCCCGCTGGCACGAAAGTAACTCCCGACCCGGTTCTTCAGGTTCCGCGCCTTGCCGACATACAAGAGTTCTCCGCTTGCACCGTACATCTGGTAGACGCCTGGACGTGTGGTGAGCGTTTTCAGGAAGGCGGCGTGATCGAAGATGCTCATCCACCGGTACCGTACAACCGGGGTTCGATTTCCAGTTGCACTCCAAAGCGCATGCGAACCGAATCCGCGATCTTTGCCGCCAGGCGCAGCAGTTGAGCCCCGGTGCCGGAGCCATAGTTCACCAGTACCAGCGCATGCTGCGCATGCACGCCCATCCCGTTGTGGCGATAGCCCTTCCAGCCGCAATATTCGATCAGCCATGCGGCAGCGAGTTTTACCCGGCCATCCGCCTGAGGATAGGCTGGCAGTGCCGGATACCGTTGGCGCAATTCTTCCGCATGCCGGTGATCGATCACGGGATTCTTGAAAAAGCTGCCAGCATTTGGCTCAACGGCGGGATCAGGCAGCCGGTTGCGCCGGATACTGACGACGGCGTCGAAGACGGCTTGTGGCGTCGGCTCGATCGAGGGGTGTGCACGGAAGTACTGTGCCAATGCGGGATAGGAAATCTCGACGCCGGGTTGCAGCGAGAGGCGCAGCTCGATTGCGGTGATCACGACCTGGTCGGACAGCGCGCATTTGAACACGCTGTCGCGATAATGGAATTCACATGCGGCATTGTCGAGTACGAGGCGTTCGCCGTTGATGATGCGCACGGCGTGCACCCGGGAGAGTACTGAATTCAGTTCCACGCCGTACGCACCGATATTCTGGATCGGTGCGGCGCCTGCGGTACCGGGAATCAGCGCGAGATTCTGCAGGCCGTAATACCCCTGCTGCAGTGTCCAGCAGACCAGCGTATGCCAGTGCTCTCCCGCAGCGACACGGATGTCAACGGTGTCGGTTCCGGCCTCGAGTACTGTGATACCCCGCGTTTCCTGTCGCAGGACCATAGCGTTGATGTCTCCCGCCAGGATCACGTTACTGCCTTCACCGAGGGTTACGATGGGCAGTGAATGTGTTCCCGCCCACTCCAGTGCCTCGCTGACCTCGGCTTCGCTGGTGACGCTGGCGAACGCAGTCGCGCGTGCCGGCAGTGCGAGGCTGTTATAGTGCTGTAACGCTTTGTCGCGCTCCACATTCATAGCATCGAAGTACCGCCGCGCCCTGATCCCGACTTAATTGCAGTACTTGTATGAGCGTTAACACGCATGCTCAGCGCGATCCGGCCAGTACGGCGCGTACCAGTTCGAGATCATGTGCGGTATCGACCCCACCTGGCACGCAACAGCACGCTTGCTCAACATGGATAGGAACACCCATGTGTAATGCACGCAGTTGCTCCAGGCATTCCAGTTGTTCCTGTGGTGCGGCGGGCCAGGTGACGTACTGATGCAGGAAGGCTGTCCGGTACGCGTAGATCCCGATATGGCGGAACCAGGCGCCCTGCCCCGGCATCTGGCTGGCATCCCTCGCAAATGCGTCGCGTGGATAAGGTACCGGCGCGCGACTGAAATAAAGCGCCATTCCCTGCGCGTCCCGCACTACTTTTACTGCATTGGGGCTCATCAGCTCTTCGAGGGCAGTGATTGCCTCACACAAAGTCGCAATGCCGGCCTGTGGGTGCCTGGCCAGATTGGCCGCCACCTGGTCAATCACCTCGGGCGGAATCAACGGTTCATCGCCCTGTACGTTGACGACAATGGCATCGGGTGGCAGCTGCAACTGTTGGGCGACCTCCTGCAGACGGTCGGTGCCCGAGGGATGCGCAGCAGAGGTCATGCACACCTGCGCACCAAAGGCCTGCGCTTGCGCGCGAATGCGCTCGTCGTCGGTGGCGATAACCACCTGCACGGCGCTGCATTTCCGTGCCTGCTCCCAGACGCGCTGGATCATGGACTTCCCATGAAGGTCCAGCAGCGGCTTGCCCGGCAAACGCGTGGAACCGTAGCGTGCAGGAATGATAACGGTGAAACCCATATTGCGTTCCGCAAATTTGAAGGGGACAGCTCAGCGCCTGGCCAACGCGGCGACGGCGTCAACGACGGTCTCGGGCAGGATGGCGCTCACTTTTAGATACCAAGCGTTATCCCCGACCAGCGCGCGGCATTTTACCGCGTCTTTCTCGGTCATGAGAACGGGCCTGTCATCCAGGCCGGACAAATCACGGGCGCGATAATGGTGATGATCGGGGAATACCCGTATCGAGGGTGTGAATCCCAACCTGCGTAACGCGCTGAAAAACTGTCCGGGCTGGCCGATTCCGGCCATGGCGTGGACATCTGCGCCCAGTGCTCGGGACGAGGCGTCGCGCACCTCACCCGACATGACGTTGACCAAGCCGTCGAGCCGATAAATGACCCCGGCACGTCCGCCGTGCCGGGCCAGCACGAAGTCAGCCGTGCGCAGCCGCTGCACCGGTTCGCGCAGTGGGCCCGCGGGCAGGCAGCGGCCGTTGCCAAAGCCCAGTTGCGCATCGTACAGCACGATTTCGAGATCCCGCTGCAGGGCGTAATGTTGCAGGCCATCATCACAGATGACGATATCCACGCAGTAATCGCGCAGCAACATCTGGACGGCGGCGACGCGTGCGGGCGCGGCGATACAGGGGCAGCCAGTGCGGCGGTGAATCAGCAGCAGCTCATCGCCGCAGTCGCCAGGCGTACTGTGACGGGTGACAGAATGCGGAAATGCATCCCCGCGGGCACCGTAGCCACGACCGACCACGCCCGCGCGAATCCCGCGCCGGTGCAGCGCCTCAACCAACGCGATGACGACCGGCGTCTTCCCCGTGCCGCCCACGGTGAGATTACCCACGATTACAACTGGCTTCGCGGGCCGGAAGCTGGACACCAGTTCCTGCCGGTAGCAGGCACTGCGCAGCGCCATCGCGCCGCGATAGCACCACTCAAGGGGGCGTAACAGGTACAGCCAGCCGGCATCTTCATACCAGGCCCGCACGAAGAAGGCCAGCGGCGAGGCCATCAGAGCGTGAATTCCTGATGGTAGAGCTGCGCGTACAAACCGCCACGCGCCAACAGTTCGGCGTGACATCCCGTGGCGATGATGCGCCCTGCGTCCAGCACCACAATACGATCCGCACGTTCCACAGTGGACAGGCGATGGGCAATCACGAGGGTGGTGCGATCCGCGCTGATACGCTCCAACGTCCGCTGAATGTAGTACTCCGATTCATAGTCCAGCGCGGCGGTTGCCTCATCGAGTATCAGTACCGGTGCATCTTTCAGGATAGCGCGGGCCAGCGCGATGCGCTGGCGTTGGCCGCCGCTCAAGCCTCCCCCGTCATCACCCAGTATGGTGTCGAAGCCGTGCGACAGGCGTGTGATGAACTCGATTGCATGCGCCGCTTCGGCAGCCTGCATGACTTGCGTCTGGCTCCGTGCAGACTGCGCTCCGAAGGCAATGTTGTTGTATACCGTGTCGCGAAACAGCGGCGCGTGCTGGGACACGATGGCCAACTGCTCGCGCAGGCTCGCCAGTGTGTACTGCTCGATCGGTACGCCATCGAGCAGGATGCGCCCGGACTGCGGCGCGTAAAAGCGCGCCAGAAGTTGTACCAGCGTGGATTTGCCGCTGCCGGATCGCCCCACCAGTGCCACCGTCTGCCCCGGTTCTATTTCCAGGGAGAAATCCTCAAGTGCACGCTGCTCGCTGCCCGGGTAGGAAAACGACAGGTGGCTGCAGGCGATCTCCCCGCGCGCCCGGGGCGTGATGAACGTGCCGTGGTCGGGTTCCGGCGGCTGGTCGAGTTGGTGGAAGATGTCATCGGCTGCCGCCAACCCGCTTTGCAGCATGCCCTGCACTTCGCTGAGTTGGCGGACGGGTTTTCCGACCTGGCCGGCCGCCGTGAGGAAGGCAACCAGTGCTCCGGCCGAGAAACCGGCGAGCACATCCGGATCAAGGGCGAACCACACCAGGGCCGCCATCGCCAGGGCGAGCAGGGTTTGTATCACCGGTGTGCTGATGGCGTCGGCCAGCGCCATTTTCAGGCTCTGGTTGCGGTTGTATTCGCTGGCGGCCTGGAACCGTGAGTGTTGCTGTTGCTGGCCGCCGAACAGGCGGATCTCCCTGTATCCTCCGACAGTTTCGGAGGACACCTGCGTGACCTGCCCCATCGAGGTCTGGATGCGCCGGCTGTAGCGCCTGAACCGCCTGCCGACATTGCCCACCACCAGCGCGATCACCGGTGCGACCGCCATGAAGACGAGGCACAGCCGCCAGTTCAGGTACAGCATGTACGCCAGCAGCGCGAACACGGTGAGACTTTCACGCACCAGTACCTTCGACGCTTTAGTCGCCGCGCCTGTCACCTGCTCTACGTTGAACGTGATCCGCGATATCAGTACGCCCTGGCTGTGCCGGTCGAAATAGGTGCTCGGAGCCGCCAGCATTCTGGAGAACAGCTGGCAGCGTAAATCGTGAACCAGGTTGCGGGACACATGGTTCATGAAGTAGGTGCCCATGAAAAACCCGAGCGAACGCAGCAACGCCAGCACCACGATGGCAATGGGGACTGCGGTGCGGGCAAATGCGACCTGCCCGGTGTCCGCGTGAGGGAAACTATACCGGATCATCGCGGACAGTATTCCACGGCCAGCGTCGCGGGTACCGTTCAGCGAGTCGAGCATGAACTGCAGCAGGTCGGCGAGCAGCACAGTGCCCAGGGAGTAAACGGCATAGCCGAGCAGGCTCAGCAGGAAGAAGTACCACAGGGGGAGCACGCGGGACAGGAGCCGGCGGTACAGTTGCCAGTCGCTGGAGCCCCGGCGCCTATGCGGCACGTGTCAGTGGGCCGGTTGCGAGCCGGACGCGGCGGCGGGCTGCCGCGTAGCGATGCTCAGGTGCACGAAACCCATCTGGCCGGCGGCGTCCATCGCCTGCACCACATCCTTATGGGCCGCCTGCGCATCGGCGGAGATAATCATCGGCATCGTCGTATCGCCAGCGGAAATCTTGTAGATCGCGGCCTGCAGCGTGCGCATGCGATTGTCCACCAGCGCCTCACCGTTGACGCGGTAGTTCCCGGATTCATCGACCAGGATTTCGATCTGGTCTGCAGCGGCCTCAAGTCGTTTCCCCTCGGCTTCTGGCAGGTCGATACTCAGGTGGCTTTCGCGGGTGAAGGTAGTGGAGACCATGAAATACACCAGCAGGAAGATGAGGACGTCGAGGAAGGGGATAAGGTTGATCTCCACTTCCGGACGCGGGCGCCTGCGAAATTTCACTTGGTGGTTTCCGTGTTCTCTTCGCTGTGCAGGGCATCAATCAATTTGATCGTCTCCTGCTCCAGTTCCACCACGATCGCTTCGATCTTGCCGGTAAAATACCGGTGCATTACCAGCGCGGGAATCGCCACTGTAAGTCCCGCCGCGGTGGTGATCAGCGCCTGCGAAATGCCGCCGGCGAGGATGCTGGCATTGCCAGAGCCTTGCACCATGATCTCCGCGAACACCGTGATGATACCGAGCACCGAGCCAAGCAGCCCCAGCAATGGCGAGACCGCGGCAATGGTACCGAGCGTGTTGAGGTAGCGCTCGAGGTCATGCACCACATGGGATGCGGCATCCTGGATGCTTTCCTTCATGACCTCCCGGCCGTGGTAGGCATTTCCGAGTCCAGCGGCGAGGATACGACCGAGCGGGGAAGACTGCCGCAACGTGCGCAATCTGGCGGCGTCCATCTCGCCTTTTTTTAACTGGTTCCAGACGGTTGCCAGCAGATGAGGCGGAGCGATCTTCTTGATATTGAGCGTATAGAGACGTTCGATGCAGATGGCCATGCCGATGATGGAACAGAGCACCAGTGGGATCATTACCCACCCGCCAGCGACTAACAACTCAAGCACTGTTCTGCCCCGTGAACGAATTATAATCGCCGCATTATACGCACACCTCCAGCAAGGGGAGAAGCAGGTGCGCGGCCTACATCCAGTAGCGCCGCAACACCTGCCGGTGCGCACTCACGCGCACCGCGTCACCGGGTGTGAGCGTGAATTCCAGCGCGCCGTCCGTCGCCGTGTTGTGCATGGTGCTGCCCTGTCGAGACAGGCGCGTTACCACGTCCGGATGCGGGTGTCCGAAGCGATTGGCGTATCCGCTGCTGATCACCGAATGTTCCGGACGCACTCGCTTGAGAAATCCCTCAACCGAGGAGGTTCGGCTGCCGTGGTGCCCGACCAACAGCCAGTCAGTCTGCAGTCGATCACCCCAGAAACGCGCCAGCGCATGCTCGCGCTTTTCTGCGATATCACCCGGCAGCAACAAACGATAGTCACCAATTTCCAGCAGCAACACGCAGGAACTGTCGTTGCTGCGCAGCGGAGTCTCGACTGCTGGTGAGAGGAACTGGAACAGCTGGCCGCCGGGCCAGCGCCACGCCTCGCCCGCGCGGCACGGCCGGCCACTACCCGCGTTTGGCAGGTCGCCGCCATAGCGGAAGCGGGCCACGGGCAGTGCCTGGCGTACGGCCGCAAAACCCGCGCTGTGATCGAGGTCGGGATGACTGATCACGAGCGTGTCCAGGGCGCGGACGCCGCGCTGCGTCAGAAAAGGCAGTATCGCGGAAGTGCCGGCGTTCAGACCTTCGGGATCACCGCCACCGGTGTCGTACAGTAGCGTTCGATCGCCGGATTGCACCACTACAGCCGTGCCCTGCCCCACGTCCAGTACCGTCACTGAGGTCGTGAGTGACGGTCGACGCGGCGCACCATCGAGCGGCTGCAACAATGGCGCCAGCAGTAAAACGGCGAGCAGCTTGAGCGGCGCACGCCCCGGCACCAGCGACAGTGATACGGCGACGATACCCAGGAATACTGCTGTGCCGCCCCCTGCCAGCGGTACGTACAGCCAGTCACCACCCGCCTCGGCCAGATCACGGGCGACCGGTAACAGATATTCCAGCGGCCAGGCTGCCACCTTCCACAACAGTAACTCGATGGGCCATCCGGCAAAAAAACTCACCGCCGCCAGCAGCGCTGCCGGCACTACCAGCCAGCCCAGCAGCGGAATCATCACCAGGTTCGCCGGCATCGCGGCCACGCTGCCGCCACCAAAGAACAGCGCACCCAGCGGCAGCATGATGAGCGACATAAAGCCGTGGGTTTGCAGCAGACGCTGTACACGCCCCAGGCCGCGCTGCCATCGCACCAGCCACAGCAACGCGGCAACTGCGCCGAAGGACAGCCAGAAGCCGCTGCCCAGCGCAGCCAGCGGATTGATCAACAGCACCACGAGCGCGGCCAGCAGGAGATTGTTGACTGCGCCGCTGCGACGCCCCATGAACATGGCAACGACAAAACCGACCACCATGCACAACGCGCGCTGCACGGGTATGTTCATACCCGCCAGCGCGCCATACAGGAATGCCAGCAGCAGTGCGCAGATTCCGGGAATCCAGTCGCCGTGAAATCCCAGGGGGGCGAGCAGTTGCCGGCACGCTGCGCCAAACCACAAGCCGATCGCTGCCATCATGACGATGTGCAGCCCGGAGACAACCAGCAGATGGTTGAGCCCGTACTGCTGGAACAGGAACCAGAGCCGCGGCCCGATGCCCGATCCGTCCCCCACGGTCACCGCGCGCAGGATCGCGGCGATATCGCGATCACTCTGCACGGCGTCGATGCGACCGCCAAGTGCCTGCCGCTGCCGATCGGGCAGCGACAGGATTCCCGCCGCCACCGGTAGTCTCCGGGCCTTCACCGGCGCGCGCACCGTGCCAACAGCGTCGATCCCCTGCTGGGCGTACCACGCCTGCATATTGAACGCCCCCGGGTTCGCCTGTCCCCAGGGCTTTTTCAGGCTGACCATGAACTGCCAGGTCTCACCCGGGGCAATGGTCTGGTCGCCGTAATAGGCGAGCATCAATGTCCGCAGCCCCGCGCACCGCTTCGGGGCGAATTGCCTGACGGCGAACGTGAAGCGCTGCCGCTGTTCGCCACGCGGCATCGGGTGAACAGTCGGCAGCGATGCAACGACGCCGGTGACTGTCAGCGGCACGCCCACGCAGGCCTCGGTCAGGCGGTGCTGCAGAAGATGCGTGCCGTGTACCAGTGCAAGCAGGCAGCCGCAGCTCACGCCGCAGGCAAAACGCCTCGCGGGGTTACGTGACCATGCCGTGAGCACGGCGAGTGTCAGGACGGGCAGTGCCACCCACGCAGGCGGCAAAACAGGCCAGTATCCACCGGCCACAGCGCCGGACACCACACCGATCATCCATGCCTGCATTGCGCGAAGTCCATCCGTGCCTGTCGCCACGCTGCCAAAGCGCGAGTTTTCAACGCCGCGTCGATCCCGCATAATGCCTGCGGTTCAACGCGAGCGGACGACAGCAAACGCGGCCCTCAGTCAATCACACCGTGTCCTGGAATGACAGGTCACTTCCGACCAAGCGCTGCATGCCCAAGAATTTTCTCAAATCCATCGTCCCCAGCCCGGCGCGGATCCGCAGTATCAAAGGACTGGAGGTCCTCGGCGACTGGATCTACGCCCCCAACCTGTGGCATATCAATCGCTACTCTGCGTCCATGGCGTTCCTGGTCGGACTGTTCGTGGCGTTCATCCCGACGCCCGGGCAGGTGCTGATGGCCGCGACGCTCGCGGTTCTGGTGCGCTGCAACCTGCCTCTGGCTGTCGGGCTGGTCTTCCTGACTAATCCCATCACCATGCCGCCGCTGTTTTACATGGCCTACCAGATCGGCGCGCTGATCATCGATGTGCCCGTGCAGGAGGTGGATTTCGAGCTGAGTTTCGACTGGCTGGGCAGTAACCTGGAAGCCATCGGGAAGCCCTTCCTGCTGGGCTGCCTCATCAGCGGGCTGTTTTTCGGTTCCCTGGGTTACCTGACCATCAACCTGCTGTGGCGCTGGCGTGTCATGCGCCACCTCCGGGCGCGCCGGCGCCGGCGCGCCGCGAGCCGGCTCAACGATCCTGGTTGAGAATGAGTGCGGGGGCCGTGGCGGCTGCGCGCCGCGCGGGGTAAATGGCGGCCAACACGCACATCCCCAGGGCGATGGCGCCGACCGTGATGACGTCCCGCGCCAGCAAATCGACCGGCAGGAACGATACCGGGTACACGTCGGTATTGAGGAACTGCATGTCCAGCAGGCGTTCCAGCCGGCTGACCAGGCCAGGTACCGCGAGGCTTCCCAGCGCACCAGCCGCGCTCCCCAGCACCACGCCCACCAGGCCGATCATGGCGCCCTGCAGCACGAAAATCCACGCGATATCCCGCCCGGTGGCGCCAAGCGTGCGCAGGATGGCGATATTTCCCTGTTTATCGAGCACCACCAGCACCAGCGAAGAGACTACATTGAAGGCGGCGACGGCGATGATCGAGAACAGCAGAACCGTCACCAGGTCGCGGGACAACTGTATCGCCGCGTACAGGTTGCCGTGTGTCATCATCCAGTCGATGGTGTAGGAACCCGCTGGCAGTGCCTCCTGGAGCTCACGGGAGATGCGGCCCACATTGAAGAGCTGGGAAGTCGTCACACGAAAGCCGGTGATCCCTCCGTGCAGGCCGGCAAGATCGGAGGCGAGCGGCAGTTGCACCAGCGCGATCGTCTGGTCCAATTCGGTGCCGGTGGTCAGGATGGCGCTCAGTTGCACGGCTTTGAAACGCGTCGATTGCGTCGAGTCGGCACCGGGCACGATCAGGTTCAGGCGCTCCCCGACGTTTACTCCCAGGTGATGCGCCACGCCGGCGCCGAGGATCAGCCCGTCAGGGTGCTCGCGGAACCGGGCCACGTCTCCCGCCACCAGATAACGGGCCAGTGCGGCGAATTCGCTACCGGCGTCGGGCATAAGGCCGATGCCGCGGACGGTTTCGATGTCCGTGCCGCGCATGACGAGTGCGTCAAATTGCGCGAAGGGTGCCACGGACACCACATCCGGGTGACGCTGGATGGTCGCGATGATATCCCTCCCATCTGCCACCGGCGCGCCCGGATACACGGTGATGTGCGGCACCAGCGAGAGAATTCGCTCACGCATTTCCTTGTCGAAACCGTTCATCACCGACAGTACGATGATCAGCAGCGATATCGCCAGCACCAGGCCCAGCATGGACAGCGATGACAGGAACGCCGAGAGATGTCCCTGGCCGAACGCGAAGGTATAGCGTACGGCGACGCGCAGGCGTTCGGTGCGTGTCATACGAGTTCCCGCAATACGCCGTCGCGCAACTCCAGCGTGCGGTGCATGTGCGCGGCGATGTCAGGGTCGTGCGTCACCACCACGAACGACGCGAGATCCTGCCCGAGTTCGTCGATCAGGCCCAGCACCTGCGCGGCCGACTGCGGATCGAGGTTGCCAGTGGGTTCGTCCAGCAGCACACAGTCGGGGCGCGTGACCAGGGCCCTGGCGATTGCGACCCGCTGGCGCTCGCCACCCGACAGCTGCGCGGGCCGGTGCTCAAGGCGGTGGCCGAGACCGACACGCTCCAGCATGGCGTCGGCTGCGCGCCAGGCGGCCTTGCGCGTCATCCCGCCGATCAACAACGGCATGGCGACGTTCTCGCGCGCGTCAAATTCCGGCAACAGGTGATGGAACTGGTAGACGAAACCGAGGTGCTCGTTGCGCAGCTGGCACCGCTCGCGCTCACGCAGGGTCGCCATGTCCCTGCCGCGCATCAGCACGCGGCCGCCGCTG
>CAYWWD010000062.1:0-21321 GCA_964461965.1 uncultured Halioglobus sp. | reverse complement strand
GCTACATCGGCAGCCGCGCCACCGGCAACGACGCCGGCGACTACATGGTCGTCGGTCCGGACTGGAAGGGCGAAAAGCCGGCCGGCATCAAGCAGGTATTCCGGTCCAGCAGCCAGTTCGCGCTGGGGGTCTATCGCACCCAGCTCTTCAACCCGGACGACATGCCCAACGTCGAAAAGGTGCAGGCGGGCTACAAGGTCCAGCCGCTGTCGGCGTACCTCGGGCAGCCGGCTCCGCCGGCGGCTCCGGCGCTCGACTTTCCGAAGATCGACAAGGCGTCGATGCAGTCCGGCTTCTTCGATTACCTGGGCTTTGCGCTGCAGTTCGCGCCGCCCGGCCCGGAAGAGGAAGCGATCCGCGCGAAGCTTGCCAACATCGGCATCGGTCCCGGGAATAAGATCGACTTCAAGAGCCTTTCCGCCGAGGAACAAGCCGCCATCGCGACCGGAATGAAGGAGGGCGAGGCGAAGATCAAGCAGTACCTCGAGTCCGGGGTCAAGCGCATCAATGGCTGGGGCGTGCTCTCCCCGTTCGGTGACCGCGCCTTCTACAACGGTGACTGGCTCAAGCGCGCGGCCGCTGGCGCCGCCGGCATCCTTGGCAACGACGGCGTCGAGGCGATGTATCCGTTCACCCGGAACCTGGCCAACGGCGATGTACTCGACGGCAGCCAGCACAAGTACGCGCTGACCTTCGCCAAGGGCCAGTTGCCGCCGGTCAACGCGTTCTGGTCGATCACGATGTACGACGGCAAGACCCAGCTGCTGATCAAGAATCCGATCAACCGCTACCTGATCAACTCGCCGATGCTGCCGACGATGAAGAAGAACGCGGACGGCTCGCTCACGCTGTACATCCAGAAGGATTCGCCCGGCAAGGACAAGGAGTCGAACTGGCTGCCCGCGCCGGACGGCCCGATCTACATGGTGATGCGCCTGTACTGGCCGAAGACCGAAGCGCCCTCAATCCTGCCCCCGGGGGAAGGCTCCTGGAGCCCGCCCGCCCTGACGCAAGTGCAATGAAGGCGACCATGATGGACAGGCACAGGCACGCCCTCGCATCGGGTTTGCTGTGCGGAGCGCTGGTCTGCCTGTGGCCCGCTGCCTGGGCACAGTCGCCGAAGATGAAGATGACCACGCCGATTCCGCCGCAGATCACCACGCCGAACACGGTCGATACGCGATTGGGCACGCTCCGCTTTTCGAACGGCATGCCCGACGCGGCGACGATCGACAAGGTTTATGACAACCTCGATTTCGCCCGCGCGGTGGAAACCTATCTGAACACGCTGCGCGGCGTCAGCATGTGGGCCGCCATGAAAGGGCCGCGGGACATCGGCGTGCCGGACAACACGCTGCTGACGATGGAGCAGATGATGGACTCCACCGGCATGTACCTGACCCCGAACACGGTCACGGCGACGACTTGGCTGAACCTCGATCTGACCGGCGGCCCGTTGGTGTTCGAGGTGCCGCCGCGCGTTCTCGGCCTGGTGGACGATGCCTGGTTCCGTTATGTCACCGACCTGGGATTTGTCGGCCCCGACAAGGGCGAGGGCGGCAAATATCTGTTCCTGCCTCCTGGCTACACGGGCGAGGTGCCCGACGGCTATTTCGTCGTGCATTCGCCGACCTACAAGCTGTGGGCGCCGATGCGCAACTTCGCGGTCGACGGCGATGTGCAGCCCGCGCTCGAGAGCCTGCGCGAGCATGCGCGCATCTACCCCTTGAGCGAAGCCGGCAAGGCGCATGGCCCGGTCCCGAACAAGAACGGCTCGATGGTGCAGATCAACACCATCGCGCCGAACACCTATCAGTACTGGGAGTTCCTGAACGATCTCGTTCAGGCGGAGCCTGCCGGTGTGATCGGACCGGAGATCACCGGGCAGATGGCTTCGATAGGCATCGTCAAGGGCAAGCCCTTCCAGCCCGATGCGCGCATGAAGGCGATCCTCACCGAGGCGGTGGCCGTCGGCAATGCCACGGCCCGCGCGATCGCCTTTTCACCGCGCGAGGAGGGCTTCTACTACTACGGCAAGGGAGGCTCGGGGTGGCACACCGGTTTCCTGGGCGGCTACGACTTCCTCGTGGACGGGGCGCGCCAACTCGACAGCCGTGTGCTGTTCTTCTATCAGGCGACGGGCATTACACCGGCGATGGCCGCGAAGATGATCGGCGCCGGTTCGCAGTACGCAGTGGCCGCCAAGGATTCGACCGGGCAGTGGCTCGATGGCGGCAAGACCTACAGACTCACGCTGCCGAAGGACATTCCCCAGAAGAACTTCTGGTCGGTCACCGTCTACGATTCACAGACCCGTTCCCTGTTGCAGACCGACCAGCGCTACCCGGCCACAGGCGCTGGCACGGGTTATCCCGCCCTGGAAGGCGGTCAGCAGAAGGTCGCAGTCAACGCGGATGGCTCCGTCGATCTTTATTTCGGCCCAGAACCGCCGGCAGGCAAGGAAAGCAACTGGATTCAGACGGTGCCGGGCAAGGGCTGGTTCGCGATGCTCAGGCTGTACAGCCCGCTCGAGCCATGGTTCGACAAGACCTGGCGTCCGGGCGATATCGAAGCGATCGAATAGTCGATCCCAAGAGAACAGGTGCGCGTTGAACGCCTTGAAGGGCGCACCTGCGTGGTGTCGGGGCGCGGAATCGTCGCCATGTGACAGACGGCAACATCCGGGAGGCACCCTGCGGCCTCGCGCTGTGCTATTTCGCCGGGCCGCCCCGCGACTGCGGCTGTTGCCAGGCGCCGTGCTGCCCGGCCCACTCGCCGAACAGCGGGCGCCAGATGACGAGCGCCGCCCACAGCACACCCAGCCAGATGAGCAGCTCGCCGGTACGCTGCTGGTCGCCCGCGAGGTAGGCGAGGCACAGCCGCTCCTCGGCGACGGCATAGCCCCAGCCAAAGCGGAAGAAGGTCGCGATGACCTCTATATGCACGAAGGCGCGCGCGATGGCGGGAAGCCGCCGCCAGGACAGCGCGACCGCAAGACCGGCGAGCGGCACGACGGCGAACTTGAGCGCATCGACGGCAAGGTCGAGCCGCGCGGCGTCGAGCAGGCGCGGCAGCATCCACAGCAGCATGGCAATGCTCGCGGCGATGATGCCGGTGGCGCCACCTGCGTTGTACGACTGCACCGCACCGAGCAACCGCGCCGCGCCGCCGCCCGGGGTTGCCTGCAACCACGCCGCACCGAGCAGGTAGCCGGCGCCCGCCAGCAACGGCAACTGCAGCAGCATGTGCAGCGCCATACTCGACTCGAGCCATGCGCGCAGCGGCGCGGCGGCCAGAGCCAGCCACAGGCACACGGCGGCACCGGCCAGGTAACGTGGATCAACGCGCGACCGCATTCATGATCCCGTCGATGTCGTCGTAGTCGAGTATCGCGGCCAGCCTGTGGTCCGGCCCGACCACGTGCACCGCCGCATTGTGCGCGTAACCACCGCGACCATCCGGAATGACAACCACGCCAAACGCCTTGAGCCAGCGCTGCAATGCTGCGGCATCGGCGGGGCGGCCCAGCATCCACCCCTGCGCATCGGCGCCGTGGCGCGCGCGGTAGGCGCGCAGCTCGGGCGGGCCATCGCGTTCGAAGTCGAAGCTCACCGAAACCAGCTGTACCTCGCCTGCGGCAATGGCAGGCGCGAGGCGCCGCTGCAGCTGTGCGTAGCCCGCGCCGAGCGCCACGCAGTAGTCCGGGCAATGGGTGTAGATGAAGTCGACCAGCAACACCCGGCCGGGAAGGTCTAAGAGCCGCGCGTGGCCGCCCTCGGCGAGCTCCAGTGTGAGATCCGGTACAGCCGTTGGTGCTCGCAGTGCGGCCAGCCTGCGGGCCGACTCGAGGGTGAAAGCTTCGAAGCCGTCTGTGGCCGTGTAGGCGAGTGCAAGCCCCGCTGCGAAGGCGAACGACGCGGCCACCACAGTGCGCGCAACGCTCATGCCGAGAGGGAGACGCGCCGCAACCGCGCGAGCAGTCGCGTGCCGAGCACCAGCGCAGCGAGGATCACCAGCACCGACGCCGCCGTGCCGATCTGCGCAAAGACCGTCCACTGGGCATCGTGCTCGGCAAAGCGCCGCGGCACACTCTGCCAGCCACCGGCGAGGAACGCGAGGCAGAACACAACGCCTGCGACGCCGTAGACCCAGAACGCGGCGCGATCGAGCGTAGTTTCGACCCAGTCGCTGCGTGTGCACGCGAAGAACATCGCACCGAGCAGCATCGGGACCAGGCCGAGCAGCAGGTAGAAGTGAAAATGTCCCGGCACCCACTGGGTGTTGTGCATGACGAGGTTGACGCGGATCACGCCGTCGATGATCGCGGGGATCACACCCGCGGCCCAGCCGAACACCGAGAAGGTGAGCAGACGCAGCGGCAGATCCCACTTCAGCCCGGAGCGATGGATGTTGACCAGCGCCCCGAAGGCGGTCACCAGCAGTACCGGAATGCCGCTCACATAGGAGAGCACCTGCCCCGCCGCCAGCGCCCACTTCGGCATCACGTAATCCATCAGCAGGTGGTGCGGATACACCGCCAGCACGAGGAAGGTGACCGCCAGCCAGGCGGCGAGGAATGGCCGGCTGATCGTCCACGGTCGCCCGGTGTAGCGCGGCACGATCTCGTAGACGCCGATCACGCCCATGTAGATCGTGGCATTGATGAAGACGTGGCCGAAGAAGTACGTCAGGTTCTTCATCAGCAGGGGATCGAATGTCACATTCGGCAGGTAGAGGTTGACGAGCGTCATCACCAGCGCGACGGCGCCGGCGGTGGTGGCAAGTACGTTGACGATGATCACCATGGTGCTCGCGACCACGGCGGGCGGCAGCGATTTGTCGAGGGGTTGCGTGCTGAAGAGCTGATTCACGCCGAGCGCGCGCGACAGGCTGCCGTAACGGCGCAGGATCGCCAGTGCGCAATCGAGATAGAACAGCAGGAAGCCGACGCCGATGCTGATCAGCCCGCCAACGAAGGCCGCGGCCGCCGGCGTGTCCCATACGCCCTGGCTCTGCGCCGGCAGCGGATAGAGGAACGTCCAGGCACCGGCGTAGCCGCCAAGGCCGATCGCACCGAGGATCATCACCACACCGGCAAGTGACAGCGCGAGCATGGCGAGGAACATACCCGTCGACAGGGTGACGTAGCGCCGCAGGAAGTACCACATCACGGCCGCAGCGGCGAGACCGGCGACGCCGACCATCCCCGCGCCGTGCAGCGTCATCAGCTGGTAGCTGTAGTGCAGAGGCACCGGCAGCCAGGTTGCCTGCGCGGCGCGCATGGCCGCGCCTGCAAGCATCATCAGCAGGAAGACGGCGATGCCGATCGCGACATAGAGCTGGAATGCGAACCGCGCGGCGGGCGTGTTGGCGGACAGTGGCGTAGCCGTAGTGCTCATGATCTCCTCCGGTCAGGGCTGCGGGCGGACCTTGATCACCGCCCGCATGGCATGGTGCGCAAGGCCGCAGTACTCAAGACACAGCACCTCGTACTCTCCGGGCTCACTGAAGCGCATCTGCAGCTTGTTCACATAGCCGGGCATGGCCTGCGCCTGCGCCAGCATGTGTGTCTTGTCCCGATAGATGGCAAAGCCGTGATTGACGTCGGCCGAGGTGATCTGGAATTCCACGAGCTGCCCGGCCTGCACGGTGTCGCGGTCGAGCTCCCAGCGCCACTGGTAGCCGGTAGCGCGAATCACCGCATCGGGCGCCGGCGCCGCGCGGGCGTGGCCGGCGAGCGGCCAGTGCCACAGGGTGGCGAGGGCGATTGCCACGCCTGCGACAATCGCGATCCAGAACATGCGGGCGCGCCACTGCATCGCGGTAGCGGCGGCAGCGCCCGCATCCTCGCTGCTGGAGCTGGCGCGCGCGGCAACCCAGAGAAAGATCGCCGCGATGACTGTCATCAGCGTGATCGAGAGACCCCATACCAATCCCTGCATGGTCACTCCTCCCTTTCTGTTCCGTTCTTTCGGCCCGCGAGGCCGGCCCGGAAGGTGAGCCAGAACCTGCTGCTCATGCTCGCTTCAAGTATAAGCAAATTTCCCGGTTAGAATGGCGAGAACCCGCCCCGAGGAGCCGAGACAACATGAAGCCCATGAATCGCTGGCAACAGTACATCCAGACGGAGGAGACACTCGCAGAGGGCTGGTGCATGCATCGCATTGGCGCGGCCTCCGCGCTGCTGGGAGCCAACGGCATCAGCCAGGGCATCGACGGCCGCCTGTACGTGGCGCAGGCCATGGGCGCACAGATCACGGCATTTGATCTGGACACCACAGCTGCGCAGCTGGTTGTGCCGCAGGGCGGGGGCATGCAGGGTTGCGATGATTGCGCGATGCTGGCCGACGGCTCACTCGTCACCACGGAACCCGGCGCCGGCGTCGTCGGCATCATCGACAGGGACGGGCAGCACCGACTGTTGGCGACAGGGCTGCCGGATGTCAACGGCATCGCGGTGGATGCACAGCGCCGGCGGCTGTTCGTGAATGAGTACCGCGAGGGCGGGCGTCTGCTGGAACTGGACCCGTCGGGCGCGCAGCCGCCCCGGGTGCTGCTGGACAACCTCGATTACCCCAACGTATTTTCGCTCGCCGCTGACGGCGCGCTGTACTTCCCGCAGGTCAGGCGCGGGGAGGTATGGCGCTATGACCTCGTCAGCGCACGCGCGACGCTCGCCTTTGACGGCCTTGATTTCCCGACTGCGGTCAAGGCGCGGCCCAACGGTTGTCTGGTCGCGGTCGAAGCCGGTAGCGGCCAAGTGACGGAACTGGATCCGCAGAGCGGCGCGCGGCGCTGCCTCGCACAGGTGGACCCCGGCATCGACAACGTGGTCGTGACCGCCGACAACCGCATCGTGATCTCCCACTACCTGCACGGTGCGATCACTGAAATCACGCGGAACGGGGCGCGGCCCATTGCCGCCGCCGGCTGGACCGGGCCCTTCGACCTCGCGGTGCGCGCAGACGGCGCGCTGCTGGTCGCGGATGGCTTTTGTGTCGCGGTGATCTCGGGTGACAGGATCGAGCGGCCGATCTTCTACGGTGGCGGCCGGAAAATCCTGCCGGTGAGTATCGCCTGCGCCGGCACCGCCACCTTCGTGCTGGAGCTGCACGGCGAGCTGTTGTGTTATCGCGATCTCACCGCACCGCCGGCGGTGATTGCCACAGCCAACACCTACGGCAATCGCCTGTTCGCACTGGACGAGCATGCGGTCGGCATGGTGAACCGTGGGAGCAACTGCCTGGTGCGGATCACCGCCGGGGGCGACACACAGGTGCTGCTGTCGATCGAGCGGCCGGTCTGCGCCTGCCGGGATGAGCGCGGCAATCTGTTTGTGGTACACGACGACGGCCGCGCGCTGTCCGTGTACGGTGCGGATAACAGCCTCACGCCGTTGGCGGATTTTCGCGCGGCCCAGGGCATTGCCTGCAGCGACGGGGTGCTGCTGGTCTGCGATGCGGGGGCCCGCGCCATCGTCAGTATCCGGCTCGCCGATGACGCCCGGCAGGACGTGGTGCGCGATGCACCCATCGGCGGTGTCACCGAACAGGTTCCGATAGCCGCCTTCGCGGCGGTGTGTGCGGCACAAGGCGACGGGTTTTATGCCGGGTTCAACGGCGACGGCAGCATTCGCCGGTTGCGGCTTCAACGCTAGCACCTTCCAGTAGCGCAGGCATTCCCTCGCAAATACAAGCCGACGCCTCACACGGCGAAATTTCCGCTACACTTCAGGGTGCGCGGTACCCCAATAACCAATAAATACAACGAGGTCACTATGAAAAAGATGCTACGAAAACTTGGCACGGCCCTGTGCGGGGTCGTCCTGCTGGCGTTCAGCACCTCCAGCTTCGCGGCGTGCAGCTGGTGGAACTGGTGGCAGTGCTACACGGAAACCCGGTACCCCATCGTCCTGGCCCACGGCTTCATGGGCTTTGACTCCATCCTCGGCGTGATCGATTACTGGCCCGGCATCGTCGACCGCCTGGAGGAGGGCGGCGCCACGGTCTTTGTCGCCCAGGTGAGCACCGTCAACAGCAGCGAGGCCCGAGGTGAGCAGCTGATCGAGCAGATCGAGAACTTCCTCGCCATCAGCGGCGCCAGCAAGGTCAACCTCATCGGCCACAGCCAGGGCGGCCTGGATGCCCGCTATGTCGCCTCGGTGCGGCCCGACCTGGTGGCCTCCATCACCACCGTTGGCAGCCCGCACAGCGGCGGTGTCGGCGCCCTTGGCGACTCCGGCAGCAACTCCACGATCGCCTCCCTGCTCACTGCGCTCGGCGACCTGATCAGCGCACTCAGCGGCAACAACAACCCGAACAATGCGGCAGCCGCGGCGCACGGCTTCACCTCCGCAGGCATCGCCGCGTTCAACGCCAACTACCCCATCGGCCTGCCCGCCAGCCCCTGCGGCAGCGGCCCGGCGGTGGCGAACGTGGGCGGCCACGCGATCCGCGTCTACTCCTGGGGTGGCATCAGCGTGCTGACCAACGTACTGGATCCCACGGATATCATCATGGGCGTCACCAGCCTGCTGGTGGGCGGCCAGAATGACGGTCTGGTCACGCGCTGTGACAACCACCTCGGCACCGTGCTCAGGGACAACTACCGCCACAACCACCTGGACCTGACCAACATGATGTTCGGCCTGGTGCCGCTGTTCGAGTCTGACCCCAAGTCCGTGTTCCGGGCGCATGCCAATCGGCTGAAGAACGCCGGCCTGTAATTCCCCGGGGGCGGCCATCCTGAAACGCACAAGCCTCGCCCTGCTGCTGGTCGCAGCGGGCGGGGCAATTTTTTATCTACGACATACACCGCCGGACCCAGGCTCACCTCCAAACGTCCCCGCGCATTCACGCACGCCGATGGCCGCACCGTCGCCGCCGGCGACCGTGCCCGCTATCACCCCGGATACCGAGGCCAGCACAAACCCTGCACAGGAAGCGCCGACACACCCGGACCCGGCGCACCCCTACCAGGACACCCAGGTGGACGGGGACGTAACTCTGGATGACGCCGGGCAGTTCGTGCCCGACCGGCGGGCAATCCAGTTGTTCGACTACTTCTTTATCGAAAGCGGGCGGCTGAGTGACGAGGAGATCCTGCAGCAAATCCAGGACTGGCTGGCGTCGCGCCTCACCGAGCCGGCCCTGTCCGCGGCGCAGGCCTTCCTCGCGCAGTATCTGACGCTGCGCCAACTGGCGGCTGCAGCGGCGGCGAAGGGCGAGTTGCCCGCCGACCCCGCCGCGCGGCTGCAATTGATCGAGTCATTGCAGCGCCAGGCCTTCGGCACCGCGCTGGCGGCGAAGCTCTTTGGCGAGGAGAACCGGCTCCACAGCGCGCGGCTGGCGCGTATGCAGGCCCAGGCCGCCGGCGAGCCGGTCGACCCCACGGCGGGCTTGAACGCGGCGGAAACACGCGTCTACCAGCGCACCCAGGCCGTGCTGCAGGCCTCGGCGATCGATGCGACGACGGCGAACGCCGAGGAGCGCTGGCAGCAGCGCAGCGAGGCCTATGGTTATGACGCGGCCGACCGGCTGGGGGAGCTGGATCGCCAGCGCGCCGAATGGCAGGGGCGGGTGACGAACTACCTGGAACAGAAAGCGGCCCTCGCGAACGACGAGACGCTGGACCCGGCGGAGCGTGAGGCCAGGGCGCAGGCGCTGCTGGAGGACATGTTCGATCCCACCGAGCAACTGCGCGTCCAGGCCCAGGAGCGGCTGGCGCAGAAGGCGACCGCGCGCTGATCCGGCAGTGCACTCAATGCCTGCGTCCGGTTCATCTGCGGACGCAGGCAGCGGCTACCGTCTGTATTGCAACAACTCTCCGGTTATGAACACGCCTGATTGCCTGACCTGGTAACAGCAAAATAATCCGCAGGCGGTGTACTATCGGCACTGCCATCACACGACCCTCCCATGCGAGAACTCCGCCTATGAAACTTGGCATCGATATCCACTACGCCGGCGCGCGCCTGGCGCTGCCCATCCCGCTGATCCAGCACGCCGAAGCAATGGGCTTTGATTCGGTGTGGGCCTCGGAGAGCTACAGCTCCGACGCCATGACGCCGCTCGCTTATATCGCCGCGCTCACGCAGAAAATCCGCCTCGGCACGGGGATTGCGCAACTGGCAGCGCGCACGCCGGCCAACCTGGCCATGTGCGCCCAGACCATCGACGCCATGGCCGGCGAGGGGCGCATGATCGTGGGCCTCGGGGTGTCCGGGCCGCAGATCGTCGAGGGCTGGTACGGGCGCCCCTGGGGCAATCCCGCCGAGCAGCTGCGCGACTGCGTGGCGATCATGAAGAAAATCTTCCGTCGCGAGGAGAAAGTCTCGCATCGGGGCAAGGAATTTTCGCTGCCCTACGAGGGCCCGGGTTCCTGCGGGCTGGGCAAGCCCCTGAAGAGCATCCTGCACGGCAACCCGGACATCCCGGTGCTGCTGGGCACTTCGACCCCGGGCAACACCCGCCTGTGCGGCGAGGTCGGCGATGGCTGGCTGGCCATGCACGTCACGCCGGGCACGCTGCCGCGCTACGTTGGCTACCTGCAGGAGGGCCTGGCCAAACGCCAGGACGGCAAGCGCCTCGCCGACCTGGAGCTGGTGGCCAGCATGGGCGTCACCATCACTTCGAACCTGCGAGAGGCCTTCGACAGCATCCGCCCTGCCATCGCCCTGTACGTCGGCGGCATGGGTGCGAAAACCAAAAACTTTCACAAGAACGCCATGGTCGAGCAGGGTTTCGCAGAGGCTGCCGAGCGCATCCAGGAACTGTTTCTGGCCGGCCACAAAGCGGAGGCGATTGCCGCAGTGCCCGATGAGTACATCGACGGTGAGTGCCTGGCCGGGCCGCCCGAGCGCATCCGCGAGCGCTTCGCCGCCTGGCGCGACTCCGGCTTTACCACGTTGCGCCTGCTGAACCCGAGCGAGGAGGCGGTCACCCTGATGAGCCGGCTCGCGGCCAGCTGACCCCGGGCAGCGCCGATTCGCCACCGCGCTTCGCAATCCGTGAGTAAGGACTGACTATGCCCCAGAACACGCTGCACCAAAGCCCGACCGCCATCGCGCTGCTGCTGCGCGCGACCCGTCGCTACGGCGACCTGCCCGCCTTCGAGTGGGCGGACGGCGCCATCACCTACCGCGATATCGAGCTGTTCATGGGCCGGGCCCAGTCGGTGCTGGCCAGGGAAGCGCTCGCGGTGGGCGACACCATCGCCACGCTCTCGCGCAACGGCGCCGAGGACTGGCTGCTGGCGCGCGCCGCACAGGGCCTGGGCCTCTGCGTACTCGCCCTGCACCCGATGGGCTCGCTGCAGGACCACCTCAAATACATGACGGCGGCAGGTGTGCGCTGCCTGCTGGTCGACGGCCACGGCTACGCCGAGCGCGGCGCAGAACTCGCCGCCGCGCGGCCGGACGTTCGCGTGCTGAGCATCGGCGCGGCCGGTTTCGCCGATGACATCCTCGCGGCGATACAGGCCGAAGCACCGGTGGCGGTGCGCGACATCAGCCAACCGGACGCCGTGGCCGGACGCCACTTCACCGGCGGCACCACGGGTGAGCCCAAGCAGATCGTGATCACCCACCGCGGCTTCACGGCGGGGATTCACGCCTTCCGCGCGAACGTCGAACTGCCCTCGGTGCCGCGCGTGGTTGCCGCCGGGCCGGTCAGCCACGTCACCGGCACACTGATCATGCCGACCCTGTTGCGCGGCGGCAGCATCTACATGCTGCCGGGCTTCGACCCGGCAGCGCTGATCCGCGCCATCGCGGCGCGGCATATCAACACCACGCTGATGGTGCCCACCATGATCTACAGCCTGCTGGACTCACCGGCCCTGGCGGAGGCCGATCTCAGCTCGCTGGAGCTGGTGCTGTACAGCGCCGCAGCCATGGCGCCGCAGCGGCTGCGCGAGGCGATCGCCCGACTGGGCCCGGTGTTCGCGCAACTGTACGCGCAATCCGAGTGCGGCCTGATCGCCTACCGCCCGCGGGCCGACCACGACCCCGCGCGCGCTGACACGATGGCCGCCTGCGGCTCGCCTATTCCCGAATGCGAGGTGCAGCTGGTGGATGGCGCAGGCCGGCCGGTCGCGCCCGGTGAGCCCGGGGAAATCTGCGTGCGCGGCCCGCACGTGTTCGACGGCTACCACGCCAATCCCGCAGCCAACGCCGAGGCCCTGCGCGATGGCTGGCTGCACACCGGCGACGTGGCGCGCGCCGACAGCGAAGGCCGGCTGTACATCGTCGATCGCCTCAAGGACATGATCATCACCGGCGGCTTCAATGTGTACTCGCGCGAGGTGGAGGACGTGATCAGCGCGCACCCGGGCGTCGCGCAGTGCGCCGTGATCGGCCATCCCGACGCGCACTGGGGCGAAGCGGTGCACGCCTACGTGGTGTGCCGCGAGGCAGGGGTGTCCGCCGAGGATCTCCTTCAGCTGGTCAGGCAGGCGCGCGGCGCCGTGCACGCGCCGAAGGCCGTGCACTTCGTCCCGCAATTGCCGCTGACCGCGTATGGCAAGGTCGACAAAAAGGCGTTGCGCGCCCTGATCCCGGCGTAAGCGCTTACCTATCCCGGTTGCGGTTCACCGCTGCTCGATCGTCACCCCGGCGATCGTCGCCCCCGTGATCGCGTAGCCGAGCGGTGCGTCCCTGGGATAGCTGCCCGCGGGCGAGCCGGTATCGACGCCGACATCGAAAGTCTCGTTGATCGAGAAAAACGCGGTCGGGCTCGCCGGAATCGTATCGCTCGCCACCTGCGCGCCGTTGACCAGCAGGTTGAGGCGGCCGCCCTTGGCATAGCCCGGGCCGTCATAGTCGAAATCGATGCGCAGCGTGTTGTGACCGGCGGGGAGCGGCTTGCCGGTGAGATTCACGGTTTTCAGGTCGAACAAACGGTAGGTGAACACTGGGCGGCGCTCGGCATCAATAAACAGCGACCAGCCCGCCGCGGTGCCGCCGATGGTGGCGACCACGCCTTGCGCCTCGTCGGTGAGGTCGACCGCGGCTTCCAGCGACCACGAGCGGTTGACCATGTGGGGCACCGCGCCTTCCGGCACGCTGAGGGTGCCCTCGTGATACGTCGCGCGTTGCATGCCGGCGGCGAGATCGGGCAGGCCCTGCTTGCCCAGCTGCTGGCCCTTTAGCGGCAGCACGTTGTTGGCGGCCGCTTCCCGCATGAACAGCGCCTTCAGTTCTTCCAGCTTCGCCGGCTCTTTTGCCGCCAGATCGTTGGCCTGTGAGTAATCCGTGCGCAGGTCGTACAGCTCCCAGCGGTCGTCCTCGAACGGCTTGTTGCTGGTGTCGAGCCCGACACCCCAGGGCAGGCGGCTGTGGAAGGCCGAGGCCATCCAGCCGTCGTGGTAGATGGCGCGGTGGCCGAAGATCTCGAAGTACTGTGTGGTGTGCCGCTCGGGCGCGTCGGCATCCTCGAAGCTGTAGGCCAGGCTGACGCCGTTCATCGGCTTCTGCGCGATGCCGTTCACCTCGTCCGGCGCATTGATCCCGACGACGTCCAGAATGGTGGGCGCGATGTCGTTCACATGAGCGAACTGGCTGCGCAGGCCGCCCTTGTCGGTGATTTTCTTCGGCCAGGTGAGCACCATGGCGTTGCGCGTGCCGCCGAGATGCGAGGCGATGGTCTTGGTCCACTGGAACGGCGCGTTGGTCGCCCAGGCCCAGGCGGAGTTGATGTGCGCGTAGCTGTCGGGTGTGCCGATGCGGTCTATCCCGGCGAGCTTGACGGCCTCGGGTTCGGGAATGCCTTGCAATGCGCCCATGTAGTTGAGGCTGCCGCCGAGGCCGCCCTCGGCGCTCGCGCCGTTGTCGCCGACGATGTAAATGAACAGCGTGTTGTCGAACTGGCCGCTCTCCTTCAGCGCCTGTGCCAGCCGGCCGACCTGCTCGTCGGTATGCGCCAGGAAGGCGGCGTAGACTTCCATCAGCCGCGAGGCGAACTGCTTCTGCTCCGGCGTCAGGCTGTCCCAGGCGGGCATTCCTTCCGGGCGCGGCGTCAGTTTGGTATCGGCGGGGATCACGCCGAGTTTTTTCTGGCGCGCGAAAATTTCCTCGCGCAGTTTGTCCCAGCCCTGGTCGAACTGGCCGCGATAGCGATCGAGCCACGCGCTGGGCACCTGGATCGGCGCGTGGATGCCGCCGGTGGCGAAGTAGAGGAAGAACGGGCGGTCGGGCGTGACCGAGTGCTGCGACTGCAGCCACTCGATGCTGCGATCGGCGAGCTCCTCGGTCAAGTGATAATCGTCGCCCGGCGGCCGCAGCACCGGAGTCGTGCCGTCGTAGAGCGTCGGTTCGAACTGGTCGGTCTCCCCGCCCTGGAAGCCGTAGAACTTCTCGAAGCCCTCCCCGGTCGGCCAGCGATCGAACGGGCCGCTTTGCGAGACTTCCCAATCGGGGGTCTGGTGCCATTTGCCGAAGGCCGCGGTGCTGTAGCCGTGCTGCCGCAGGATCTCCGCAATCGTCGCGGTATCCTTGGTGTGAAAGCCGGAATAACCGGGCCGTGCGTCGACGGAGTTCATCACCGAGCCGATGCCTGTTGCATGCGCATTGCGGCCGGTGAGCAGCGAGGCGCGGGTGGGCGAGCAGATCGCCGTGGTGTGGAAGCGATTGAAGCGCAGCCCCTGGTCGGCGAGCGCCTCCAGCGCCGGCGTCGCGACCGGGCCGCCAAACGTGGACGAGGCGCCGAAGCCGACATCGTCGAGCAGCACCAGCACGATGTTGGGCGCACCGGCCGGCGCCGTGCGCTCGAAAGCCGGGGCCTGCGGCGCGGCAGGCGGCGCCGACTGGGCAGCCGCCCCTGTGCCCCAGAACGCGAGCACTGCCGTGCCCGCCGCTATCACTATCCGATTCAATCCCACTGTCCGATTCAATCCGCCGCGCATTGGTGCATTCTCCGCAAGTTCACAGGACGTGTGGCGAGTATAGGTGACAAAGCATGGCGGCAGGCACCCGATTCATTGCTACAGTAGCCTGCAACGTCAATTGGTATGAACCAGCAGGTGGGTGATCCGCGCGTGGTATCACCTGCGGACAAACCCTGCGCAGTTCACGGGATGGATTTGCTCATGACCAGACACATTGCGTCCGACGTCCTCGTGGCCGGCGGCGCCAATGGCAAGCGGGTGTACGACTACCTCATCGTCGGCGCCGGCTCGGCCGGCTGCCTGCTGGCCAATCGCCTCTCTGCCAATCCGGCCAACCGGGTTTGCCTGCTGGAGGCCGGCCCCAGCGACCGCACGTACAAAATACGCCACTGCAACCCGCTCAACATGGTGGCGCTGATGAACAGCCGTCGCTACAACTGGGGCTATCGCACCGAGCCCGAGGCCGCCACCGGCAACCGCGCGTTCTTCTGGCCGCGCGGGCGCGCCCTCGGCGGCTCCAGTTCGATCAACGCGATGATCTATACGCGCGGCCATCCCGCCGACTACGATCACTGGGCCGCCCTCGGCAACCCGGGCTGGGATTACCAGAGCGTGCTGCCCTGGTTTCGTCGCTCGCAGCGTCAGCAGCGCGGCGCCGACGCCTGGCACGGCGACCAGGGCAGCATGGATGTCGTCGATACCAACTTCCACTTCCCCGTGAGCGACGCCTTCATCGCCGCTTGCGGCGAGGCCGGTCACCCGCTCACCAGCGATTTCAACGGCGCCAGCCAGGAGGGCTGCGGCTTTTTCCAGGTCACGCAGACACCTGCCGGCCGGCGCGCCAACAGTGCCTATGCCTTTCTGGACACGGCTCTGTCGCGCCCCAACCTCACCGTGATGACCGGCGTTCATGTCACCCGCATCCTGTTCGAGGGCAAGACCGCCTGCGGGGTGGAATTGGCGCGGCAGGGCGCACAGGGGCCGCGCGACACCCTGATGGCGCGCAGGGAAGTGATACTCAGCGCCGGCGTGATCAATTCGCCGCAACTGCTCAAGCTCTCCGGCATCGGCCCGGCCGGTGAGTTGGCCGCCCACGGCATTCCGCTGGTGCACGAATTGCCAGGCGTAGGTGAAAACCTGCAGGATCACCCCGACGTCATCATTCGCTGCCTCGACCAGTCCGGCACCTCGCTGATGGTGGCGCCCACGCGCAGCAGCCTGGCGTTTTTCTGGCGCATGCTGTTCCAGAAAAACTTCGTGTTCACGCCCACCGACTGCGGCGGCTTCGTGCGCTCGCAGCCGGATGAAGCCATCCCCGACCTGCAACTGCAATTTGCCGCCATACGCATGCAGCCGCATGGTCGCGGGGCATTCACCGCCCTGCGTGCCGGTTTCGTGCTGCACATCTGCCACCTGCGCCCGCAGAGTCGCGGCCGCGTCACCCTGCGCAGCGCCGACCCGTTTGCCCCGCCGCGCATTCAGGCCGGGTATTTTTCGCAGGGGAAAGAGCTGGATGCGCTGGTGCACGGCATACGATTAGGCCGCCGGATTCTGGCGCAACCGGCGCTGCGGGCCTTTCACGGTGGCGAGGAAAGTCCGGGGCCGCAGGTGCAAAGTGACGAGGAGCTGCGCCAGTGGATCCGCACCCACGTGGAGACCGTCTACCATACCGCCGGCACCTGCCCCATGGGGCAAGGCCCCATGGCCGTTGTGGACAGCGCGCTGCGCGTGCACGGCGTACAGGGCCTGCGCGTCATCGACTCGTCCATCATGCCGACCATCACTGGCAGCAATATTCATGCGCCCACGGTAATGATTGCCGAGAAAGGCGCTGACGCTATACTCAGCGCCGCGCCTTAGCACCAGCACTTTGTCCGAACCCTCAGGAGTTACCTACATGCTCGAAGCCCTCGCCCCGCACTTCGCTTTCATCACGACTGCCGAGGGCTGGGCCGCGATGCTCACGCTGATCGCGATGGAGGTGGTGCTCGGTATCGACAACCTGATCTTCATCTCGATCCTGACCAACAAGTTGCCGCCTGAGCACCGGGAAAAGGCGCGGCGGCTCGGCATCGGCGCGGCGCTGATTATGCGACTGGTGCTGCTCGCCACGATCTCGTGGATCGTGAGCATGACAACACCCGTGTTCACCGCCTTCGACAACGAGTTTTCCTGGCGCGACCTGATCCTGATCAGCGGCGGCCTGTTCCTGGTCTGGAAGGCCACCCGGGAAATCCATCACACCGTCGATCCCGAGGATCACCGGGACGAGATGGTCGGCGACACGCTGAGCGTGACGCTCACCGGCGCGATCTTCCAGATCCTGTTACTGGACCTCGTGTTCTCCGTCGATTCGATCATCACTGCGGTGGGGATGACCGAGCATCTGGCGATCATGTATATCGCGGTGATCGTGGCGATCACGGTGATGCTGGTGGCTGCGACTCCGCTGGCAAATTTCATCGAGAAGAACCCGACTATCGTGATGCTGGCGCTCGGCTTCCTGATGATGATCGGCACCACCTTGATTGCCGATGGCTTCGGCTACCACGTGCCCAAGGGCTATATCTACGCTTCGATGCTGTTCTCGGCTTTCGTCGAGGGGCTGAACATGCTGGCCCGGCGGCGGCGCGAGATGGCGCAGCAAGCGCGCGATGCTGCCGGACATTGAGCGGCGTACCCGCCTTCGATGACGATGCGTCGTCGGCTACTCGGCGGGCAGCCGCGGCCTCGGCGACTGCTGGCTGCCCTGGGACGCGCCTGCTCAGGCGCCAAACAGGTTTCTCAACCAGGCATCGACCACGGGGGTTGCCGGGTAGTCCGCATCCCCCAGCCGGCGGTTGATCTCGGCGTGGCCCTGCAACCCCCTGCCGGCGAAGGCGTTGAGTTGCACCGGCGTGCCCGCCGCGCGCAATTGCGCGGTGAGCGCCTCGGACTGCCGCCTGCCGTCCGCGCGCGCCACATGCAGGATCAGGAATGCCGGTGCGTTGGGACTTGCAGCGTGCCAGTACGGCGATAGCGCCTGCTGCCGCGCCGGGTCGGTGCCGAACGCCTGGCGGTAGGTGTCCTGCATCATGCGCGCGCCGTCCGCCATCTGCGCCGGCACGTCGTAGCAGGCGCCGTCGATGAGCACCACGCCTGCGATGTCGGACAGCATCAGCCCCGCCGCCTGCAGGTACTGCGGATCGGTGCCCACCAGGGCCGACAGATGCGCCCCCGCGCTATGCCCCATGAGCACGACGCGCGAGCGATCGATGCCCAGCGAGGGAGCCTGGGCCAGCAGGTAGGCGATGGCATGGGCCACATCGGCCGCCTGTTGCTCGACCGTGGAATCAGGTACCAGACGGTAGTTTAGCGACGCAAACGCATAACCCTGGGCGGTGAAGTGCTCGATCTTGTCCGTTCCCGTGGCATTGCGCTTGTCGCCACGCTTCCAGCCGCCGCCGTGTACGAACACTATCAGCGGTGCGCTGTCGCGACGATTCCGCGCGGCGTAGAAATCCAGTGTCTGCAGCGGGTCGGCGCCATAGCGGTATTCGACCGCACTGCGCGGCTGTGTCCGGTCGTCGGAGTCGCGCCAGGTGGCGCGCCCGGCGTGGCAGGCGCTAACGAGCACGACGATGGCGATCACGGCGGGAATCCACTTTGTCATCGTCATGCACTCCGGATTATTGAACCGGCGGCTCGCACGTGGCGCCGCTGCTTGTAAGACGCAAGTTGCGGGCCTACGATTCCCGCGGACTTCCCAAACCCAATATACGCGAGGCTGACACCATGCTGAAGATTACGGTTCACCACGGATTGCGAAACGCAGTCGCCGCCTTCGGGCTGTGTATTGTCGCCGGTTGCGCCAGCGCGCCATTCAGTTCACCGGTTTCCGCAACGCAACCGCACCCCTGGACGAACCAGCCGTTCCCGCCGCAGACACAGTTCCAGTTCGCCATCGTGGCGGACCGCACCGGCGGCCACCGCCCCGGCGTGTTCGAGCACGCGGTGGAGCAGCTGAACCTGTTGCAGCCCGAGTTCGTCATCAACGTGGGCGACATGATCGAGGGCTATACCGACGACAAGGCCCAGCTCGATCAGGAGTGGAACGAATTCGAATCGCTGGTCGGCGGCCTGAACATGCCGTTCTTCCACGTGGTGGGCAATCACGACATGGGCAACGCCACCATGTTGCACGAATGGCAGCAGCGCTTCGGACCCACCTATTACACCTTCCGTTACAAGGATGTGCTGTTCATAACGCTCAACACCGAGGATCCGCCGGTAGCCCTGCCCGCGGACTTCCAGGCCGGCATCGCCTACTTCAAGAAGCTCATGAAGGAGGATCCGGCGGCGGCGCAGAAATTGATCGAAGAAAAGGGCCAGATGAGCGACCGCAACCGCGCCGAGCTGCTGCCGGTCGCGATCAGCGAACAACAGGTCCAGTGGGTAGAGCAGGTGCTGGCGGACAACGCCGACGTGCGCTGGACCTTCCTGTTCATGCACAAGCCGGCGTGGGAACCGGAATTCGCCGACCCGCAGTTCGCGAAGATCGAAGCGCTGTTACAGGGGCGCAACTACACCGTATTCGGCGGCCACCAGCACAACTACAGGCACTACACGCGCAACGGCACGGATTACATTCGCCTCGGCACGACCGGCGGCGTCTGGCACCACGCGGGCGAGGGCAACACGGATCACGTGACGCTGGTCAGTGTGACCGACGCCGGCCCGCGCATCGCCAATGTCCGCCTGGACGGGATGTTCGACAAGAACGGCCCGGCGCCAGCTCCCGCCGCGCCCGCCACCGGGCAGGCAAGTCCAGCGCACTAATCTTCAGGCAGCGCCTGCGAAGGGGTGTCTACAGCAGCTTTCGACAATCGCTGATCACCCCGTGCAGGTCGCTGCGCACCGAGTTCCAGAGCGCATGCTCCTCGGTATTGCCGGGCGGAATCGTCGTGGCGATCACATCCGCGGTGGTTTCGATCAGGTCGCTGTACCACTCTGGTGACACCTGTAGCGTGTCGTTGTGATGCGGCACGGAACTGCCCAGCAGGATTTCAATCTCCCCCGGCGATTCCAGCCAGCGCATCAGGCAGTGCAGCGAATTCTCGATCATCAGCCCCTCCAGCCGTGCGCGCTGGCCGAGCCCGTGCTTTTCAAACGAGGCCAGCGCCGCAGGATGGCGACGGTAGTAGGCCATCATCGCAGGCTCAGTGATATCGCCGATCTGTTCGGCGGCGCGGGTGAGGATCTCCTCCACGGCGGCTATTTTTTCTGTTCTGTTCATAGTCTCGATCCGTTCCCGGAAGCGGCTCAAGTGTTGTCCAGCGCCTGGGAAATATCCGCCAGGATGTCGTCGATATGTTCGATGCCGATCGACAACCGCACCAGGTCTTCCGATACACCGGCCTTCGCCATCTCCTCTGCGTTGAGCTGCCGATGGGTGGTGGACGCGGGATGGCACGCCAGTGATTTCGCGTCACCAATGTTCACCAGACGCTTGATCATCTGCAGCGCATCGATAAAACGCCCGCCGGCCTCGCGACCACCCTCGATGCCGAAACTCAGGATCGCCGAGGGTTTGCCTTGCATGTAACGCTGGGCCAATGCGTAATAGCGGTTGTCCTTCAACCCGGCGTAGTTCACCCAGTTGACCTTTGGATGCTGCACCAGGAACTCCGCCACTCGCTGCGCATTCTCGCAGTGACGCTCCATGCGCAGCGGCAGTGTTTCGATGCCCTGCAACACCAGGAATGCGTTGAACGGGCTCAGCGCGGCGCCCATGTTGCGCAGCGGTACCACGCGCGCGCGGCCGATGAACGCGGCGGGGCCCAGTGCATCGACATAAACAACACCGTGATAGCTGGGATCGGGCTCGTTGAATTGCGGGAAGCGCGGATTGCCTTGCCACGGGAATTTACCGGAATCCACAATGCAGCCGGCGATGGTCGTGCCGTGACCGCCCATGTATTTGGTGAGCGCGTGCACGATGATATCCGCCCCGAATTCGAACGCGCGGCACAACACCGGCGTCGCCACCGTGTTGTCCACCACCAGCGGCACACCGTGCCGGTGCGCCACATCCGCCAGCGCCTGCAGATCGACGATGTTGCCCGCGGGGTTGCCGATGGATTCGCAGAATACCGCTTTGGTTTGGTCGTCGATCAGGGCGTCGATGGCGGCGGGGTCCTCGCCGGGCGCCATGCGCACTTCAATCCCCTGTTGCGGCAGGGTGTGGGCGAAGAAATTGTAGGTGCCGCCGTACAGCTGGCTGACGGACACGATATTGTCGCCGGCGCGCGCCAGTGTCTGGACGGTCGCCGTGATCGCCGCCATGCCGGAGGCCATGGCCAGCGCGGCGATGCCGGCCTCGAGCTCCGCCACCCGCTGTTCCAGCACGGCGTTGGTGGGATTCATGATGCGCGAGTAGATATTGCCGGGCACTTTCAG
>CAYWWD010000061.1:0-21418 GCA_964461965.1 uncultured Halioglobus sp. | reverse complement strand
CCTGGTGCATGATGGCGATCTGCCCGGCTGGCCCGCCAAAACTGATGAAGCCGAGCTTGAGCCAGAAGGAAAAGGCCTGCCAGAAGCTCACCGGTGCGGGTGCCGTTGTCGGTGTCGCGTCGATCACTGATCGTTGTCTCCCTTGTTGAACGTTGCCAGCAGGCCATCGAACACGGCCTGTGCCGCGACCAGCAACTGGTCATCGTCGGCGATGCCGTCGCGCAGCCCGGCCAGCACGCTTTCCACGCCCGCTGCCTCGGGCGGTTGGACGCCGCCGACGTCGAGGAAATGCACGAGCAGGCCCAGCCGGGCCAGGGCGGTCGAGTCGAGCGCGAAGCTCGCAGTCAGTACCTCAAACGTGACACGACTGCCGACGTGGCTGAAGGTCGCGCCGTCGAAATCGAAGCCAACGGCATCCGGAGGGCAGTCGCCTGGCGCGGCCAGCCACAGGAAGCGCGCCTGCGGATCGATAAACCGCCGGATCAGCCATGCACTGGCGAGTCGATCCACCCAGGGGCGCTGCCGGGTGGCCCAGGTGCGACCGAGATACAGGCCGCGATCCAGGCGCGCGATCACACCCGATGCTGCATGTGGCTCGTCCGACGCCACGGCGCGGCTGCAGGCGATTTCCAGTTCCTGCAGTACCGTATCCGCCTGGCGCTGTGGCTCGCCGGGAAAAAAATCGATCTCTGCGAGTGCCGCGTAGGTTTTACGCAATGCCCGTACCTGCTTGCGCGCGTGATCGACGGCAAGGGCCGAGAACGCGTCCCGTGCCCGTATCGCGTCGGCGACGATCGCGGTATACGCCTCACTGCGGTCAAACAGCGCCGTGAAATCCGCGTCTTCCGGTTCCGCTACCCGCAGTAGCAGGGCGGTGCCGCCTCCCTCACGTACCTCGGTGGAAACC
Source organism: uncultured Halioglobus sp. (assembly GCA_964461965.1). Classification (GTDB taxonomy): domain Bacteria; phylum Pseudomonadota; class Gammaproteobacteria; order Pseudomonadales; family Halieaceae; genus Marimicrobium. The sequence goes on along the minus strand of CAYWWD010000061.1, from coordinate 20,511 downwards.
GCAGACAGCAACGCACGGCAGGGTTCACGGGCAGGCAATAGATAAACGCCGTCCCGCAGTACCACGGCACCGGAGGCCTTGAGCGTGCGCCATGCGCGCATCCGCACGGTGGCGTTTTCGGTGGGCAGGCTGATGATGAGAGTGAGCCAATCTTGCATGAACCGTACTCTACATAATTTGTAGAGTATTTATCAAATTATTTATCCCGGGAAATCCGGTGGTATGGGTAGCCTGCACGGGCGGGAACAGGAGAATCACGTGCATCAGGTTCCGATAGGCAATGGTGAATGAATGACCTTCTTTGACGTGCGGTCTCCAAGGAGTAGACTGCATATGCCCGTTAAAAAATAGCGCTAACTAACACTAATCGAGAGGCCTCACATGGTACCCACCGTCAACGGCAGGAAATGCCTGCCCGTACTCGCATTGCTATCCGCTTTGGCGCTCACCGCCTGCAGCGATGGCTCCGACAATCTTTTTCCCCCTACTACATATTCGGCCGACATTGTGTGGACGGAATACGGCATTCCTCACGTTACGGCGAGCGACTATGGCAGCGCCGGTTACGGCGTGGGTTACGCCTACGCGCGCGAAAATTTCTGCACCATCATGCGCGAGTATGTGGTGGCCAAGGGTGAGTCCGCGCGCTATCTCGGCGACAAGGGCGACCTCGATCTGGACTTCGTCATGAAGCTGTATAACAGCGACGAGCGCATCGATCACCTGATAAAAGACGTACTCTCTAGGGATATCGTGGAGAACCTCACCGGCTATGCCGCCGGAATCAACCGCTATCTCGAAGAGACCGGCGTCGACAAGCTGGCAGAAGGTGATGAGGGCTGTCGTGGTGCACAGTGGGTACGCAAGGTCGAACTGCGGGACGTGGTGCGCCAGTTGCATAAAGCCGTCCTGTCTGGCAGCGCCGTGCCGCTGGCGGATTACATCGTGGCCGCAGAGCCCTCCGCATCGGTCGCGAAGGTGAAGGTACCCGCCGGCGTTTCGCCAGAGGCGGTGATGGTCGCCGGTCTCAGCCAGACGGATTTCGACACGCACCTGCCGCAGCCGAAGGGCGAGGCGCTGGGAAGTAACGCCTATGCGATTGGCGCGGACGCCTCGCAGACCAACTCCGGCATCCTGTTCGGGAACCCGCATTTTCCATGGGCCGGGCCGCAGCGGTTTTTCATGTTTCATCTCACACTGGGCGACGACTACGACGTGATGGGCGCGGCGCTGGGCGGGGTTCCCGCACCAGTCATCGGCTTCAATCGCGACCTCGCCTGGTCGCACACGGTCAGCACCGCGCAACGTTTCAATTTCTACGAGCTGCCGCTGAATCCGGACAACCCCATGCAGTATCTCTACGATGGCGAGTACCGCGATATCACCAGCAAGACCGTCAGCGCCGAGCGCATCAACGCGCTCGGAGCGGTTGAGACGGTGGAGCACACGTTCTACTTCTCCCAGTATGGCGCCATCGTCAACCTTGGCGGCATCAATGCCTTGCTGGACGGCTGGCCCACGATCAACGGATCGATACTGACCTACAACGACGCCAACCTGGAAAACATGCGTGGGCTGCAGCAGTGGATCAATATGGGCAAATCCACCAACCTCGGTGAACTCAAAAACGCCCTGCGCGACATGGGCATTCCCTGGGTGAACACCATCGCCGCCGATCGGTACGGTGATGCCTTCTACGGCGATATCTCGGTGACGCCGCACGTCACTTCGCAGCAGTACCAGAACTGCGTACGCGGGCTTTTGCAAACGGCCGTCACCAGCTTTGGCCGCCTCACCATGGATGGATCTGATCCCGCCTGTGGACTTGGCAGTGACGAGGGCACCGCGCCCGGGATCTTTGGCTACGACAGCATGCCCAAGCTGGAGACGCGCGAGTACGGCGCCAACGCCAACGACAGCTACTGGCTGTCCAACCCGCGCCACCTGCTGGAGGGTTTCTCACCCATCATCGGCAAGGAGCAGGTGGAGCAGAGCCGCCGCACCCGCGCCACGTTCTCGCAGGCCGAGAGCCGTCTCGCGGGCACCGACGGGCTGGGTGCGCCCGGGTTCAACATCGACAATATCCGGCAGTTGCTGACCAGCTCCACCAACCACACGGCCAACCTGGTGCTGGATAAGGTGCTGCAGGTCTGCCAGACGTTGCCGGATGATCCCCTGGCGGGAATTTCACAGGAACAGCTTGCCTGCGACATACTCGCCAACTGGGACCGCACGCACCGCATCAACAGCGTGGGTGGCCACGTGTTCTTCGATTTCTGGCGGGTGATGCGCGATACGCCCGAGATGTGGGCCGTGCCGTTCAATCCCGCCGACCCGGTAAATACACCGCGCGACCTCAACATCGCGGATGCGAATGTGGCTTCGGCGGTGAAAAATGCATTGACGAAGGGTGTGAAGGCCCTGAGCGACGCCGGAATCGCGCTGGATAAACCCTGGGGTGAGGTTCAGTTCGATGAGAAGAACGGCGAGCGCATCCCGATTCACGGGGGCAGCGGCGACATGATGTTCAGCGTCATCACCTCGGACCTGATTCCCGGCAAAGGCTACGCGGATATCCGGCACGGCAACAGCTACATCCAGGCCATCACCTGGGATGAGAGCGACTGCCCGAATGCCTACGCCATTCTCTCGTACTCGCAATCCACCGATCCGGCATCAAAGCACTATGCGGATGCGACCAGGCTGTATTCCAACAGCGGCTGGATCGACATGCCGTTCTGCGAAGCGGAGCGCGATGCGCAGGAAATCGGGCGGGTGACGATCTCTGAGTGATTCCGGAGATGATGGCAGCGGCGGGATTCAGTATCGGATCCCGGTCGCTGTCACCGCTGCCTGAATACCCACAGTGCGCTGACACTCAGGCTCCAGCAGACCAGCACGATCGCCGCGACCACTTGAATGACCAGATAGTGGATATCCAGATACGTAGTTCCCAGGTGCATGATCAGGGCATTGATCAGTACTGCGCCGGCCACCATTGACAGGTAACGCACCATAACCATGCCATGTGGCGCGTCCGACGTGAAGGTCCAGTGGTAGTGCATCAGATAGTTGTAGCAGGCTGCGGCGATACACATCAGGGTGCTGGCCAGGGTGACCTGGAAACCCAGGATGTCGACCAGCAGGTAGACAAACGCCAAATAAAGTAGGGTAGTGCTCCCGCCGACCGTAATGAAACGTAGGAATTGGACGAAGCGCGCAGGATTTTTCATTCAACAGGCTCGTTCGCTTCCGTGAAATTGCACGGCTGCGCGAGAAATGCGACGAGTTTTCTCCGCTGTTTTTGAGGCGAAAGCTGGAAATACGACACGTGAAAAATGAATGAGGGCAGAATCTACCGATCGCGGCACGATTCGAGGATGATATTCGCTTCCTTCCGTCTCGGGCAACCTGTCTCTCCGCATCCAGGCGACGCCAACGGCCGTTGTAAGCATCAGGAGCGCTGGTGACAGGGCTTGCGGTTCGAACCCTTTGCTGCGAAGCCCGTCACACTCTGGGTCTAAACTGGTGATCGTGTCAGTGAAGACAATTACATTCCCAATCTATAGAAACGCCACGCACCTGTAACTGACGGAATAGGGGTCAACGGCGTCCGTTGTATGTACAGTGGCGGCCGGAGTTCCTATACTAGGTTTGAGGAATTTCCTCAAAACCTTTTGAAATTAAAGGATATTATCCGGGATGAAGACGCTGCGGTTGCGGCGCGCATCCTGCAGGCAAGCGCTTATGGGCCATGACGTCATCCTCATCAACCCGCCCCAGGTTTTTACCAAGAACCAGGTGGCCAGTGGTATTACGCCGCCCCTGGGTATCGCCTACCTCGCGTCTGTTCTTGAACAAAACGCCATAACAGTCAATATCATCGATGCCGTTGGGCTGGAGCCCGGCACCATCACCCCGTTTGAGAAGGGCACGTTTGTTCGCGGCCTCACGTTCGCGGACATCGTGGGGCGGCTCGATGAACAGGTCAGGATCATTGGCATCTCCAATTTGTTTTCGTTCGCCTACCCGGTTGTGCAGGAGCTGTGCCGCCAGATACGGGCGTTCAATCCTGCCATCACGATCGTACTTGGCGGCCCACATCCCGCTGCGCTCTATGAACGGATTCTGGTCGAAGACCACGAGCTGGTGGACTATGTGGTGATCGGGGAAGGGGAGGAACCCTTCCTTGATCTCTGCCAGAAACTGCTGCAGGACAATATTCTGGTGCAGAGCAATATCGGTGCTGATATCAGCAACCTGGCTTACCGTGATGAGAACGGCAACTGCGTCATGGGCACTGAAAAGCTGTTGCGCAACACCAAACTCGACAGCGATACCATTCCTTTCCCGGCGCGCCATTTGCTGCCGATGGAAAACTACATCATGGCGCAGGAGTCACACGGCTATTCCAACGGTCGCTGGACATCCATGATCAGCTCGCGCGGCTGCCCATACGGCTGCACGTTCTGCGCCTCCCGGAAAACACGCTGGGTGTCGCGCAGCGCCAAGGATGTGGCCGACGAAATCGAACACTGCATCGATAAATGGAATATCCGCGAATTTCATTTCGAAGATGACAACATGACGATCAACGTCAAACGGCTCATCGAAATTTGCAACGAGATCAAGCGTCGCAAGCTGGATATCACCTGGCAGACGCCCAACGGCATCCGCGCCAGCCGCATCGACGAAGAAATGCTGCGGGCGATGAAGGAAAGCGGTTGCGAGCACGTTACCCTGGCGCCGGAGAGCGGATCACCCCGCGTGCTCACCGATATCATCCAGAAAGGCAAGGACTTCGATCTGGAACACCTCAAGTCCTGTGGCGCCACTGCCCATAAGCTCGGATTGAAAGTTGCCGCCTACTTTGTGCTCGGATTGCCGGGTGAAACCCGGGAAGACATGGAGATGACCATTGCTTACGCGCGCGAACTGGCCAAAGTCGGCGTCGACGAAGTCAATTTTGGCTTGTTCATCCCACTACCGGGCACGCCGTTGTGGGAGCCTTCGAAGCATAAGATCAAGGATCTCGACTGGCTGGATCTGCTCACGGTAGGCGACCTCGCTAAGGCGGTGTCCTTCAATGACGCGGTCGGTAGCAAGGAACTGGATTGGGTGCGTAAGAAAGCCTATATGAGCTTCCTGCTCACGCGCATCATCTACCACCCGGTGCAGTTCGCTGGCACCATCTTCAACGTGTTGCGCGGCATCGAAAAAACCAAGACGGAGCGCGCACTCAAAACCATTTATGCACGCTACAAAAAAGATGCACGGGACGGCATCAACAAACTGGTGTTCGACAACCGCACCTTCTATGCCTACCGGCACATGTACCGCAAGATCTACCGCCTGATTTTCGGTTGAGGCACGTCCAGGTCCGGGTGTCATCCGTCGAACAGGGGCTGGCAGGAAAGACCTTTCCTATACGGTTTGTTACACTGGCGGGAAATTCTCCGCTGTACTCGGCTGCGCACCACCAGAATGGACATCGATTTTGAAAAGAAGTATCACCAGATCGCGAAGACGCACTGGTGGTTACTGAATCGGCGCGCCTTGATTGTGGAGTGGTTATCCCGCTTTCACCGGGACGCCATGATCCTGGATATAGGCTGCTCTAGCGGGGTGTTGCTGTCGGAGCTGAAGAGCCAGGGTTTTCACCGGTTGTACGGGATCGATGTCAGTGAGAGCGCCATAGCACTGGCGCGGGAGCACGGCCACGACGCGGTGCAGGTGATGGACGGCAGTAGCCCGGATTTCAGCCCTGGAATGTTCGACGTCATCATCGCCTCGGATTGCCTGGAACACATCGAGCAGGACACGGTGGCGCTGGACAACTGGCGACGACTGTTGAAGCCGGGAGGCACCCTGATCGTGTTCGTGCCCGCGTACATGTTTTTGTGGAGCGCCCACGACGTCGAAAATCACCACTGTCGGCGATATTCCAGTCGACAGCTGGTTGCGCGGGCAACCTCTGCGGGATTTGACATCAAGCGCAAGGGCTTCTGGAATTTTTTCCTTTTTCCAGGTATCGCATTGTTGCGTTTCTATGAGTGGCTCATCCCAAAAAAAACAAAACGGATGAGCGATTTGTACCAGCCACCCAGGTTGGTCAACAACGCACTCGCAAAACTCATTCACTTTGAAAACCTGCTCCTGCGTTACATCGATCTGCCGATTGGCATCAGCACGTTTGTTGTCGCGCAAAAGCCGGCAGGGTAGATGACGGCCCGTATGCGGATAAGTGAAAGGTCACGAGGCGAGAATGCAACGCATGTTCACGGCTGTTAACAGGTAATGACTATGTCGCTGAAAAACGTTCCTGTGCTTGGCGTGGTGGTGCCGTGCTTCAACGAGGAGCAGACGTTGCCGGATTCCGCCGGCAAGTTGCAGGCGAAGATGAATTCGTTGGTCAGCCGCGGCCTGATCGATGCGGTCTCACGCGTCTATTTCGTTGACGACGGGAGCAGGGATGGAACCTGGGAATGCATCCGTGCGCTGGTGAACACGAACGAATTGTTCGTCGGTATCAAACTGACCCGGAACTGCGGCCATCAGTATGCGCTGTATGCCGGATTGATGCAGGCCGAGGGCGACTGCATGATCTCCATCGACGCGGACCTTCAGGATGACATCGATACGTTCGAGTCCATGTTGGAAAGGTATCGGCAGGGCAGCGAAATCGTCCTCGGCGTGCGCAACGACCGATCGACCGACGCGAAATTCAAGCGCTGGACTGCAGCGCTGCATTACTGGATTGCAGGTCGATTCGGCATGGAAGCCGTGCCGCACCATGCGGATTTCCGGCTCATGAGTAAACGCGCGATCGATCTGCTGGGGCAGTACCGCGAGCGCAATCTTTATCTGCGGGGTATCGTACCGCTTCTGGGCCTTAGTACTTCGCGAGTCTATTACAAGCGTGGCGAAAGGCTGGCTGGGGAGACGAAATACGGTTTGCGACAGATGCTCGCATTGTCGGCACAGGGTATCACCTCATTTTCTATTGCGCCCCTGCGACTTATCTCGGTCTTGGGCTTGTTTGTATTCATCATTTCCACCAGCTTCGGGATCTGGGCGCTGCACGCGGCCTTGACCGGCAAGACCACTGCACTGGCCGGTTGGGCATCCACGGTTATCCCGATTTATCTACTGGGTGGGTTACAGTTGCTGGCTATCGGCGTTGCGGGTGAGTACATCGGCAAGACGTATATGGAGGTAAAGCATCGCCCGACCTATATGATCGAGGACAAAATTTCACATGATTCAAATGGAGGCGGATCTTAAGCTGAGAGCGATATTTGCGCTCAGATCTTCTTTCCTTTCACGCTCCAACTGTACCCGTGCCGGTGGTGTGTCTCGACGTTCTTGAATCCGGCCGTTTCCAAAAGCGCGATCGCTTCCTGTTTCTTGTAGTACTTAAGGTAGGCGGGATTCAATTGGTCATAAATCACCAATCGCCGCTTCCTGGCGGACATAGGCCACCAAACGTTATCGAGATACCGCTTGAGCGGCAGGGGCAGTATCGAACAGGCAAGACGGTAGCTGCACAGCGCCCAATACAGTAACTCAACGACCGTCACCAACATGAAGTGGGGAAGTAGCGTGGTGAGTTTGCGCAGGGGTTGCACTACGGCGAGATACAGTTCGTTTCCTTCGTGGCTGCAGAGCCAGAAAAATACTTCGCCGCCGGGCTTGAGGGCATCGTAGCAGCGCTTGACTGTGGCATTTGGTTCGCTGATAAACTCGATGACGCCAATGGAAATAGTGTAGTCAACCTGTTGATCAACCGTCCATTCATCGCCTCGTTTGTTAATGAAACTTACATGCTTCCCGCGCGGCATTGCCGCGACATTGCGCTGTAATTTTTCAAATGCACCCGTCGCCGGTTCCACGGCATAAACATGCGAAGCGCCTGCTTCGAGTAGCATGCCTACGATCCGGCCCGTGCCGCTGCCGATATCGACGACGGTCTTTCCCGTCAGATCTTCAGGGCGCATCAATGGCGATAGAATGTCGGTAAAAAGATCCAGCGAAGCGTACCAGCCGTCATTGTCGTCGTAACGGGTCCACTGGTTATCGAAATCCTGAATCGTTTTGTCATCTAGGGAAGGCATTGGTCAGTGGCCGTGAATTGGAGTGAACTTTATGTTTTAGCTACGGTGCGGGTTCCGCGCAAGGCTGAACCGGAGTCATAGCATCAATCTTACCTGTTGAAGTCAATGCCACTCAATACAAAACAACAAGCGCTGCCACGGGTGATTAGTCGAGGGCCGTCTTTCGACGGCAAACGACGCCCTGTAAAAACCAGGAGTTCAATATTGGCGAGAGGGCATACATCCCGCCCACGGCCAGCTTCTGTACAGGGCGCAGGGTTATCGAGTTCAGTGGGAGATTGCGATTGAAGCGGTGGATGATTTCGAAGCCACTCTCCGCCAATGCACGATCCAAACTCCGGCGGTTGAAATGATGGAGATGGTGAACTTCGCAAACACGTTCAATGGCTGAGTAGCTACGCCCGCGACTCATGTGAAAAATCGCTTCGGCCCAGCGATAAAAAATTGAACTGGAATCGACGGTCATGCAGATGAACACGCCATCGTCAGACAGTATCCGTCTAACATTGTCTAGAAATTGGACAGGATTGGGGACATGCTCAATGACATAAAGACTGGTGATTGCGGGAAATGGCGCCGTCGGAATGAAACTCTCGAGTTCAGCGGCCAGCAGGCGAGGTATCCCGAGTTGCTCGGTGCCATGGCGTATCGCCTCCTCGCTGATATCGATACCCCAGCTTTCGTAGCCTAATTCCCCGAAACGCCGGGTCAGGTAACCTGTCGCCGCGCCGACATCAAGGCTGCGCAAGCCCTTCCTGTAGCCCGGATAATACTGACGAAACATCGCATCCAGTTGGTCAAACAGCGCTATATCCGGGTTATCCCAGTGCTCGGCGTTGCTCTCCAGAAAATATTCGGCCCCATAGGATTCGGAAGCCACCTTGAGTCGAGAAAAAAGGTGTGTGCAGGCCGGACAGCGCAGGAGATCGAAGCGCGGCAGGGACATTGCCACACGTGCGCCAGGAGAAGAACAAATCTGACAGGTCTCACTACTGTAATTCAATGCAATCTACCTTTTTTAGCTCGTGGGAAAGAATAAAGAACCGTCCGTGGTTCGTCCACGGTTATGGCATCTTCATTCATGCCGGTATTCGTTCCCGGGGCCGGACTCTGGTTTCGGTTTCCAGACTGCAATACGGTAAGAGCCGCCTCCCGGTCGTTTTGCCAGGTTAAGTGTGATGTCTTCGCTGTGATAATAGTGCTCGCGCAGTACCGCCTTAGAGTCAACTTTTAGGTTGGAGCGAGGGCTTGGTTCTGGGAGCGGCATCCATTGATCAAGCAGAATCAAATCAAATTTCCGTGCCTCGATCATGCCAAGAATGTGCTGCGAGTAGTCGGTCCATAGTTGTGTGGTATCTTCCGCCGCATTTTCATGAGAAAAGAATCGGGGTTTTTCCTCTGCGTACTGGAAGTAGCGCGTGTGCCCATTCTGAAAGGTTTCCTTGCCGGTACGGCTTATCTCGGGGAGCACGAGGGTTGACGCATAAATTTTGTCAGCACTCGACATGATGCGATGTATTTTTTCCCATTCCCTTGTATTGGTCGAAAAATCATGGGAGAGCAAGGAGTAGCTTGACCAGAAGCAGGCGATCACAAGCAGATAATAGAGGGGCTTTAACTTCTCTGATTCCGCAATGCTGCGAAAGCAAACGATAAGCACGAAAGGTGACAGGATTTGAAATAAATATGTCAGGTAATTGCCTGGATTTTTGCCAATGGAGAAAATGAATATCAGCAGCGAGCACACAAGACACAGCCAGAAATAGTTGATGCGCACATTTATAAACGGTGCATTCAACTCAACGATATTGAAGTAACCTGTCTTATCACGGAGGGGCGTATTTCCGGTGTCGTAATTCAACGTAGGTGTGTGATTTGTTACGCGCAGGACCGTGTGCAGAATCAGTACCCCGAACAGCGGAGCGTAGATTTTTGTGAACGCGAATAACTGTTTGAATGCAGTTTCAAAACTGGAGACAGACCCCGTGATATAACCTACAGCAAAAACGGTATTATCAAGGAAGTATGGCGACGTGTAGGTTACTAAACTAAGGACAACTAGAAACAGAAGAAGCGAAACGGCGCCAAATGCCAGGGCGCGTTTCATGGACACGCAGACAAAAAGATACAGCGCGATAAATCCAAGGCATGCAACATGGTATTGCTTGCCGTAAAAGGCGAGAATGCCGATGATCATGGCGACGCCAAGACTGCGCTTGGAAAATCCGTATAGCCAGGGGATCGCAATACTTGAAAAGAACAGGAACAGTCCAAGGCTGTTGGGGCTGGCGATCGGGGTTGAGTAGTACAGGAGCCCTGCGTACCAAAGCGTGGCGGCGGCAAAACTCTCCAACCTGGAAGCGTTATGTCGCCGAAGTACCCGATACAGTATGCTGCATGACAGCACAATGAACAGCCCGGCCACCGCCCTGTGAACAGGAAGCGTTGCGCCGAATACCCAGGTCAAAGGCGCGACCACGATGTTATAAAGTACCGGATACACAAAGGTGTGCATTGGCTGGTTGGCTAGGGAAAAAGGATTCTCACCTGTGGCGATGAGCGAGGTGATGCTGAGCATGCCAGCTTCGTTGTAATCCAGTGGCACGGCGAGAAGTATCAGCTGGCAGTGGTGATACAAGAGCGCGCCGAACAGGGTAAAACTACACGCCAGCAGAAGAACGTGAGCGACTTGTTGGCCTGCTGCGATGTATTTCCCTGTCATGTTGTTATGTGTTTGCGTTACCCGAGTGCCGCTTTCTATTGCATGCTTACTGTTGTGTTGTTGCCCCTTCCACGCTTGTCATAGCATACTGCATGAATCGATGAACGACGATCGTTGGCATCGTCATTAGCCGGAAATTGTGAGGTCCGCACTGTCAGCATGCAGTACAGAAGACTTGGAAGCACCGAACTGTCCGTTTCCGTAGTGGGTGTAGGCACCTGGCAGTTTGCTGGCGTGTGGGGCAAGCAGTTCGGGCAGGGGGAAGTCGATGACATCCTCTCCATGGCGCGCGAGCTGGGGGTCAATTTTCTGGATACCGCGGAGTGCTATGGCCACCAGCATCTATCGGAGTCGTTGATCGGCAACAGCCTCGGCGGGCGACGGCAGGAATGGGTTATCGCGACGAAATTCGGCCACAATCCCAACAATGACCTGAAGGAAGAAAATTACACACCGGCACAGGTGTTGTTGCAACTGGAGGCGTCGTTGCGCGCCCTGCGCACGGATTATATCGATGTCTATCAACTGCATTCCGCGACCAACGAGCAGTTCGACAACGACGAGTTGTGGACGATGCTCGGCAAGCAGGTGGAGGCCGGCAAAGTGCGCTACCTCGGGAATTCCGTGCCGTTGCCGCATGCCAGATACCAGTTGCCGCGCTCCAGCGGTTTTGGTATCCGCGTGATTCAGGTTCCCTACAACGCACTGCTGACCAAGGCGGAGGAGACCGTGCTCCCACAGGCGCAGCAGCAGGATCTCGGTGTGATTGCCCGCACGCCGCTGGCCAGCGGTTTCCTGAGTGGCAAGTACCAGCCGGGGCATGTCTTCGACAAGGGTGATGTGCGTTCGTGGCGGCCACAGGAAGGCCTGGACCGGGAGATCGATCGTGCCCTCACCGCGCTCCAGCAGCGGCCCGCGGGCATGGAGCCTGTCGCGTGGGCTAACGCCTGGTGTTTGCGACAGGCCCGCGTTGCCACCGTCATCCCCGGGATCAAAAGCGTTGCGCAACTGAAGGCCAACGCCCTGGCGGGTGACCTTTCGCTTTAGGCAGAGCGTCAGGAGCGATTTGTCAGGCGGGCACCACGACGACCGGTACGCCATTTACCACGCTGGTGCCGGAAGGCAGGTCCATCTCGTTGTCGTCCACCAGGTCATTCGCAGAGATTCCGGGCGTCAGGCTGCTTGCCACGGACTGCTGCGTGCCCGGGTAGGTGTGGCCGAAGCCGTGTGGCAGGCTGACCACCCCGGGCATGATGCGGTCTGTCACTGACACCTGTGCCCGGAACTCACCCACGCGCGATCGGATCGTTGCGAATCCGTCTTCGCGCAGGCCGATGCGTGCCGCGTCACCCGGGTTGATCAACAGCGTGCAGCGGTTCTTGCCGCGTGCGTAGTTCGTGAGGTTGTGCAGCCACGAGTTCATGTCGCGAATGTTGCGGCGGCCGATCAGCAGCAGGTGGTCGCCCGGGCCTTGCTCCAGCGCCGCCTGCAGGCGCGCGAGGTCCGCAGTAATCAGCTGTGGCGCAATATTGATGCGCTTGTTCCGGGTCGCCAGCAATCCCGGCAGACGCGGTTGCAGGGCGCCGAGATCGATGCCGTGCGGCGCGTCCTGCAAGTGCGCGAGGGTGATGCCGGTGCCCTGGTTCGTGAACTTGTCGCCGTAGGGCCCTGCGCGCAGCATGATGTCCAGCAATTGCTCCGGCCCTGCGTGGGCGGCCGTGGCGCGCCTGATGTCATCCGCCGTCAGGTGCGCAAGCTCCGGTGCGTTGGCCAGTAATTGCCCGATCAGGCCGTCGAGCATCAGGCTTTCGAGGTCGGCGCGAGTCATTCCGTGCATGCGTGCGGTCACCTCATTGATGATCTGCCACTGGTCCAGCGCGCCCGGCTCCGGCGCGAACGTCTGTGGCGAGTACTGTGCAAAGTTGCGCACGCACGTCGAGGTAAACATGAAGTCGTAGTTGCTGTGCTCCAACTGTGTGGTGGAGGGGATGATGATGTCGGCCTGGCTGGTGGTCTCGTTGATGTAAAAATCGAAGGCCACCCTGAAATCCAGCTTCGCCATCGCCGCGTGTATGCGTTTGCCGTTGGGCACGCTCAGCACCGGATTGCCGGCGACGGTAATCAGCGCGCGCACCTGGTGCTCGCCTTCGAGCTCCATTTCCTCGGCCATCAGCGAGGCCGGCAGCATGCTCATGTACTCCGGGAAGCCGCGCGCCTTCGACTGCCAGCGGTTGTAGCCGAGCTCCTGCGGCGCGGAGGCCGGGTCGTTGTGGGCCGTGGCCGGCTTCGGGAACATCGCGCCACCCTTCGCATCGAGGCGGCCGGTGAGGATATTCACCACGTCCACCAGCCATGATGCCAGTGTGCCGAAGCGCTGGGTGCACAGGCCGATGCGGCCGTAGAGCACGGGCGCGCCGGCGTTGCAGAATTCGTCTACCAGCTGGCGCAGGCGGTTGGCCGGCACGCCGGTGATGGCGGCCACGGCGTCGGGTGTGTAGGGCGCGCTCAGGTATTCCAGCGTTTCGATACCGTCGGTGAAGTCCCGCAGCCGGCCGGGTTGCACTCGCTGGGTAGCGAATAATTCGTTGACGAAAGCCAGCAGCAGGAAGGCATCGGTGCCCGGTCGGATGAAGATATGCTGGTCGGCGACGTCCGCGGTCTCCGTGCGCCTGGGGTCGATCACCACGACCTGCCCGCCGCGCTGCTGGATCGCTTTGAGCCGGTTCTCGATGTCTGGCGCCGACATCAGCGAACCCTGCGACACCATGGGATTGCCGCCCATGCAGACGAAGAAATCGGTGTGGTCGATATCGGGGATGGGGAACACCCAGCCATTGCCGTACAACAGTTCACAGCTCAGGTTCTTTGGTTGCTGGTCCACCGAGCCGGCGGAGAAGAAGCGCTCGGTGTTGAGCAGGGTGATGAACATCTGCGTGTAGATCTGGGTGCTGAAGTTGTGGCCGTTGGGATTGCCGTAGTACATCGCAATTGCGTCCTTGCCGTACCGGTCGCGAATCGCGGCGAGGCGTTGCGCCGTCTCCGCCAGTGCCTCCTCCCAACCGATCTCCCGCCACTGTCCGTCGATCTTTTTCACCGGTCTGGTCAGCCGCTCGGGATCTTCGTAGACGTAGCGGAAGGCCTGCGATTTGGCGCACACGTAACCGCGCGAGCGGTGGTTATCCGGGTCGCCCTTGATGCTGACGATCTTTTTGGCGTCACGGTCCACTTCCATCACCAGTCCGCAACTGGCCTCGCAGGTGGGACAGCTGCGGTAAATCGTCTCGGTGGCCATGCCGGTACCTCTCTGGGAGTCTGCGGGGTGCTATGGGAGTTGATGATAGCGGGTTTTCCCGGGTGTCAAAGCAACCGGTGCTGATTCAGCATCCTGGTTCAAAAGCGCCATGATCAGTGTCGGCGGAGCGGTCTCGGGTCCACCTCAGTGGCGGTGCGTGGCAGGGCGCGGCGCCGATCGCCGCTCGGGCGGATTCGCGCCCACCAGACGTCGGAGCTTGGGTTTTACCCACACTTCCAGATCGTCGATCACCTCGTACACCACCGGTACCAGTACCAGTGACAGCGCCGTGGAGCTGATCAGTCCGCCGATCACGGCGATGGCCATCGGCGAGCGGAATTCCCCGCCCACGCCGATGGCGAGTGCGGTGGGCAGCATGCCCGCCGCCATCGCCACCGTTGTCATGATGATGGGGCGGGCGCGTTCGCGACAGGCGCGCAGGATCGCCTCGTGGCGGGACGCGCCGGCGCGCTCGGCCTCGATTGCGAATTCCACCAGCAGGATGGAGTTCTTGGCGGCGAGACCCATCAGCATCAGCAGCCCGATGAGCGCCGACAGTCCCAGCTCGTACTGTGCGATCAGCAGGCCGAGGAAGGCACCGGCCAGCGAGAGCGGCAGGGCGGTCAGGATGGTGATAGGTTTGAAGAAGCTGTGGAACAGCAGCACCATCACGGCGTAGATCAGCCCGACACCGGCCAGCATTGCAGTGCTGAACCCCGCGAACAGTTCGGCGAGGCGCTCGCTGTCGCCGTAGGGCGGTTGCGTTATCCCCGCAGGCAGTGACTGCATCACAGGCAGCGCGGCCACCGCCTGGTTGGCGTCGCCCAGCGAGATACCGCTGAACTCCGCTTCGATGATGACGCGGCGCTGCCGGTCGTAGTGGTCGATACGCGCCACCCCCGCCTGGAAGGAGAGCGTCGCCACGGCCGCAAGCGGCACCAGTTTTCCCGAGGACGTGGGTACGCGCAGGTTGCCGAGCGTAGCGAGATCGGCGCGCGCCTCGTCCGGCAGCCGCACGCGGATGGATACGCGCTGCTGGCCGGTGTTGAACTTGGCGGTGTTCGCATCCACATCGCCGAGCGTGGCCACCCGTGCAATTGCACCCAGCGTCTCGGCGCTCACGCCGACGCGCGCGGCCTCGTCGGGCTTGGGCGTAATGACGAGTTCCGCGCCCGGGCGCGGCGTGCGCTGGTGCACATTGGACAGGCCGGGCACGTCGCGCATCTGGCGCTCCAGGGTCAGCGCGGTGGCTTCCAGCAGCGGGATATCCTCACCGGTGAGCACGATCTGCAGGGTGGTACTGCCGCCACCGCCGTTCTGCGTGTAGCCGACGCGGATATCCGGGATGCTCATGAGCAGGGGCAGCAGTTCTTCCTGGTATTCCTGGGTTGTCTGGGCGCGGTCGGGCGAGAGCAGGATGGTCACGCTGCCGGAGCGTGGATTGGCGTCCTGGCTGTCGGCCCCGATCAGTGTGAACACGGTTTCGATATCCGGCTTCTCCAGCAGCCGGCGGGTCAGCAGTTCAGTGCTGCTGCGCATGTCGGCGAGGGTTGAACCTGGCGCGCCCTCGATGTTCATCTGGATGATGCCGTTGTCCTCCGGCGGCGTAACGCCCATCGGCAGCATGGCCGCGAGGAACAGCGAGCCGATGGTGAGCCCCGCGCCGGTGCCGAGCGACAGCCAGCGGTGCGAGAGCGCGAAATCCAGTACGCGGCGGTACACTCCGTCAAACGGCGGCGGCGGCTTAGGGTTTTTTTCCGGGTGGATAAAATAGGCTGCCAGCAGCGGCGTCAACATGCGCGCGACGAGCAGTGAGAACAGCACGGCGATGGCGACGGTGAAGCCGAACTCCTTGAAGAACTGCCCGGCGAATCCGCCCATGAACGCCACCGGCAGGAACACCACGACGATGGTGAGTGTGGTGGCCAGCACCGCGAGGCCGATCTGGTCCGCACCCTCCATCGCGGCATAGTAGGGGTGCTGACCGGCTTCCACCCGCTTCTGGATATTTTCGATCTCCACGATGGCGTCGTCGACGAGGATACCGATCACCAGCGTGAGCGCGAGCAGGGTGATCATATTGAGGCTGAACCCCATGTAGTGCATGACCGCGAACGCCGGGATGAGCGACAGCGGCATGGCGAGCGCGGTGATCACGGTCGCTCGCCAGCTGCGCAGGAACAGGAACACTACCAGCGCGGCCAGCAGCATGCCTTCTATCAGCGAGTGCAGCGTGGCCGTGAAACTCTCCTGGGTGCCGATGGCGATCGAGTACACGCGCTTGAAGTGCAGCTCGGGAAATTCCTTGGCCAGCTGCGCCGTGGCGCGCTCGATCTCGCGGGCGACCGCGACGTCGGAAGCCTTGGGCGTCTTGCGCACCTGGAATCCGACCACCGACTGGCCGTTGAGGTCGGCAAAACCGCGCCGTTCGGCAGCGCCACTGGCGACGCTGGCGACGTCCGCGAGGCGGATCTCCCTTCCCGCGCTGGTGGACAGCACGATGTCCTCCAGCGCTTCGACGGTGTCCGCCGCGCCGAGCACCCGCACCATCTGCTCCCGGCCGCCCACCTCCGCGCGGCCGCCCGGGACATCGACGCTGCTGCTGCGCAGCGCGTCGTTGATACGCGGCGCGGTGAGGCCGAGCGCCTCCAGTCGCTCGGGATTCAGCGTGACATTGATCTCGCGGTCGACGCCGCCCACGCGCGTCACCTGCGCGACGCCCGGCTCCATCACCAGGCGACGCGCGATCTCATCGTCGACCAGCCAGCTCAGTTCGAGGTCGGACAGGTCCGTGGCCGACACGGCGTAGGTGACCACCGGCATGGAGTCGATCTCGAACCGCTCCACGATGGGCTCTTCCGTGCCCCTGGGCAGGGTGCTGCGAATACGGTCGATTGCGGAACGCACCTCGTCGGTGGACTTCTGCGGGTCGGCGCCGATCTCGAAGTCGACGTAGGTCATCGACAGGCCCTGGGTGACGGTCGAGTTGACGTGGTCGACGTTGGCCAGGTTGGAAACCGCTGCCTCCACTTCCTCGGTGATTTGTGTCTCCATTTCGCTGGCAGCCGCGCCGGGCAGGGTGATGGCAACTTTCACCAGCGGGAAGGACACATCGGGAAACAGTTTTATCGGCAGGGCGGTGTAGCCGTAGACGCCGGCGATAACCAGGACGATGAACAGCACCGCCACCGGAATCGGGTGGCGGATCGACCAGGAGGAGATGCTGAGCCTCATGGCGCCGATTCAGCCTGCGCGGTGGTGGCAGCTGTGTCATCGGCTTCGACCGGATTCACCAGGTCGCCCTCCAGCAGCGTCACGCCGCTGCCGAGCGCCACGCGGGTGCCCACCGATGGACCCTGCACGAGCGTGACGTACTCCCCGTCGCGGGCGCCGATACGCACGGCCACCGGACGGGCGCGGTTCTCCTTGTCGATCGTGGTGAGCCGAGGGCCGTTGGCTTCCCACTGCAGGGCCTTTTCTGCAATCGCGGGAACTGCATTGAACGGGCGGTGGAAGTCGACGCGGGCATAGCCGCCGGCGCGCAGCTGCGGGTGCGACGCCAGGCTGACGCGCACTCGCCCCAGCTTGGTCTCGGGGTCGATGCGCGGTGAAATCAGCCGCACTTCGCCGTCGAGATGCTCGCCAGAGGGCAGGCTCACCGTGGCGGCATCGCCGAGGGAGATGCGCGCGATCACGTCCTCTGGCACCTCGGCATCCAGCTCGATCAGGTTGTCCCGCGCGATGCGAAACATGGGTTGCGCGAGGCTGGCGACGTCGCCGGGGCGAATATTGCGTTCCAGCACCAGGCCGCTCACCGGTGCGCGCACTGTGAGGCGTTGCTCCTGCGTCAGCAGTTCGTCGAGCTGGGCGCGGGCGACGCCGACGGCCGCTTCGGAAGTCCTCGCCTGGTAGCGGCGGGCGGCGACCTGTTCCTGCGACATCACATTCCTCGCGTCGAGATCCTTGACGCGATCGAACTCCGCCCGCGCCTGTTCAGCGAGCGCCTGTGCCTGCGCCAGCGCGGCCCGCGCCTGGTCGATCTTCGCCCGCAACAGGTCGGCGTGCAGGGTGGCGAGCACCTGTCCTGCGGTGACCAGCGCGCCTTCCTCCACCAGTACGTCGGCCACCTGGTAGCCGGCGACCTCGGGGCCGACGGCGGCTTCTTCGCGCGGGCGCAGGATACCCGAGGCGCTGAGTTTTTCCGCGATCGGCAATTTCACGACGCGCGTGACGGTGACGGTGGGCGGTGCGAGTGACGACGGTGCAGCGGCGTCGACCTTGGCGTCGGGTGCGCAACCTGCGAGCAGCACCGCCGCCAGCGACAGGAGCTGTATGAACGGGTACGCGAGCCGGTTGCTCGCGCGCGCAGCGCCTGGACGTGGAGCCATATTGCCCTATTCCTGCGGCTGTACGAAATCGGTGACTTCGAGATTAAAGCCGGACAGTGCATTGAAGTGCACCGGTGCGGACATGAGGCGCATCTTGCCAACGCCGAGGCGCCGCAGTATCTGCGAACCCGTGCCGATCACACGGTAGTTCTGCACACCGGCATTGCCGACACTGGCACCAACGCCTGGCGTGTCGGGGAACTGCAACACCTGCGCCAGTTGCTGCTGGGCGGTTTCGTGCTGGCCGATCAGCACCATGACGCCGTTGCCTTCGGCGGCGATTCGCGCCATGGCGCGGCGGTAGGACCAGCCCTGTTCACCGGCAATGCGGGTGCCCAGAACGTCGCGCAGTGCGTTGATGGTCTGCACGCGCACCAGGGTCTCGTGGTGCTCTTCGATGCCGCCACGCGTCAGTGCGTAGTGCACGTTGTCGTCGACCAGGTCGAGGAAGGTATACAGCTCGAACGGACCGAACTCTGTCTGCACCGTCCGGCAATCGCGCAGCTCGACGGACTGCTCGTGCCAGGCGCGGTACTGGATCAGGTCGGCAATGGTGCCGATGCGCAGGTTGTGCTTCGCGGCGAAGGCTTCGAGCTGCGGCCGCCGCGCCATACTGCCGTCCTCATTCATGATCTCGACGATCAGCGCCGCCGGCTGGAACCCCGCCATCCGCGCCAGGTCCACGCCCGCCTCGGTGTGGCCGGCACGGCGCAACACGCCACCGGGTTTGGCCACCAGCGGGAAGATATGGCCGGGCTGCACCAGATCGGCCGGTCTGGCATCAGGCGCGATTGCCTGCAGCACGGTATGGGCGCGCTGGATCGAGCTGATGCCCGGGCCCCTGCGCTGCGCGGCGTCGATGGACACTGTGAAATTGGTTTCGTGCTGCGAGCGATTGTCGCGCACCATCAGCGGCAACTGCAACTGTCGCGCCCGCTCCTCTGTGATGGGCATGCAGATCAGGCCGCAGGCTTCGCTGGAAAAGAACGTGATGATCTCGGGCGTGACCGCTTCCGCTGCGATGATCAGGTCGCCTTCGTTTTCCCGATCTTCGTCGTCCATCAGGATGACCATCCTGCCGGCGCGGATGTCGTCGAGGATGTCAGGCACACTGCTCAGTGACATGGGCTTGCCTCCAGGGGCCGCGCTGTATGACTACACCAGTTCCAGCGCCACGGCGGTGGCCTCGCCGCCGCCGATGCACAATGCGGCTATGCCGCGCCGCAGGCCGCGTTGCCGCAGGGCGTACATCAGTGTGACCATGATGCGCGATCCGGTGGAGCCGATAGGATGACCCTGCGCGCAGGCGCCGCCGTTGACGTTGACCTTTGCGGGGTCCAGGCCGAGGTCCTCTATCGCCATCATGGTAACCATGGCGAAGGCCTCGTTGATCTCGAACAAATCCACGTCCTTTACGGACCAGCCGGTTTTCGCCAGCAGTTTGTTGATGGCGCCGATGGGTGCGATCGTGAATTCGCCGGGCGCCTGGCTGTGCCGCGCGTGCGAGAGCATGCGCGCCATCGGCTTCACGCCCCTGGCCTGCGCCGCAGATGCACTCATCAGGAGCAAGGCGCTGGCGCCGTCGGAAATCGAGCTGGCATTAGCGGCGGTGATGGTGCCGCCCTCGGCGAAGGCCGGTCGCAGCGTGGGAATTTTCTCCAGCGCCGCTTTGTGCGGCTGTTCATCGTCGATCACCACGGTCTCGCCCTTGCGCGTCTTCACAGTGACGGGTGCGGTTTCAGCGCGCAGGGAGCCATCCTCGATGGCGCGCTTTGCGCGCGTGAGCGATTCAATGGCGAACGCGTCCATCTGCTGCCGCGTGATGCCGCGCGCGTTCGCGGTTTCCTGTGCGAAGCTGCCCATGGCGCGGCCCGTATAGGCATCCTCCAGTCCGTCCATGAACATATGGTCCATCACCGTCCTGTGGCCGGAGCCCACGCCGCCACGCGCGCCGGGGAGCAGGTGCGGCGCGCGCGTCATGCTCTCCATGCCGCC
>CAYWWD010000060.1:0-21647 GCA_964461965.1 uncultured Halioglobus sp. | reverse complement strand
CACCAGACGCTCGGCCTCCTCCATGACATCGCCGATGGGCCGGCTGACCAGGTCGCCGCGCATGTCGGGGATGATGCAGAAACTGCAGCGGTGGTTGCAGCCTTCGGAAATCTTCAGGTAAGCGTAGTGGCGCGGCGTCAGTTTGACGCCCTGCGGTGGCACCAGGTCGGCGTAGGGATCGTGCACCCGCGTATGTGGCACGAACTGGTGCACCGCGCTGACCACTTCCTCGTAAGCGGCGGGCCCGCTGACGCTCAGCACTTTCGGGTGCAGTTGGCGTATGGACTCTGCGTCTTCTCCCTTGCCCATACAGCCGGTGACGATGACCCGGCCGTTCTCGCTGAGCGCCTCGCCGATGGCCTCCAGCGATTCGCGCTTGGCGCTGTCGATGAACCCGCAGGTGTTGACTACGACCACGTCGGCGCCCTCGTAGGTGGGCACGATGTCGTAGCCGTCGATTTTCAACTGCGTGAGGATGCGCTCGGAATCGACCAGCGCCTTGGGGCAGCCGAGGGAAACAAAGCCGACGTTTTTCTTCGCGGGCGCCTGGCCTTCGACCAGCTGTAATTTGGAATCAGTCATGGAATAGCGGTACTGCGGATTGCGGGTGCGAATTATAGCCCAATCGATCCGGCAAGCCGACCCTGAAATACCAATGCAGCCTCTGTTTGTACGCGCTGCTGCGCACCGGTATTCCCCGCCGGGATCAATGCGATTTTGCCGCAGCGCGCTGGCCTCTGCGCCAGTCCCACGGCGGCACGGGATGCGGGTCGGCCCACAGGCCGAGACGATCCCGACGGGCTTGCTCTTCCGCTGCGGCGAGCTTGCGCTCGTAGGGTGCGAAATGCTGATACCACCAGGCATAACCACTCGCCACCATGGCGGCATTGATGTTGACGCCGTCGTGGTACAGCGTGCCCACCTTGCGGCCATAGGTGTCGGTCGTCACCACGACCACGCCCACGGATTGCTGGCTGACCAGATCCCGCAGCGCGTTCTTCGCTGCCCTGCCGTAGGGCTGGCTCTGCTCGGGCGTGTCGATGCCGTACAGGCGCACCTTGTGCTGGGTATTGTGCGCATCGAGTAGCGAAACCGTATCACCGTCCGCCACGCGCACGACACGGCCGGACAGGTCGAACTCGGGCGCGGGATCGCCTTCGCGCGCCGCGCCGACCGACTCCAGTGCATTCGCGGCCTGCCGCCAGCTGGCCTCGGGCCGGGTAGCGTACCCGGTGACCGAGTCCCGTGCGGCGCGCACCGTATCGCCCGGTGCGGTAAAGAGCCCGTGCGTCACGCGATGCAGGGCGAAGATCGCCAGCACTGCCAGCATGGCGACCCTGAGTCCGCGACGTGCTTTCATACAGCCGGCCGATACCAGATGGGTGAGGACCAGGCGCGCTCCTGCAGGGTTTGGGGCAGGTCTGAGCGCGGTTCCACGCCGGCGCGTATCGCATCCCAGGTCGACCAGCGGCAAGTGGGATTTTGTAACACGCGCACGTAGTAGAACGCCGCTGCCTGCGCGTCGAAGTCTGGGTCGCGCCACAGTGCCTTCAGTTCGCTGGCGCCCTTGCCGGCTGTGATCGAACAGTCGCGCAGATTTACAGCCGCGCCGTTATCGGGGCAGCGCCCGGTCGCGGCATCGACCGCCAGGCCGTCGGAACAGGCGACGTCGTAGACGCGCTCGCGGTGCTCGCCGCCCTCGAGGTAGCCTTTTATGATCTGCACACGCTGCAGGGCCGTGCCGCTTGGGTCCGCAGCGGCCCACACGAGGAATGTCGGCGCGCGCCCGCCCTCTGCCGGCAGGTCGCTGCCCATGCTCACGCCCTGCCGGTAGGCGGCGGCGGTCAGTAGCGGGCTGTCCAGCAAGGCAGGCTCGAAGTCGTAGCCGGCAAAAAACCGCACCCTGATGCGCGGGCCGCTGGTGGCGAAGGTCTCCTTGCGTCGCAGCGCCGCGTAGATCGCCTCGCGCGTGTTGTCCTCTGCCCACACACCGGCGAGCCCGGATGCCGACCAGTATTCGAAAGATGAACTGGTCAGGTAGTCCTTGCCGTCGATCTCCGACACCATGCCCGGGTCCAGCAGCTTCATGACGGTGCCGTTGAAAAATGAGGTGGGGATGGAGCCGCGCAGCTCGGCGGTGCCGTCCAGCAGGCCGGCCTTGGAGAAAAAAGTTTCCTCCTCGATCGAGCTGGCGGCATCGTGGGTATCGGTGGAGCCGATAAGACCGAACTGGTAAGGGTTTACCACGCCGCCCGCCGCGATCTCAAGGCCGCGCAGGTAGGCATCCCGCACATAGCTGCCGGCCGGTTCACTGTACAACTTGGTGGCAACGCGGTACGGCGTGATCTCGAAATCCGACCACTCGTCGTTCCGCGACAGCAGCGGGTGTGTGTCCGAGGTGCCCTTGATCTGCGTGACCTCCACCAGAGGCTCGTTGCGTAGCCGCTGGCTGGCGTAAGCATCGTCGATGGGTTTGCCCGCCCAGTCGACCAGTTTGAACATCTGCCCGTTGGAGCCGTTGGAGTTGTGGGGAATGGCGAGGCTCTCGATCCCCTGTGCACGCAGCTCGTCCATCCACTGCCACAGACCCTCCGGGTTCAGGGAATGGAAGCGTGAAAACGGCATGGCGGGCAGGCGGTCTGTGCCGGCGAAGATGACATTGCGGTGCAGGTTGCCCTGGTCGTCCGAGGACGATGTGTATTCGAATCCCGCGAATGTGGTGAACTCACCGGGAACATAGGCTTCGTCCGCTGCTCGCACCGCGTTGCGCCAGGTGGTTTTGGTGACGCCTTCGACCACGGCCGGGTCGATGCTGCCATCCTCCAGGCCGGCCAGTACATCCGGCAGGAAGGCGGCGAACGCCCGCGCGCGCGCGAGGAAGCTGAAGCGGGTCATATTGTCTGGCGCGTTGATGTCGTGCAGTGCCTCGGTGATGTCGTAGCGGGAGAACACAGTGCGGGTGTCGGCCGCTGCGCGCACCAGGCCCATCATCTCGGCGTGATCGGTTACCGCGTAGAAATCCAGCGACTGCTGCAGCTGTACCTCGTAGCCGCTGGGGTGCGCCAGCGCCCGGCCCCTGGCGTAGCGATAGGCGTCCTCTGGCGTGCTGACGGTGCCGAACACGTAGGCGTCGAATGAATTCCCTGTGTGCACGTGCAGGTCACCGAAGTAGGCGTTGCGCTCGGGATTGGGGTGCGTGCGCAGGGTGAGTATCTCATCGTCGGGGGGCAGCAGGCTGTTCACGCCACGCGTGCTGCCAGCAAAGCCCTCTTTTTCGTTTTTCTGCATGTCATCCAGCGTGCTGTCGGAGCATGCGCACAGCGCAAGCGGCAGGCAGCTCGCGAGAAGAACGTGTCGAAGGTTCATGTGCCGGCCCCCGTCGTTTTGGTTGCCCGATCATAGGTGCCGCTGGGAGTACCGTCCAGACCCGCAGCCGCGCCCTGGATGAACCGTGTTCGCCGGAACCAGTGTGCGCGCGCCCCGGCGGTGGTAGGCTCGATGCACCGTTTACGCAGCGACGCTGCCAGTCGGCGCGGTGATTCGCGGGGAGGCGATGGATGGACAGGATCAGGGTGGAGCAACGCGAGCGCGTAACTGTCGTCAGTATTACGCGCCCTGAGGTGCGCAATGCCGTCGATGGTGAAACCGCGCGGCAGCTCGCGGAGGCGTTCCGGGCATTCGACGCGGACGCGGCCGCGGATGTCGCGGTGCTGTACGGCGATTACGGCACCTTCTGCGCGGGCGCCGACCTGAAGGCGATCGCACAGGCCTCGGGTGCGAACGCGCTGCGTGCCGGGGGCGACGGTCCCATGGGGCCGTCCCGCATGCTGCTCGGTAAACCGGTCATCGCCGCCATCGCCGGTCACGCGGTGGCGGGCGGGCTGGAACTTGCACTATGGTGCGATCTGCGCGTGGTGGAGCGCAGCGCGATCATGGGGGTGTTCTGTCGCCGCTGGGGGGTGCCGCTGATCGACGGTGGCACCGTCCGCCTGCCCCGGCTGATCGGGCACAGCCGCGCGCTGGATCTGATTCTGACCGGGCGCGCTGTGGGCGCCGACGAAGCGCTGCTGATGGGGCTGGCAAACCGGGTGGTCGATGACGGCGCGGCACTGGATGCAGCGCTCGCGCTAGCGCGGCAACTGTCGCGCTTTCCCCAGCACTGCCTGCGCTCCGACCGCCTGAGCGCCTGCGAACAGTGGGATATGTCGTTCGACGCGGCTTTGCACAACGAGTTCGAGCACGGCCTTGCCGTGATAGCCTCGCGCGAGACGCAGAACGGCGCAGCCCGGTTTGCTTCCGGCGAGGGTCGGCACGGGGAATTCGAGGCGGGTTGAACACGAACCAGGCACACCAGCGGCGAGCCGCGTCAGACGCTCCGTCGTGGAAACACCGTGCCGCCGTTGTGCGTAGGTCGACATGCCAAGGGCAGTGCGGGCCTAGAATTCACGCACGACTTCGGGGCAGTGCGCGCGCACGCGGATCTCCGGTCGCAGCAGGGCAATCAACTGCAGACTGTCCTCCCGGTTCAGGAAAGCACCCAGTTGGACGCTTGCCTGGCAATCGTGCATGCGCAGCGCAGGTGGATTCCAGGTGTGTTGTTCGGTGGTAATGGAAAGACCCGCGCTGGCTCTGGCGAAGCGCCAGTGATGCCGGGGGCAGTGGTAGCCCTGGTCGACGCAAATGCTGTCGCCGCTGACGGTGATGACCTCGCGGAACTGTTGACGGCGGCACGCCCGGTACAGCGCAGCAGCCAGTGCCAGCAGTTCCACGCCCGCAAACGGCAGGATCAACCAGGCGCCGAGCAGGGCAAAGCCGATGGCTATGGCCAGCATGGGAATCGAGAGCAACAGCAGCAGCAACAGGTTCTCATTCCAGCTCGCCGATTGGTTGGGTCTGGCAACGATCATCAGTCGTGTCGCGGTACGGATGCTGTTGATCAAGCTGAGAGTTCCTCTGCTGATGCTTCCAGAGTCTAGTGAAATTTCGGTGACTCGCCTACTCTCTGCCGCAGGAAGCCGGACCGGACATGGTGAGGCTGGAGGACTGCCAGATGACTGCGAACCTGATCGAACCCGCTGCGCTGTTGGCCGGGCATGACGCCGTACTGTTCGACTGCCGGTTTTCCCTCGCCGACCCCGCCGAAGGCAGGCGGTTGTACGGGCTGGGGCATATTCCCGGCGCGCACTACCTCGACCTGAACCGCGATCTCGCCGGCCCGGTGCGCGAGCACGGCGGGCGACATCCGCTGCCTGACCCAGCACGGTTCGCGGCCACCCTGGCGCGGTTTGGCGTCGGCCGCGACACGGCCGTAGTGGCGTATGACGATTCCCGCCTGGCGTTCGCCGCACGGCTGTGGTGGCTGATGCGTTCCCTCGGGTATCAAGTGCCAGCGCTGCTCAACGGCGGGTATCAGGGATTTCTGCAGGCCGGTGGCAAACCAGAGGGCATCGTGCCGGCGAGCCGCGCCGTAGCGGTGCCCGCCGTCGGCGCGTTTCATGGTTGCTGTGGTATCGACGGCGTGCGCGCCGCGCAGGCGGGCAGCGCCGTACTGATCGATTCGCGCGAGCCGCGCCGCTACGCGGGACTCGAAGAGCCGATCGACCCGGTCGCCGGCCATATCCCCGGCGCCATCAATCGGCCCTGGCAAGGGGTGACGGACAGTAGCGGCCGGGTGCTGAACAGTGCCGCGCAGCGCGCGCACTGGGGCAATGCGCTGGATGCGGAGGAACTCGTGGTGTACTGCGGCTCCGGCGTTACTGCCTGCGTCAACCTGTTCTCGCTGGCACTGCTGGGTCGGGAAGATGCGACGCTCTACGCCGGCAGTTGGAGCGATTGGTGCAGTTGGGGGGAGTCAGCCAGCTAAAAATCCGGTGGACACTCCACGCGCAGCCACTGCCCCGTGGCCGGGTGGATGAATGCCAGCTCGGTGGCGTGCAGCAGCAGGCGGTCGGCCATGGCGAGTGCGGCGTCATGTGCGTACATATCGCAGCCGAGGATGGGATGACCCAGCTCCCGCATGTGGATGCGCAGCTGATGCGAGCGCCCGGTAACCGGTTGCAGCAGCACCCGCGTGCGGTCGGCCGCACGCGAGAGCACCCGGTAGCGGGTGAGCGCGGCGCGCCCGCGCGCATGGCAGATCATCTGTCGCGGGCGTCGCTCCCAGTCGCAGGCGATGGGCAGATCGATCTCGCCTGCATCGCGCTCCACCACGCCATACACCACCGCAAGATAGGACTTGCGTACTTCTCGCTGCTGGAACTGGCGGCTGATCTGCGCGTGCGTAGTCTTGTTCAGGGGAATCACCATGATGCCCGAGGTGTCGAGGTCCAGCCGGTGGACGATGCTCGCAGTGGGGTAAGTCTGCCGCAGGCGGGTGATAAGGCAGTCCTTGTTGGCCGGGTGGCGGCCGGGAATGCTCAATAGCAGATGGGGTTTGCGCACCAGCAGCAGGTCGTGGTCCGCGTACAGAATGCGGATGTCCTCCCGGCTGTGCGGCACGAGATACGGCGCTGGTTCCTGCACGATTTCCCCCGGCAAGTGATCGACCCTGTGCAGCTTACCGCAGCGGCATGCGCGGACACACCCGGGCGGGGCAGGGCGCTATCCCGGCATTGGTGCGCGGCGCGTAAGCGGGTACACTGTGCGGCCTGCCACAGAGTCGAGACTGCCCGCGCATGAACCCCAACTACCTGGATTTTGAACAGCCGATTGCGGAGCTGGAAGTCAAGATCGAGGAGTTGCGGCTGGTCGGCACCGACAACGAGATCAATATCAGCGCGGAGATCGAGAACCTGCGGGCAAAGAGTGCCAAGCTCACGGAAAAGATCTACTCCAACCTCAGCGCCTGGGACATCGTGAAGGTGGCACGCCACCCGCGGCGACCCTACTCGCTGGATTACATCCCGAGAATTTTCACCGAGTTCGACGAATTGCACGGCGATCGCCAGTTTGGTGACGACAAGGCGATCGTTGGCGGCATCGCCCGCATCGAAGGCGAGCCGGTCATGGTGATCGGCCAGGAGAAAGGCCGTGCGGTGAAGGACAAGGTGTTGCGCAATTTCGGCATGCCCAAGCCGGAAGGCTACCGCAAGGCGCTGCGCCTGATGGAACTGGCGGAGCGCCACAAGCTGCCGGTGGTTACCCTGATCGACACTCCGGGCGCCTACCCTGGTATCGATTCGGAGGAGCGGGGGATCAGCGAGTCCATCGCCCGCAACCTGGCGGTCATGTCACGACTGGCGACGCCGATTGTCTGTATCGTGATCGGCGAGGGCAGTTCAGGCGGCGCACTGGGCGTCGGTGTCGGCGATCACCTCGCCATGCTGCAGTACTCAACCTATTTCGTGATCTCACCCGAGGGTTGCGCCAACATCATCTGGAAGGACACCAAGCATGCGCCGGAAGCAGCCGATGCCATGGGCGTTACCTCCAAGGTGCTGCAGGAGCTCGGCATCGTTGACGCCACCATCCCCGAGCCCATGGGCGGGGCGCACCGTGATGTCGACCTGATGGCGCAGCGCATCCGCGAGCACATCGTTGCGCAATTGCGCGACCTGCGGCAGTTGCCGCTGCAGGATCTGCTGGCCAAACGCTACCAGCGGCTCCTGTCGTACGGGAACTGATCTCGGTAACCAGCCACGGGACCTGCCGACATCAACGACGAAAACCCGGCCGGACTACTCAGTCACGCCGCGCTCGATACCGAACTCGGTGCTCTGGTCAGCGCGCCACGCTGGTGTGTGGGATTCAGCGGGGGAATCGACTCCACAGTATTACTGCATCTCTTGCACCAGTGGCGCAGCGCGCATCACGGCGCGCCACCCCTGGAAGCAATCCACGTCAACCACGCCCTGCAGCCGTCCGCACCAGACTGGCAGCAGCACTGCGCACAGGTCTGCGCTGCACTGGGTGTGCCGATACTCAGCAGCGCGGTCGAGATGGAGCGCGGCGCCGGCGGTATCGAGGCGATGGCCCGCGCGGCGCGCTACCGTGTGTTCGAGTCCCGGCTACAGCCCGGCGCCGTGCTGTTCACAGCCCACCACCAGGACGACCAGGTGGAGACGTTTTTCCTGCGCCTGCTGCGCGGCGCCGGTGTGGAGGGGCTCGCGGGTATCCCGCGTCAGCGCCGGTTGGGGCAGGGCCTGCTGGTGCGCCCGCTGCTGGATGTATCGCGCGCTGCGATCGAGCGCTACGCCGCGCATCACCAGCTTGCGTATGTGACTGATCCTTCCAACGACGATACGCGGCTGGATCGCAATTTCCTGCGGGCACAAGTGTTTCCCCTGCTGGCATCGCGCTGGCCTGCCTATCGCCGTGTCGTTACCCGGACCGGCCGGCACATGGCGGCGGCGGCGACGGTGTTGGCGGATGGACTGGGTATCCCGCGCACCGAGTACAACCTGATGGGAGACCCCGGGCTGCACCTGCCCGACCTGATCGCGGGGTCGGACGAGGTCGCCGCCGCCCGGCTGCGGCTGTGGCTGCGCGCGCAGGGCCACCAGGCGCCAGACAGTGCAAGCATGGCGGAATTCCTGCGCCAGCTGCGCGACGCAGACCGGGACGCCGGGCCGCAGCTGGTCACCAGCGATTATTGCCTGCAGCGCTTCGGTGATACGGTATATCGCCTGCCGATGTGGGATGCTCCAGCGCCGACCACTGCGGTGGTACTCCAGGTCGGTGCGCCGATGCAGGTGCCTGGCGTGGGCGCGGTCAGTCTGCAGCGTGCGGACGGCAGCGGGTTGTTGCTGGCGCCCGGGGAACTGCTCACGCTGCGGTGGCGACGCGGCGGCGAGCGCTGCCGCCTGTCCGGGCGCACCGGCAGCCGCCGGCTCAAGACAGTGTTGCAAGAGTGGCGTATCCCGCCCTGGTGGCGCAGCCGCGTGCCGCTGCTGTACTGCGGCGATGAACTGCTCGCGATCGGCGCTATCGGCTGCTGCGAGTCCAGTCGTTGGCGAGCGGTGCCGCAGTCGGGTCAACCGCTGTGGATGCTGCACTGGGAACCGGGCGCCAGCGCTGTTGTGGATTGAGCTGACTCCGCGTTTCTGTTAACCTGATTTCCCATCTTTTGCAGATTTAGCGGCAGGCGAAATTTCTCCCCGAGAATGCCTGGCGCGGGTGCTGCATGCCCGGATATTCAGCATAACTAAAGCATAAATGCAGGCATGACATGACGCGTTATATTTTCGTCACAGGTGGGGTGGTGTCGTCGCTGGGCAAGGGGATTGCCGCGGCATCCATGGCGGCCGTGCTCAAGGCCAGGGGGATCAGGGTCACGCTGCTGAAACTCGACCCTTACATCAATGTCGATCCGGGTACCATGAGCCCATTCCAGCATGGCGAGGTTTTCGTGACGGAGGACGGCGCAGAGACCGACCTCGATCTCGGTCACTACGAGCGCTTTACGCACACCACCATGCGGCGCAGCAACAATTTCACCACCGGCCGGGTGTACAACGCGGTGTTGCGCAAGGAGCGGCGCGGCGATTACCTCGGCGGCACGGTTCAGGTGATTCCCCACATCACGGATGAAATCAAGCGCCGTATCGTACTTGGCGCGGCAGACGCGGATGTCGCCGTGGTGGAAATCGGTGGTACCGTGGGCGACATCGAAGGTCTGCCCTTCCTGGAAGCGGCGCGGCAACTGAAGCTCGAGATGGGCCCCAGTCGCGCCCTGCTGATGCATCTCACACTGGTGCCCTATATCGCCACCGCCGGGGAGATCAAAACCAAACCGACCCAGCATTCGGTGAAAGAATTGCGCTCCATCGGCCTGCAGCCCGATATCCTGCTGTGCCGATGCTCGGTGGATATCGAGGAGAGTGCGCGCAAGAAGATCTCGCTGTTCACCAACGTCGAGGAGCGTGCGGTCATTCCGCTGCTGGACGTGGATTCCATCTACAAGATCCCGGGCATGCTGCGCGACTTCGGCCTGGATAATTTCGTGGTAGAGCGCTTTGGCATCGAATGCCAGGACGAAGCCGATCTCTCCGACTGGGACGACGTGATCAAACGCGAATTCACGCCCAATCGCGGTGAAGTGCACGTGGCGATGGTCGGCAAGTATGTCGACCTGCAGGATGCCTACAAGTCGCTCAACGAGGCGCTTGGCCACGCGGGCCTGCAGACCCTGACGCACGTGAAAATCGAATACATCGACGCCGAGGATATCGAACGGCACGGCACGGCGTCGCTGCGCGGCATGGACGCCATCCTGGTGCCCGGCGGATTCGGTGATCGCGGTGTGGAAGGCAAGATCACCGCAGTGCGTTACGCGCGGGAAAACAAGATTCCCTTCCTCGGTATCTGTCTCGGTATGCACGTCGCGCTGGTGGAGTATGCACGCAATGTGTGCGGCCTTGCCGGTGCCGACTCCACCGAGATGAACCCGGCCACGCCGCACCCGATCGTGGCACTGATTACCGAGTGGATGAATGCCGACGGCAGTTCCGAGCGGCGCGATGAATCCTCCGACAAGGGCGGCACGATGCGCCTCGGCGCCCAGCCCTGCCATCTGGAGGCGGGCAGCAAGGTGCGGGACATCTACGGCCGGGATGTAATTTCCGAACGCCACCGCCACCGCTACGAGATCAACAACAACTACCTCGACCAGCTGCAGGGCGCGGGCATGCGTATCGCCGGCTGGTCGGCCGACCGCTCCCTGGTGGAAATGATCGAACTGCCCTCGCACCCGTGGTTCATCGCCTGCCAGTTCCACCCCGAGTTTACGTCCCGCCCGCGTGGCGGGCACCCGCTGTTCACCAGTTACATCGAGGCGGCGATCGCCCATGCGCAGCGCCAGAACCAGGCGGTCAAGCAGGTCTCCTGACCGGGTGCAGCACTGTGACTGACCGATCCGTTTCCATTGGCAGCATCCGCATCGACAACGCTGCGCCATTTGTGCTGCTCGGCGGCGTCAACGTACTGGAAAGCCGCGATTTTGCGCTGCGCACAGCCGAGCACTACGTTGCCGTCTGCGCACGCCTCGGTATTCCCTATGTGTTCAAGGCTTCCTACGACAAGGCCAACCGTTCCTCCATTCATTCGTTCCGGGGGCCGGGGCTGGAAGACGGCCTGTCGATACTGGCTGCGGTGAAAGCCGCGTTCGGTGTTCCCATCATTACCGACGTGCACAGTCCCGAGCAGGCCGCGCCGGCCGCCGAGGTGTGCGACATCCTCCAGATCCCGGCGTTTCTTGCGCGGCAGACGGACCTGGTTGCAGCGATGGCGGCGACCGGCGCCGCGATCAATATCAAGAAGCCGCAGTTCCTCAGTCCTTCTCAGATGGCCAATGTGGTGGAGAAGTTTGCCGAGTGCGGCAACACCCGCGTCATGCTGTGCGAGCGCGGCAGCAACTTCGGCTATGACAATTTGGTGGTGGATATGCTGGGCTTCGGCGTGATGAAGCGCACCTGCGCGAATGTGCCGCTGATATTCGATGTTACACACGCCCTGCAGTGCCGCGACCCCGGCGGCGCGGCCTCCGGCGGACGCCGGACACAGGTCGTGGACCTCGCGCGCGCCGGCATGGCTGTGGGATTGGCCGGGCTGTTCCTCGAGGCGCACCCCGAACCGGACACGGCAAAGTGTGACGGCCCCAGTGCGCTGCCACTTGCGCAACTGGAGCCCTTCCTAAAACAGGTGAAGGCCGTCGATGACCTGGTGAAGTCGCTGCCCCCCCTGCACATTGATTAGCAATCGCGAACAGTAACGACGGAGTTGTACCGCATGACATCGATCTCGAACATTCAGGCTTTTGAAGTCATGGATTCCCGCGGGAATCCCACGGTGATGGCCGAAGTGACGCTCAAATCCGGGGAAGTGGGTATCGCCTGCGCACCCTCCGGCGCATCCACCGGCTCGCGCGAGGCGCTGGAACTGCGCGACGGCGATACCGGGCGTTACCTGGGCAAGGGCGTGCTCAATGCCGTTGCGCACGTGAACGGGCCGCTCCGCACGCTGCTGCTCGGTCGCGACGCCACGGCGCAGCGTGACCTGGATGCTGCCATGATCGCGGCGGACGGGACTGACAACAAAGCGAAGTTTGGCGCAAATGCCATTCTCGCGGTGTCGCTGGCGAACGCCAGGGCCGCCGCCCTCGCGCGCAAGGTACCGCTGTACCAGCACATCGCGGATATCAACGGCAGTACGGAATTCTCCATGCCCGTCCCGATGATGAACATCCTCAACGGCGGCGAGCACGCGGACAACAATGTCGATATCCAGGAGTTCATGGTGCAACCTGTGGGCGCACCCACCTTCGCCGAAGCACTGCGGGCCGGCGCAGAAATATTCCACCAGTTGAAGAAAGTTCTCTCCGCGCGCGGCCTGAACACTGCCGTGGGCGATGAAGGCGGATTCGCCCCCAACCTGCCTTCCAACGAGGCAGCGCTGGAAGCAATCGCCGCTGCGGTGGCAAAGGCCGGCTACACGCTGGGCAAGGACATCACGCTGGCGCTGGACTGCGCGGCCTCTGAATTCTACAGGGACGGCAAGTACGACCTCGCGGGCGAAGGCAAGCAGTTCACCAGCGCGGAATTTACGGATTATCTCGCGAACCTCGCGGCCAGCCACCCCATCATTTCCATCGAGGACGGGCTCGATGAATCCGACTGGGACGGCTGGAAGCTGCTCACCGACAAGATCGGTGCCAGGGTGCAGCTGGTGGGTGATGACCTGTTCGTCACCAATACAAAGATTCTCAAGAAGGGCATCGATACGGGCGTGGCCAATTCCATATTGATCAAGTTTAACCAGATCGGCAGTCTGTCGGAGACGCTGGACGCCATTGCGATGGCCAAGGCCGCCGGCTACACCGCCGTGATCTCACACCGTAGCGGCGAGACCGAGGACACCACCATCGCCGATCTCGCCGTGGCAACTGCGGCGGGCCAGATAAAGACCGGCTCGCTGTGCCGTTCGGACCGCGTGGCGAAGTACAACCGCCTGCTGCGCATCGAGGCAGAGCTGGGCGCGCGCGCGCCCTATCGCGGTCTGGCGGAATTCACCCGCCGTTGAAGGCGTGACGCGTGCGCTGGCTGCTGGCCATACTGGTGTTGTTGCTCGGCGTGCTGCAGTACCGGCTGTGGTTCGCCGAAGGTAGCCTCGCGGAACAGCATCGCCTCAAACTGCAGATCGAGGAGCAGACACGCATCAACAGTGATCTGCAGGCGCGCAATGCGGTGCTGGAGCGCGAGGTGATGGAACTGCAGTCGGGCAAAAAGGGCGTGGAGCAGCGCGCGCGGGAGGAACTGGGCCTCGTGCGCGAGGGCGAAACGTTCTACCAGATCGTCGAGAAACCTCAGCCCGCGCCGGAATCCCCGCCGTGAGCGCTTCCAGTTTTGCCACTGAAGGAATCGGGAAAGTTATCGGGGGTGTGCGTTGCTGGGCGGTGGTGCCCGCCGCCGGCACCGGCAGTCGTATGGGCGGCACGCTACCCAAGCAGTATCTCGAGGTGTCAGGTGCGACGCTGCTGGAACACAGCCTGCGTGCGCTATTGAGCTGTGCGGCCATCACCGGCATTGTGGTGCCGCTGCATCCTGCCGATACACGCGCAGCTACTCTTCCCGTGTTACGACATCCGCGCGTGTCAATGACTACCGGCGGCGCCGAGCGCAGCGCTTCGGTGTTGGCGGGGCTCGATGCGCTAGCCGCGCATGCGGCAGCGCAGGACTGGGTGCTGGTGCACGATGCGGCGCGACCCTGTGTGCAACCGCGGGACATCGAGCGGCTGATGCACGCGGTGGCCGCCAGCGGCACCGGCGGCCTGCTGGCCGAACGCATCGTGGATACCGTAAAGCAGGCCTCCGCCAACGCGCTGGTGCAATGCACGCTGGATCGCACGGCACTGTGGCGCGCGCAGACACCGCAGATGTTCCGTTTCGCCGAACTGCGGCAGGCGCTGGCGCAGGCGCGCGAACGTGCGCTGCCCGTAACCGACGAGGCATCGGCCATGGAACTGGCGGGATTTCCAGTGCAGTTGATCGCAGGGTCCGCGAGTAATCTCAAGGTAACCGTGCCTGCGGACCTGCCACTGGCGGCCTGGTACCTGCAGGTGCTGGCCGCCGAGAACGCAACAGTAGCTGACGTGACGCACGGTGGCTCGTCATGCGCATAGGTCACGGCTACGACGTGCACCGCTTCGGCCCCGGTGACGCACTGGTGCTGGGCGGGGTGCGCATTCCGTATGAACGATCGCTGTTGGCGCATTCCGATGGCGATGTGGTGGTCCACGCCGTCTGCGACGCGCTGCTCGGTGCATTGGGGCGAGGGGATATCGGGCAACACTTCCCCGATACCGAAGCGATGAATGCCGGCATCGACAGCCGCCGGCTGTTGCGACAAGTCGCGCAGTGGGTGCAGCAGGCGGGCTGGGCGCTGGGCAACCTGGATGTGACGATCATCGCGCAGGCCCCGCGAATGGCTCCCTATATCGCCGGCATGCGGGACAATCTCGCCGCCGACCTCTCCGCGACCGTGGCGCAGGTCAACGTGAAAGCCACCACCACGGAATCACTCGGTTTTACGGGGCGTCGCGAAGGGATCGCCGTCCACGCCGTGGTGTTACTGCAGTCCGCGCAGCGATGATGGCGCCGCTGCCCCGTGCGTGGGGCGAGCCGCCGGGCAGTGCGCGCATTCGCTGCCAGCCGGAGGATTTTCAGGTCAGCGAGGAATTGGGCTTCGAGCTCTCCGGGGAAGGGGAGCATCGACTGTTGTACCTGCAGAAGCGCGAACTCAATACCCTGGAATTGCTGCAGCGCGTGGCGACCTTGGGCAGGGTTGCACCGCAATCGATAGGATTCTGCGGACTGAAGGACCGCAATGCGGTCACCCGCCAGTGGTTCAGTGTCGGAATCAACCAGAGTGCAGAGCCAGACTGGCGCCTGCTCGAGGTGGATGGCCACGTTCAGGTCGTGACACAGGGCCGGCATGCGCGCAAGCTGCGGCGCGGGGTGCATCGCGCCAACCGGTTTGCACTGCTGTTGCGTGAGGTTGCGGGCGACTCCGCCGCGCTGGAGGCGCGCCTGTGCACGGTGCGCGGGTTTGGCGTGCCGAATTATTTCGGAGTACAGCGCTTCGGCCGCAACGGATCGACGTTGCAGCAGGCGCGACGCTGGATGCATTCGCCGCGCCGCATCTCGCGAGAGAAGCGCAGCCTCTTTTATTCGGCGCTGCGCGCCCACGTGTTCAACGCGCTGCTCGCACAACGCGTACAGCGAGACGAGTGGAATGTGATCGTGCCTGGCGACGTGTGCATGCTGCACGGGACGCGCAGTTACTTCGCGTGTACTGAGATGAGCGACGATATTCGAGCGCGGGCGGTAGCCGGCGATGTTCACCCTGGATTACCATTGTGGGGTCGTGGGGCAACGGACCGGCACCGTGAACTACTGGCCGAGATGCCCGATGACTGCGGCGACATCTGTCGTTTTCTCGAGACGTCCGCGTTGGAACTGGACTGGCGTCCGGCGCGGCTGTTGCCGGAGCACTTTTGCTGGCAGTATGAGCGTGATAAAACGCTGCGACTGGAATTTTCCCTGGGTGCTGGCGGCTATGCCACCACGGTGTTGGCCGAACTGGTGCGGTACGCGGAAGGATGTGTAGAGAGTGGTAACGGTGGTAAACAGGATTGACCTCCACGGCATAGGGATGACATCCCAGCGCACGCGTGAACGCCTGGTGCAACGGCTGGCGGAGCAGGGCATCGGCAATTTGTTTGTCCTGGATGTCATGCGCACGACACCGCGTCATCTATTTGTCGATGAGGCCATGGCACACCGCGCGTACGAGGACGTTGCCCTGCCGATCGGTTATCAGCAGACGCTGTCGCAGCCGTATGTTGTTGCTCGTATGACTGAATTGCTGCTGGCGGCGGGGCCGCGATCGCGCGTACTGGAAATCGGAACCGGCTCCGGCTACCAGACGGCGATCCTGGCGCAACTGGTGGGCGAAGTGTACAGCGTGGAGCGCATCAAGGCGCTGCAGCAGAAAGCGCGCCAGCGACTGCGCCAGCTGAAGCTGCGCAATGTCCACATGAGTCACGCCGATGGGGGTATGGGCTGGGAGGAATGCGGCCCGTATGACGGGATCGTCGTGACTGCGGCGCCGGAGGAGATCCCCGAAGGCCTGCTGCTGCAACTCGCTGCGGGGGGGCGCATGGTCATTCCGGTAGGCAAGGAGCGGCAGCACCTGCAGGTGGTAACACGCACCCACGAGGGCTACGAGACGCAGATCGTGGAGTCTGTCTATTTTGTGCCGCTGCGCACAGGCAAGGAAAAGTAACGCATTTGTCGGTAAGGATCGCGCTCTGTCTCCTGCTGCTCGGCCTTGTGGGGTGTGCGGGTAGCTCGCGCGCGCCGATCGAGGACCGGGGGGGGGCGCCTGCGCAACCCGAGTCGCCGTCCTACACCGTAAAACGCGGAGATACGCTCTACTCCATTGCGTTTCGCTACGGCAGGGATTTCCGGCAGGTAGCGGCGGCCAATGGCATCGCGCCACCTTATACGATCTACCCCGGGCAGCGTATCGTGCTGCACACCGCGCCGCCGACAGCGGGAGCGATGCCTGTGAAAGCGTTTCCGGCTCCGGTGGCTCCTGCCGCAACACCCATCGCCCGGCCGACGCCGATTCTTCCACCACGGCCGATCGTTTCACGCCCTGCCGTGCCGCCGCCGTCGCGACCAGTACCTCTGGTGAAACATGCGGAGGAGACCCCGCCAGTCGCACCTGCAGCTGCGCATGCAGAGCCAACCGGCCCCACACGCTCGCCGGGTGCGCCAGTTGCTACGCCTTCGCTCCCGGCAGCTGACGCCGCTGCGTCACCCCCATCTTCACCTGACACCGCTGCGTCACCCGTAACTCCACCTGAAGCCGTTCCGACACCTGCGCCCGCGCCTGAGCCCGCGCTGGCGGCAGCGCAGATGTCAAAGCAGGCATCCGCAGAATCGGCACCGACATCCGGTACGGATAGCTTGAGCGGAGATAAGGTCATCGCCTGGCAGTGGCCGACATCGGGGTCGGTCATTCGCGGTTACTCCGAGAGCCTGCACAAGGGTATCGATGTCGGCGGGGCGCGTGGCGACGCGGTAACAGCCGCAGCCGCCGGCAAGGTGGTGTACGCGGGCAGCGGTATAGCCGGCCTCGGTGAATTGCTGATTCTCAAACACAATGACGTCTACCTCAGCGCCTATGGCCATAACGATGCGTTGCTGGTCTCTGAGGGCGATAGCGTCGCGGTGGGTCAGGTGATCGCGCGCAAAGGCAGCTCCGGGACCGATGCCGTCAAACTGCACTTTGAAATCCGCCAGGAAGGCAAGCCTGTTGACCCGCAGAGGTTACTGCCGAGCCGGTAGTGCATGCCCGTATCGGGCACTATGGGCAAGGGCGCAGACTGCAAAACAATAGCAATCACTAGAATAATAACGCCCCGTCAGCGCTGGTTTGCAATCGGCGATGTAACTGGGTTAGTCTGTCAGACCCGGCACAAAATGCTCTTAATATTTGTATAAAAGTAGAGTGGGTTACGGCCATGGATGTGGATCAAACAACCGACGCTTCGAAACGGAATTCGAAATCGGGAACAGCCACGAAACGAGCCGCCATTGGTGGCAGTTCAGGTTCCCGCAACACTACACTCAAATCCAGACGTACCAGCAAAGCCGGTTCACGTGAAGTCGACGAGCCGACACCCGGTCTGTCGGAGTGGCTCGAAAATTCCGCCGATGACCTCGACGACGATTTCGACCGCGCCAAGATCGATCTGCCCCGCAAGGCGGAAAAGTCGCTCGACGCCACCCAGCTCTACCTGAATGAAATCGGTTACTCACCGCTGCTGACGGCGGACGAGGAGAAGTACTACGCCCGCCAGGCGCGCAGCGGCGAAGAGTCCGGACGACAGCGCATGATCGAGAGCAATCTGCGTCTGGTGGTCAAGATTTCCCGTCGTTATATCAATCGCGGGCTCACGCTGCTGGACCTGATCGAGGAGGGTAATCTCGGCTTGATCCGGGCTGTGGAAAAGTTCGACCCCGATCTGGGTTTTCGCTTTTCCACCTATGCGACCTGGTGGATACGCCAGACCATAGAGCGCGCGATCATGAACCAGACGCGCACGATCCGGCTGCCGATCCATGTAGTGAAAGAGCTGAACATCTACCTGCGCGCCGCGCGCGAACTGACCCATAAACTCGATCACGAGCCCTCCGCCGAGGAAATCGCGGAAATGCTGGACAAGCCCGTGGACGAAGTGAAACGCATGCTGGGGCTCAATGAGCGGGTGGTATCGATGGATACCCCGGTGGGACCGGATTCGGACAGTTCGATGGTGGACCTGATCGCCGACGTGCAGGTCTGCGACCCCTCGCTGTTGTTACAGGACACCGATATCAAGGACAACATCGCCGTCTGGCTGGACGAGCTTTCTGACAAACAACGCGAGGTCGTCGCGCGCCGTTTCGGCCTGCGCGGCTATGAGAGCAGCACGCTGGAGGAAGTCGGGCGCGAAATCGGCCTCACCCGCGAGCGGGTGCGGCAGATACAGGTCGAGGCACTCAAGCGGCTGCGCAATATTATGGAGACACAGGGGCTGAGCGGCGATTCGCTGTTCAGCTGAGCCGTTTCCCTCTCGACGCCGGGCGCGTCTATTCCCCTATCTGATTTTCCCGGTTACGAATCTCCAGGCCGCCGTGGCGCACGCCGGGCACTCACGTCACAATACGTTCGGATACCACCGGCCGGCGGTGGATTGCGCAGCAGCGCAACCATGGGTGCAGTGGCCGCGCGTCTGGACAACAGGCAGGAGGACGGTAGATGGGCACAGACATTCGCAGGCAGTTGAATCTTCCCGATCTCGACCAGGTGGGATTCGTGGTGCGCAACCTGGAGGCGGCGCTGGCGCTATACGAGCCGTTGTTCGGACCGTTCTCCATCATGGATCCGGGTCCGATCACGTATGACTACCGGGGTGTGCAGGAGGAGTGTTGCATGCGGTTGGCGTTTGGCAGGAGCGGCGCGGTGGAGATCGAACTCATCGAGTGGATCGCCGGGGGGTGTCCGCACAAGGAGTTCCTGGATGCCGGTCGCGAGGGTATGCACCACCTGCGATTCCTCGTGAGCGACCTTGAGCAACAGGTCGCCGCTGCGGCGAGCGTGGGCTACCGGTCCATCTGGGGCAAGCGCTATGGCGATGGCCTGGCGGTTGCCTATCTCGAACGCCGGGGCGACCCGTTATTGATTGAGTTTTTTGAAAACCATCCCCGCTAGAGCCAGATCCGGCGCGAATGTTCAATCGTCCACCGGCACGTTAGCCAGCGCTCGTCGGACTCTGTAGTGTGGTGGCAGGGCCGAGGGTGAGATCCAGCGTGATCTCACCCCTGGCGTGCAGGATGATGCGATACAACAGGCCTTCGGCGGCGCCGTTGAGCAGCGCGTCGGTCACCATGTCATCCGTATCCACCGCGCGCGCCTCGTCCAGCAGTTTCTTGAAGGTCCTGCTGAAATTTTCAGTATGCCGGGTGCGCACGGGCGTACTGAAGAAGATCTCCTGCAGCCACGCCTGATTCCCGATATCGTTCGCCGCGAGCGCGATCATCTTGCGGATGAACCAGGCGTGATCGCCGCTGGCGGCATGGGCGCGCTGTTCGGTGAACTCCACTCCCGTGATTTCGCCGGTGCCCGTGGGGCCGCAGACCGACATATAGTGAAACCCCGCGATCGATCCCAGTTGGCTTTGCACCAGGCTCAGGAGCTTGAAGTAGCTGTCCTGTCGCGAGTGCAGTTCCAGGCGGCGCGCGCTCTGTTCCTGCAGTTTGATCGCGCGCGTGTTGGCGCTGATTTCCTTCTGCTGCATGAAGTGGCCGACCACCAGCCACAAGAACGCGAGCGGCGCGAACGCGCCCTCGAGGAAGCTGCCGATGTCGGCAGTCGGCAGGTGGATGAAGCCGTCGGTGCCGACGATGCCCAGCAGATAAGCCAAGCCCGCAGTGATCCACAGGACGGTAAGGGTTAAGCCGAGCGCGACGCGCCAATCCATCCTTACGCTCCCTTGTGCTGGGGCCGGCGGCGTGCCTCGCGGGGCGCCCGATCAGTGTGACAGGATCAGCGCTGCAGCAACTCGCGCTTGTTGGGTTTGCCGGCCCACTCCTCGGCATCCGGGAAGGCGGCTTTCATTTCCGTGATGTTCGGCCAGACTTCGGCGAGTTCGGCATTCAGTTCCAGGAAGACCGCCTGGTCTTCAGGTAATTCGTCTTCCGAGAAAATCGCGTCCACGGGACATTCCGGTTCGCACAGGGCGCAGTCGATACATTCATCCGGGTGGATCACCAGGAAATTGGGGCCCTCGTAAAAGCAGTCAACCGGGCAGACTTCGACGCAGTCTGTGTGTTTACAGTTGATGCAATTTTCGCCTACAACAAATGTCATTCCTGAATCGCCTCTCGGGTGTGGGGTGGCTGAACTAAGGGTCGTTAGTTTACCTGCAGTGACCACAGAAATGAAGGCCCGGAAAGCGGATACTGACCGGCCGTGTGAGGGTGGTCACAGACCGTCACAGGGGCTTCCGCGACCGCTTCGGCGGCGCTCAATCCAGTCGGGCCTGTAACTCGAACAGGGTGTCCAGTGCCTGGCGTGGGCTCATCTCGTTCACTTCGAGGTCGCGCAACAGGTCGAGTACCGGGTGGGGCCGGGCCGGCGCGAACAGGTCGCTCTGTGCCGGCGCGCTGCCTGCAGCTGTCACCCCGGTTGCACCGCGCAGGGCGCCGCGCTCCAGCTCTGTGAGTTTGTCCTGCGCCGCCTGCAGCACCGGTGCGGGAATGCCGGCCAGCCGCGCGACCTGCAGACCGAAGCTGCGGTTGGCCGGCCCCTCCTGGATGTGGTGCAGGAAGACCACATGGTCCTGGTGCTCGGTGGCGTCGAGGTGGACGTTGGCCATGGTAGGGCACAGCTGCGGCAGGCTGGTCAGTTCGAAATAATGCGTGGCGAACAGCGTGAAGGACTGTACCCCTTGTGCGAGTTCCACCGCGGCTGCCCAGGCCAGGCTCAGCCCGTCGAAGGTGCTGGTCCCGCGACCCACTTCATCCAGCAGCACCAGGCTGCGCGGCGTGGCGTTGTGCAGGATGTTGGCGGTTTCCGTCATTTCCACCATGAAGGTGGAGCGCCCGCCGGCCAGGTCGTCCGACGATCCGATGCGGGTAAAAATGCGATCCAGCGGGGTCATTCTGGCGGCATCCGCCGGCACAAAGCTGCCGATGTGGGCGAGCAGCGCGATGACTGCGTTCTGGCGCATGTAGGTGGATTTGCCCCCCATGTTCGGCCCGGTGATAAGCAGCATGCGCCGCTGTGTGTTGAACAGGGTGTCGTTGGCGATGAAGGGTTCCTGCAGCACCTGCTCCACCACCGGGTGGCGTCCGGCGATCACCTCGAACACCTCCTCCTCGCAGAACTGTGGCTGGCAGAAGCGCAGTGTGTCGGCCCTCTCCGCGAGATCGGCCAGTACGTCGATTTCGGCGACTGCGGCAGCCGTGTCCTGTAGTGGCGCGAGCTGTTCGTTGAGGCGTTCAAGCAGCTCGTCGTAGAGGAATTTTTCCCGCGCAAGGGCGCGGCTCTTGCTCGAGAGCGCCTTATCCTCGAAGGCTTTGAGCTCGGGCGTGATGTAG
>CAYWWD010000059.1:17220-22101 GCA_964461965.1 uncultured Halioglobus sp. | reverse complement strand
GTTCGGTCAAGGATCGCCCAGCGCTCAGCATGATCGTGCAGGCAGAGGCGCGCGGGCGAATCGCGCCCGGGGATACGCTGATCGAGGCAACCAGCGGCAACACCGGGATTGCTCTCGCCATGGCCGCAGCCATTCGCGGCTATCGCCTGGTACTGATCATGCCGGCGCACATGAGCCAGGAGCGGAAACTGGCGATGTCCGCCTACGGCGCGCAGTTGATCGAGGTGTCGCGGGATGCTGGCATGGAAGGCGCCCGGGACCTGGCGCTGCAGATGCAGGCGCGCGGTGAAGGGGTGGTGCTGGATCAGTTCGGCAACCCCGACAATCCGCGCGCCCACTGCGTCGGTACCGGGCCGGAAATCTGGCGGCAGACCGACGGCACCGTGACGCATCTGGTCAGTTCGATGGGGACGACCGGCACGATCATGGGGTGTTCGACCTATCTCAAGCAGCAGAATCGGGACATTCAGGTGATCGGCCTGCAGCCGCTGGAAGGCTCGAGTATTCCCGGGATACGGCGCTGGGCGCCCGCCTACCAGCCGAAGATCTTCGACGCCGCGCGCGTGGACAGGGTGATGGATATCTCGCAGGCCGAGTCGGAACACACCATGCGCGCACTGGCGTCGCGCGAGGGCATTTTTTGCGGCGTGTCATCCGGCGGTGCCGTTGCCGGTGCCCTGCGTCTCTCCCGCGAGGTGGAAAACGCCGTCATCGTGGCCATCATCTGCGACCGGGGGGATCGGTATCTGTCGACAGGTGTTTTCGACGCCGAACCGGCGGAGGCGTAATGGTTCAGGTTCGTCAACAACCACTGCGGGATGCACAGGGTGGCGTCGATCTTGAGCACTGGATGGATCAGTTGCCGCTGGAGTTGCAGGCCGCCGACCGCCGCAGAGTGCGCGAAGCCTGTGTCCTGCTGCAGGACGCGCGGCGTCACGCGGCGGAGGATTCTGGCGACTGGGCGCGTGACTCCGACTGTTTCAACGACGGCCTCGATGTCGCCTTCATACTCGCCGACCTGCATGTCGACCTTGCCTGCCTGCTGGCCGGCTTGCTCTATCGGGCGGTGCGCGAGGGACGCCTTGATCCCGCCGTGGTACAAGCCCGGTTTGGCGAGGAAGTGAGCAACCTGGTCGGTGGCGTGCTGCGCATGGCCGCAATCAGCGACCTGCCGCTGGAGGCGGACGATCCGGTACTCGGCCAGGCGCACGGG
Source organism: uncultured Halioglobus sp. (assembly GCA_964461965.1). GTDB lineage: Bacteria > Pseudomonadota > Gammaproteobacteria > Pseudomonadales > Halieaceae > Marimicrobium. The sequence continues at coordinate 20,888 of CAYWWD010000059.1, read as the reverse complement.
CAGAAGGACAACATCCGCAAAATGCTCATCGCGCTGGTGGACGATGTTCGCGTTGCGCTCATCAAGCTGGCGGAGCGCACCTGCGCAATCCGCTCGGTGAAGGAAGACGAGGAGCGCCGGCGCCTGGTCGGGCAGGAAGTGTTCCATGTGTATGCGCCGCTGGCGCATCGCCTGGGCATCGGCCAGTTGAAGTGGGAGCTGGAAGACCTTTCATTTCGTTACATCTACCCTGAATCCTACCGCAAGATCGCCCGGTTGCTCGACGGCAAGCGCCTGGAGCGCGACCGTTTTATCGCCCAGGTAACGGACGAGCTGACAGGGATTCTGCGCGCTGCCGGCCTGCACTTCAAAATCAGTGGCCGCGCCAAACACATCTACAGCATCTGGCGGAAAATGCAGCGCAAGGGTATCGGCTTCTCGCAGGTCTACGATATCCGCGCCGTGCGCATCCTGGTGCCGGAGATCAAGGATTGTTACGCCACACTCGGCCTGGTGCACGGCATGTGGCGCAATATTCCCAACGAGTTCGACGACTACATCGCCAACCCGAAGGAGAACGGATACCGCTCCCTGCACACTGCGGTGATCGGCCCCGAGGGTAAGACGCTCGAGGTGCAGATTCGCACCGAGCAGATGGATGATGAGGCGGAACTTGGTGTTTGCGCCCATTGGCGGTACAAGGGCTCGGATGCGGAAAACAGCCTGGCCAGTACCTACGAAGAAAAAATTGCCTGGTTGCGGCAGGTGCTGGATTGGCATGAAGAGACCGGGGATGCGCGCGGCGTGGCGGAGCAGTTCAGTTTCAGCGTGGCGCAGGACCGGGTGTACAGCTTTACCCCGGACGGCGACGTCGTGAATCTTGCATATGGGGCTACACCGCTGGACTTCGCTTATCACGTGCACACGGAAATCGGGCATCGCTGCCGTGGCGCAAAGGTTAATGGCGTCATCGTCCCGCTCACCTACCAGCTCAAGACCGGCGAGCGGGTTGAGGTGCTGACCAGCACAGAAGCCCGGCCGCGGCGTGAATGGCTGCAGCCGGGCGCCGGTTATCTTAAAACCTCTCGCGCCCGGGCAAAGGTGCAGCACTGGTTCAGGAGCCAGGCGAGGGAAGACAAGATCGACACGGGCCGGCACCTGCTGGCAAAGGAATTCCGGCGCCTTGCCCTGACCAGTATCGACTACCAGCGCATTGCCCGGAAGGTGCACTTCAGCACGGTGGAGGAGATGTTCGCCGCAGTCGGTTCCGGTGAGCTGCTCGCTGCACAGGTGCTGCATGCCGCCCTGGAACTGGTGGAAACACAGCCTGAACCGCCACTGCGCAGCAATGCCACCGTCGACAGTGGGCATAAACAGCCCGTGGAGGTGCACGGCGCTGGCGCGCTGCCTACCCATATGGCGGGCTGCTGCAAACCGTTGCCGGGTGACACCATTGTGGGCTACATCACCAAGGGGAAGGGCGTGAGCATCCATCGTGCCGATTGCGCGCGCCTGATGGCACTGCAGGACGGAGCGGTGGGCCGTCTCGTGGAAATGGACTGGGGAGCCAGCCCCGACGCGCAGTACGAGGTGGATGTTGCCATAGAAGCCTATGACCGGCAGGGCCTGCTGCGCGATATCACGGGTCTGTTTGCGAATGCGCGTGTCAATGTCCTTACCATCAACACACAGACCAACAAGCAGACACACACCGCCACCATGCGCTTGCGGGTGGAGGTGCCGGATCTGGCGTCGTTGTCCAGACTGCTGGGGCGTATCGAGCGCCTTAAGAACGTGGTGTCTGCCGCGCGCGTCGCGGAGTAGGTGCGCGCGTGGGCGAGACTCGGTACTCACTGGCTGATCTACTGCGCGTGATGCGACGCCTGCGCGACCCCGAGACCGGTTGTCCGTGGGATCTGGCCCAGGATTTCAGCAGCATCGTACCTTCTACCCTCGAAGAGTGTTATGAACTCGCTCATGCCATTGAGCACGCCGACTATGGACAGGTTGCCGATGAGCTGGGCGATGTGTTGTTCCAGGTGGTGTTCTATGCGCAGCTGGGCGAGGAGAAAAACCTGTTCGGCTTCGATTCCATCATCGACACGCTCGTGGACAAACTCATTCGCAGGCATCCGCACATCTTCGCCGGAGGCGAAATCGACGGCGTAGCGGCGGCGCGCTACTCCGTGGAGGCGGTGAAAACGACCTGGGAGGCGATCAAGGAGACTGAGCGTCGCGCCAGGCACCAGAGCGGTGTGCTGGATGATGTGCCACTGGCACTGCCGGCGTTACCCCGGGCGCAGAAAATCCAGAAGCGGGCGGCGAGAGTGAAGTTCGATTGGACGAATGCCGCCCAAGTGATGGCTAAACTCCAGGAGGAGGTGGTGGAACTGCAGTTGGCCGTCGATGCGGGGGAAGAGGCGGGTGTGCGTGAAGAATTGGGTGACGTCCTGTTCACTTGCGTCAACCTTGCGCGCCACCTCGGTGTGAACGCCGAGGCCAGTCTGCGCCATTCAACGGACAAGTTCGAGCGTAGGTTTCGCTGGATGGAAGCCGCTATTGCGCGGCAGGGGCGTGCGCTGACAGACGCGAGCGAAGCGCAACTGGACCTGCTCTGGACGCAGGCCAAACACGCGCTCGATGGCGGTGAGCAGGACTTGTAACCTCGTTATCCGCTGTGTATGGTTAGCGCCCCTTCATACTTCCAGCTCAATGCAGAACCCGCCCCAGGGTTTCCAATCAATCTATCGAGGAATTGTCGATGCGCGTGATCCTGTTAGGCGCCCCAGGCGCGGGAAAAGGCACTCAAGCCAGGTTCATCTGTGAAGAATTCGGGATTCCCCAAATTTCCACCGGCGATATGCTGCGTGCGGCGGTCAAGGCGCAGACGGCGCTCGGCGTGCAGGCTAAACAGGTGATGGATGCCGGCGGTTTGGTGTCCGATGAGATCATCATCGGCCTGGTCAAGGATCGCATACTGGAGAAAGACTGCGTAAGTGGTTTCCTGTTTGACGGGTTTCCCCGCACCATCGTGCAGGCCCAGGCGATGGTCGATGCCGCCGTAAGCATCGACCATGTGGTGGAAGTTGCCGTCGACGACGAGGAGATTGTCGCACGCCTGAGTGGTCGGCGGGTTCACCCGGGTTCCGGGCGCGTTTATCACGTACGCTTCAATCCGCCGTCGGTTGCCGATGTGGATGACGTTACTGGCGAGCCGTTGGTGCAACGCGATGATGATACCGAAGCAACGGTGCGCAGGCGGCTGCAGGTGTATCACCAGCAAACCCGTCCATTGATCGATTTTTATCGGCAAATGAACGGTGCGACTCGCCCGCGATTTCATAGTATTGTCGGCGTCGGCGACGTGGAAGACATTCGTCGCGCGCTCATCACCGCGCTGCGATCGTGATGCGATTTCGATTTTAAAAATTGGAAACGTAAAATTTTCTGACGCGCGTCGCGTTTCTGTTTTTGATTTCCTCTTCGAGCGACGCCTCTCAAGAGTGCGAACTTTTCTACAATTTGAACTATTGTATCTCTATTGCATTGTTGTTATTTTTGGCTTCGCGGGACCCTCATTAACAGTCTGGAGAGATGCATAATGGCAACTGCTAAGAAGAAAGCAACATCCAAACCGAAAGCGAAAAAGGCGAAAGCCAAGCCTAAGGCGAAAGCCAAGGCAAAAGCGA
>CAYWWD010000059.1:0-17120 GCA_964461965.1 uncultured Halioglobus sp. | reverse complement strand
AAGCCAAGCCAAAAGCAAAAGCCAAGGCAAAAGCGAAAGCCAAGCCAAAAGCAAAAGCCAAGGCAAAAGCGAAAGCCAAGCCAAAAGCAAAGAAGAAAAAGTAGAGCACCAAAGTTGACAAATAACCCGCTGAAAGCAATTTCAGCGGGTTTTCTCATTGTCACCCTTCAAATTTCGGGCAGGTCAACTGCTCGAGGAAACGCTTCCCTCTCGAAATCCTAATCCATCCGATTGAAGTTCCTGAAGCATTCTTCGCGATCGGAAAAATCTACCGCGATTGCGTTGCGGCTTCCAAACCATTCCTTTACTGCCCGATGTCCGGCATCGAGAAATTCCGACAGGGATGCCAGACATTCCCTGCGCAGGGCCGCGCACAGGTATTGTTCCCTGGCGCCGTCGTGTGCAAAGGTCACGTCGGCTTTCGCTTCCCGCACAACCGAGAGCGGTGCGATCAGGCGCTGTACGAGGTCGGGCGGCAGGTCAGGTGTGTCACAGCACACGACGATCAGGAAATCAGTTCTTACCAGTGGCGCGGCGGCTTCCAGTCCGGCCAACGGACCCTGGTAGCCGACGCGCGCGTCTGTAATGGTTCGCGCCGCGAAGGTTTCATAGAGCGGAACATTGCGGTTGCAACTGATCAACAGTTCCTGCACTTGTGGCGCCAGACGGGCGACGACGTGTGCGATCAGCGGTTTGCCCTTCCAGGCGATCAATCCTTTGTCCCGGTGTCCCACGCGGCGTCCTTCGCCGCCAGCCAGAATAACCCCGGTAATGTTCTCGACCGATGCCATAATCCCGTGTGTATAAATAGTGGCGACAGTTTTTGGAGGGCGTGCGCTGTGTGATAATCACGGCCACTACCGTACCAGCCTGGATTTTTGAAGGGTATAGCAAACGCATGGGAACGCAATGACCGGGGTACTCGCACTCGAGACAGCGACGGATGCATGTTCCGTCGCGGTGAGTCTGGATGGCATCCTCCGCGAACGCAGTGTCGTCGCACCCAGACAGCACAGCCAACAGGTATTCGCCCTGCTGGGTGAACTGCTGCCGGCGGGGAGATTGGACAGGCAGGGCATCGATGTCGTTGCGTATGGCGCAGGACCCGGATCATTCACGGGCCTGCGTATTGCCGCCAGCACCGCCCAGGGATTGGCTTTCAGCAGTGGTTTGCCCGCGATACCGGTATCCACACTGGGGGCGCTGGCGCAGGGTGCACTGCGTTGTGGTTCGGTGCAGGCGCAGGAGTCTGTGTTATGTGTACTCGATGCGCGAATCAATGAGGTCTACAGTGCCATCTATGTCTTTCATGACGGACTCGCCGTGTTGCAGCAGGGACCCTGGGCTTGCGCACCTGCGGACTTGGCGCCGACGGGGAGCGAGCCACTGTGCGCTGTCGGCAATGGCTGCCGTTTCCTTGAGCAACTTCCCGACCCGGTCCGCGCGCGGGTCAGCGTACGCGCGCCTGACCTGTTACCTGGCGCGCGGGACATCATTCCCCTGGCGCTCGCCAGCTTCGAGCGCGGCGAGACCCAGGCTGCGCGCATGATCCAACCGGTTTATGTGCGCGATGAGATCGGCTGGAAGAAGCTGGCGGAACCGCTGTGAGGTCGCCTGCGTGAACATCGGCTTTATCGGTTTGGGTGTCATGGGATTTCCCATGGCCGGTCATCTGCAGGCCGCGGGGCATAATGTGCGCGTGTATAACCGCACTGCGGAGCGGGCGCGGCGGTGGTGGAGGTGATTTCCCAGGGTGCAGCACAGTCCTGGCAGATGGAGCATCGCTACTGCAGCATGCTCGCGGCCGATTACGAGCATGGCTTCGCAGTCGACTGGATGCGCAAGGACCTGGCCATGGTGCTGGCCCAGGCCGAGACCATGCGATTGTCGCTACCGCTGACTCGAATGGTCGATGGCTTTTACGCACAGGTGCAGGAAATGGGCGGCTGGCGCTGGGATACCTCGAGCCTGTTGGCGCGTCTACAGCGCGTGCCGGATGCATAACGTGTTTTCACCACAGGACGGAGGCAGTCACTATCCATGAAGCAGGCACAATTCAATCGGCAGCTGTGTCGATTCCTGGAAGTGGCTACCACCCCATTCCACGCGGTGGCGGAACTCACGAAAATGCTTGCGTCGGCGGGCTTCATCCGCCTGTACGACACGGCCGAATGGGATATCCGGCCCGGTGGGCGCTATTTTCTGACACGTAATGACTCGTCTGTGGTGGCATTCTCGGCAGGTGGCGACGATCCACAGGCCAGCGGCATCCGCATGGTCGGGGCGCACACTGACAGCCCGTGCCTGATGGTCAAACCGACGCCGGAACTGCGTGCGAAAGGTCTCTTCCAATTGGGTGTGCAGGTGTATGGCGGCGCCCTGCTGAATCCCTGGTTTGATCGCGACCTGTCACTGGCGGGGCGCGTGAGTTATCAGTGTGAGGCCGGGCAGTTGCGGGTGGCGCTGATCGATTTTCGCGATCCCGTGGCGACGATTCCCAGCCTGGCCATTCACCTGGACCGGGAAGCGAACAAGAGCCGCACCGTCAACCCGCAGACGGCTATCGTGCCCGTAGTGTGCCAGTTGGGTGAGGAGGAAGAATGTGATTTTCGCGCGCTGCTGCTGGAGCGATTGCGGCTGGAACACCCTGCCTGCGCGGCGCGCCAGGTGTTGGACTATGAGCTCTCGTTCTATGATACCCAGCGCCCGGCGGTGATCGGCCTGCGCCGGGAGTTTATCGCGTCGGCGCGTCTCGACAATCTGCTCAGCTGTTTCACCGGCGTACAAGCCCTGCTGCAGAGCGACGGTACGCAGAGTGCGCTGCTGGTTTGCAACGATCACGAGGAAGTCGGAAGCCTCTCGACGTCCGGTGCCCAGGGTCCGATGCTGGTGTCCGTGCTGCGGCGCCTGGCAGGAAACCTTCAAGCGTATGCGGCACTGGTTGAGCGCTCACTGTTGATTTCCACGGACAATGCCCACGCTGTTCACCCCAACTTTGCGGATCGCCACGACGAGAATCACGGGCCACTGTTGAATCGCGGGCCGGTTATCAAAGTCAACGCCAGCCAACGCTATGCCACCAACAGTGAGACCAGCGGTCTTTTCCGCCTGCTGGCAACTCAGGAAGAGGTCAGTGTGCAATCCTTCGTGGTGCGCAATGACATGGCCTGCGGCAGCACGATCGGCCCGATCTCCGCCGGCGTGACGGGAATCCGCACGCTGGATGTCGGTGTGCCTACGCTCGGCATGCACTCCATCCGGGAGTTGGCCGGTACCAGCGACGCGTGGGATCTCTGCCGCGTGCTACGCCGTTTTTACAATCACCCCGGGCCGCTTGCGGCGCAATAAACCCTCTGCCTCCGGCGTCATCGTTGTGGTGGCAAGCGCCGTGCACTGCTGGTGGTGTGCGCGATAGCCAGTAGCGGCCAATGCCAGTATCATGGGCGCCTTTTGCAGGTATGCGACGCCTATGGCCAAGCTGCGAGTACTGACAGGCATCACCACCACCGGTACACCACATCTGGGTAATTACGTCGGCGCCATCCGTCCGGCGATCGCTGCATCGCGTGACGATGCGGTGGAGTCATTCTTTTTTCTCGCGGACTACCATGCGCTGATCAAATGCAGCGATCCACAATTGATCCGCCAGTCCAGCAGGGAAATCGCGGCGACCTGGCTGGCGCTCGGTCTCGATACCGACAAGGCTGTCTTCTACCGGCAGTCGGATATTCCCGAGATCACCGAACTCAACTGGATACTGTGCTGCAATGCAGCCAAGGGCCTGATGAATCGCGCGCATGCCTACAAGGCTGCCGTGCAGGCCAACGAAGAGGCGGGTGAAGATCCCGACTTCGCGATCACCATGGGTTTGTTCAGCTACCCCGTGCTGATGGCGGCGGACATCCTGATGTTCAATGCGCAGAAAATCCCGGTAGGGCGTGACCAGGTCCAGCATGTGGAGATGGCGCGTGATATTGCACAGCGTTTCAACCACAACTTTGCCGAAGTGTTTACCTTGCCGGAAGCTGTCGTGGATGACGATGTGGCCATCCTTCCGGGGACAGATGGCCGCAAGATGAGCAAGAGTTACCGCAACACCATTCCACTGTTCCTGCCGGAAACTGCCCTGCGTAAAGCCATCAACAAAATCAAAACGAATCTGCTGGAGCCAGGGGAGCCCAAGGACACAACCGATTCCGCAGTGTTCCAGTTGTGGTCGGCGTTTGCTTGTGCGGGAGAAGCCGAGCGTATGCGGGAGGAGTTTGCACGCGGAATCGCCTGGGGCGAAGTCAAGAAGCAGCTGTTCGAGTTGGTCAACACGGAGCTGTCGGCCGCGAGGGAGCGGTATATCCGCCTCATGGATGACCCGGGTCATATCGAGAATACATTGCAACGGGGCGCAGAACGCGCCCGCCAACACAGCGCGGCAGTGATAAAAAAAGTGCGCGAGGCCGTGGGCATTTCAGCCATGCACTAGGCGCTTAGAGGGTGCGCACCAGGATCGAATCCAGTTCGGAAGGCAAATCATACGGGGATTCCAGCATCTCAGTTTGATTTGAGTCTGTGCGGTGCATCCGTGATTTGACTCACAAATCCCCAGTGTTTGTAGGTTTGAGTGTGACCGGAATTCCGTTACAGCTTCTTTTTGGTGGCCTAGTATGTCATTGTCGCTCCCCGAAATGCAGCCAAAATTACCCTGGTGCAGGCCCAATCTGGTCGAGATCGTTGAGAGTGAGGAAAAAGGCAACTTTCTTTCGCGGACGGCATCGAGTTTTTCTATACTCGCCGGAAGCACACTGAAAACTCGGAGGCCCGGCAACTGATGAATCGTCCCGTTCGAGATCACGAGATACTTTCAGCCGTATTCGCGAAAATGGATGTTCCTGCCATGGCCGTCGCAGCGGGCGTGCTCGGTTCACTGCTGTTGTTCATGGCTACGGCAACCCTGTTATTGCAGGATGTGCCCGACCATATTCCCGTCGGCCCGCACCTGGATGACCTCGCCAACTATTTACCCGGCTATAGCGTCACCTGGGGTGGGGCGATGGTCGGGGCCTGTTATGGTTTCCTGCTGGGCGCTGTCGGCGGATTTGCAGCTGCGGTCTACTGGAACCTGACGCACTACGTCGCGCTCGGGGTGATGTTGATCAGCTCTGCGGAACTTGCTGATTGAGGTCCGGGCGCTGATGGGGAACTACCAGAATATGCAGACCACCAAACATAATATGCAGGGTGTGAACCTTCGGTTGCTGAACGCGGCGATTCGGTTCAATGCCCTGATGCTGGGGCTCACTGCCGGAACCCTGGCTGCCATCATCATGTATTTTGCGACACACACGTCGATGGCCAAGTGGGGAGACAATTCCGGAAACTACCTGAGTTTGTTGGCTATTTTCTTTCCCGGCTACACAGTCACCAGCAAAGGCGCCTGGATAGGCGCATTCTGGGGTTTCGTGTATGCCGGCACCTTCAGCGCACTCAGTTACCGGTTGTACGGTCGTGTGCTGGGTACGCGCATCGCGGATATTCTCCTGAGCACGGTACCGGCTGACAATCCGGTACTCAAACCCTCGGTATTGCGGCTGCATGGATTCAGCCTCGGCCTCGCTATCGGAGCCATGGCGGCGCTCTGCCTGTTCTTTTCGACGACGTGGCTGGTGGTTCGCGGCACTGCCGATGAGAGTGTGCACGCCGCGCTGTTCTCCAATTACATCCCGGGATACAGCGTGAGCATCATGGGTGCATTCTGGGGCGCGTTACAGTTGTTTGTGCTTGTGTTTTTGGCCTGCCTGTTATTGGCGGCGGTGTACAACTGGATTGTGGAAATGCGGCACAAGTCAGCTTAATGGCATGGTAGATATGAACAATAAAGAACATGTGGTGATTCTGGGCGCCGGTCCTGCGGGGTTGGCAACGGGGCATGAATTGAGTGTCAGTGGGGTCAGGGTAACGGTTGTCGATCGCAATGGCTTCGTCGGCGGGCTGTGTAACACAAACGAACACAGGGGTTACAAATTCGATCTCGGCGGCCATCGCTGGTTTACCAAGAATGAGGACCTGAACAGCTGGTTCCGGCGCCTGATGGGCGATGAAATTGTCTGGGTCGAACGCATCAGCCGCATCTACTACGATGGCGGCTACTATAGTTATCCGATCAGTATCCTCAACGTCATCAAGAATGCCGGGGTCGTCACGATTTTTCACGCCGGCATTACCTATCTCATATCGGCGCTGCAATACTCGGTGCTGAATAAATCCATCAAGAATATGAAAGACGCCTATGTGGCGCAATTTGGCGGAAAGCTATATGACATGTTTTTCCGTCGCTACAGTGAAAAGGTATGGGGCCTTCCCTGCGAAAAGCTATCATCCGACTGGGTTTCACAACGCAGCGCCGGCCTGTCGATCTGGACGGTGATACAGGAGTCGCTGCTCAGGACAAAATCCGACAATGAAAGCCTGATTGAAGAATTCATGTACCCCCGTGATGGCTACGTGCGTATCCCGCAGCGCATGGCCGAGGATATCCAGTCGCACAGCGCCGCCAATACCATTCTTCTCGAGTCGACCGTCACCAGGATCAAGTACCACGGCCCCAACAATTTTGAGGTCGTGTATAGCGATGTCACAGGGAATGAACACTCGGTTGCCGCCACCAAGGTGGTCTCCACCATACCGCTGGGTGTGCTCCCGCGCATTCTGGAACCAGGCTGCGACCATGCCGTGACGGACGCGGCGAAGGGACTGTCGTTCCGGGCATTGATCACGGTCAACGTAATTTTGAGGAAAGAGCGGGTATCCATCGATACGTGGCTATACGTGCAGGACGAAGACATCCTGTTCGGGCGTATGCATGAGCCCAAAAACTGGAGCCCGGCCATGGTCCCGGATCAATCGACGACCTCACTGGTATTGGAGTGCTTCTGTACCAAGGATGATCATATCTGGCAGATGTCCGATGAAGCGGTGGGTCGGCGTTGCATCGAGGATCTGCAGAACAAGCTCAAGTTCATCGACAGCTCCGAGGTGATCGACTTCAGTTGTGTCAGGACGCTGCAGGCCTATCCTGTCTACGACCTGCAGTATGGTGAGAAGATCAAAACCATCAATGACTTCATCGCCCGGTTTGAGGGTCTGCATATCGTCGGCCGGGGTGGCACACACCGCTACAACAACGCTGATCACTCAATCGAAATGGGTTTGTTGCTTGGTCGGAAAATTCTCGGGTACGACGTCAACTACATGGACGTCAATACCGAAGCCGAGTACCACGAAATCAAGCGTTCGAAGGATCCGCAGCGCGATCATTACACGATGGAGGAGAAGTGCTCCTGATTCCGCCGACAACGATGGCGTCGGTGGTTTCTCCAGCCAGGCTGATAATAATAAGGACGTAACAGGTGACGATGGGCATCAGTGTGATCATGCCGGTATTTAATGGTGCGGAGTTTATCGTCCGCAGCCTGCCGGCGTTAATCGCAATGCGCGAGCGCGGCGAGATACTCGAAGTAATTCTCGTCGATGATGGCTCAACCGACGATTCCCGGCGTATCGCCGGGGAATTGGGCGCCCGGGTGGTGTCCTCCGGCGGCCGTATCGGGCCGGGTGGCGCCCGCAATCAGGCCGCTTCACTCGCCCGCGGCGATATTCTCTGGTTCGTGGACGCGGATGTAGTGGTGCATGCAGATGCCGCCGCAGGCCTTGCGCGGGGATTTTCCGACCCCGGGGTAGTCGCGGTATTTGGCTCGTATGACAGCAACCCACCCGCGCGGAATTTTTTTTCCCGGTACAAGAATCTCGTGCATCACTATTACCATCAGCGCGCCAGGGATGAAGCCAGCACATTCTGGTCCGGGTGCGGCGCTGTGCGGCGCGAGACGTTTCTCGCCGCCGGAGGTTTTGATGTCGAGCACTACAAGTACCCCTCGATCGAGGATATCGAACTAGGCCACCGACTGATCAAGGCCGGCGGGCGCGTGCGCCTGCTGCGCGATGTGCAGTGCACACATTTGAAGGTATGGCGTTTCGGCAATCTCATCCATACCGAAATATTCCGGCGAGCGCTTCCCTGGTCGAGACTGATCATCCACTCCGGTGAAGGCATACCTGATGACTTGAACGTGGGCATGGTGGAGCAGTTGCGTGCCGCCATCGCAGTTGTATTGTTGCTATTCACCCTTGCTTTGCTGGTCGGCTTGCTCAACCCGGCACTCTACCTGCTGCCGTTGTTGCTCGCGCTTTACGCCAACCGCGAAATCGCGCATTTCTTCTACCGCAATGGTGGACTGCTGTTTGCTTGCGAGGCGCTGTTGTTTCACCAACTCTACTACCTGTATAGTGCCTCCGCTTTTGCCTGGGTTTTGCTGGAGCAGACCACTGCAAAGTTTGTTGTCCCCCGGCTCAGCTCGCGCAATCTCTGCTAGAGTAGCCTGCTCCGACCAGCGCAGGATTCACCCCCACACTTGATCAAATTCCCCGCGACGAGCATGCGCGAATTGCTCCGTTTGTCACTACCCATGGTGGTGTCGCAAGGCGCGTTTGCGGTGATGGTGTTCACCGACCGGCTGTTCATGTCCCAAATCGACGCGGTGCACATTGCCGCTGCACTCGGCGGGGGCGTGGGGTCGTTCTTTTGTTTTTCGCTGTTCATGGGCCTGATCACCTACGGCAATGCGATCGTGGCGCAGTACTATGGCGCAGGGCATTTCGCCAAATGCCCGCTGGTGACGACCCAGGGCATTTTGCTCGCACTTTGCAGTACACCGTTCTTGCTGCTGGCGGCGTACTTCGGAGGCAAGGCGTTCGCGCTGATGGGTCACGATCCGGTGCAGGTACAGCTGGAGCAGACATTTTTCTACGTACTCATGGGCGGCAGTGTGTTTACGCTCATCAAGGCCTGTCTCGCCAGCTACTTCGCGGGCATCGGCCACACCCGGGTGGTGATGATCGCGGACGTGCTCGGTTGTGTCGTCAACGTTCCCTTGTCATGGTTGCTCATCTTTGGCGAGTACGGCATGCCGCGGTTGGGTATCGCGGGCGCGGGCTTGGGTACGGTGCTGGCGACCGTGTTTGCAATCGGTATCTACCTGTGCTTTTACCTGTCCAGGGATCACTGGCACCAGTTCCATGTCAGCCGATCACTGCGTTTCGATCGGGGAATCATGCGCCGCTACCTGCGCCTGGGTATGCCCTCCGGTTTGGAGAGCTTCATGAACGTTTCCAGTTTCAACCTGTTCCTGTTGCTGTTCCAGTCCTACGGTGTGGTACAGGGCGCGGCAATGGCGATCGTGTTCAACTGGGACATGGTGTCGTTCATTCCCATGATCGGCCTCAATATCGGGGTGATGAGCCTCATCGGTCGCTGCGTCGGTGCAGGTAACTTGGCGGGGACCAACCAGGTGATCGCTTCGGGCTTTCTTCTGGCGCTCGGTTACTCCGGCGCGCTCGCGATTGTATTCCTGGTGTTTCGCACGACGTTGGTAGGTGTCTTTGAGACGCAGGATGCACTGTTCCCGGCGATACGGGAACTGGCGGGTTTCATGATGTTCGGACTGGTGAGTTATATGCTGGCCGACGCCACGATATTGATTGCCGGTGGCGCGTTGCGCGGCGCGGGTGATACGCGCTGGATCATGATCACGTCGACCAGCGTGCACTGGTTGATGCTGCTGGCGCAGTACTTCGTTATCGTGGTTTATAAATTGGAGCCGCTGGTATCCTGGTGGGTGTTCGTGTCGATGCTGATCGCGCTGGCGCTGCTGTATCTAGCACGCCTGTTCGGCGGCACCTGGCGCGAGCCGGCGCGTCTGGCACGCGTGATGCGCGAATAGCGCGACCGGTCACACCGTGAGCAGGCGGCGTAGCAGGCTATTACCGCTTTTGTCCTGCTCGCGAATTGCCAGCAGGTCGGCAAGTTGTGTTTCGATCTGTTCCGCAACCTGCGCACGCACGCTGTGCAGGGATTTCTGCTTTAGTGTCTTGCCCTTATAGCGTGTCAGATCAATAGGCTTGCCAAATCCGAGGTAGCACCGCTGCGGCTTGGGGAAGAGCGTTCCCAGGCTGCCGACCGGGATCGGCGGCAGGATGTCGGAGCGAATGCCCTCGTGCAGCACACCCAGGCGTGTCAGCAGCCGCCCGAGCGCTGACTCCGGAAGTTCCTGCCCTTCAATCAGGTGCCCGTAGAATTCATCCGGCCCCACCAGGCCGAACGGCATGATGGTATAGCCGTGCCTGGCCGCGAGTTTGACGAAACCGTAACGCTCTTTCCACTGCAGGTCGTAGAAGCTGGAGACAGGCTTGACCGACTCGTATGCGCCGCCGGGAAAAACGAGGAGGTCCTGCTTTGCCCGCATCAATGCCGCGCACACCTCGGGGTGGCCCATGACCAGGCCTTTCGAAATCAGGTAGTCCGCGACACGCGTATTGTAGAACAGGAATTTGTCGCCCATGCCGCGGATGAAACGGTTCAGTTCCTTGAGAAACAGCGGGGTAATGACGGCGGCATCGAGCGCGAACAGTGAGTGATTTCCCACAAACAGGCAGGGCTTGCGGGGGATATTGTCTGCCCCAAAGACCCTTGGATTGAACACGCGCTTCACCAACTGATAGGCGATATCCACTTCCAGTCCGCCGGGGGCCTGCGCGGCGAGTGCCTGTTTGATGTGCCGCTGCAGCAGTGCCGTGTCGGCCAGGGGTGCGTAGTCTTTGTCGAAAAGTGACATGCTCGGCGGTCTCGCAAAAAACGGCGCACGATTATAACGGTGCGTTGGAACCCAGCATAGCGCGGAAACAGCGATTGCGCTTTCTGCGCCTGGCGAACTGGGCTAGAGTGCGGACTGAACAGGTCGACCGGCGGCGGGTGCACATGCAGGGTAAACACATCGCAATCACAGGCCCCACGGCCGGTATCGGGCGTTTTGCGTGCCTGGCACTCGCGCGACAGGGTGCGCAACTGACGCTGCTGTGTCGCAGTGCGGACAAGGCAGCTGTATTGCGGCAGGAGATTCTTGCTGCCGGTGCCCCGGCACCCGCTGTCATCCTGATGGATATGGAAAACCTCGGGAGTGTCCGGCGCGCCGGTGAGCTGCTTGCTGCACAGCCGGAGCCGTTGCATGTGCTGCTCAATAACGCCGGTGTAATCAACACCTCGCGAAAGGTGACGGTGGATGGCTTTGAGCAGACGCTGGCGGTCAACCATTTTGCGCCGTTCCTGCTCACCGGTTTGCTGCTGCCCCGGTTGCGGGCCACGCCGGGCGCTCGCATCGTCAATGTCGCCTCGGGTGCTCATGCGTTCGTAAAAGACATGGGTTTCGACGACATGCAGGCCACTGGCAGCTACAAAACCTTCCGCGAGTACGGTCGCTCAAAGCTGGCGAATATTCTTTTCACCCGGCGGTTGGCCCGCTTGCTGCAGGGCTGTGATCCCACCGTGAACTGCCTGCATCCAGGTGCGGTGGCAACGTCACTCGGAACTCAGAACAGCGGATTCATCAGCCGGAACCTGCCCCGCCTGCTGAAGCCCTTCTTCCGCACCCCGGAGCAGGGCGCGCAGACGTCCGTCTACCTGTGCGCCAGCGACGAGGTTGCCGGGATCTCGGGTGAATACTTTATCGATTGTAAACCGCGCCAGCCGAAGCCCTGGGCGCGCGACGATGATGCAGCCGAGCGCCTGTGGGCCTACACCGAGCAAAGCCTGGATTTCCGCTATCCGCTGTAGGCGCGCCCATCACCAGACCTTGACGCCGCTGAGCCAGGGATGCATATAGATCGCTGCCGTTACGGTGAGTGCCGTCACCAGCATGGTAACGACCTCTGCTCCCCACGAAGGAGCGGCCACCTTTATCCATACGCCGTCCCGCCCGTTGATGGCAAGCATCTCGAGCACCGCCCACGCCGCCATGCCGCCAAACAGGACCAGTGCGCGATTATCGCCATTCAGCAACAGGTGGGCGGTGCCCCAGAGCGCAACGCCGCTCAGTTGCGGATGGCGAATCAAGCGCCGCAACCGGGACTGGCGCGCGCTCGCTACCAGCAACAGGAACGCCGCGACCAGCAACCCGAGTGCAACTCCGTGCAGCCCGGAAGGTGGGCTGTAGACGGGCGCTGGGGTCACACTGCGCCAACCCACGATGATCAGCGCAATGGCGCACAGCAGCAGCAGCGAGAAAATACCCTTGTAGGGATTTTCACCCAGACGCCGGACCGTGCCCGCCTTGAGCGCAGGCGCAAGTGCGGGTACGAAATGCACGCACGCAAAGAGCAGCACACCCAGAATAAGCATCATCATCACGGTCACTCCCGAAAAGATCGAATCGCGCCTGTGCAGCATAGCAGGCGACAAGGTGAATTCCATTTTCCCACCGTAGTATCCATCGCGGCGAAGGCAGGCAACGCCCGCAGCCTGACCCGCGGTGGTCACCGTAATTCGTGGCACGCCATGCAGCGCTTCGATAAGATGGCGCGATGTATTCCGATGACATCAGCCAGCTCCCGATTGCCGCCGTGCTGGACCCGTTGAAGCTGGCGTTGGCCGAGCACCACGACGTCGTACTGCAGGCGCCGCCGGGGGCGGGCAAGACCACGGTCGTGCCGCTGGCGCTGCTGGATCAGGCGTGGCTGGGCGATCGCAAAATCCTGTTGCTGGAGCCGCGCCGCATGGCTGCGCGTGCTGCGGCTGCACGCATGGCTCACCTGCTGGGTGAGGAAGTGGGGCAGACGGTCGGCTATCGGATTCGTATGGACAGCTGTGTGGGTGAAACCACCCGTATCGAAGTCATTACCGAGGGAATACTGACGCACCAGCTGCAGCGCGATCCGGGACTGGAAGACATCGGGCTGGTGATCTTCGACGAATTTCACGAGCGCAACCTGGATTCGGATCTGTGCCTGGCGCTGGCTCTGCTCGGCCGCAAACTGTTCCGCCAGGGCCCGGCGCTCAAGCTGCTGCTGATGTCGGCGACGCTGGACGGTGACGCGGTCGCCAAGCTGCTCGGCGATGCGCCCATCGTCACCTCGAGCGGCCGCCAGTTCCCCGTGGAAACCCGGTACGGTGAGGCGTACCAACTGCGAGATTCCATCGTGCAACCGGTAGTGCAAACGGTGGTGCAGGCACTTCGCGAGCGCACCGGCAGTATCCTCGTGTTCCTGCCTGGCCAGCGTGAGATCAGCGCCGTGGTCCGGGAGCTCGCAGACATATTGAAGGTGATCGGCGAACAGCACGTGCAGCTCATGCCGCTGTACGGCGGCTTGTCGCTGGAGCGCCAGCAGCAGGCCATACAGCCGGCACCCGCTGGCTGCCGCAAGGTGGTGCTTGCCACGAACCTTGCCGAAACCAGCCTGACGATTGAAGGCGTCTCGGTCGTGGTGGATTCGGGCCTGGTGCGCGAGCCGGTGTTCGACACCGCTACCGGGATTACGCGGTTGACCACGCGGCGCATTTCGCGGGCCTCTGCGGAGCAGCGCCAGGGCAGGGCGGGCCGGCAGGAACCCGGCTACTGTTACCGCCTGTGGAGCGAACAACAACAGTCGCGCCTGGTGCCGTACGCCACTCCCGAGATACTGCAGGCAGATCTCGCGCCACTGGCCCTGCAATTGCTGTCGTGGGGCGTGGCGCAGGTGGGTGAACTGCTGTGGCTGGACCCGCCCCCCGAGGCTCCCTACCGACAGGCGATCGCCACGCTGGAGCGTTGCGGCGCGGCATTCAGGAATCGATCGGACAACTACCAGCTGACGCCACACGGTGTGCGCCTGGCACAGATGCCGCTGCATCCACGCCTGGCCCACATGCTGCTGGTCGGCTGTGATATTCACGCCACCGAAACCGCCTGCCTGCTGGCGGCCATCCTCTCGGAACGCAACCCGCTGGCTGAACAGGGTACGGATATCGTATCGACCATCGGTGTGCTGCTTGGTGACAGCCGCTGTCCACCCCAGTTGCAGGGCTGGTTCCGGCGTGTATGGCAGCAGGCCCGGCGCTACGCGCGCATGGCCAGCGAGGTACATAAGGCACGCACCTTTGCTGTTGGCGTGAAGCAGGAGGACGTCGTGGGCGTACTACTGGCCAGCGCCTACCCCGATCGCATCGCGCGCCTGCGGATGGATGGTGAAAGCTGTCGCTACCAGTTGAGCAATGGCCGCAGCGCCGTGCTGCCGCGAAATGACAGCCTGGTCGGGCAGGAGTGGCTGGCCGTCGCAGAACTCGGTGGGCAGGTGGGCGAACCCGTAGACCAGATCTACAGCGCCAGCGCACTCAATCCCAGGATGTTCCAGGAGGTTCTCTCGCCGCTGGTCACGGCCGTCGAGCATGTGGAATGGGATTATCGCCAGGACCGGTTCGTGGCCGAACGGCGCAGTCTGGTAGGTGGAATCTTGCTGGCGGCGCAGCCGCTGGAGGAGATTCCCGACGGCGCTCGGGCCGAGGCTCTGCTGGGCCTGGTGCGCAAGCGGGGCCTGGCGCTGCTGCCCTGGAACGCGCACCTTGCACAGTGGCGCGCCCGCGTGATGCTGTTGCACCGCATCGAAGGTAGCCGCGAGGACAATCCGTGGCCGGATCTGTCGGACGACGCGCTGTTGCGCACGCTTGAGTCCTGGCTGCTGCCCCATCTCACCCCGGTACGCCGCCTGGAAGATTTCCAGCAGCTGGATCTCAAGCTCCTGCTGCGCGCACTCCTGCCCTGGCCGCTGCCACTGGAACTGGAGCGCATGGCGCCCGAGCGCCTGGCTGTGCCTTCAGGTTCCAGCGTAGCCATCGATTACACCCAGGATCCACCGGTGCTGGCGGTCAAGTTGCAGGAAATGTTCGGTTGCGAGGACACGCCGACCATCGCCGACGGCCGCGTCGCCCTGCTGGTTCACCTGCTATCGCCGGGCCAGCACCCTCTGCAGATCACGCAGGATCTCGCCGGGTTCTGGCGTTCGAGCTATCAGGAGGTCAAGCGCGAGATGCGAGGGCGCTACCCCAAACACCCCTGGCCGGATGACCCGCTGCTCGCTCTCCCGACCCGGCACACCAAGAAGCGCGCGGGTTATTAGTTGATACGCGCGGCCTGCAGATCGCCGGCCAGTGAATCGCGCACAAGGGGAGGCAGGGCAATCGCATCGATGGTGTAGGCCGGGTGATCGATACCGGCGTGTACCGTGGCACCCCGGTGTACGGCGGCGATCATCGCCTGCGTCAATTCGAAGCGCAGGAAGTGCACGGACGCGGTCTTCTCGTTGTTCTCCCGCGGCAGATCCTCGTCGGCGATGGCAAAAACCCTTGCGCAATCCTCGACCTGCAGCCACACCTTGTCCTCGATGCCGATCAGCAGGGCGAGCCGGCGGGCGCGTTCGACGGCGTCTTCGTACTCGAGCATGAAGGTCGCCTTCCAGTTGTGCCCGTCGGGAATCAGGGGATTGTAGGCATCCAACTCCTCGTTGATGGCGTGTGCCTCAAACACTTTTTCGATGCGCAGCATTTCCTGGATCTGGTAGCGGATGGTTGTGGCATCCTCGAAATACAGGCGCGCGTGCGCACCGAGCGCCAGCTGTCGCGACTTCTTGTGTGTCAGGACTTGCGCCCGAAATGCGGCGCGCCGCTCGGCGTAGTCTTCCAGTGACCAGAGGTCGGCGCGGGTCAGCTTCGGCATGCTTGCTCCTGTTGCTAGAGGCCGTACGCCATTCGCAGCAGCGTCATGGGATGGTCGGAGCGTTCGATGGACTCCGACAAGTTGGCGATGTGGGTTGCAGCCATGGGACAGTCACTGGTGAAATGATCCGGGGGGTGTTCATCGAGATTGCGCACCAGCGGGCGGCCGATTTTTACTGATTTAGCGCGCGTTTCCCGTTTTACCGCGTAGGTGCCGTCGTGACCGGAGCAGCGCTCCAGTGCGGTGACGGTCGTGCCCGGAACGAGACTCAGCACGTCGCGGGTTTTCGGGCCGATATTCTGCACACGCTGGTGGCAGGCAGCCTGGTAGGTGATCGCGCCCAGCGCGTGAGGAAATTCTGTCTGCAATGCGCCACCTTTGTAGCGCAACCACAGGTACTCGAACGGATCGAAAAATGCCGCCCGCACCTTTTTTACGTCCGCATCATCCGGGTACAGCAGCGGCAGTTCCTGCTTGTACATCAGGACACAGGAGGGGATGGGCGCCGTCAGGTCGTAACCGTCGTCGACGAGTTTTGCCAGCACCGGGATATTGGCGGCTTTGAGCGCGTCGACCGACGCGAGGTCGCCCAGTTCAAGTTTCGGCATGCCGCAGCACTTCTCCCGGGGCACGAGATCGATGTGGATTCCGTTGTGCTGGAACACCTTCATAAAATCGAGGCCGATGTCAGGTGAGTTGTAGTTCCCGTAACAGGTGGCGTAGAGCGCGACTTTCCCGCGGGTCTCCCCGACGGCGGTGGGTTCGATTGCGCGCAATAATGGTTTGGCCTGTTTGCGCAGCGTGCGGCTGTGGAAGCGAGGAAGTGGCGCCTCGCGGTGAATGCCGGCGACGGATTCCAGCGCCTTGCGTGCACTCGCGCTGCGATTCAGCGCATTGACGGTCACATCGACCAGTGGAATGGCCGCGAGGCCGAAAACCCGGTCGGTGCTGGTGAGTACGCGGTCACGGAGCGCTGCGCCCTCCTGTTTGAAGCGGACCGCCTTGGCGCGCAGCATCAGGTGTGGGAAGTCCACGTTCCACTCGTGCGGCGGCACATACGGGCACTTGGTCATGTAGCACAGGTCGCACAGATAGCACTGGTCCACCACTTTTGGGAAGTCGGTTTTGGCGACGCCATCGACCTCCAGCGTCGGCGATTCGTCCACGAGGTCGAACAGGGTGGGAAAGGCATCGCACAGGCTCACACAGCGGCGGCAGCCGTGGCAGATGTCATACACCCGCTCGAGTTCGCGTTCCAGGCTCTCGCTGTTCCAGAAGTCATCCGACTTCCAGTCGATCGGGTGGCGGGTGGGCGCTTCCAGACTGCCTTCTCTCACGCGGTAACCCCTCAGCAGTGGTCAAGGTACATGCGATTAAGGTGACCGCACCCGCGAGTGCGGTCACGGGGAGGCCATCAGTCGTTGAGGCTGTTCAGCGCTTTCTGGAAGCGGTTGGCGTGACTGCGCTCGGCTTTGGCCAGTGTTTCCATCCAGT
>CAYWWD010000058.1:0-22352 GCA_964461965.1 uncultured Halioglobus sp. | reverse complement strand
CACTAGCGCGGCGCAGGTGCCCAGTACGATGGCGGCACTCGCGGTCGCGAACGCCAGCCGCAGGCTCATCCACAGGGCCGCCATCATGGCCTCGTTGCGCAACAACTCGCCGTACCAGCGCATGGAAAACCCGCCCCAGAGATTGACGCGATCGGACGCGTTGAATGAATAGGCGATCAACACCAGCATGGGCGCATACAGGAACACAAACCCCATCAGCAGGCAGATGCGTGTGAACAGGGGTGTGGCACGGGAGGCCGGCATCACTCCCCCGCCTCCATCTCCCGTGCCTGGTAGTGATGGAACAACAGGATGGGTGCAAGCAGCACCACCAGCATCACCGTCGCCAGCGCCGAGGCGACCGGCCAGTCACGGTTATTGAAGAACTCACCCCACAGGACTTTGCCAATCATCAGCGTCTGCGAACCACCCAGCAGTTCCGGGATCACGAACTCGCCGACCACGGGAATGAACACCAGCAGGCAGCCGGCGATGATGCCACCGCGCGACAGCGGCAACGTGATTTTCAGGAAACGCGTCACCGGGCCGGCGCCCAAGTCCGTGGCAGCCTCCAGTAGACGCATGTCGAGTTTCACCAGGTTGGCGTACAGCGGCAGGATCAGGAACGGCAGGTAGGCGTAGACGATGCCGATGTACACCGCGAATTCGGTATTCAACAGCCGCAGCGGCTCGTCCACCACACCGAGATGCACAAGAATGCCATTGATGATGCCGTTGGTGCGCAGCAGTCCCATCCAGGCATAAACGCGGATCAGCAGGCTGGTCCACGACGGCAGTATCACCAGCATCAGCAGCAGGTTGCGCAGGGAGCCCTCCATGCGCGCAATCCCGTAGGCGATGGGATAGCCGAGCAGCAGGCAGGCCAGCGTCGCAATGGCGGCAATGCGCAGGGAACCCAGGCAGGCATCGAGATAGAGCGCGTCCTGCCACAGGAAGCGGTAGTTCGCCAGCGTGGCGTGGAACGTGAGCTGGTGATCGATGTACTCGTAGAGCGGTGTATAGGGCGGTTGCGCGATTGTCGCGTCGGCCAGCGAGATTTTGAACACGATGGCAAACGGCACGGCAAAGAACAGCAGCAGCCAGAGATAGGGCGGAATGACCACCAGCCAATGCAGCGCGGCGACACGCCGCCACCACGACTGCACATTCATATGGGCAGTACCGTCATCGCGTGTTCATCCCAGCACACCCAGACGCGGTCGTGCCAGGTGAGCCGCGCACCGGCCTGCCGTTCATCGTTCATCGCGGTGACCGACACCAGCAGGCCGGTATCCAGCCGTATGTGGTACACCGAATGCGAACCCAGGTAGGCGATATCCTCCACCACGCCTGCTTCCCGATTGTGCTCCTGAGAAGGCAGCTGCCTGTGCAGAAGGATTCTTTCCGGTCGCAGCGCGGCGCTGACAGCCTGGCCGATGGCGAGGTTCACGCCGTGGCGGACGCGAAGTGGATGGCTCGCACTGTGGCTGGCAATCTCCACGACGTCGCCATGTAGCCGCGTAACCACGCCGTCGAAGAGGTTGACCGAGCCGACAAATTGCGCGGTGTAGCGGCAGTTGGGCCGCTCGTAGATCTCGCCCGGTGTGCCCACCTGCAGGATACGACCGGCTTCCATTATGGCGATACGGTCGGCCATGGTCATGGCCGCGTCCTGGTCGTGGGTCACCATCACGCAGGTGACGCCGAGCGATTCGATGATATTGGCAACCTCCAGCTGCATGCGCCCGCGCAGGTTCTTGTCCAGTGCCGCCATTGGCTCATCGAGCAACAGCAGCTTGGGACGCTTGGCCAGGCAGCGCGCCAGCGCCACCCTCTGCTGCTGCCCGCCTGACAACTGGTGCGGCCTGCGCCGGCGAAAGGGCGTCATCTGCACACAGTCCAGCATTTCGCTGACACGCACGGCGACCTGTGCCCGACTGATGCGCTCCTGCCGGAGCCCGAAGGCGATGTTCTGCTCCACGGTCATATGCGGAAACAGGGCGTAGCTCTGGAACATCAGATTGAAGGGTCGCCGATTGGCCGGCAGGTCGATGAGACTGTGCCCCTCCAGTGAAATATCACCGCTGCTGGGCTGCTCGAAGCCGGCGAGCATACGCAACAGCGTGGTCTTGCCACTACCCGAGGCGCCGAGCAGTACAAAAAGCTCGCCGCGACGAATGCACAGGTCCACACCGTTCACGGCCACCATGCCATCGAAGTGTTTGGTGACGCCGCGCAAGGCGATGTAGTTATCGTCACCCGCGCGTTCGCTGTCGACGGCCGCCGTGGTGGCATTGGAGAGCACCTCGTTCACCGCACGGCTCTCACGCATGATGAGAAAGACACTGGTTACCCGCCTAGCGCTTTGTCTTCACCTCGGTCCAGGCCCGGTTCATCGCCCGGTCCACGGCCGGCGACTTGATGGTCGCGATGTAGAGTTTGGACATCACCTCTGGCGACGGATAGATGGACGTATCGCCCACTATTTCGGCAGCGATCATGGGGCGCGATGCCGGGATCGGGTTGGGATACCAGATGCGGTTGGTGTTCTCGGCGGCAATATCGGGTCGCATCAGGAAATTGATAAATGCATGCGCCTGTTCCACATTCGCCGCATCCTTGGGGATCGCCAGGATGTCGTAGAACTGCATCGCGCCTTCTTTCGGGATCACATAGCTGATTTCCACGTTGTTCTTCGCAGCCAATGCATCCGCCCTGGCCTGCGCAATGTCACCCGACCAGCCGACGGCCACACAGATCTCGCCACTGGCGAGGTCATCGATGTATCTGGAGGAGTGGAAGTACGTCACCGAGGGCGCCAGTCGTTTCAGCAGCGCCTTCGCCTCACCCTGGTAGTCCGCCACCGCAGCCGTATTGGGGTTTTTGCCGAGATAGTGCAGAGCGGCCGCGAAGATTTCCGTCGGTGAATCGAGGAAGGCCACCCCGCATTTGTTCAAGCGGGCGAGATTCTCCGGCTTGAACACCAGGTCCCAGGAATCCAGGGGCGCATCGGGCCCGAGCACGGCCAGCACTTTTGCCTTGTTGATGCCGATGCCGGTGGTGCCCCACATGTAGGGAATACCGAACGTATTCCCCGGATCGACCGCCGCGATGGTCGCCATCATGGCCGGGTCGAGCTCGCGGTAGTTGGGAAGTTTGTCCTTGTGCAGCGGCTGGAAGATGCCCGCCTTGATCTGCCGGCCCAGGAACTCGATGCTCGGCACCACCACATCGTAACCGGTGCTGCCCGCCAACAGCTTCCCTTCCAGCACCTCGTTGGAATCGAACACATCGTAAACCACCTTGATGCCCGACTCGTTCTCGAACCGCGAGACCACATCGTCGCCGATGTAGTCATTCCAGTTGTAGACGTTCACCGTACCCGCAGCCCGCACCGCCGGGGTCAGGGCAAGTCCCGCCGCGAGCGCGGCGATCCCGAGGATATTTGTTATTCTCATCCAATGCTCCAGTGCGCGCTGACACCGCGCGCGGAAACGCCGTCGGTGCGGCGGGTCGATTGCCGCTTGCGGGACCGATTCTACTGGCCCGCTCCACCCTGGTATACAGCCGCACTCAGTCGCCGGCGCTTCCCTGCGCCGCGCGGCGCCGGTGCGAATACCAACCGTTGAGCAGAGCGCGCAGCACGCGGCCTCCAGACAGGAGCAGAATCCCGCGCTGGAACGTGCATGTCGTGACGTCCTGGAACAGGCAGAGCCCGTCCTCGGCCAGATCGACGTCCAGTGTCCAGCGCCCGTGTCTGCGCGGGGTCCTTACCTGCACAGTGAAGCGGCGTTTCTCTCCCGCCCTGAGGCCGCTGTGCAGTTTCAGTTTTCCCGCTACCGGCGACCGACGGCCCTGCGCCTCGATCCAGCGCACTGTCACACAGAGCCCGCTGGACGCATGGGGCTGCCAATCGGTGCCGCTGCGATTCTCCACCTCCACCTCGAAATCCAGGCGCGAATCCACGCTCCAGACGCGCGGGCAAGTGATCTGTATACCGAGGCTCCGCTCATTCAGCGTCAGGCACTGCCGCTGCGCTGGCTGTTCATCCGGCGGCAGCGCATCGAACATCGCCCGGTGGGCGAGGGCGTCATCGATATCGCGTTGAATCCCCGCCATCAGCCGGGTTATATGCTCAGCGTCCTGCAGCCGGTCGGCCGTGCAGGACAGTTCCGAGACCGCCAGTTCACCGCGATAGTACTTGCCAAGTGGGCTCTGCTGCGTACCGAACTTGAAAAAGGGATTGAACTGGGACGACTGCGCGAACAGCAACCGGGTGCGGCCGTGGTAGGTGACCGGCGCCCATTGTTCGATCTGGAACAGCAGGCGAACCTCGCGCCCGCGGGCCTCCAGTTCGGCCGCGAGGTACGCGGCGATCCTGGCGCCTTCGCCGTAGCCGCCGAGCGTAAACGGTCCCTGCGGGTAAATTTCCTGTATCTCACTGGCGTAGTAATGCGCGAGCGCCAGTGTGTTTTCAGGCGAGTAGCTCGCGCAACCGATCAGGCTGCGCATCCAGTAAACGGGCTGCTCCGCGCCCAGCAGCCAGTGGATCACCGTCTTGTTCATGCCGGAACAGAAAAACATCGGCGGACGCGAACCGCGTACATTGCGCCCGATGATCAGCGCATCGGGACGGTGGCGTACTCCGGGCGCGCCGTCGTCCGCGTGAGCCACATCCCGGTACACCGCCGGCGGCAATCCGGTTGCTATCGCCAGGTTGCTCAAAGTTATCAAAGAATATGTCCTGTCGTGGATATGGGCAGCGTCGCACGTCGTTTATAGAGTATTCTGGTTTGCGACGCCACACACGCGGGACGATTTATCATGACCACACCCAACCCAGTCGAGTTCGAAAAACGCATCTCGGACCGCGCCCTGGACGTACTGATCCGCGCCGGCCTGGTGCTCGCGCTCACGCTCCTTTGCTACCAGATCATGAAACCCTTCGTCACCATGCTGGTGTGGGCTGTGATCCTGGCGGTGACGCTGTACCCGGTACACCAGCGGTTCGCCACCCTGCTCCGTCGCAGGCAGGGCGCCGCCGCAATTCTGACCGTCCTCCTCGGCAGTGTGCTGGTGATCTGGCCGACCACGGCACTGATGAGTTCGCTCGGCGACTCGGTGCACAGCCTCGTCAGCAACATCCGCGGCAACTCGCTGCACATACCGGCGCCCGGCGCGGGCGTCGCCCACTGGCCGCTGGTGGGGGAGCAGGTGCACGCGTTCTGGTCCAGGGCGCACGAGGACCTGCCCGGCATCATCGCCGACATGCAACCAAAGATCGGCGACCTCGCCAAATCTGCACTCGGCTTCGTGGCGAGTATCGGCGGGGACATCCTGAAGTTCCTGATAGCCTTCGGAATCGCCGGCATCATCATGGCTTACGGTCGGGAGGGCGCCAACGCGAGCCTGCGAATCCAGAAACGTATCAGCGGCCCGACTCGCGGGACACAGTTCAACGCGCTGGCAACGCAGACCATCCGCGCGGTGGCGCTCGGCGTCATCGGCATTGCCTTCATCCAGGCACTGGTGGTCGGTGTCGCACTGCTGTTCGCCGGGATTCCAGGCTCCGGCGTCATTGCCATCGTGGTGCTGGTGCTCGGCATCGCGCAGATCCCGGCCATGCTGGTGACACTGCCTGCCATTGCCTATATCTGGACGCTGGGCCATCACGACACGGTGATGGCGGTGGTCTACACCCTCGTCATGCTGCTCGCGGGCTCGGTCGACAATGTGCTCAAGCCCCTGTTGCTCGGCCGCGGTGTCGATGCGCCCATGCCGGTGATCCTGCTCGGCGCACTCGGCGGCATGGCGACCGCCGGCATCCTCGGCATGTTCGTCGGCGCGACGCTGCTGGCGCTCGGCTACCAGATCTTCATGGGGTGGGTGGACGACAATCCCGACTTGCCGGCGCCAGAGTAAAGCTACCAGAGGCATTTGTAAGCTGACTCCACGCCAATGACCCCACACCACGGCTGCGGAGACTTTTTTCACTGCCCCAGTTCGCAAAATTGCTTTACCCAAGCGCAGTATCCAGCGTCATCATCAGCGCGAAGCACGCCATCAGTCCGAGCGTTGCCGTGGTTTGGTGGCCGTTGCGGTGTCCTCGTCGTACTCAACCCACATGGTAAGTCGCTGGTATTTCGCACATGATCCAGCGCGGCGACTGGCGGGTAAAGTGATATTCCTGCCAGGGCAAACACACCAGGGTCACATACCGCCTGACGCGTTAGCTGATACACTCATGGCATGGATATCAAGACCGCCCTGATCACCGCCGTCATGCGCCATCCCTACCGGATGATGGTGATCAATCTGTTGCTGGCGGCGGCGGTCAGCGCCGGGATCCTGCACCTGCGTGTGGATGCCGGCATTGACATTTTTTTCAACCCGAACGACCCCAACCTGCTCGCCGAACAGGAACTGATCGCCACTTACGGTCGCGAGGACAATATCCTGTTCGTCCTCGATGCAGGCGACGCGCCGATCTTCACGCGGCCCCACCTCGCCACCATCGAGGCGCTGACCGACCGCGCCTGGCGCATGCCGAATGCCAAGCGCGTGAATTCCATCACCAACTACCTGCACGCGGCAGTGGACGGCGACGACATCACCGTCAGTAACCTGCTGGAGAATGTGAGCGAGCTCGACGATGCGGCCATCGAGCACGCGCGCGGTATCGCCGCATCCCGCGAGGAGTTACAGGGCCGCCTGCTGGCGCGCAACGGCCAGGTCGCGGCTATCAACGTCAGCCTCAATCTGCCGACGGAGCGCAAGGCCGCGGCCATCGCCGAATCGGTTGCCTACGCCCGGCAGATGGTAGCGGACACCGCACGCGATAATCCGGGGCTCACCGTTCACCTCGCCGGCTGGGCGATGACCGAGCAGACACTTGCGGAGGTCACAGCCCGCGATTCCACCACGCTGATGCCCGTGTTGCTGCTGATTATCGTGGTGGTCTGCGCGTACCTGCTGCGCTCGCCGCTGGCTTCACTGTGTACCGTGACGATCATCTTTCTCAGCATTCTGGTCGGCATGGGTTTTGCCGGCTGGGCGGGGATCGGGCTCAACAGCGTCACCGCGTCCGCGCCAACGGTCATCATGACGCTGGCCATCGCCGACTGCATTCATGTGCTTACGGTATTTCTCGGCCGGCTGCGCCAGCACCCGGACAAACACGCCGCGCTCACCCATGCGCTGGACGAAACCTTCCATGGCATCGTGCTGACCAGCGCCACCACCTTTGCCGGCTTCCTCAGCATGAACTTCAGCGACTCTCCAGCGTTCGGAGGACTCGGCAATATCGCGGCCATCGGCGTCGCCGGCGCGCTGTGGGTGACGCTGACCGTGTTGCCGGGCCTCGTGATGCTGCTCCCCTTCCGCGCGACCAAAGGCTCGGCCACCGTCATGTCCATGGACGGCCTCGCGGAGTTCGCCATACGCAATCGCGGCGGCCTGTTCTGGGGCTCGCTGGCGCTCAGCGTCCTGCTCATGGCCGGCATGTTGCGCATCGAGCTGAACGACGATCCGACGAGCTATTTCTCTGAGGCCATCCCGCTGACACACGCGATGCGCGCGGTGGAAAACCGGCTCTCCGGCACCCAGGTCCTGCACTACTCGCTAAACTCCGGCGAAGCCGGCGGCATCAACAATCCCGAGTTCCTCGCAGACGTGGACAAGTTCGTGAGCTGGCTGCGCGCCCAGCCGGAAGTCGTGAATGTGGAATCCTTTACCGACACGCTCAAGCATCTCAACCAGGTGATGCACGCCGACGCACCCGAATGGCGCCGCCTGCCCGAGAGCAGCGACCTCGCGGCGCAGTACACGCTGCTGTACGAAATCTCCATACCCTACGGGCAGGATGTCACGCACCAGGTGAGCGCCGATAAATCCTCGCTCAAAGTTTCGGCCACGCTGCGCAACCAGAAATCGCAGGGCTTGATCGCCTTCGAAAACCGCAGCCGGCAGTGGATGGAGGAAAACATCCCCGACTATGTGGCGCGCGGCGTCGGCCAGTCGATCAGCTTCGCCCATGTGGGCTTGCGCAACATCGACAGCATGGTCAACGGTTCGCTGTTTGCGCTGTTGCAAATCTCGGCCATATTGGCTTGGGCATTCCGCTCGTTGCGCTTCGGTCTGGTCAGCCTGATCCCCAACCTGATTCCCGCGCTCGCCACCCTCGGCATGTGGGGACTGCTGGTGGGCGAGGTAAACATCGCGGCGTCGGTGGTGTTCAGTGTCACACTCGGCATCATTGTCGACGACACGATTCACTTCCTGCTGAAGTACATCGAAGGCCGTCGCAAGCTGGGGCTCAGCGTGGACGATGCCATCCGGCGCACGTTCAACGCGGTGGGCAACGCTCTGTTCAGCATGTCGATCCTGCTGGCCGTTGGTTTCCTGGTACTGGTGCTGTCGGACTTTTCGGTGAACTCCACCACCGGGCTGCTGGTGGCCATAACGATCTTCGTGGCGATCTTCCTGGATCTGCTGTTCCTGCCGATGATCCTGATGAAGGCGGATCGCTTTCTGTTCAAGCAGGGGCCAGGTGGCGGTTCGGAATATCTTCGTTGATGTCTTCGACGGCAGCCGGGATTGGTCGGTGACTGCCTTCGACGGCTGGTGCGGTGAAGCCTCCCGCAGCTCAGACGGCTGAGATATTCGCCGCGGAAGGCTTCACCGCACCAGCCTCACCTTGAGCGTGGAGGCAGGGTTGTTGCAGGCCTCGCGGCGAATATCCCAGCCTTTTGAGCAAGCGAGGCCTGCAGCAACCCTGACTGCAGCACGCAGCTCGAACGCCTTCAGCCATCAACCCGACCGTCTGAACAAAGAGTAAGCCGACAGCCGCCCAACAGCGATCACTCCGCCGGTGCCGTACTCGCCGCCCGCCTCGCCTTCCACCACTCGAGCACGATGGGCATGACCGACAACAGGATGATGCCAATGATGACCAGCTCGAAGTTTTTCTTCACCACCGGAATATTGCCAAAAAAGTAGCCTGCCAGAGTGCAGATCAATACCCAGGCGATACCGCCTGCGACGTTGTAGG
The DNA here is from genome assembly GCA_964461965.1 of uncultured Halioglobus sp. Classification (GTDB taxonomy): domain Bacteria; phylum Pseudomonadota; class Gammaproteobacteria; order Pseudomonadales; family Halieaceae; genus Marimicrobium. The sequence goes on along the minus strand of CAYWWD010000058.1, from coordinate 13,303 downwards.
CAATGAAACGCCGGTAGGACATTTTGCCGATGCCGGCGACAAACGGCGCAAACGTGCGAACGATAGGAACGAATCGCGCGAGCACGATGGTCTTGCCGCCATGTTTCTCGTAAAAAGCATGCGTCTTGTCGAAGTACTCTTTCTTGATCCATGTGATGCTGTAAGCGCGGTCGCCGAGGTAGCGTCCGATGGAGTAATTGACCGTATCGCCCAGAATGGCAGCTGCCATCAACAGGCCCAGCAGGTAGAAAATGTTCATGGAGCCAACAGCGGCGAACATTCCCGCCGCAAAAAGCAGTGAATCGCCCGGCAGGATGGGTGTGACCACGAGACCGGTTTCCATGAAGATGACCAGGAACAACAGGGCATAGGTCCAGTTGCCGTACTCTTGGATGATATTCGCCATGTGCGTATCGAGATTGAGGAACAGATCGATCAGGGAATGGATGTATTCCATGGTGCTCTCTTCGGTTTATAGTGACATCGCTTATAGTGAGATCTAGTGGCATCGCGATGCCTGCCGCCGCTGCGGCATGGGCCCGTGAGTATACCGCTATTCCACCCGCTATAATCCGCTCAGGTGAACAAACGGCACGGTTGCGCGATGGGTAATGTAATCCGGAGATGGTGTGCATTCAGCGCGCTGCTCGTCGCGGGTGGCTGCACCTCGCTGGAGGACTTCCAGGCGATGAGTCCCGACGCGCGGGCGGACAAAGTGTGCGGCGCCACGCTGGCGGCGCGTGAACGCAGGCGAATGCTGTCCGGCCTCGACGCCGAGATTGCGGAGCGGGAAGACCTGCTGGCCACGGGCTACCGCGTACACAACTACTGTCGCGTAGTGGCGGTGATGGTGCCTGCGCAAGCACCCGACTGCAGCGGCCTGTCCGGTGACGAGCTCAGCGCCTGCCAGAGACGCACCGTGCCCGCACACGCCGAAAACCGGCGTGTGTGTGAACCGGTGGCAGTGCCCATCGATTACCCCTATGAGTCGGCCCGGCTGCGCGACCTGCAGCTGACCCGGGCTGAGCAGCGTGACGCCGATGAAGAACAGCGCGCGGATTGCTTCAGCCGGGCCCGCGAACTGTCCGCCGACGACGCCTGGTCACGGTACAAGGCGAATGCGGAGCCCTGAGCCTTGACAGCGCACCAGCATCCGCGACGGGCATTCAGGGATTCCACTCGAGGCTCCCGGTGCTAACTATTCCCACAATAGATTTCACTACACTGGGACAGGCGCGCACGCGCCGTGCGCTCGATCACGCCTGCCGGCAGTGGGGCGTCTTCTATCTGACTGGCGCGACCGTCGAGCATTCGCTGATCGAGCAGATGTTTGCCGCGATGCACGGATTCTTCGGACAGCCCAGAGCGCTGAAACGTCGGATCGAGCGCACGGCGGAGAATCCCTGGGGCTTCTACGATCGCGAACTCACCAAGAACGCCCGCGACTGGAAGGAAATCTTCGACGTCGGCCCGGATCTCCCAACACCCGGCCTGTCGGGCGCGCGCGCGCAGTGGCCCGACGAGGCCGGTGTGTTGCGCGGCTTTCGCGATACGCTGCAGGCGTTTTCCGCAGCCTGTGACCAGGTGGCGCTGCGGATACTACGCGCCATCAGTGAGAACCTCGGCATGCCGGCGCGGCATCTGGACGGCTGCTTCGATGCACACCAGACGAGCTTCCTGCGGCTGAACTACTACCCGCCCTGCGCGCATCCCGCGCCCGCCGACACGCCGGGCATTCCGGCCAGCGGGCACCTCGGCATACACCACCACACCGACTCCGGCGCACTGACCCTGCTGCTGCAGGATGCCCAGCCCGGCCTGCAGGTACTGCACGACGGACAGTGGCGCCTGATTCAACCGCGCGACGACGCGCTGGTTGTGAATATCGGCGATATCGTGCAGGTGTGGTCGAACGATCGCTATACCGCGCCGCTGCACCGGGTGCTCGTGGATGTCCGCACAGCCCGCTACAGCGCACCCTATTTCTACAACCCCAGCTACGCCACGGTGTATGCGCCGCTTCCGGGTGTGTGCGACGCAGCACATCCACCGCGCTATCGCCCCATTCACTGGGGCGAGTTCCGCGCCGCGCGCGCCGCAGGCGACTACGCCGATTACGGCGAGGAAGTGCAGATCGACCGGTATCGCATCGACGCCAACTGATTCACGCGCAGGCGGCACTATTCACTGAGCACACAATTGACTTTCAGTCACCACCGCAGAACACTGAATCGGTCTGGACCGCAAATAACATTAACAAGCGTGTGGGAGGGATGAACATGGAATCGACGGCGGCAACAATTCTCTGGCTGGTCGTATGGTGGGCGCTGCTCATGGTGCAACTGCCTCTGGTCCGGCTGCTGGCCAGCCGGAAAACCGGCAGCATGGCCTTCGACCCCAACGGTATCGATCTGGACGGTTATGGCCGCCGACTGACGCGCGCCATCGCCAACTGCCAGGAAAATATCCCGCTGTATATCGGCGTCCTGCTGTTTGCGATGGTTACCGACAATACCGCGATCACCAACGCCACCGCGTGCTGGCTGCTGTACGCGCGCATCGCCCAGAGCATCACGCACCTGATCTCCACCAGTTCGCCGATGATCCTGGTACGGTTTGTGTTCTTCCTGATCCAGTTCCTGTTGATCGTGTGCTGGGTGGTACAGCTGCTGCGCGTGTGAGCGCGTCACACGAGAGCTGTCCGCCAGACGCTACAGCCAGCCGGTTTTCTTCAGCTTCACATAGAGCCAGATACAGCCGGCGACGGTGCCGCCCAGCACGCCAAAATAGCCGTAATGCCAGCCGAGCTCCGGCATATTCTCGAAATTCATGCCGTACAGGCTGAATACCACCGTGGGCAGGGCGAGTATGGCGGCCCAACCCGCCAGTTGCTTGACCACCTCATTCTGCCCTATCGATACCATTGCGAGATTGATCTGCATGGCGCTCATCAGCATCTCGCGCATGTTGTCGCAACTCTCGATGACGCGCCGGCAGTGGTCCTGCACGTCGCGCACATAAACGCGAATCGGCTTGGGAATGATGTCCTCGTGAAACCGCATCAGGTCGTTGCAGATATCGACCAGGGGTTGCGCGGCGTCGCGCAGCAGTGTGAGCTCGCGTTTGATGTTGTAGATGCGCCGCAGCCTGGCGCGTGACACCCTCGCCTCAAAGATATTTACCTCGATGTCGTTGAACTGGCTGCGCAACTCCGAAAGCACCACCAGGTAATTGTCGACGATGGCATCCAGCAGGGCGTAAAGTGCCACTCCCATGCCCAGCGCCAGCCGCTGCGGGTTCTGTTCGCAACGCGCTCGCACCGACGCATAGCTGCTCGACACGCCGTGGCGCAGCGAGATCAGGTAGTTTCGCCCGGCGAACAGGTGGGTCTCGCCGAACACGATTTTTCTATCCACCAGCGTGGCGGTTTTGGCGACGATGAACAGCGAATCTCCGTAGGCCTCGATTTTCGGCCGCTGATGGGCGGCGCGCGCGTCTTCCATTGCCAGTTCGTGCAGGCCGAACTCCTCCTGCATCTTGTCCAGCAGGGCGCCGTCCGGTTCGTGCAGGCCGATCCAGAGGAAAATATCGGGTTGCTTGAGGATTTCGCTGATGTCATCGATAGGGAACGGCGGCAGGCGCACTCCCTTGCGGTAAGCGACACAATTGACAATGGAAGACATAGCAATCCGCCCGTTCGATGCGAATCGGCGGCGGTCGCGCCAGTCCACGGGTGACTTTATCGTTTGTGGCATTGTACCGCCGATCTCCCGATTTGCCATTGCCCTACTGCCCCGGAACCGGAGCGTGGCGCCCTGTTCGCGTTCATCTACAATTCATGCACGCACGCTAGAGTGTGTCTGCGTTTCAACCAACAACAGGAGATTGTTATGAAATTACTGACGCAAACCTTCCGTCTGGCACTGGCTGGTGCATTGATCGGCACCGCATTTGCCGCCGCCGCCGATGACGTCGGCCCCGACAAGGTCGTGGAACTCGTGGAGCAGGGCAAGATCAAGCACTTCCGCGACCTGAATGCCGTCGTCATGGGACTGTATCCCGGCGGACGTATCGTCGACTCGGAGCTGGAGGATGTCTACGGGAAGTACGTATACTCACTCGAAGTGCACAGCAGCGACGGCAAGCAGTTCGATGTCGACCTCGATGCCGTGACGGGTGCCGTACTGAAAAACCGTGAGGATATCGACGATTGATCCGCGACAACCAGCGCTAGCGGTACTGGTGCTGACGGGGCTGCTTGCCGGCCCCGTCAATGCGGACGACCTCAGCCCGTCCGAAGCACTGGCCCTGCGCCGGCAGGGTACCATCCTGCCCTTCGAGCAGATCATGGCGGCGGTGTACGACCGCCAACCGGGCGCGCGACTGGTAGAAGCGGAACTGGCGAGCGAAAACGGCCAGTACATCTATGAGATCGAAATATTCACCGCCGACGAGCAACTGCGCGAGCTGGAGGTGGATGCACGTACCGCCCGCGTACTCGAAGACGAAGCAGACGACTGATGCGCCTGCTGCTGGTGGAGGACAGTGTCGAGCTCGCGGATGAACTGCTGCTGCGGCTGCGCGCCGAGGGCTATGCCTGCGACTGGCTGGTCGACGGCCGCGACGCCCTGCACGCACCTGCCGAGGGTAACTACGATATCGCCGTGCTCGACCTGGGCCTGCCCGGGATCAACGGCCTCAGCCTGTTGCGCACCTGGCGCGATGCCGGCCATACACTGCCGGTGCTGGTGCTGACAGCGCGCAATACCTGGAGCGACCGCATCGACGGACTGAGCGCCGGCGCCGATGACTACCTCGGCAAACCGTTTCATCCCGACGAGCTGGTGCTGCGCCTGCGCGCGCTGGCGCGGCGCGGGCTGGGCGCGGGCAGCGCCGCACGACTGACGGTGCTCGGTGTCACACTGGACGAACAGCGCCAATGCGTGTGTCGCGCAGGCGACGATATCACCCTGACCGGAGGGGAATTTCGCCTGCTGCGCTACTTCATGTTGCACCCGGGCCGGCTGGTGAGCCGGGACCAGCTGGTCGATCACCTGTATGACATCGAAACGGAGCGCCACAGCAACGTCATCGAAGTGCACATCAAGCGCCTGCGGGACAAGCTGGGCAGAAATGTGATCGAGACGCGCCGCGGCCAGGGCTACTGTTTTCGCGGCACGCCCGCGTGAACACGCCGGCTGCCGCGCCTTCCCTGCGCCGCCAGCTGGCGGTGCGGCTCGCGGCCGGACTCGCGGTGCTGGGCCTGATTTTCATCGCAGGCGCATGGCTCGCCTTCCAGCGCTTCCAGTTCCACCTCAGCGCGCAGGCGCTGGACGCCAGCAGTGAACGCCTGATGGCCGCCGTCCGGCTGGGAAAAAACGGGCCGTTCCTCGACCAGGGCCGGGTTGATCCAGTGTTCCATCGCCCGCTCTCGGGCGAGTACTTCCTCATCCGCTTTGCGGACCGCAACTGGCGCTCACGCTCGCTCTGGGACAGCGAACTGCTGCTCGATGGGCAGCAGCTCGCGGGCCAGCAGCGCCTCCCGGGGCCCGCCGGACAGCGATTGCTGGTACGCACGCGCGAGTATCAGCACTACGGCGAGCATTTTCGTATCACGGTCGCCACTGACTACGCCCCGCTGCAACGCGAGTTCCAGCACGCACTCGCCTGGTTTATCGCACTGTGGCTGCTGGCGCTGCTGTTGACGCTGGCCATACTGCTGCGCTGGTCGCGTTCGGCGCTGCAGCCTCTGGACACTGCGCGGCGTGAACTGGCAAATATCCAGGCCGGCGAGTTGCAGCAGCTGTCTACCGACGCACCCGAGGAACTGCAGTCCCTGTTACTTGCGATCAATGACCTGCTGGGCCAGACCCGCGACACCCTGCGCCGCTCGCGCGAAGCGCTGGGCAACTTCAGCCATGCGCTGAAGACGCCGCTGGCGGTGCTCTCCAGCCTCATCGAGCGCGACACACTGCAACAACAGCCAGAGCTGCAGCGCCAGCTGCGCGCGCAGGTCGAACAGCTCGATGCCCGCCTCGCCCGCGAGCTGTCGCGCTCGCGCAGCGCGGCAGGCAGCGCCGCCTTCGAGCCGTTTGTCCCGGGCCGCTCACTGCCGCCGTTGTTCGATGCGCTCGCGCGCGCACACAACCGCGAGCTCCGCGCGCACTGGGATGCGGATGGACTTCAGGTACTACCACTGGATCGCGGCGATACACTGGAAATCATCGGTAATGCGCTCGATAACGCCTGGAAATGGGCGCGCAGCGAAGTCAGCGTGCGCCTGTGGGGTAGCGCCAACCACTGGCACTTTGTGGTGGAGGACGACGGCCCGGGGATCGCGGATGACGCGCAACGCGCTGCCGCGCTGGAACGCGGTCGCCGTCTCGACGAATCCAGGCCCGGCCAGGGGCTGGGGCTCGCCATCATCGCCGATACGGTGGCCACCTACGGCGGCACCGTCGAGCTCGCGCGCGCGGCGCTGGGCGGGCTTATGGTGCGGATCACCATTCCCAAGCGCTCAGGGACCCGCTCCGGCAGCGGCGCGGACAGCCCTGGGAGTTGCCAATAGTCGGGGGCGAACTACACTTCAATTCCCTTCAACGTCGCGCCAGGAGGCAGGCCGTGTCAAACCCCCGCATTCACTCGTTTACGCACGTCGCCACCGCCATTGCGCTGCTCGCAGGCGCGGAAGCCCTGGCGACGCAGAGCGGCGAAGAACTGCTGTTCATGAACGCGCCGGCCGCCGCGGCACTCAGCGCGCAGGACCGGCAGACGATCTACGCGCAGTTCAAATTCACTGTGGGCGAGGACGGCAAAACCCTGCGCTTCGCCGAGTCGGAATGCCCGCCGCTGCTGGCAGGCAGCGGCGACATCCAGGTCGCCACCGAGGATCTGAACGGCGACGGGCAGCCCGAGGTTCTGGTCAGTCTCGGCAGCACCTGCATGTACGGCTCTGCCGGCACCGGTGTCTCGCTTTTCACCAGGGACAGTGCCGGTGCGTGGAAGTGGCACGACCTCGGCGCGGGCGCGTATTCGCTACAGTCAACCAGGCACGCAGGCTACGCCGATGTGATGGTCGGCGGCCCGGGGTTCTGCCACCCCGTCATGCGCTGGGACGGCAGCACCTACGTGTTCGATCGCAATGTGGCCGAGGAGCCGGGCGGCTGCGACGGCCAGTGACCGCGGCGGTGACGCACCCACGCGTCAACCGTCATGGGCCACAATCGTATTGCTGATGATGCCGAGCCGATCCGCCTTCATCTGCACCACGTCGCCGGCCTTGAGATAGCGCCCCGAGCGGTACTCCTCGCGCAGGAAGGGCTCCACTACGGCCTGGGGCCGCAGCCATTGTCCGGTAAAAAACAACTCCGATACACCGACGAAGATCTGTCGCAGCGAGGGACTCTGGTAGATCACGCCCTCGGGCGTGCCGGAAAGGATCAGCGTGCGCGCCGGAATCTGTCCGTTCACAAAGGGCAGGGAGACGGATTCGCCCTGCCAGAGCCAGTGGCGCTTCTCGCGGGCGAACGACTCTTCGAGAATACGCGCGAAGTCCCAGCTCATGTCCACGGGGTGCGCCTCCTGTCGCTTTTCGCCGTTGTACCACAGGACCAGTTCCAGCGTCCGGTGGAAGCTCTGGTAGTTCTTGGGGATGACGAACAGATTGCCCACCGGCATGAAGCCCGGCGCGCTCTTGCCCTGTGTGAAGCCTTCGCCGGAACTGGCATCTGTCAGTTTTGCATGGCGCAACAGCGCGGCGCGATCGGTGTAGTCGCTGGCCAGCACGAGGCCTACGTAGTCAGGTGCCACGGAGTGCGGCAGGTCGTCCAGCAGCACGAAGCCCAGCTCGATCTCATAGTCGAGCAGGTGATTGCCGGCAGCCACGGTGGAGTGGAATGGTGTCGCCCGCGTGCGCTTGGGGAACAGGAAGGACTGGTCGATCGCCGCTTCGATGCCGTGCGCGGGGTAGTTGATACCGACGCCGATCTGGTTGTCCGTGCCGGTGAATGGCAGGATCAGCTCGGCCGCATTCACCGTGATGCGCGGACCATCGAGGTTCTGTAACACCTGGTAGCCAAACTGCCTGAACAGGTCGATGGGGTCGGCGGCGCTGCCGGGAAGCGCCAGCCGCAGGTCGACGCCGCTCACCTTGCCATCGTGCAGCGAATTCACCAGCATCAGGCGCGGCTCATCGTCCTGCGTGAACCGCGCAAATGTCAATGCGCGGTCGCGCGCAGCGATGCGCAGGTTATCGAGGTCCGGCGGCTCTGCCGGCGCAACCTGCGCCACTGCGGCATCCCCCGGCCAGTGTGCGGCGAGCTGCCAGGCGAGCAGCCAGGCCAGGAGCAGTGCCAGCAGACCGTAGACCAGCCGTCTCATGAGTTCGGGGCTCTCATCGATCGTCCATCAGCGAAACGAATCCCACGCTCCGGCGGAACGCAGCCAGGCTGCACAGCGCCTTGCGGTAGTCCCGCGCTGTGCGCAGCAGGGCCGGCAACTGCAGCGGATGCCGCGCCAGGCTGCGCGCAATCGCTGTTTTGTCCGGCCGGCCCTGCGCAGTGAGGGCGAGCAGGGCCGCCGGCGGCAGCCTGCTGCCGAGTGCATCGCTCACCGCGCGTACGCACGCAAAGGGCAGGGCATGTCGCGCGGCGAATGCCGCCACGATATGGGATTCGTTGTCGATGCTCTGCGCTCCGTACTGCTCGCCAAGGTGTGCGCTGTTCGCATGGGGATTGTTGCGGGCCTCAATATCGGTACCGAGGAACACCGCTTCGCGCAGCGCACCGATGTTCGCCCGCCGCGCCTGCGCCTGCACCGCGGCACGCAGATGTACATCGGCGGGCCACGCATGCGCCATGCCCGCGCGTTGCGCATCATCGCCTTGCTCGACCACCCGGCTGGCAAGCAGCAGCGCACCCGGGAGCAACGCGGTGTCCAGGGCGCCTGCCACCCCGAAGCTGTATACCGATGCAAGCCGGCTGGCGTCCACGCGCGCAAGGCGCTCGCGCAACACGCTGGCATTCGCGCTGCCGACGACGACTTCCACACCCTCGCCCGCAGCGATCGCCCGCTCATCCTCCATGCCAACCACCACCAGAATATGGCCCGCGCAAGCTGCCTGAACGTGCCCTTCGCCCGGGTCTATCCTTGCATTCATCGCCGCGCCGTCCAGTCGAGGAGGAATGAGTTGCTGCCTGCATTGTAGAGTACGCGGTCGAGTTTGCCAGTTGGGCCGCATGGGCTTGCGCCGGCGCGAGTTGCGGCTACACTGTCACTCCCCCCATCACACACACGAGGAGAACCTTATGTTCAGCCATGTGATGCTCGGCGCCAACGATGTCCAACAATCCAAAGTATTCTATGACGCGGTTCTCGGCGCGCTGGGCCACAGCCCGGGCGTGATCGACGACAAGGGCCGTTGCTTCTACTTCACCGCCAGCGGCATCTTCGCGCTCACCAAGCCCATCGACGGCAAACCCGCCAGCCGCGGCAACGGCAGCACGGTCGGCTTCGCGGCGGCGAGCCCGGCGCAGGCCGACGCATGGCACGCGGCCGGCCTTGCCAACGGCGGCAAGACGGTCGAGGATCCGCCGGGCGTGCGCGACGGCGCGATGAAGCTGTACCTGGCGTATCTGCTGGACCCCTCCGGCAACAAGATCTGCGCCCTGCACCGCATGTAATGTGCACTGGCGTCGGCGCGATACTACGCGCCGGCGCGATTTCAGCCCCCCCGCTCCACCCTCCCTGTCGCGCAGTCCCGCCCGCGGATCACTGTCCTGTCAGCACCTTCCTCGACCTCGACCGCTCTGCCGCCGGCCTGCCGCATCGACAGTCCGCGCATCCTCGGCACGCCGCGCCGCCACAACAGGCCCGGCGCTACAACAGGTCGTCCGCGTCGCAGGGACCGTTACAGGGGTTCTGCGCGACACCCGTATCGTAGAACGCTCTCAGCGTCGCGCCGATGCCGCGCAGTTCCGTCGCCCGCCCGTGCGGGTCGGGCAGCGTGTCAGCCCAGTGCGGAATGTTGGTGAGCGGTGGGTCGGGGTTGCCGAAATCGACCTCGATCATCGACGAGCCGGAATGACTGCCGCTGACCACATCGATACCCCACACATCGCGAATCAACGGCGCAAGGTTCACCACGCCGCCGATGGTGCGCGCCATGATGTGCGCGCCGAGGTTGGTTACCTGGTGGTCGGCCTTCGACACCTGGATCAAGACCTCGTGCGGCGGCGTGCCCGGCAACCGGTTGGTGCGGATGTACTTCGAGTAGCCGGTGGGCTCGGCGCGGTCCCACAAGCCCTGTATCAGCGCGAGATTCAATTGCATGTCCAGAGCATTCCAGTTGTAGAGCGAGTAGATCTGTGCCGCGAAGGGGTCGAAGTTGACGCTGCGGTTGAGCAGCAGGTTGTACGACTGCCCTGGCACTGCCAGCAGGCCGCGCTCGATATCCGTGGTGAGCGCCATCAGGGTCGCGCCGAGAATGCCGCCCTGGCTGCCGCCGAAGTAGTAGCGTTTGCCGCCGTCGAGCATCGCGCCGCCGCAATCGCGCTCTAGTGCCTCGTTCAAAGGTGTCGCAGGCCCGCCATTGGCCGCGACCGACAGCGTTCGCATCGCCAGCAGGAAATTCAGCGTGCCCTGGTGCATGCGCTCGGGCACGGCGCGGAAGGCGCCGAGATCGCCGCCGCTGAACGCTGCAATCACCGTGCCGACGTCATCCCATGCAAAGCCCTTCCAGTCCAGCGCGAAGGCAGCGAGATTCTGCTCGGCCGCGATGCCCTGGAAGCCCAGCACCTGCTCCTTGGCACCCAGCTGGCCGTGGCCGAACGCGACCAATGGCGCGGGAGTCGCCTGCGCGCTCTCGGGCACGATCAGCGCTGCGGCGTACGGATAAGTGCCGTTCTGTTCCGGCAAGCCATCGGCGCCGAGATGGAGCAGCGCGCCGGTCTCGCCTTTGGTCGTGTACAGCGGCATGTCGAAGGTGATCTCCAGCCGACAGGCAATGCCGTCGGCCAGCGATTCATTCTTCAACGCCACCGTGTAGGGCACGCCCTCGGGTGCGTTCGCGAGCGCGTCATCGCGCATGTGCAGCATCGCGCGCGTGTTGTTCTCGCGACTGGCCGTGGTGTAGTCCCAGGCGATCTGCAGGTCATCACGTGCTATGCCGTACTTCTCCAGCGTCCTGAATATCTCCTCGAAGTGCGTGCGCCGCGACTGGATGATGGGATCGTCCGACGGCAGTTTGTCGCGCAGGGCGAGGAAGCCCGGGGACGGCGCAACGGCAGTACCCGTATCATCCACCACTCGGCGGATCGCCACGATGTAGCGCGTCGCATCCTCGGGGCGGATGGCCGGCCGCAGCATCAGGGCCTGTTCCTGTTGCAGCTCGCCGATATCGCGCGGGATAGTGAACTGCGGCTTGTCTTCCCCGGTCATCACGCGCAGCTTCGCCTGCACCACGTATTCGTCGCGGTCCACCCAGTGTGGCAGGCGCTCACCGGTGTCCGCGTTGATGATCACCGTCGATGAATCAGGCAGCAGTGAGTCCGCAATGGAATCGGGCGTGGCAAGGCCGGTGACGGTGGCGCCCGGTAAATGCGTCATCGCCGCAATGCCCGGTGAAAATCCGTCCATCTCGTTGAAAGCCTCCGGCTGCGAGCGCGCGCCGTTGACGTTGGCCGGCAGGATGACCTGCGGCAGCGCCAGGCGCAGCCCGGTAGCAGATTCCGGATCAGCCACTGTCCAGTAGTCGTTGGGATAGGGAAAGCCGCAGTGCGTGGGCGCGATGGGATCGCAATCGAGCGGTGGCGCGGGGACGGGCTCTTCCGGGAACAGGTTGGCCCAGTCGTTGCCGCCGCCATCGGAACAGGCGGCGATGAACGCCAGGGAACCGGCCAGTGCCAGCGCGCGCAGCCGTCGTGGGCGGTGCTGTTTCGAGGCCATCATAGCGCAGGCGCCGCTTGCGGCCCTCGCACCAGCTTGCCCGGCCGCGCGCCGGTATCCCGGCCCTGCTCGCGGATCACCTCGCCGCTGCAGATCGTCATCGCGTAGCCATCCACCCGCTGCACCAGGCGGCGCGCACTTGCCGGCAGGTCGTACACCATCTCGGGCGGATGCAGTCTCAGCGCCGCGTAATCGATCAGGTTGATGTCAGCCTTCATGCCCGGGGCGATCACGCCGCGATCGCACAGGCCGTAAAAATGCGCGGTGCGCTGGGTCTGCCGGTGCACGAGCTGCTCGATGGGAATGCGCTCGCCGCGCTTACGATCGCGCGCCCAGTGAGTGAGCAGGTAGCTGGGCATGCTCGCATCGCAGATCAGCCCGCAGTGGGCGCCGCCGTCAGAGAGCCCGAAAACCGCCGCCGGGTGCAGCATCATTTCGCGCAGCGCCTCGAAATCGCCATCGGCATAGCCGAGCAGCGGCATATAGAGGATGCCCTTGCCGTTATTCGCCAGCATCGTGTCGTAGGCAAACGCTGCCGCGCTGCAGCCCTGTTGCCGCGCCTGCGCCAGCACGCTCCGCTCGGGGCCGGGCTCGTAGTCGACGGGGTCGCCGAGTGGAAACATATTGCCCCAGTCGCTCAGCGTCCTGGTGAACACCTCGGGCAGGCCGCTCAAGTCCGGCGGGTTGTCGAGGATCTCGGCACGCAGTTGCGGCTCGCGCAGTGCGGCCACGCGTTCGGCCAGGGGCAGCTGCGCCACCTTCTGGTAGGCGGCATGCAGGATGAAGGGATGCCCGGAGCTCTCGAGACTGAACAGCACCCCCGCCGGGCGCTGCGCCACCTGCGGCGTCAGTGTGCCGCCGGCGGCGCGGTCCGCATCCACCGCAGCGAGCAGTCGCTGCCACTGCGTGGGATCGAGATTGTTCTGCAGGCAGGCGAAGGTCACCGGGCGCCCGGTCTCGCGGCCGATCTGCCGCATCCATTGCAGCTCGTCCTCCTCCGGCGCGAGGTCGCTGACGACTTCGAACACGCCGTGCCCCACCTCGCCCAGCACCCGGCCGATACCGATGACTTCCTCGCGGTCCGCAGTCGTGCCCGGCGCCAGTTCGCCGTCCTTCGCGCGGTGCAGGATCGTACGCGTGGTGGAGAACCCCAGCGCACCGGCCTCAAGACCCTCCCTGACGATCGCGGCCATGGCGTCGACTTCCGCGGCGCTGGCCTTTTCATTCTTCGCGCCGCGCTCGCCCATCACATACGCGCGCACCGCGCCGTGCGGCACCTGCGCGGCAAGGTCGATCGCGTGGGGGATGCGCTCGATCGCATCGAGGTATTCCGGGAACGTCTCCCACTCCCAGCGAATGC
>CAYWWD010000057.1:0-23034 GCA_964461965.1 uncultured Halioglobus sp. | reverse complement strand
TGGAGGAGGATGCCAGACAAGGTACTGTTGCCGCGCGCCACTCGGTGGAGGAGCGCATCCAACGGGTGCGGGAAAATTTTCACAACCAACGCCCGGCGCGCACCGAAGACCTGGTGGCGCTACAACGGAAAATCGACCAGCTCACCCGCAAAGTGGATCGGCTCAGCAAAGCGTTGTTGCAGCACAGTTCGGCCACATCTGGGGCGGCAAACCCACGCAAGAGAAAATCCACCAGCGACCGATCGACCACTGCGAGACACACAGGCGTAAAGCAGAAACGGGCGACCACGAAGGCTGCGCACGGGAAGGCGACTCAAGGAAAAAGAAGTAAACCTCGCAAGAACAAGGTCGCAGGTAGAAAGTAGGTCTTACCGCGGCGCTGCATGAAAACCCGGGATCGAATTCTACACACCAGCCTGGCGCTTTTTAACGAGGAGGGCGAAGCCGACACCACTACCATCGACATTGCCAATGAGATGGACATCAGCCCCGGCAACCTCTATTACCATTTCAAGGGCAAGGACCAGATAATCACGGAACTGTTCCAGCAGTACGAACAGGCCATCAGCCACACGCTGGCCGCGCCGATCGAACAACCTTTGAGTAACGCTAGCGGCAGCGTCGAAGACAACTGGTACTATCTCTACGTGGTCCTGGAAGAGATGTATCAATACCGATTCCTGTACCACAATCTTGATAACATTCTGCAGCGATATCCGGACATAAAACGCGGCTTTAAACGATTGACGCAGCTGAAGCGCGCCGCGCTTTATGCCATTTGCCAGGCACTGCTGCATCAGGAAGTGATTGACGCCAGAGACCAACAACTGCTGGGCCTGGCAGACAATATGGCGCTCAATCTCACATTCTGGTTCAGTTACGAAGCACTGTTGCATGAACAGCGTACGCCGCAGGTCACCATTCATCAGGGTGTGCTGCAACTCCTGACCATGGTTGCGCCTTATCTAGGGGATGATGAACTGCGTTTCTACCACGACTGCGAGGCGATATTCGTCAAGCTGGTGGCAGACGCTGATTAGGGATCGCGCTGCAGCAAAATTACGTCGGCGCCGATGATTTCCAGGCTGGCATCGTGCTGATTTGCCCACCAGCCCCAGGTATCTGCGCTGTAGAAGCAAATATGTGTGGGGTCGTTTTTGTAATGCCAACTGGCGAACACGTCCGGGCCTTCCACCAGCTTCGTCATCAGCCCCAGCCAGCCTCGCGAACTCAGCAGCGCCCACAAACGATCAAGCTCCCGGCGGGGTTGGCGCAGATGTTCGACGACTTCCGTCGCTGTAACGAAATCGTAGCTATCGCAAAACACACTCTCGTCGGGAACATAGAACCTGTCGTAAACGGCGATCTCGAAGCCCACCTCTTCCAGCATCCGGGCCAAAGCAGGTCCCGGCCCGCACCCGAAATCCAGGCCCCGCGCGCCCGGCGCAAGTTTGTTTGCAAGCGGATGCATCAGGCGGGACAGGAACAATCGATAGCCTGCATCGTACGGGTCATTCTGATGCAGATCGTACTGTGCCTTCTCCGCGCGCTCGTCCAAATGCCAGCCAGGAGGTACAAACACCAGCTTGCAGGTTTCGCACTGGAGATACGACCGGCGGGCATCTGCGCAATAGAGCGATGTTTCAATTCCCATGCACAATGGGCAGTGCGTTTCCGTGTTCATCTGCTATTATTCCGGCTCACCTTCCGACCTCGGTTACTATTCAGGAGACTGCAATGACTATCAAAACCGGTGATAAAATTCCCGCCTGCACACTCAAGACCATGGGTGAAAAGGGGCCTGTTGATATTACAACCAAAGACATTTTTTCCGGCAAGAAAGTCCTCTTGTTTGCGGTACCGGGCGCATTCACTCCAGGCTGCAGCATGACCCACCTGCCCGGCTACGTGGTGAATGCCGACAAAATTAAAGCAAAGGGCGTGGACACGATCGTATGCTTGTCGGTGAATGATGCATTTGTAATGGGAGCGTGGGGCAAGGCGCAGAATGCCGAAGAACTGTTAATGCTGGCAGACGGCAACGGCGAGCTCACCGCGAAGCTGGGCCTGGAACTGGACGGTCGGGGATTCGGGCTGGGCACTCGCAGCCAACGGTTCGCCATGATCGTAAACGACGGCACTGTCACCCATCTCAATATTGAGGCCGGCCCTGGTGTCGACGTCAGTGCCGCTGAAAAAATGATGGCCCTGCTGTAATTCAAGTGTCCTTGCCGGTGCGCCCTGCCGCGCCGGCAAGCACTCGCACCTCATTTCTCCTGTGGTAGAGCGGATATCCAAGCCATCAGCCGGTTTTCGTCGCTGCAAAATTTCCATAAAAAAACACACCGCTGGAGATGCGATTGCCGAACCGCTAGACTTCAACGCATGAGCGAGTTTCCCAACGTACTGATCGATCGTTTCCAGCGCCGTATCGACTATGTTCGCCTGTCGGTCACTGATCGCTGCGATTTTCGCTGTGTGTACTGCATGGCCGACGATATGACTTTTGCCCCCAAGCAGCAGGTTCTGTCATTGGAGGAGATTCACGAAATTGCACGAGCATTTGTGGAGTTGGGCGTCCGCAAAGTACGGCTCACCGGTGGCGAGCCCCTGGTACGTCCCAATATTCTTTCACTGGCTAAATCACTGGGACAGCTTGCCGGGCTCGAGCAGCTTGCACTCTCCACCAATGGCTCGCAGCTGCACCGCATGGCTAGAGATTTGCATCAAGCGGGCGTGAAGCATATCAACATCAGTATCGACAGCTTGCAGGCGCGCCGGTTTCGCCAACTAACCCGGAATGGAAATCTCGACCAGGTTATCGCCGGCATCGATGCCGCGATTGGCGCGGGATTTGACAGAGTCAGGCTCAACGCCGTGATTCTGAAGGGCCGCAACCAGGATGAAGTACTCGATCTGGTAGATTTCGCCGTGCAAAGGGGTGTGGACATTGCGTTTATCGAAGAAATGCCTCTCGGCATGATCGATGAGCACGATCGCGCTCTCAGCTTCTGCAGCAGCGAGGAGCTGCGAAGTATCATCTTGCAAAAATACGCACTGACACCCATCGATGCCTCAAGCGAAATCTCCGGTCCGGCTCGCTACTTCCGGATCGACGCCAGCTCTAGCCGAATCGGTTTCATATCACCCCACAGCCACAACTTTTGCCACTTGTGCAATCGAGTCAGAGTTACCGCCGAGGGTCGTCTGCTGTTGTGCCTTGGAAATGAACACTCGGTGGACCTGCGACGTGTACTGCGCTCACCCGCCTATACACTCGACACTCTCAAACGCGCTATCGTCGGCGCAATAGCGATCAAACCGGAGCGCCATCACTTCAACCTCGAGGCCACACCGGATATCGTCCGCTTCATGAACACAACTGGCGGATAACCATGTATTCCGGCGATGTGCATACCTTACAGAAACCCAATAAAACTTGAGATCGCCCGGTGCATACATTACGCCTTCCACAGCTCGCGTCCGTCGAACAGATTGAACGGGGATTTGAATCCCACGGCTACATCTGCAGCCGAAAAATTGCCACGGCTGTTTTTCTCGCCGCGCAGTTGCGCAAGCCAGTCCTTGTTGAAGGCCCGCCGGGCGTGGGCAAAACCGAGCTGGCAAAAACCCTTGCCCTGCTACTCGACACTCCTCTCATTCGACTGCAATGTTATGAAGGTCTGGATGAAGCCAAGGCACTCTATGAATGGAAGTACGGCAAGCAGTTGTTGTACACCCAGGTGCTGAAGGAAAAACTGGGCGACCTGTTACAGGGCTCACACGGTCTTGCAGAGGCCGTCGCCAGGCTGCACCAGTTCGGCGACATATTTTATTCCGAGGAGTTTCTGGAACCCCGTCCGTTACTGCGGGCCATGCAACAGGAAAAGGGAGCAATCCTGTTGATCGATGAAGTCGACAAAGCCGATTACGAATTTGAATCGCTGCTGCTCGAAATACTTTCGGACTTCCAGGTTTCGATCCCGGAAATCGGTACCGTGAAAGCTCACACCACCCCCATGGTGTTCCTCACCAGCAACAACACCCGGGATATTTCCGACGCCCTCAAGCGTCGCTGCCTGCACTTGTATATCCCGTTTCCCACGGTGGAACTTGAGGAAAGAATTGTGCTCAGCCGTGTGCCTGACGTGGACGCCCGGCTGCGCCATCAACTGGTTGGATTTGTCCACTCGCTTCGGGAGCTGGACTTGAAAAAAGCACCAGCCATCTCCGAAACTATCGACTGGGCTCGCAGCCTGGTACTGCTACACGCGGATAAACTGGATGAAGACCTGGTGCGCAGCACCTTGAACGTGTTGTTGAAGTATGAAGAAGATATCGATGCCACCGAGACTACCCTGCGCACTCTGGTCAGGGACAGCACCGAGAGGTAAGTGCCGGCGCAACCCGAGTTTCCGCGCTACACGGAATTCCGGCGGCTACCGCATAGGCCGCTCGGCATGATGCAATCGAATCTGGTGGATTTTGTCCAGGTGTTGCGTGCACACGAAGTGCGCGTATCCCCCTCAGAAACCCTGGATGCGGTGGATGTAGCCGCAACTCTGGGTTACGCAGACCGCAACCTGCTGCGCGACGGTCTCGCGATGACCCTCGCTAAAACACCCGAAGAAGAAGTGATCCTATTGCACTGCTTTGATCGTTTTTTTCAGCAGGATTTCGCCGATTTTTCAACGCTCGACACCAGTACAGGAGAAACGTCGAGGCAGGCTGACAGTGCTACAGCACAGGAAATCGATGCTACAACTGCGCAGGCCAACGCACTGCAACTCGCTGCGGACACCGATTCCTCGCTGCAATCCTTGCTGCAGCTGCCGCTGATGCAAAACCTGATCAGCAACAATCGCACCGAGTTGACGCTCGCCATAGCCCAGGCGGCAGAGCGCGTAGGCTTGCGGCAAATCCAGATTTTCACGCAAAAGGGTCAATACACTCGCCGGATACTCGATGCCTTGGGCGAAGAACACATCCGCAACGCAGTGATCTCACTGGAACACAATGACAATCCGGCGCTGCCGGTACTGCAGGCTTATCGCGATAGATTGCGGGAGCAAGTGCGGGACTATGTGGAGCGCGAATACCTGCTGCACGCCGAAGGCAAGAACCAGCAGTTTATGAACGATATCCTGAGCAGGACACGGCTGAGCAACATTGAACACGCCTATCTTCACAGAGTGCACGAACTCATACTCAAAATGGCCAGGAAGCTGGCTACTCGTCATTCGCGCAAACGCAAACTGCAAAGGCGAGGACGGCTCGACATGGCGAAAACTCTGCGCAAGGGTATCCCGCACGACGGCGTGATGTTCAATACGTTTTGGCGTCAGGTTAAGAAAGACAAGCCCCAGATCCTGGCCTTGTGCGATGTCAGCGGTTCAGTTGCCGCTTACGCCAAGTTCCTGCTGTTATTTCTTTACAGCCTGCAGGACGTCCTCCCCAAGGTCCGCAGCTTCGCCTTCTCCAGTCATCTGGGTGAAGTCAGCGCGTACTTTCGGGACTATCCAATCGCGGAGGCGGTTGAAATGGTCAACTGGAAATTCGGGGGCGCCACTGACTACGGCAACAGCCTGCTCGACTTTGCCCGGCTGGCCATGGATGACATCAATAGCAATACCACGGTGCTCATTCTGGGTGACGCCCGCAACAATAACGGCGACCCGAAACAGGAGATACTGCAGAGTATCTACCAGCGCGCGAGACAGGTCATCTGGCTCAACCCGGAATCGCGCAGGCTGTGGGGAAGTGGTGATTCGGTCATGCCACGCTACCAAAGCGCCTGTCATTTTAGCGCTGAATGCAATAACCTTAAGCAGTTGGAACGCATTGTCGATCATCTACTGACGAGCAGCCGCTAATCTCCATGGACTACCACTGCAAAGATTGCAGCTACCGCGGAACAAAAAGCGGTCAACTTGGAGAGTGCCCGGCCTGCGGCTCCTATAACATCGCGAAACACATCCCGGCGCTCAAGCAGCAACCATTGCCAGCCAAGCAATGGAGACTTGTTCTCCTGGTATCGCTCTGGGTGTTGTTCATAGGTTTGATCATAGGGAAGTTAGTCCGCTGAAATTGAGTGCTGAACACGTTCCTTTTCCCTGTTCACTGCGCGAGCTGGTGCTGGATCGCTATGGCGATCAGCCGGGTACCGGGGCTGATTCACATCCCATGCTTATCGAGGATTTGATTGAGTATCTCCGGAAGATCGACAACTTCAACCTCTCACCCTGGGTTGCCGTAGTCGGCCAAACGGAAGCCATCGGCGATCCCGCCACGCCTTCACGGGAACACGTGGCCATCCTGCGCTGGCTGGGCAAGGCACTGGAGATCTGGGAAAAGCAGTTTCCCCTCGAAGGACGCGTTGCAGCGCAGGTGCGAAGGCTGAAGCCGCTGTCAGCGGCGCTCGCCCTGGTGGACCCCTGGTTCATGCAGCCGGGAATCCACCCGATGCACCAGCTTCTGGACAGCATCCAGGCCAGGGCCATCGGCTGGCAGTCCCGGCTGGACCGGGTCGGAGCAGTATTGGAGCAACAGGTAACCAAGGCCGTGGATGAAGCACGGACCTGGTTTGACACCCGCACCGTGGATCTGACCCGTGTGTGCGCGGAATTTACCAGCGCCGCGGAACGCGATCAGGCGCGCGCACAGCGTATGGTACA
Organism: uncultured Halioglobus sp.; assembly: GCA_964461965.1. Classification (GTDB taxonomy): domain Bacteria; phylum Pseudomonadota; class Gammaproteobacteria; order Pseudomonadales; family Halieaceae; genus Marimicrobium. The sequence goes on along the minus strand of CAYWWD010000057.1, from coordinate 16,360 downwards.
ACGCGTTGTTGAAACCGAAGCAGGCAAGGCCAAGACTGCCGCCGCCAAGCAGGAAGCTGCCCGGATGATCAACGCGGCGCTGGAACGATATGCAGCAACGGAGGAGATCGGCAGTTTTCTACGCGGACCGTGGTATACCAGCGCCCAGCTACTGCTCCTGAAGTTTGGGCCAGACTCCGAGCAATGGCGCCTGATGTCCGCTACAACCACAACGCTGCTGGAATCCTTACAGAGCGACGAAGCTGCAAGCGATGCACGTCGTCAGCATATCTTTGAGGTGGTAACACAATTGCCCAAGGATATGCGGCGCTGGCTATTAAGCCTGCACCATGACACCGAGGCTGTGAACGAGGCCATGGGTCTGGTCGAGTTTGCGCACCTGAAAATACTGCGCAGGCAATCCTTGGAGTTGCAGCGCATCCCGTCCATTGTGGTAGATGACAGTTACGCCAATGCTGACTCAAAACCAGGTCCCGGCGCAGCCAAACACTGGCAGGAGGGCCAGTGGTTCAATGTGGAGATTGCTGGCGACGGCTTGGTGCGGACTCAACTTGTCCTCAAGAACGAGCAGTCACAGCAGCTATTATTTACCAACCTGGCCGGAATCAAAGTATTGCAGCTGAGCTTCGCGGAATTTGACCAACTCATCGACCGGGGGAAAGTGAAGACGTTGCATGCAGGGGCCAGCTTCAGCCTCTGCCTGGCGTATGCGGTCGGGATCGAATCCGTTGAAATACTGAACGCGCTGGCGAACGCGCTGGCGGAATCCGAATCGAATGTTGGATCAGAGGCAGAAGCGGAATCCTCCCTCCTCAGGGATCTGACGCCAGAGGTGAATCCGCTACCCGAGCCGCCGCAGACTTCGGAACCGCAGCTCGCCCCCGCTCCGACACTCGCTCCGACACTCGCTCCGACAATCGCTCCGACAATCGCTCCGACAATCGCTCCGACACTTGCTCGGACACCCGCTCCGGCCACGCCGGAACCCACGCTCGAATCCCTCCTGGCAGGCGAGGTCGACGAGGAGCCGGCGCAGCCAGAGCCGTTTTCCATTCGAGGGGAAACCGCATTCCCTCGCGAACAGACACTTGGCAAGCCAACCACCGAGGAGCAGCCCCCCGTCTCGCCCCAGAGCCGCAGCAAACCACGACAGACTCGCAAAAAAACCGAGAGCTCAGGCTCGCTCATCGAGCAGGCCCAGGAGATCAAAGCGCGGGGGGGATTCCGCAGCACGCTTACGCCGGCCCCGGACACGGAAAGCAGCCCGCCGCAGCAGGCGGAGCGCATCGTCAACAGGGAAACCCTGGCGGATGCTGCGGAACATGACCATGCGGAACATGACCATGCGGATCTGGAACACGCCGGGAAACAGGCATTCGATCGGGAGCGACGCATCAACCTCCCCATGGGGGCCTGGCTCGGGTTCCATGACGGCGAAATGCCGTTGATGGCACGCCTGGCCGTCCACGACACAGAGGGGGATTACTACATTTTTGTGAATCGGAAAGGGGTCAAAATGCGGCAGGTGAGCAGGCTGGAACTGCTCAACCTGATAGACAATGGAATGGTTGATATTCTCGAGGCCAACTCGAACTTCCGGGACAAAGTAACCGAGGTTCGGAAGAATCTGGATCAGTAATGCCGGAGGAGCGGAACCATGTCTGAACAACGACGAAAACACCTGCGTCTGCCGATTGAGAGTACGACGTTCATCGAACTGCTTTCACCCCGCCTGGGGCACAGCGGTTCCGGGAGGATGGTGACGTGCAGGACGGTGAACGTGTCGCGTGGCGGTCTGCAGGTGACCCTGGATGAAGAACTGACCGTCGGCTCCATCCTGCAAATCGGTGTCGACCTGCCAGGCGCGGACGGCACGCTCTACCTGGCGGGCGAAGTCCGCTGGTGCCTTCCCAGCAATGAAGAACAAAATCCTTGGATGGCGGGCTTCCAGATACTGAAAGCCGATGCGTCCGACATCGAGCGCTGGGAAGCGCTGATCGCATCCATGGAGAGTTGACAGCACTGCCCCAATTCATTGGTCCAGGCTGGGGCTCACAAGCCACGCCTGCCATTTTCACACCACCCAACACAGCTAACACCAACTGACAGAAGAGGAAATCCGATGGCTGACGTCATGCTGCGCTTCGATATGCGCCTACCACAGTTTGCAACCGCTTCCCAGGCAGATCTGTATTCAGCCGCCATAGAAATGTGCGCCTGGGGCGACGAGAACGGTATCGGTAGCGTGCATTTATCGGAACATCACGGCGCCGAGGATGGCTACTGCCCGTCACCACTGGTACTTGCCAGCGCTATTGCCGCCCGCAGCCGCAACCTGCGCATCTTTATTTCAGCCCTGATCGCGCCGCTGCATGACCCTGTGCAGTTGGCAGAGGACCTGACCGTGCTGGACATCATCAGCCGAGGCCGCGTCATTCCCATCCTGAGCGGCGGCTACCGGCAGGAAGAGTTCCACGCTGTCGGCAAGGATCTCGGCGTACGCAAAAAATACATGGATGATATTTGCGCTTTTCTGAAGCAGGCGTGGACTGGTGAGACGTTCGAGTACGAGGGGCGGACGATCACCATTACGCCAAAGCCGTTCAGCCAGCCACGGCCGATGCTGTTGATGGGTGGCAGCAGCGCGCCTGCGGCAAAACGAGCAGCCCGGGAAGCAGACTATTTTATTCCCGGTGGCCCCGAAATTTTCGAATACTACCGGGAAGAATTGAGAAAAATGGGCAAACCCGACCCCGGCCCGATGCCGACAGCCCCTTCCACGGTGACCTTCGTCGCGGAGGATCCCGACGCGTATTGGCGGCAGATCGCGCCGCATGTCATGCACGAGTCGAATACTTATGCGCGCTGGGCGGAACAATCCCGGGTCTTCACGCCTTATCACCATTACGACAATGACGCCGACCTGCGCGCCAGCGGCGCCTACAAAGTCTACCGGCCACAGGAACTGATCGCTGCAGCGCGCGAAATGGTGAGCGCCCAGCCGATCATGTTGCACCCGTTGTGCGGAGGCATCCATCCAGACTTGGCCTGGCAGAGCTTGAAGTTATTTATGGAAGCTGTGATGCCGACGCTGCGTTCGGAAGGTATTGCATGATCAAACAGGAGTGAACTGGCCGTCGTCGAGGGAAGTCAGGCTGAAACCCATGCCCGCGCGGCGCGCTTCTCCCTCCTCGGCGGCGAACTTGATTTTCAACCTGACGTTGTTCTGTGAATCCGCGCTGCGCAATGCCTCTTCCTCGTCGATCAGCCCCTCCTGATAGAGCTCAAACAAGGCGGAATCAAAGGTTTTCATCCCGAGATTTTCCGATTTTTGCATCACGTCCTTGATGCTTTCAAACTCGCCGCGGAGTATCAGCTCAGAAACCAGAGGAGTAGCCAGTAACACTTCGAATGCACCGCAGCGCCCGCCGTTGACCGATGGCAGCAATCGTTGAGACACAATGCATTGCATATTCATGGACAAGTCCATCAATAATTGGGGGCGCCGCTCCTCCGGGAAAAAGTTGATGATGCGGTCCAGCGCCTGGTTGGCGTTGTTGGCATGCAGCGTGGAGATACACAAATGCCCGGTCTCTGCGAAGGAGATCGCATGCTCCATGGTTTCACGATCGCGAATTTCACCGATCAGGATCACATCAGGCGCCTGGCGGAGGGTGTTTTTCAGGGCGTTGTGCCAGCTGCGTGTATCCACTCCCACTTCCCGCTGATTGACGATGCATTTCTTGTGGCTGTGCACGTACTCAACGGGATCCTCAATGGTCACAATGTGGCCACTGCTATTGCTGTTGCGATAGTCGATCAGCGCCGCCAGCGAAGTGGATTTACCTGAGCCCGTGGCACCCACGAACAGGAACAGCCCGCGCCGGCGCATCACCACCTCGGTAAGAATGGGGGGTATGCGCAGATCCTGCCAGCGTGGTATTTCCGCAACAATATTGCGCGCGACAATACCGACTTCATTGCGCTGCATAAAAATGTTGATGCGAAAACGGCCATAGCCGGAGATAGAGGTCGCGAGATTCATCTCCAGGTCCGTCTCGAAGGTGGCGCGCTGCGTGGGGTCCATGATCTCGTAGGCGATATCCTTGATTTCCCCCGGTTGCAGGATTTCGCTGGAGATCGGTTTGAGCTCACCGTCAAATTTGGCACAAGGCGGGGCGCCGGTACTCAGGTACAAGTCTGAGCCGTGTTCCGCAGACAAAATTTGCAGCCACTCGGTAATACGCACTCGACACTCTCCTGGACGGTTGTGTCCTACTTTAGCAGCTTGTCGCGGGCCGACAAGCATCGACAGCTTCGCGATTGCCCATTCGGGGCAACCTGTACCTCATGCGAGCCCAGTCCTACCACGCATTACGTAACCGAACGCCGCTCCGACTTACTGTAGCCACGGCGGTTCGCCACAAGTATTCTATGCAACCGCCATCAGCGTACCTGGAGCCACACTGTGGAAAACACCCGCCCCACCCCCCTCGTTGACGATATCGATGGCACACGCAAGAAACTGGAAGCGTGGATATCAGCGTACCAGGGGCAAACGGTCAGCATCCCGGAGCTCAAGATTCCCGAAGCAACCGGTATGTCCAACGTGACGCTGTTATTTGACCTCTGCTGGGAGGCTCAAGGCCAGCAGCACATCGAGCCGGTTGTGGCGCGCCTGCAACCTTCCATAGAGCGCCCGGTCTTCCCGGATTACGATTTGAGCCTGCAATACGAGGTTATGGACGTGCTGGGGCGCAGCAGCGACATTCCCGTGCCCCGGCTGCGCGGCCTGGAAACCGACAAGTCTCTGCTGGGCGTACAGTTTTACCTCATGAAGCGCACGGACGGACGTATTCCCACCGATATGCCACCCTACAACATGGACGGCTGGCTGATGCATGAAACGAGCGTGCCGCAGCGACGGTTTTTGTGGCATACCGCAGTGGACACCATGGCGCGCTTCCACCGGCTGGACTATCGCACGCTGGGTTTCGACAAATTGCATCAGCCGGGCAAAACTCCCCTGCAACAGCAACTGGATTACTGGCAGGGTTATCTCGACTGGGCAATTGAAGGCGCCGGTCACGTGATCTGCCAGAACGCACTCGTCTGGCTGCGAGCCAACCAGCCGGCAGATGAGCCCACCGTCCTGTGCTGGGGCGACGCGCGCCTCGGCAATATCATTTTCAATCCCGCGCTGGACGGAGTCGCTGCCGTACTCGACTGGGAAATGGCCGTGCTGGGCAATCCGGTGCAGGATATCGCCTGGTTCAACTACCTCGACAGCACGTTCGCGGAAGGTCTGGGAATGCCCAGACTGGAGGGACTGCCCGATTACGCGGAAACGGTGCAGCGCTGGGAAAAAGCTTCGGGGCATTCCGCGCGCGATTACAACTACTACCAGATCTTTGCCGGGCTACGCTACGGCCTGATTCTGTCGCGCATCATGCTGGCTACCGGCCAGCACGGCGAGGTGCAGTCCAACTTCGCCTGCCAGTTGCTGCAGAAAACCATGGACCGGCTGTCCTGAAGGAGACTGTTTTGGCTTCCCATTTGCACAGACAGTTGGAGGCTCTGGCGCAACCGGCGGCCCGCGGGATGCTTGCCGAGATAAAGCGCGGCATCGAAAAAGAGAGCTTGCGCATTGATGTGGGTGGTCGGCTGGCGCAAACGCCACATCCACCGCGGTTAGGCTCCGCGCTCACTCATTCGTCAATTACCACCGACTACTCGGAGGCGCTGCTGGAACTGATTACGCCGGTCAGCGCCCGCATCGACGACACGTTGCGCTACCTGGAGGACATCCACGGCTTCGTCTACCAGCAACTGGGCGATGAAATGCTATGGACAGCGAGCATGCCCTGCATCGTTGCGGGTGACACCAGTATTCCCGTGGCCCGCTACGGAAGTTCCAATGTCGCGCGTATGAAGACTGTGTACCGCTACGGCCTCGGCCACCGTTACGGACGCCCGATGCAGACCATTGCCGGCATTCATTACAATTTTTCGATGCCGCAGGCGTTCTGGGATCTGGCCTGGCGCGACGCTGGCCGGCCAGGCGACATAACCGCGTACATCAGCGAGCGCTATCTGGGCCTGATCCGCAACTTTCGCCGCTACTCCTGGCTGCTGATCTACCTGTATGGCGCCTCGCCTGCCGTGTGCGCCAGTTTCCTGCGCGGCCGCGATAACCACGGGCTGCAGGCGTTCGACACGGATGGCAGAAGCCTCTACCTGCCGTACGCCACGGCTCTGCGCATGGGTGGTCTCGGATATACCAGCGATGCGCAGAAACAGCTGAATATCTGCTATAACACGCTGGAGAACTACATCGCCACGCTGTCCCGTGCCATCCTGCAACCACACCCCGCGTACCGTGACTTTCCGTCCGGACAGAACGGTGACTACCAACAGCTGAACGACAGCCTGTTGCAGATCGAAAACGAATTCTACAGCCCGATCCGGCCCAAGCGTGTGGCGCATTCCGGCGAGCCGCCGCTGTGCGCACTGACCCGGGCGGGCATCGAGTACATCGAAGTGCGCTGCCTGGATATCAACCCTTTTACAAGCGTGGGACTGGATGCCGGGCAGATGCGCTTCCTCGACACGTTCCTGCTCTACTGCCTGCTGCAAGAGAGTCCGCCCTGCGTGGAAGCGGAGCAACTGGCACAGGCCGCCAATCTCGAAGCGGTGGTCAATCGCGGCCGGCAGCCGGGTCTGCTGCTGGCCAAAGACCAGGAATCCATCCCCCTGGCGCTCTGGGCCACGCAGCTGATCGACGCGCTGCATCCGATCGCAGCGCTGCTGGATACCGTGCATGATTCCGGCGAGTACACCGCCGCCCTGCTCGAGCAACAGGCCAAAGTTGCAGATCCGGACCTGACACCGTCCGCCCGTGTCCTGCGGGAAATGCGCGAGCACAACCAGACTTTTTTCCGCCTCGGCATGAGCTACAGCGAACGCTGGGCACAGTATTTTCGCGAGCGCCCACTGGATGCAGATATCGAAAAGGCGTTCATGGAAGAGACGCGGCAATCGCTGGAGGAACAACGAGCCATCGAGCAGGCGGATGCGATCAGCTTTGAACAGTACCTGCAGAAGTTCTACGCGCAATATCGAACGCTCTAGGTTCCAAGGCCGTGAACTTCCTGGCGCACTTTCACCTGGCCTGGCCGGATGAGGGCCTGATCGCGGGCGCACTGGAGGGTGACTACTTCAAGGGCCCGCTGCGCGGTCAGTTGCCGGCGCACCTGGAGCGCGGTGTGCGCCTGCATCGCGCGATCGACGCCCACACCGACAACCATCCGCTGATCAAGCAATTGCGGTTGCAACTGCCCCCTGAACTGCGTCGCTATGCAGGGATTCTGATCGACCTCAGTTTTGATCACTACCTCAGTGTCTACTGGTCGGACTTTTCCAGCGTCCCTTTAACGGAATTCAGCCGCGGGATTCATAGCATTCTGCGGGCGCAGGAAGCGAGTCTCAGCGACGGCGCCCGCACCATGCTGGCGCGACTCGTGGAATTTGACATCCTCACGCGCTACCGACAGTGGGATACTGTGCTGGCGACCGCCGCGCGCATCGGTGAACGCTTCCAGCGGCACAATCCATTCCTTGACCTGGAGCTGAAACTGGAACCGGCAAAACATGGACTAGAGCAGGTCTTCCTGAACTTTTATCCAGAGCTGCAGTCTTTCTGCGGTGAGCGGACTGCGCAACTGAATGCATTCGCCTGACAGTTGCACCCGAAGCCAAACACCCCTAGTGTACCGCCGTCCGCCATTCACTCACGCTCAAGTGCGAGGACTCTGAAACCCATGCTGCACACATTTTCTCCCCGGCAGGTCTTTGCGGGCCTGGTTATGTTGGCCGTGGTCTCGATGTTATTTGCACGGCTCTACCTGCAGGCGTACCTGGGCCTGGATGCCTGCCCCCTGTGCATGACGCAGCGGGTATTCGTAGTGCTGTGGGGTGCGATCGCCTTCGCAGGCGCAGTGCACAACCCGCGCGGCTGGGGTCGACGCGTCTACGCCGCACTGTGCGGCCTTGCCGCATGGGCTGGCGCCGCAGTAGCCGCGCGCCACGTCTGGCTGCAACACCTGCCCGCAGACCAGGTGCCGGCCTGCGGCCCTTCCCTTGATTACATGCTGGAGAACCTGCCGTGGAAGGACACACTGAGCATCATCCTCGCAGGCGACGGCAACTGCGCGGTGGTCGATTGGACCTTCCTCGGATTCAGTATTCCCGAACAGACGCTGGCAATTTTCGGCGTCGTGATCCTGGTCTCTCTCTGGCAGGCAGTGAGGGACTAGCCGCTTGCCCGGCTAACTGCGCGGCCATATAGTTAGCCCCCGTAAGAGACACGCAGGAAACCTCCAATGCCCACTTCCGGTAGTGATCCCAGGGCCCAATTCGAGGCGGTGGAAGAGCTGCTGACTCGCTGGTTGAAGGAGCGCCGGGCGCTGCTCGGCAAATACACCGAAATCGTGGTGGCCCTGGATCACCGCGTCGATCACGACGCCATTCAAATACGGCAGCGCGCACTGTGCGAGCTACTGGTGGATTACGCCTCGGTCGGGCATTTTGAAGTGTTCCACGAGCTGATCGATGAAGCGGAACGATTCGCGGACGGCAGTTGCGCGCTGGCGGAGAGACTGATGCCCGAGATCGGCGCCACTACGGAAGTGATCCTGGCATACGAGGAAAAATACGGCGATGCGGTAGGGCAGACGGAGAACCTGGAACGCGATTTATCGGCCCTGGGAGAAGTGCTGGAATCGCGCTTCGTACTGGAAGACCAGCTCATCGCAGGCCTCCACCATCGGCATCGGCGCCTGGTGAAACGCCAGGCGCCGCACTCGACCTAATCCTACTTGGCAGCAGGTTTCGCTTCCGGTTTGGCTGCGCCGGAGTCAGCCGGCTTGGCCGCACCAGCATCAGCTGGCTTCTCCGGCTCGACGATTTTGATCAGCTCCACTTCGAACACCAGCGCCGCATTGGGCCCGATAACATTGCCCGCGCCGCCGGCGCCATAGGCCAATTCAGAGGGAATCGCCAGCTTCCACTTGGAGCCCACGGGCATCAGCTGCAGCGCCTCCGTCCAGCCGGGGATGACCTGGCCGACTCCAAAGCTAACTGTTTCGCCTCGGCTGTAGGACGAGTCAAACTCGGTGCCGTCCACCAGCGTGCCGCGGTAGTGCACTTCGACAGTGTCGTCCGCAGTCGGCTTGGGGCCAGTGCCTTCGGTAAGCACTTCGTACTGCAGGCCGGATGCGGTGGTGACCACGCCCTTCTTCGCGGCATTTTCCGCCAGAAATTTGGTGGCCGCTTCCGTATTGGCCTTGCTGAGGGCTTCCTGCGCGGCGGCTCGTTCAGCCTGTGCTTTTTCCTGGTAAGCCTCCATTTCTTTGGATATCTCCTCCTGGGTCATACGCGCTTCCTTGCCTTCCAGCGCGTCCGCGAGGCCGGCACCAAAGGCGGATGAATCCAGCGGAATGCCGTCGGCCTTCATGCGCAGGCCCAACCCATAGGCGATGCCATAGCTCAGACGTTGTTCAGAGGTGGTTAGTGCGGTGGCGGTGGCTGCAGCAGGCGCCTGGGTTTTATCACCCGCAGTGGCGGCCGGCGGCTTCTGGTTGCAGCCCTGCAGGGAAACTGTGCCGACCAGGAGAAGCGGCAGTAGATATTTCTTCATAGTGGATTCCATTGTCATCAGAGAAGGGAGGGGGGAACAGTGGCTGCACATCTTACTACCCGCCCCGTCCGGCCGCCAGCCCCGCATCACACCTGGAGCCGTGCGACCAGTGCATCCAGTGCTGCTTCCAGATCAGCATGCGAGGCCGCAACGGAATCCGTGACGACCTGCAGATTGTCCCGCAGGCCGTCCAGCGTTGCCGGAAGCGCCCCGGCCTGGAGATGGAAGGCATGCATCGCGTCCAGTTGCACGCGCTCCGCGCGCATTTCGAGTGCCTTTAGTCCGTCATACACATCGCCCGCGCCCGGCGTAGTACGGATTTGGCGTCGCAGTGCACGCAGTGGCCGCACGACTTCCTCCCGCCAGTCGGCGATAGCCGCTTCCAGGGCTTGCAGGTGTGCGGCTGTGAGCCTCCGTCGAAGTTTCGCGAGCCATGCGGCATACAGCAGCAGGTTCACGTCGACGCCGAATCGATCCTGCAGGGCCAGGCAGGCTGTTGCGACACCGTCATGCTCGTAGACTTCCGCCGCGTAGTCCCACAGTGGATTGTGCAGGTGCCTGTCAGCTCGCATACTCATCAGCCCCGCACGTTACAACAACACAGACACCGCGCACTAGCTGGCCTGCACCCGGCACGGCAGGTAGAATTCGCGACCTCATGATCATACTGCGCAATATTGGCCTGCGCCGCGGCAGCAAACTGCTGCTGCAGGATGCCAACGTCACGATACAACCCGGGCAGCGACTGGCGTTGATTGGCGCCAATGGCAGCGGTAAATCCAGCCTGTTTTCGCTGCTTCTCGGCGAACTGGGTGCCGACACCGGCAGCATCGAAGGCATGGGTACACTGCGCCTCTCACACATGGCGCAGGAAACGCATGCGACAGACCTGCCGGCGGGCGAATTCGTGTGGCGCGGTGATTCCCGGCTCGCCCAGCTTCTGGACCGGGTTGCCGAGCTGGAGGCCGCCGGCGAATTTGCGCAGGCAGCGCCCCTGCACAGCGAGCTCGAAGCTATCGAAGGTTACAGCGCGCCGCGACGGGCGCAGCGTCTGTTGCAGGGACTGGGCTTCGCCGGGGACGCAGCTGAGCGTGCGGTGAGTACGTTCTCGGGGGGGTGGCGCATACGCCTCAACCTGGCGCGCGCGCTGATGACGCCGTCGGACATCCTGCTGCTGGACGAGCCGACCAACCACCTCGATCTGGATGCCACGCTGTGGCTGCAACAATGGCTACAACGCTATCCGGGTACGCTGTTGATGGTTTCCCACGATCGGGATTTCATCGATGCAACCTGCGAACGCATCCTGCACATCGAACACCAGCAGCTGTTCGCGTACAAAGGCAACTACTCGGATTTCGAGCGCATGCGCGCGGAGCGCCTGGCCAATCAGAAAGCCAGTTTTAACAAGCAACAGAGACGCATCGCGCAAATAGAAGACTTCGTGCGACGCTTCCGCTACAAGGCCACTAAAGCCAGGCAGGCACAGAGCCGGTTGAAGGAACTCGAGCGCATGCAGACCCTGGCACCGGCGCACGCGGATTCTCCGTTCGACTTCAGTTTCCCGCCGCCGGCGCGAATCAGCGATCCGCTGCTGCGTCTTGACGAAGCAACGCTGGGCCACGGCACCGCAGCCGTGCTACGCGGTGTCGACCTGCAAATCCGCGCGGGCAGCCGCTACGGACTACTGGGGCGCAACGGCGCGGGCAAATCCACACTGCTCAAGAGTCTGATCGGCGAACTACCGCTGCTGGCTGGATCACGCACCGGCGGCGAACATTTACGTATCGGGTATTTCGACCAGCAACAGCTGGAAGCGCTGGATATGCAGGCCAGCCCCGCGCTGCACCTGCAACGTCTTTCCCCCGGCGCACGCGAGCAGGACATCCTCAATTTCCTGGGTGGATTCAATTTTCGCGGCGACGCGGCTACTACAGAGGTGGCGCCGTTCTCGGGCGGGGAAAAAGCCCGCCTGGCCCTGGCCATGGTGGTATGGCAGCAACCGAACCTGTTGGTGCTAGACGAGCCCACCAACCATCTCGATCTCGAGATGCGCCACGCCCTAGAGGTTGCGCTGCAGGGCTATGAGGGCGCGCTGGTACTGGTGAGCCACGACCGGCACATGCTGCGCAATACCGCCGACGAGCTGCTGCTGGTGCACGACGGGCAGGTGGAGGAATACCAGGAGGATCTTGAGGGCTACGAACGCTGGATCCTGTCCAGTTTCCGGCCGTCCGAAAAGCAGGAAAGCAGTGTCGGCGATATCCCACGCAAGGAAAAACGCCAACAGGCAGCCGCCCGGCGCGACCGGTTGCGGCCCCTGCAAAAACAACTGGATGCGACCGAAGCGGAAATGTCAGCGGTCAGCCAGGCGCTGGATACGGTGCGTGAGCAGCTCGCCGACCCTGAACTCTATACCGATGCCCGCAAACAAGCCCTGACGGACCTGCAAAAACGCGAGCGCGAACTAACATCAAGGGCGCGGGAACTGGACGATTTATGGCTGGAACAGCAACAGCTGCTGGAAGAGCTCTCGAACTGAGCTGGCGTAGACTCGACTGCGCGCTACTTGAAAGATTTACCGGCCTTGAGCCAGACAATCCACAGTATGCTCGCGGCATAGCCCAACATCATGCCACCACTCAGGGCGAGCAGGGCTAACAGGGTGTAAGGCAAGCTCAGCTGCGCCACCCAGTATGCCTGCAGCATCACGAACACCGCCAACAGTGCGAACATCATCGCGGCAAGCTTCACTGCACTTGATTGTTTCATCGCCAACCACTCCCTGGGGAAACGGTGGCGATGGTCGCAGAAAACGGCGTGAGATAACCGTTAAGAAATTGGCCAATTTGTGACGAGCTGGGCAGTTTTACGAGCGACAGATGCCTTCCAGCCAGCGGCACGTCAATCCGGCTTCACAATGCCGCCGCCGAGCGCTCGCTATACCTCCTCCAGCCGGAGGGGCGACGCGGCAATCAAGCGGAGTTTTTCAACGCGCGACATCTTCTTGATGGCAGCCTCACGCTGCAGCGCCGCCCCTCGATCGGCAACGGGGTCGGCCCACGCCAACTGGGCCGGCCGACGGCCGCGGGTGTACTTGGGTCCACCGGCGATGACACCATTGTGCTGCTGGACACGTTTTTGCAGGTTGCGGGTGATGCCGGTATACAGTGTCGCGTCGGCGCACCGCAGGATGTAGACATACCAGCCACTGTGCTCCATTCAACCCCGGTTCCACCGGTGGTAGCGCTCGACCCAGCGCAGCAGTCGCTGCGGTTTGCGCGCCTTGCGCCACTCGCCGGCGACAAATTTGTTGGCCTCGCCCAGTGTTGGGTAGATATGAATGGTGCTGAGCAGTTTACGCAGGCCCAGGCCGTGCCGCATGGCCAGTACGAATTCCTGAATCAGTTCCGAGGCGTGGTAGCCGACGATAGTCGCGCCGAGGATACGATCGCGACCCGGCTCCGTCAGCACTTTGATAAAGCCTCGCGTCTCACTGTCGGCGATCGCGCGATCCAGATCGGCGAGCTCGTAGCGGGTGAGTTCATAGGCGATGTTCTGCGCGGTTGCCTGCTCCTCATTCAGGCCGACACGCGCCACTTCAGGGTCGGTGAACGTTGCCCACGGCACCACGGAATAGTCCACACGGAAGCGGCGCACACGACCGAACAACGCATTGACTGTGGCATACCACGCCTGGTGCGCGGCCATGTGGGTGAACTGGTAGGGGCCGACCACATCGCCGCAGGCGTAGATGGTGGGAATTGCCGTGCACAGGTAGTCGTCCACCGCCAGCACACCATCCGCGTCGACGCCGATACCCAATGCATCGAGTCCGAGCGTTTCGACATTGGCACTGCGGCCTGCCGCCAGCAAGACGCGGTCGAAAGCCAGGCGTCGCTGCCCGCTGAGCGTGTCCAGCACGCACTCGCTGGCGCCCTCGACGCCGCTAAATGACAGCGGTGCGGATTCGGTGTGGACGCTGATACCCTGGCGAAGAAACGCCGTGCATACCAGTTCCGCGACGTCCGGGTCTTCTCTTGGCAATAACCGCTGTGCACGCGTAACCAGGGTCACCTCGCTCCCCAGATTCGCAAACGCCTGCGCCAGTTCACAGCCGACAGGCCCCCCTCCCACCACCAGCAGGCGGCGTGGCAACTCCGTCAACGCCCACACAGAATCGGACGTCAGGTAGTCGAGCGTCGCAAGGCCTGGAATCTCCGGCACACACGGACGGGCGCCACTGGCGATGACAATATTGCGCGCCGTGAGTACCACGCCGTTCACCTCGACTGCCCAGGGCGAGATGATGCGGGCATCGCCCTGCAGGCAGTTCACACCCAGCTCGCAAAAACGCTCGACGGAGTCGTGCGGCTCTATCCTGCCGATAATGTCACGCACCCGTTGCATCACCCTCGGAAAATTCACATCCACCGGCACCGCGCAGAGACCAAACTCCTCCGCGCGCCGTACATACTGTGCGATGCGCGCGGAGCGGATCAGCGCCTTGCTGGGTACGCAGCCGGTGTTGAGGCAATCGCCGCCCATCCTGTGCCGCTCGATGAGCGTCACGCTCGCCTTGACCGTAGTCGCTATCAATGCACTGACCAGCCCCGCCGACCCGGCACCGATGACGATCAGGTTGTGATCGAAGCGCCGGGGCTTGTGGAAGCGTGACAGCGTTTTGCGTCGTTGCGCGGCATCTAACACGCCGCGAGCCGCCAGCGGAAATGCGGCGAGCAGCAGAAAGGACAACAACAACGGGACGGAAAGCATCCCGGACATGGACTGCAACTGCCCGAGCTGCGCCCCCGCGTTCACGTATACCGCCGTCCCGGGCAACATGCCGAGCTGCGACACCCAGTAGAACGTCCGCGTGCGGATGGGTAGCAGACCCATCAGCAGATTGATCAGGAAGAAGGGAACGATGGGCACCAGGCGCAGAGAGAACAGATAGAATGCGCCATCCCTCTCAAAGCCCGCGTTCACCGTCGCGAGGTTGTGCCCGAAACGCCCCTGTACCCAATCGCGCAACACGATGCGCGATATCAGGAAGCACAACGTGGCGCCGACACTGCTGGCGAACGACACCAGCAGTAGCGCGTACCAGAAACCGAACAGCGCACCGCCCGCCACTGTCATCACTGCAGCGCCGGGGAGGGACAGCGCGGTCACCGCGACGTAGCCGGCAAAATAGAGTGCGCCCGCGAGCCAGGGCTGTTGCGCACACAGAGCGCGCAGTGCGTCGACACGCTCGTGCAGGCTTTCAAACTGTAGATACTGGCCGAGACCGAGGAACCACCAGGCAGCAGTGGCGGACAGCACGAAGACGATGACTGCGATTTGCGTGTGGCGCACAACTCAACCTGCGGGCCGGGAGGGGGACGTGCCGAAATAGTATGCGACTGCACCGCAGTTTACGACACGGCTACGACCCGAGAGTCCGCGCCGCAACAACCGGTTATATCCGCATGCCAAAAAACTCTAGCCCTTCGGTTGTGCCCCGAGGTTCCGGTGGTATGATGACCCACTTCAAAAAATCACGCGGACCCGATGGCCGCGCAGTCACCGGAGCACACCATGAGCGATCGAATCGTACACGTCAGCGATGCCACTTTTGGCACGGAAGTATTGAACTCCAACATTCCCGTCCTGGTGGACTTCTGGGCAGAGTGGTGCGGCCCCTGCAAAATGATCGCACCGGTACTCGACGAAATCGCCTCCGAATACAGTGGCCAGCTGAAGGTGTGCAAGGTGGACGTCGATGCAAATCCGCAGATACCGGAGAAGTTCAACATCCGCGGAATTCCAACACTGATCGTGTTCAAGGGCGGCAATGCAGCTGCCACCAAGGTTGGCGCGCTGTCGAAGACCCAACTCAACGCGTTCATCAAGGAAGCCATCTGAGCGGCCGCAAGGCCGCGCCCCCTGCGACAGAACCGTCGATCGATACACCGAAAAAGCGGTAGACGGCCCCGGCAGGCCGTGCTAAATTCCAACCTGTCGCACATTCCCGTGCCATAAAAAAAACCCTGCAACCCACGTTAAAGCTACTTTTGGTTGGCGTCGCCAACCGGCGTTCGGTTACACCCCACTCCTTCTTCCAAACTCACCTACACGCTTGTTTTTCATATGAATCTTACGGACTTAAAGACCAAAAATACCCAGGAACTCATCGATATTGCGAAGGACATGGGCCTCGACAACATGGCCCGCTCGCGCAAACAGGACATTATTTTCGCGGTGCTCAAGCGCCACGCGAAAAGCGGCGAAGACATTTACGGCGACGGTGTACTGGAGATTCTGCAGGACGGCTTCGGCTTCCTGCGCTCTGCCGACAGTTCCTACCTGGCGGGACCTGACGACATCTATGTCTCACCCAGCCAGATACGTCGCTTCAACCTGCGCACCGGCGATACTATCTCCGGCAAAATTCGCCCACCCAAAGACAGCGAGCGCTACTTCGCGCTACTGAAGGTTGACGAGGTCAACCTCGATAAGCCGGAAAGTTCCAAACACAAAATCCTGTTCGAGAACCTGACCCCGCTGTTCCCCAACGAGCGCCTGACACTGGAGACAGGCAACGGCAGCACCGAAGACCTTACCGGGCGCATCATCGACCTGGTCTCCCCCATCGGCAAGGGCCAGCGCGGCCTGCTGGTT
>CAYWWD010000056.1:0-23055 GCA_964461965.1 uncultured Halioglobus sp. | reverse complement strand
CAGAATCAGCGAGGGGATCTAATCTCAATATGCCGTTTATATGCCTTATACCTCGGCGGTGCGCTCCTCGGCAGGATGCATTGACGCTCTCCTTCCCCTTCCCATGCTGCCTTGTTTAACGGCGGCGTGGGCGCCTCCTCTTCCAGCAATTTCGGCGAGTTTAGTTGTCAGTACCCTCGTGTGTGTTTTGACACCCCAGTTGACACGTGCGTACGCTTTAGCGTACGTTACGGTCTGGAGGTGACTTATGACCACAGTGAATGCGACAGAAGCGCGAGCTACGCTCTACGCCCTCATTGATGAAACCAGCGAAAGCCACGAACCCATCTTGATCACGGGGAAACGCAGCAACGCCATCCTGCTGGCTGAAGAAGACTGGAATGCCATCAACGAGACGCTGCACTTGCTCTCCATATCCGGCATGCGCGAATCCATTCGTGAAGGGCTGGCAATGCCCCTCAAGGAATGTGATCGCGAGATTGACTGGTGACCTGGACACTCTATTACACGAAGCAGGCCCAGAAGGATGCGCGCAAACTCGCTTCTTCAGGATTGAAAGACAAAGCCCAGGAACTGTTGCGCGTGCTTGAGAATGATCCATTTCAGAACCCGCCACCCTACGAGAAACTGGTCGGTGATCTCGCTGGCGCTTACTCACGACGGATCAATATCCAGCACCGCCTGGTATACCAAGTGCTGGAGAAGGAAAAAGCAATCAAGGTAGTACGGCTGTGGACTCACTACGAATAACCACCAGGACGGCTGGGCGATTCGCATGCTTGTGCTGAGAGGAACCCGGACGTTACTGAAGGCATCGATGCAGAACTCGTGGTCATGCAACCGATACGGTTCTGGCAAGTCAACTTGTCAGAACCCGTCAACGGCGGCGTGGGCGCCTCCTGCATATGGAATACAGAAGTTCGCACACTTGGCGGACTTCATGTGGCAGGCAACTGCCCCGCTTTATCGGGCATGCACTGCTGTCGAGACAGCACCATGGTGGTGTCATCCGGCCCGCAATCTATCCACCTCGCGACGGAACGCCCGAAAGCGCTCCGCATGCCCTTCTGCCACGTGCCAACGTTGCAGGTCAGCCCAAACTATCCGGTGGTGTGTCGCTATATCGAGTGCTTGCAGCCAGCACTCGGAATCACTGGTGAGATACCACCAGAGCAACCGATCCTTCACCGAGTCGGTTGTAGATAGCAGCCGCACCGTTCCGTACGCGGTTTCCAGCGTCGCCAGCTTGTCGCTGGGGATCTGTTCTTCACCTATGGCCAACGGGCCCGTCGGGAATTCGACCGACCACCGGCAGTCGGGATGCTCAAAATACTTGCTATTGCCTCTCGGTGTAAATCCGATATCGGCCAGGGCTGCCACGATGGCGTTGCGCCGGGCATAGGTTAGGTCGATGAAGTCGAGGTCGAAGGAACCGAACCGCTCGTCGGTGTAAACGCACACGCAACCGCCCCCGACCAACGCCACTTCAATACCGTGCGACGACAGCGTCTCGACAATCACCGCTGCCATCTCTGCCCGCGTGAGGTCGGCGAAGTGGATCACAATGGTTTACCGGCCCGCCGCGGCCTGCGCCGTTGAACGACCAGCTTCAAGCGCATCGTCTCCGGCAACCGGGTCAGCGCCTTCTCCAGCAGCGCCTCCACCTCCGGCAAAAATCCGAAGCGGGGGTTGAACGTGTACATACGGGTTCGCCCGATCGTGGAACTGGCCAGCAGGCCGCCCCGCTCCATGCGCTCCAGGTGACGCTGTACGTTGCTGACAGGCATGTCCAGTGTCTCGGCAATGCCATATGCGTACCCCTCGCCTCGCGCCGTGAGGTATAGCAGGATGCGCTCAGCACCTTCCGATCCGAATACGGCTTCCAGCATGGCCTCTTTCCTCTACCTGACATTAGGGCTATATTACCTGCATATGTGGTAGATACAAAAGGCCCGTTTTTGTGAGAAATGCGTTTAAATGGAGATCGCCGGCAGGAACTACTACGCGATGCGCGGACTCAAGTCCGACGATATCGATGCCGCCCCTGAGCTACGGCGCCGTCTCCCCCATCGTGCTTTGGCAAATGCAAGCCTGGGGCTTCTAGGGCTTTGGCGAGTCCGGCGATTTCGTGCTGCACGGCGCGCTGCGCAGCAACGGGCGGCTGCCGACCAACACCCACGGCGGGCAGTTGAGTGAAGCTGGACCGGCATCTGCGTCGTGTTCTCGCTTAGGTGCTGGGTCAGCCAGCGGACTCATTGATCGCCGACGCGTGGCTGGCGATTCGCAACGTAACGCGGCCATCCAAAATACTGCGCACTGCCTATCGCTTCGTCCCGGTGGGGCTGCGGCGTGAAGAAACCATCAGGGTCGAGGTCAACCTCAACGAGAGTGCATCGCTGCATCCGCTGGTCAGCGTCGAACTCGACACCCTGGACGACGATGGCGAGCACATTCGCGCCATCGTGCGTTCCTACGACATCAATGAAATGTTAGGTACCAAGACGCGGGCGCTCATGCAGCGCGAGCAGGGGCGCGATCTCTTCGACCTTGTCCATGCGTGGCAGCTCAGTGAGGCCGGCACCACACCCTATCCGGTGGACGGTGCCAGAGTCATGGAAGCCTTCGCCCGGTATCTGGACAAGGAAGGAACCCGCATGGGCCGCGACGAGGCGAACGCGCTGCTCGATGCCAGACTGCGCAAGGCGGCCTTTCGTCGGGACATGGACACGCTGCTGAGGCCGGGATTGCCGAAGTTCGACGTGGATGAGGGGGCAGAGATCGTAAGAACAGCCTATTTCAGGCACCTGAAACCATAGAACTCAAATCGTATCGCGTGGATGCTCCATTCAGGGCGTGATGGCCGCCGACATCATCCACTGGGGCTGGTTCATGAACTCCAGCCCACGCCGCCGTATACGGCGGGTGCTTCCCCCACGGTGCGCGCCGCTGGCGGGTCGCAGGCATGGCCGGTGAGAGCCGCGCAGATCAGCCGTTCGAATCCGCGTTCGGTGGTGTCGGGGTCATAGGTGACGCTCCCCTGTGCGGCTCTTGCTTGCGATTCATGGTCCGAGCAGCGCCGCGGGCACCACGGCGATGCCATCCGGCCGGCGGTAGGCCTGTGGGCCGGTGTGCACCACGACGGCGTCCAGCAGGTCGTCGCCGAGTTGGCGCTGCAACCACAGCAGGTGCTTCACGTCGTCGTCCCCCACCACACCGCCCAGCTTCACCTCGATGGCGAGCACGCGCTGGTCGGCGCGCTCCACGATCAGGTCGATCTCCTGCCGGCCACCCTGGGTGCGTAAATGCGATACCCGCGCGTCGGCGGCCTGTGCGAACACCCGTACGCCCTGCGTCACGAGGGACTCGAACAGATGGCCCAGCACTGAGCCATCGCGCGGGATTCGCTGCTCGGGGGTTGCCCCGCTCAACAAGGCGTCCGCGTCCAGCCCCAGGGCACGCGCGGCCAGCGCTGGGTCCGCCAGATGGTGCTTCGGCGGCTGGCTCAGCCGATTCAGCCGGTTGCGCGTGGGCAACCAGGCCGGTACCGGGTCCACGACCCAGATGCGTTCCAGAATCTCGCGATAGGGCTGGATCGTCGTCTTGGCGGGCTTGTCGCCCGTGCCGCCGGTGGCGGCGTCACGGATCGCTTCCAGGGTGGCTGTGGTCGCAGTGGCTGCCGCATAAGCGGCCATCCAGCGTTCCAGCACCTGCGGGCGGCGCACGACGTGCCCCAATTCCTGAAAGTCGCTGTCGACGATACGGCGCAGGTAACCATCCAACTGCAGGCGCAATGCGCGGCCCTGCAGGGTGCGAATGCCGGGCAGGCCCGAACGGACGATCTCATCCACGTAGTCCGCAAGTCGCACAGTTGTGTTGCCCGACACGGCAGGCCGTGCGCCGCTGAGCAACTGCGTAAAACTCACGGCAGCCTCGCCGAAGCCGCGCTCGAACAGCGCCATCGGCCGCATGCGCAGGGTGACGATGCGGCCCGCCCCGGAATGCGACGGCGGACTGACCGGCGCGGCAGGGTCGGTGAGCAGGAAACTGCCCGGCGCGCAGCCGCGGTCCACCGCGCGGCGCTCGGCTGTGGCCGTCTTGCCCACGCCGCGCGGCCCTTCCAGGGCAATGGCCGGCAACTGCGCGAGCAGCGCGTCGAGCTCGTCGTCGACGACGCGCCGCTGGTATTGCCCCGCTTCACTGTGCCGACTCACCACCATCTACGCTACCGGATTGCCACTACTTACGATACCGTTTCGCCAAACAATGATAGCCCGGAGGTAGGTGCACATATTGCACAGACTGAACTTGCGGCCCGCAAAGGATGCGCTTGCTCGCAGCGGTATCTGTTGGTGCTTCGTCTTCGAGTAGGGCCGGCATCCATCGCTCAGCCCTATATCTCAAACCCTTGCCGCCGGTCAGGCGCTGACAGCACCCTTCGCAAGCTTCTTGCTTGCATTGGCGGCGGGCTTGGCCTTGGTCTTGGCGGTTGCGCGAGATTTCGGCGCGGCGGCTGGCTTGGCTTTGGCCGTGCGCGCCGGCTTGGCCTTGACTGCCGCCGGTCTGGCCGTGGCAGCCGGCGCACTGCCGGGGTCGGGCAGCGCGTCGGCGACGGCCAGCAATGCTTCCCACTCCTCGCGCATGCACTCGATGAAGAAGCCGGGGTCGGGCAGCATGTTGCGGCAGGAAACCGCCGAGATCCACATCACGCCGTTGTAGCTGACGCCGGTGACATTGAGGCCTGCGCCATTGGTCGGGATGCTGATCGGGTAGAGACACATCGCCTTGGCGCCGGCCAGATAGAGCGGTTTGTCCGGGCCGCGCACGTTCGACACCGTCATGTTCAAGTAGCTGACGGTGGCGTTCATGATCATGTTGCTGAGCACGCCAGGGATCGCTTCGAGAATCATCGGCAGCAGGTCGGCACCCATCTTCTCGGCGATCTGCTTGCCGACTTCGGCCTCGTGGTGCGCAGCCTTGAGGCGCTCGACCGGGTCGGCGATGTCGCTGCGCACGCGCACCGCGGCCGCGCCAACGGCATTGCCGCCGGCCGAGGCGTCGGCGCGCAGCGACATCGGCATCAGCGCCACCAGCGATTCCCTGGGCAGTTCCTTCTTGGCTTTCAGGTAGCGGTGCACCGCGCCGCCGGAGATCGACAGGAAGATGTCGTTGAGCGTCGCGCCCGGCATCTTCTGGCGCACGCGCTTGATGCGCGAGAGCGGGATGCCGAAGCCCTCGGCAACGCGGTGACCGGAAACCTTGGCGTTGAAGCGGGTGTTGGGCGGTTTGGGCAGGCTGATCGGCGCCTCGTCGCGGCGACCCAGCCGGTATTCGATACCCTCCCTGCCCAGTTTCGCGACGACGCTGGCGGTGCGCTGCGCGGCACGGCTGATGCGGCCGACACGCTCCACGCTGTGGGTGAGCGCGCGCGTGGCCATTTCGATCGGCGAGGGCAGGCTTTCCAGCTTGATGATGCGCGTGCGCGGCGAGGCGATCGTCTCGGTCGGTGTCGCCGCGTGGATTTTCTCGGCGAGCAGGATGCCGGCCATGCCGTCGACGGCCGAGTGGTGCAGCTTCATGAACATCGCGAACGAGCCCTTCGGCAGCTTCGGAATGTTGTCCAGGCCCTCGATCACGTAGGCTTCCCACAACGGCTTGCTGCGGTCGAGCGGACGCGAGTGCAGACGCGCGATCTGGATCATCAGCTGGCGCCAGTCACCCGGCTCGGGCAGCGCGATGTGGCGGATGTGGAATTCGACGTCGATGTCATCGTCCTCGATCCAGTAGGGCCGGTCGATGCCGAACGGCGGCGTGATCAGACGGCGGCGGAAGATCGAGTGCGCGTACAGGCGGTCCTCGAAGTGCTTCAGGATGTCCTTGAAGCGGACCCTGCCTTCGGGCGCCGTCGAGACGTCGTAGATCGACATCATCGCCACATGGTTGTAGACGTTTTCGCGTTCCCCGACCAGAAACATGTTGTCCATTCCGGATAGTTGTTTCATGGCAGCGCTTTCCTCTACATGTGGTTGATTTTTTTAACAGCATAACCCGGCGGTATGGACCGTGCATCCCGACGCGCCAGGATGACGACTCGGCAGGATGCACTGACGCTGTCCCTCCTCTTCCCATGCCGCCTTCTTCAACGGCAGCGTGGGCGCCTCCTCCCGGCGACCGGATCGGATCAATCGCGAAACAGCTCACCGGCTCGTCTGGACGTGGCGTTTACCTGCCCAGCGTCTCATAATGGGCAAGGTGCTGGGATCGTATATCGGGCGATTTCCACACACCTGATCCACAAGGCGGGCTTCCAGCTGAACGATGGAGCTACCGGAGCGGTGACCGGTCGACAGAAGCAGCGAGGACATCTACGCTCAACACACCGTTTATATGCCTTATATTCGTATCATGGTCCTTAGTATCAAGCCGTTGTGCCGTGGGTGATTCGGTGGAGCAGAACAATCATGACCGGGCTGTATGGCAAGCTGCCCGACGCTACCTTGCCAACGGCTGGTCTGTGTTCCCGATCGCCGCGGCCAGCGATCGCCTGACGGGCGAATGCAGAGTGCTGTCGGGCAAGCTCCCGGTCAGCCTGCGTTATATTTTCAATCCTGTCACTGAGTCGCATCAGGCGACGCCCGCGATGTTTAAAGGTCATGGGGTCGGCATCGCCACGGGGAGGAAGTCAGGCCTGCTGGTGATTGACGTCGATGGGGACTCCGGATTTAAGAGTGCCGCATCACTGCGGCTGCCACCTACGCGCACGGTGCAAACCCACAACGGAGTGCACCTGTACTATACCTATCCTGACTCCGCTCACCTGATTCCCAGCTCGCCCGGCGGTCTGGCAGAGGGCATCGATGTCAAGGGTGACGAGGGATTTGTCAATGCACCGCCGTCGCACCACCCCGAAGGTGGCAGCTACCAATGGCTTGATCCGGACGCCCCCCTGGCGGCACTGCCCGCGGACATTGTGTCCAGGATACAGACGCTCAACCACAGGTCGCGCTGGAAACACCTTCGCCGCTACGTGTTCCAAAAATTTCTAAGGCTTCCCTTCAACGTGTTGACGGGAATCTAGGTGAAGTGAATAAATCAGCTGCCCAGCACCCGCTCGCATGGCCGTCATTCTTCATCGTCGGCGCGCCAAAGGCGGGTACCACCTCGCTCTTCAGATATCTGGGACAACACCCGGACATATTCACGCCAGCGATCAAGGAACCACACTATTTCTGTCCGGAGCTCGCAAAGGAACTGCAGATTGAGCGAATTGCTGACCAAAGCAGGTATCTCTCACTGTTCGCGGCGGCTGGCAACACACAACTCGCCGGTGAAGCCAGCACTTCGTATCTACGCGCACCGGAAGCGCCGCAACGAATCAGGCTGCAGGTGCCTGAGGCCAGAATCATCATCCTGTTACGCGAGCCAGGCGAACGCGCTTTTTCGCATTACCTGATGCGCTGGCGCGCGGGAGGCTTTCGGTTGAGTTTCGCGGAGGGTCTTGCCCGCTACCGACAGGACGAGCATGAATACCGTCTTTTCCGGCAGCTAGTCATAGAGCCGGGCATGTACAGCGCACAGATTGCCCGCTATCTTGATGTGTTCGGACACGACCGCGTCAAAATCCTCCTCGCCGAGGAGTTGCTGGCCGAGCCGGCAAAGACAGTGGAACAGACGCTCACCTTCCTGGGGATCACGGGCGCAGTACCACTCACGCACTTCACGACGCACAATGACTATCGCGCACCCCGAACGCCGTTGTCACTGTGGTTGCTACGGCAGAAGCATCACTTGCGTTTCCTCAAGCCCTGGATTCCGGCGCAATTGAAGTGGCGCATTGTCAACCGCTTCTTCAACCGGCGAGCCGACAAACCCAGCATGACGGAAGAGGAACGGGTGATGCTAAACAACATTTACGATGCCGACATCAAGTCACTGCGACACATCATTGGCCGTCCGGATCTCTGGACCGGCCATCCCTCTGGGCGGCAACCGGAACACACGCCTGCCACAGGGCCGTCGTTGAAAAATCATAAGAAATGAGACCTGTCATGCCTCACCCGATCAAATCCCTGGCCTGCGCCGTCAGCGTTGCCGCGGTCTGCCTGTGCAGCCACGCCCAGACCGACACCGAGAATCCGGTACCCTCCGCCCTTGAGGAGGTCGTGGTAACGGCGCAGAAACGCGAGCAGGTGCTGCAGGATGTGCCGATCTCCATCAGTGTCGCCACCGCCCAGGATATCGCCGACATCAACGCATTCACGTTCAGCGACCTGGAGCAGCTCACGCCCGGCGTGTCGCTGTTCGGCGGGCTGCAATCGGCCTCGATCCGGCTGCGCGGCGTCGGCCCCGGGTTCTTCGCGGTGAATTCGCCGCAGAGCGTGGTGGTGTTCGTCGACCAGTTTGCACAGGCGCAGATCGGTACCGTGTTTTCGACGCTGGTGGACATCGAGCGACTGGAACTGCTGCGCGGCCCGCAGGGTACGCTCTACGGCATCAACGCCCCCGGCGGCGCGTACAACATCACCACCCGCTCGCCGGATTTCGAGGGCGTCGGCGGCTTTGTGGAAGGCAGCTACAGCCAGTACGCGAAGTCGTCGGCGCTCGCGGCGCAGGACATGCGCGGCGCGGTCAATGTCCCGCTGGTCGATGACAGGCTGGCACTGCGCCTCGCCGGCGTGTACCGCGACGACGACGGGTTTGTCAAGAATGTCAATCCCGCTGCGCCGGACGACACCAACGGCGGCAGCGACACAGAGGCGCTGCGCGCCAAGCTGCGCTGGCTGATCAACGACACCATGCAGTTGGACACCACGGCCAACTACCAGGACCTGACCCAGTACATCTCCTCGTTCGCCTACCAGGGCCAGGTGCCTGGCACCGGTACTGGCACCGCTCTTCCCGCTGAATACACCCAGTTCAAGGACCGCGAGGATTTCGGCGACTTCGGCGGTCGGGTCGACGGCGATATCAAGGACTTCAGTGCGCACTGGTCCTGGGAGGCGCCGTTCAGCCAGGTCGATTTCCTCGCCATGCACCAGCAGTTCAAGAACTCGTCGAACGAAAACCGCAAGCCGTTCCCGAACTCCAACGAGGTCTTCGCGATAGACCTCGACTACAAGATCACCACCTACGAGCTGCGTTTTTCCGACGATGTCGGCGACCTCAGCTACGTCACCGGGCTGTATCACTTCGACCGCCCCGCCGACGGCGCATTCAACGTGGTGTTGAGCGCGGTGGAGGTGCTGGGCGATTCCACCGGTGAGGACACGGGCAACGCCGCCTACGGCAACGTCAGCTACCGCTTCACCGACCAATGGGAACTGGGGCTCGGCGCGCGCTACGACGATATCCAGACCCAACTGGACAACGATATCCGCTTTCTGAACTACGTCGCGCTGGTCGATGACAAACTGAATTTCGATCACCTCTCCTGGAGCCTCAAGCTCAGCCACTATTTCAGTGACAACCTGACGATCTACGCCGCGGTGGATAACGCGTTCAAGCAGGGCGGCTTCAACCCGCTGGTGCCCGCGGCGTTCGCGCTGGAGTCCATTTTTCCAGAGATTGCCGCCTACGCGCACGAGGTCGCGCTATACGACGACGAAACCACCATCTCGTACGAGCTGGGCCTGAAAGGCAAGACGCCGGACAACCGGCTGAGCTACTCGTTCGACGTGTTCTACCAGGAGTTCCAGGATCACCAGATCGGCCTGCCGGGCTCCGTGCGAGCGCTGGATCCGCTCTCCGGCCTGTTCAACAGTCAGCTCGCCAACGCGGACCAGGTGTACACCTACGGCATCGAATTCGACGCCGTCTACCTGTTCGCCGAGCACTGGGAAGCCGCCCTGCGCGGCGCGTATTCCGACCCCACCATCGACGAGTGGAACACCCGGCTGTGCGAGTCGGGCGAGGAACCGCCGCTGCTGCCCGGCCAGACGCCCATTCGCGACCAGTTGTACTGCCCGAAAAACGGTGACCCACTGAACAGCCTGCCGCGCTGGGAGACCAATGTCCAACTCGCCTACGAACATCCGCTGGCCGCGAACTGGGACGTGGCCGCGCGGGTGAACTGGACCTGGCAGTCGAAACCGGCGCGGCAGGTGCTGGGCGAGAGCAACAAGCCGAATATCCCGGATGTCAGCGATTTCAACGAGCCGAAGAGCCTCGTCGACTTCTCGCTGTCGTTCATCGCGCAGGACATGGGCGTGGAAGTGAAACTGTGGACCAAGAACATCACGGACGAGGATCTCAACATCGACCCGAAGCAGTTCATGGATACCCAGACGCTGGAGGGCGCGCAATATCCCGGGCGCGAGTACGGCCTGACAGCCAGTTACACGTTCTGAGTTTCAGCGTTAATTCAGCGTAACTGGCTTAGCATTTGGCTTCCTTGCTGGTGGAGTGCTGTCGGGCTTGATTCCTTTCCGGTGAAAGCAGGCAACATGGTGTCAGTAATTTTTACACCCGCAGGGAGGTGGTATTCGCGCCAGTGGACGCACAGGGCACAACACTTTGATTCCTTGATATAAAAGATACTTTCTTGAAATTGGCGTAATTCTTGCTAATACAGTCACGCAGTCGTTAGCTTCAATTTTACCCGTGCCTCGGGTCTCAAGGAGATGGAACATGAAATTGCGCAAAACACCTCAAACTCTCGCCGCGATCCTGACGGCAGCACTGCTGCTCTGCCAGGGCGCCTACGCCGGTGTCATCACCAAATCGCCCGATCTGCTGGAATATTGGAATCCACTTTCATCCAACGGTGGTACCTATGTGTATGCCAACAGCTTCGTTGCGCCGGACAGTGGCGTCGTGACCGACCTCGGGCTCTGGTTGGCGGGCTATGCGACTGACATGTACCTGCAGGTGCTGGGCTCGATCGGTGGCAATCCAGCCAGTGGCCCGGACACCGCGAATATCATCGCCACCACGGCGCTGATGATCGGGGAGAACCACGACGCACTGGACTTTGTCAACAGCCCGACCAGCAGCAGCCTCGCACTGGTTGCCGGGCAGGTGTACTGGTTTGCGGCAACTGTCGTCGGCGTGCCGCCGGCAGGTTACTACACCGTCGGTGGGCATACGCAGAACAGCGCTTATGCCGACAATGGTACTTTCTGGTATTCAAACGACCCTGCCGGAATCAACTTCGATGGGCAAGCGCTAACTCCCGAAATGGCCTTCCAGGTGGTAACCCGCGAGGATAGTCGCGTACCCGTCCCCGCCACGTTGGCGCTGTTCGGCCTCGGATTGCTGGGCCTGCGCTTCTCCCGTTCACGGCGCTAGCACAGCGTCGCTTCCCAGCCCCTTCTACTTTCCCAACGCGCCGGACCACCGGCGCGTTCACGTTTTCCAGGTATGCGGCGCACGTCCATGCCGCAACAAATTTTGATTTGCACTTGAAACTGACCCGAGTATCAGGGAAAGCAACAGCTCTACGCCGTTCAGTCACCCGAAGCCCTCAAGGGCCTGCGTCAGGAGGACTCACCGACTCGGCCAACGCGGGCGCCACCGACGAGGGCGCCACCTGGGATAAAGCTTCTTTGCGCCGGGTGTAACTCCAGGCCGACCCCACTCCACCTGGTTACTGGAAGCAGGTTACGCGCGCCGGTTTACGTCCGAACATGCGTCAATCCAGGTTTTCCTATCGGAGAGTCGCGTTGTATATTCTTTATCTTGTCAGCCAGTTCCAGTGCACTCAGTGTTTTCGGAACTGGATTAGTTTTCAGATTGGTCAATGGAGAGACTCAAATGCGACACCAGGCAAATAACCTTCTGCATGCCTCCCTGCTTATGATGACGTTGTTGGTGGCGGCGTACTCCCCGCTATCACGCGCGCAAGATGCAAAACCGGAAACCGATTGGCGTGAAGAGTATGCCTACACCCTCGGCCTGCAAGCCTACATCTTCGGTTCCCCCTACGTGTACGACTCCTTCCTGCGGTGGGATTGGGTCACCCAGCCCAAGCCGGCTGGCAGCATCACCCCATACGCACCCCTGAACCACTTCTACAACGTGCGTTCACTGGCCAATGCGTCGTACCGGCTTGGCGGTTCCCCCAACAACGACACACTGTATTCGATGGCCTGGCTGGACCTCAGCAAGGAGCCGATCATCCTGTCGCATCCCGACATGGGGGACCGCTACTTCACGTTCGAGATGGCGGGCATCGATTCGGACAATTTCGCCTACGTCGGCAAGCGCACGACCGGCGGCAAGGCGGGCAGTTTCGCCATCGTCGGGCCGGACTGGAAAGGCACCCTGCCCGAAGGCGTGACGGCGCTGCCGTCATCGCGTTCCAACGCAGCGGTGATCTTCGGCCGTACGCTGGTGGACGGTGCCGCCGATGTGCCGGTCGTGAACGCCCTGCAGGATCAATACACGCTGATTCCGCTCAGCCTGTGGGGCAAGAAGGGTGCCGCGCTGCCCGCCAGCCGGGACGTCTGGAAGCCGTCCGATTCCAAAACGGACCCGTTGGCCGATTGGAAGACGATGAACCGGGCGATGAGCGAGAACCCGCCCGAGGCGCGTCTCGCGAAGCTCGTCGAGCTGTTTGGCAAGATCGGTGTCGGCCCGAACCAGGATCTGGATGCGATGGATGAGGCTACCAAACGGGGACTGGCCCGCGCCGCGGTGGATGGCCGCAAGCTGCTGCACGAGGCGATTGCTTCGGGCGAGCTCGGCAAGCGTGTCAACAACTGGAACATCCCGCCAAAAGCAATGGGGCGCGCCGGCCTCGCCGACGATTTCCTGTTGCGTGCGGCGTTGCAGAACATGGGCGGCATCATCGCCAACGACCCGGCGGAGGCCGTGTACATGAACACGTTCAAGGACGCGAACGGCAAGGCGCTCGATGGCGCCAAGCGCTACACGATGCGGTTCGCGCCAGGCGAGTTGCCGCAGGTAAACGCATTCTGGTCGATCACCTTGTACGACCCGACGTTCAACCTGACCCCGAACCCCATCAA
Organism: uncultured Halioglobus sp.; assembly: GCA_964461965.1. Taxonomy (GTDB): domain Bacteria; phylum Pseudomonadota; class Gammaproteobacteria; order Pseudomonadales; family Halieaceae; genus Marimicrobium. The sequence goes on along the minus strand of CAYWWD010000056.1, from coordinate 10,090 downwards.
TCGCTATGCGATCGGCGATCGCACCCCGGGCCTGAAGAAAGATCCGGATGGCGGCTTGACGATCTACCTGCAAAACTCATCTCCCGGGGCCGACAAGGAATCCAACTGGCTTCCCACCACGGAAAGCGGCCCGTTCCTCCTGATTCTGCGTACCTACATGCCGGGGCCTGAGATCGTGGAACAGAAGTGGGCGCCGCCACCCGTTGTTGAGGTGACTCCTTAGGAAGAACTGGGACACACTTATTTTCGCATATCTTTGCATCTTGACGGCTGCCTTCGTCGAGCGGAATAGCGCCCACGAAAATACCGACAGACACAAATCGATCGTCGTCGTATCGAGTGCGTATACCGTGTTCTTCAGATGGACGCCGAAGGTGTCGTCGGCGTACAGCGGCCTCGCGATGCTGATCACGCTCTATGCGAAGTCGGCGTAAATGCGCCAGTCCTCCACCGCGTTGGCCTTCGCCAGAGTGTTGCGCTCCACCGTCGAACGAATACCAAGGTGATACAACTTCGATTGCCGAGCGCCCAGACACATTTCGATATCGCGCAGGATCTCGCAGAATGTGCGTTGCGCAAAAGCCATGCAAAGAAAATGATCGAGACGCGAAAACGATTTCACTTTGTGATCGCCGGCATTTTTCGTCACGATTCGGCGAAACGTATGCAGCGGAAGATGATCCATGAGTAGTGCAAACACGAGCTTGCCAGAATACATGATCTGCGCCTGCGACAGGTCTCGTCGCAAGGTCGCAATTCGCGAATTCAATAAGGAGGAGTGACACTCGGATTCTACCCCTGTACTTCCGGCTTATTGCGCCTCCTTTTTGGTTGCTGCGTCCTGAAGCTGGGGAAGGCCGCCACGACCTGCATCTCGGCGGCCTGAATTTCATCGTCCCGCATCCAGGGGAAGTGGCTCTTGCGCTTGTTGGCCGACAACTTGCCGCCGTTTTCATGCACAACCCGGATGAACAGCTCCAGGCTGTGGGCAGGCCAGTCGAGCACGTGGTTCAGCACCTTGCTGGCGCGGTCGAAGCCGAGCAGGTAGTCGATCTCCAGTTCCAGATCGTGGGTGACCGTGCGCTCCAGGGCTTTATACAGAAACTCCGCCTGGGCCGTCAGATCCGGAAAACTGAAGTAGAAGGCGTCATTGCCGGTGGCGGGGAGCTGAGGCTGGTCAGGATCGAAATGCGTCAATTGATTGATCGGCCGCGAGAACTGCTCCAGCGTGGCAATGTACTCGTCCAGGCTGGCGAGGATGACGGCAGAGACCGGCAATACAATGCCGCGAGGCGTAAAGCCAGCCTTGGCCAGTACGTCGTGGATCAGGTAGCGATGGATACGGCCGTTGCCATCCATCAATGGATGGATGTAGATGAAGCCAAAGGCAATGGCGGCCGCCATTAGCACCGGATCGGGGCTGGGGCTGATGTTGCCGTTTCCCATGGCCTGATATTCGGCAGCCAAGGCCAACAGACCGTGCATCAGGCCCGGGACATCTTCCGGGCGCGGTGGCACGAAATCGACCTGCTTGCGGTAGCCAAGATCCTTGCCTACCCAGTTCTGGATGTCGCGCCAGGCGAACTCGTGAAAGCGCGGATCCAAGGCGGCATGCTGCAGGTCCATCAGCCGATCTTCACTCAGAGGTGTTTGCGTGTCGGCCTGGCGCAGAAGGTCGGCGAAGCGCTGGGCTTTTTGCGAAGAGGGCTTCTCGCGCTCTACTTCAAAGGAGGATTGGGTTTCCTTCAGGTACAGGAAGGCAGCGGCGCGACGCAGCAGGTCTGAGTCGTAGCGGGCCAGTGTTTCGGCGGTAACGCGGTGCAGGTCTGTGGCGAGCATGTTTTGCAGGTAGGGCGACATGCGTATAAGCGGACAGAAGCTCCGGGTGCCGGGCAGGTTGTTCTGGACGCGGAAGCGCTTGTCACGCTCGCCATGCGGCATGGCCAGTTGCAGCTCGGAATCTGCGAGTTGGACATAGCTAGCGCGGGGCGAGACTGGATCGGCCACCGGCAGTTGCCTGCCCGTGAGCCATTCATATAGATAGCAGGCACTGCGGGCATAGCGGGATTCAGGATTGGTGATGATCCATTGCGCCAGTTCCTGTTCGCCGGTTTCCGCGAAGAGCAGGGCCAAGACCTGCAGGTTGACACCTTCATAACGCAGCGCGAACTGCAGATGCCCGGCCAGCGTGTCTTCCGGTTGGTATTTGGGCTCGAACAGATTGAGATGGCGGCCGCCCTGCTGGCGGCTGTCCCTGCCTTTGACGTCGCTGGCCAATTGGGCTTCTTCAGCCAGCGGCAGCGCCCCCAGACGATAGCGGGTAATAAGCTGGCTGTAGCCAATCTGTTGGAGCATGGTCGCTCTCCCGCAATTTAGCCGGAGCTTGAGATTTGTATCCGGAAATTGTTGATTATTCCGAAATATTGCCGGAATTGATGACTACGGGAAGTATAGCGGCCAAAAAGCTCAAAGTGAAGTTATTTCCGGGCATTTTTCTCAAGTGCCGGACAATTCGCTCACCATGTGGCCTCTATGCGGTCGCCAGCGGATACGAAGCAGATGGCCGCTGCTTTCAGGCGTGGTCTGTTGATTGGGCGAACGGGTACAACCTTTGGCGAGCTATTCAACACCACCCATCCAGGAGGAAAAACTGAGCCCGGGGCAAGCCCCTTCAAGCCTCCGGGCGATCCTCCCTCAAGCGCGCGGGCAGGCGCAGGGGAAACATGATCTGCTGCAGCCAGTGCGGGTCCGCATCCGGCAACCCATAGTGCTCCGGGCGCCCCTTTGGGATGTAGAGTGTGCCGAACAAGTGATCAAAAATACTGAGGTTCACGCACAGGTTTTTCGATGTCTTGCCGTCCCGCCCGTGACCATGATGAGTGTGATGCATGCGCGGCGTCACTATCACCCACTCCAGCCCTCGGATCAGGGCATCTCCCCACCGGGAGCGGCGGGCGATGGCTTCATCCCAGCGAAAACTGGTATGTGTCAGCGCTCCCCACACCTGCAGAAACACAAACATGAAGAGCCCCGCCTGGTACATACCCAAGTAAAACGCCACGGCCATAACCCAAGTAAATGGCTGGAACAGCGACCAGAAAATATTCAGCCGCAGCACGGTGGTGACGTTCATATAGTTGGCTGAGTGGTGCGTACGATGCAGGCCGTAGAGCAACCTGTTGCGGCGGTGATGGGCGCTGCGATGCACCCAGTAGAACAGGAACTCTCCCACCACCAGCAGCACGATCACGGAAGGAATCACAGGCGCGGACGCCAGCGCACCACGATGGGCGGGGAGCACCCAGGCTACCAAGGCCGCGATCGCGAGCGAAATGGCCGGCCTCGTCAGCTGGCTGAGCAGGACGCACCCCCACAGTACCAGCGCATCCTCACGGGTATAGATGCGACGATGACGCCCCGCAATCACCTCGGCCACCAGAACAGCCAGTATCGCGCCCCACACCCACAGTATTGCCTGCTCCATTCCGTCGTTCCCCGGGTCGTGCTTATGGAAGCCATGCCGCTGGCCTACGCGGCAGCATATCCGCAGGGTCATATAGTCAACAGATTTTGTCCATTGCATTGTTTTTCGTGTTTCAATGCAATTTATGCATCATCGATCCGCGAGACGCACCATGACCCCCACCGCCCAGCCTGATCTGCGCAAGCTCCGCCATGCCCTTGCCCTCGCGGAGACCGGCAATTTCGCCCGGGCCAGCCGTCAGCTGCACCTCAGCCAGCCGGCCCTCACGCGCAGTATCCAGGCGCTGGAGTTGCAGCTGGGGCTGGTGCTGTTCGATCGCCAGCCGGGTGGCGTGCTTCCCACCCCACAGGGCGCGGCTCTCCTGCAGCACGCCCGGCAACTGCTGCAGCACGCCAACGGCCTCCTGTGGGAAGCCACACTGCTGCGGGAGGGAGCAACCGGCAGCGTGAACTTTGGCATCGGTCCCATGCTGACCCCTGCCCTGCCTCCGGCCATCGCCGCCGTGCAGCACGCACACCCACGGCTCAAGCTGCGGGCGGAGATCAAGCCCGCCTGGCAACTGGTGGGGCTTCTGCTCGACGAGCAACTGGAGTTCTGCGTGGGCGCCATGAGCCAGCTGCTGCCAAACCCGCAACTGGGAGTCGAGCTGCTGGTTTCCCTGCCCGTGTCCTATTTCGCGAGGCCGGACCACCCGCTCTCCCGCCACGCGGTGCTGCGCTCCGCTGCGCTCGCGGACTATCCGCTGGCCACCAGCGGATACCATGGCGTCCTGCGCTCGGAACCGGCGCAACTCACCCTCGCCAGCATCAGTACACGGGGCCTGTTAAGCTGCGAGGATCTGCACACCCTGAAGTGGGCAGCCCTGCACGGAGACGCCGTGCTGCTGGCCTCCGGCTGGGCGCTACAGCCGGAACTGGCCGCCGGCCAACTGGTCGCACTGCGCTTCGCGGATGCACCGGCCGAGTGGCAGGCCGATGTTCATCTGGTGCGCCTGGCAGGGCGCAGCTTTTCTCCCGCCGCACGCGTGGTGATTGCACAACTACGCGACCAGCTGCAGCTGCCGGTAAATCGTTGAACGCAAAACGTTGCCGAATATCACCGGTGCTCGGCACCTGTATAGATCGGGTTTTCGCACGTCTGGCTCACTGCGTTCCGTGGTTCGTTGCTGCGTCCTGAGTGCTGGAGAAGTGACACTTGCGCCTGCACTGTTATTCGCGGCTTTCCTGGTGTCGAATACTTCTACTCAACTTGTCAGTACCACGTGATCCGAACGAGGGGCCAGGCTTCAAGGCGCACGGGCTCGCCGCAAACCTGGCCAGCCTCGACTTCCTCGAAATACAATTCTCTAAAACGCAACACCGGGTACACAACCAGCGTTTCACGATCGAGGGCGATCGCGCTGTCGGCGAAACCTATAGCACCGTCGACCACCTGCGCGTGATCGGCGGGTATGACAGCAACGACCTGGTGCATATCGGCGGAGAATGGAAGCTGGTGCTGGTGAAACTCACCGCGCTGTGGACCCGCGGTGACCGCAGCTTTATGGACAGCGCGGCCGAGCGGGGCGCGTCGCGCCTGGAGCGGGGTTGATCACGCCCTGCACTTCCAATATTTCGAGTTTGAAATTTTCCAGACGCGTGGCAACGGTATAACTGCACGCAGTCAGAAGCGGTGTACATTGCACCGCGAAATCGGGATAACCGAGAGGCCGCCACAGTTCATGTCGAAGTTGTTCATTGTTCAGGCCAGATACTGCGGTCGTGGGCCGTGCCAGCGCTGGGGCCGCGCGCTGAAACTGTTGTGCGTAGCCGCACTGATCGGGCACATCGCCGCCTGCGCATCGGGATTGCCAGCGCCGGAACAGGTCGTTTCCGACGCGCAGGCTCAGCTGGTTCCCACGCGCTGGCAGGACGCGGCGCCGGCGCCGACGGACGAACTGGCGCTGGTGCACTGGTGGTCGCAGTTCGATGATGCCACCTTGACGCAGCTGATCGAACAGGCGCTGCAGTCCAACAATGACATCGCCGCCGCCAGGGGACGCCTGCGCGCCGCGCGTGCGGCGCTGGACGAGGCGCAGGGCGCAAGACTGCCCAGCGTGAGTGCCGGCGCCAGCGCGTCGCACCGGGACGATATCGATGGGTTGTCCCGGGCGGACACGGTTGACGGTGTCCTGATCGAGGATGACACCTATAACCTCGGGATCGATGCATCCTGGGAGGCCGACATATTCGGCAAACTGCGCGGCACGGCAAAAGCAGCCGGCGCGGGAGTCCGTGGCAGCGAGGCGAGCCTGTACGACGTGCAGCGGGTCATCACGGCGGAAATCGCGCTCAATTACATCAACCTGCGCGATGCCCAGGCCCGGTTGCAACTGGCACAGGCCAACCTGGAGATCCAGCGCGAGAACCTGCACATCGCCCAGTGGCGTAACCAGGCGGGGCTGGGCAGCGCGCTCGATGTCGAGCAGGCGCACACGGCCGTGGGGCAGACTACCGCAGCCCTGCCCGTGCTGCGGCTTACTATCATCACTGCCATCCAGCAGATTGATGTGCTCACCGGCAGGCCTCCCGGCAGCAGCGTGAGCCTGCTTTCATCGTCCTCCGCGCTGCCAACGCCACCCGCCATCGACGTGGGCCTGCCGGCGGACCTGCTGCAGCGGCGGCCCGACGTATTGTCTGCCCAGGCCAGCCTCGAAGCCGAAGTCATCCGCATCGGCGTCGCGCAGGCGGATCTGTATCCGGCCCTGCGCCTGAGCGGGTCCATCGATACCTCCGGTGACTCGATCGGCGACTTGTTCGACACGTCCCTGGGCAGTCTTGTCGCCGGTGTGACGGCACCCATCTTCCAGGGCGGGCAGATCCGGGCCCGCATCGAACAGCAGAAAGGCAGCGCCGACACGGCGCTCGCCAATTACCGCAGTACCGTGTTGACAGCGTTGTTTGACGTGGAGAACGCGCTGCAATCTGCAAAAGCCGCGCAAGCACGCGAGGCGGCGCTCGCCGCGGCGGAGCAGTCCGCACTGACCAGCCTGCAACTCGCGGAAATCCGCTACCGCGCCGGTGCGGTCGATTTCCAGACCCTGCTGGACACGCAGCGCAGTGTACTGACCGTACAGGACAGCCGGGCATCGGCCAGCGCGGCTCGCTCCACGGCGGCAATCCAGTTATTCAAGGCGCTGGGTGGCGGCTGGCCCGACAGCGCCAGCCTGTGACCGGGAAGAACCCAATGACAAATGCAGAAACCAACCCATCCACCCGCAGCGTCGAGGACTTTCTCGGCCTGCCGCCGCCGCGCACGCGCTCGAGGGCCATTCGTTGGGGCGCCATCGCTGCGGCGATTGCACTGCTCGCCCTGATCCTGGCGCGTGTGTTCAGCGCCAGCGCGCCGGCGCCCCGATACGCCACCGTGGAGTTGCGACGCGACGATATGACCGTGTATGTCACCGCGACCGGCAATCTGCAGCCCACCAATGAAGTCTCCGTGGGGTCGGAACTGTCGGGACTGATCGACTCGGTCTTTGTCGACGTGAATGACAACGTCAAAAAAAACCAGGCGCTCGCGCAAATTGACCCGGAAAAGCTCAACGATGCGATCCTGCGCAGCGAAGCCGCGCTGGAGCAGGCCAAGGCGAGCGTACTGCAGGCCGAGGCGGCCGTCGAACTCAGTCGAACGTCGCTCGCGCGTTTTGAAGAGGTGCACCGTTTGTCCGGCGGGAAAGTGCCGTCGCTGGCGGAACTCGACAGCGCCCGGGCGGAAACCAAGAGCGCCGCGGCCGACCTGGCGGCCGCCAAAGCGTCCGTCGGCGCCGCAGCGGCGCAACTGTCGACAGACCGCACTAATCTCGCCAAGGCGACCATTCGCTCGCCCGTGGACGGTGTGATCCTGTCGCGCCAGGTGGAACCGGGGCAGACCGTGGCCGCGTCATTCAATACACCGACGCTGTTCGTCATCGCCGAGGATCTGACCGCGATGAAACTCGAGGTGAAAGTCGATGAGGCGGATGTAGGCCAGGTCGCGGCCGGGCAGCCCACCACGTTTACCGTCGATGCCTATCCGGGAAAGACGTTTGCAGCAGCGATCACGCGCGTCAACGTCGGCTCCAATACGGACAAAGCCGAGACCGCGACGAGCTCGGCGTCGACGTCAACGTCGGCTTCCAACGTGATCGCCTATGGCGCGGTGCTCAGCGTCGATAACAAGGACCTCGCCCTGCGTCCCGGCATGACGGCGACGGCAAGCATCCTGACCAGCCAGGAGCAGGACGTTTTCATGGTGCCCAACGCCGCGTTGCGTTTTCAGCCCGAAAGCCGCACCGAATCCGGCCCGCAGTTCACCCTGTTCAAGGGCAGGCTGGATTCCGCCGAACAGGAAGTGGCCATAGGCCGGGGCGCGCGGCAGACACTGTACGCGCTGGATGAGCATGGTGCGCTGGCGGAAGTACCGGTCGTCGTCGGCAACACGGACGGCCAATGGACCATCGTCAGTGGCGAAGCACTGCAGCCCGGCATGCAGATCGTCACCGGTGCGCTGGCGCCCGCGCCGTGACGCAGTTGATCGAAGTGCGCGGCCTCACCAAGGTCTTCGGCACCGGCCCGAACGCCTTCCAGGCACTGCGCGGCGTCGATTTCGATGCCGTATCGGGCGACTTTATCGCCGTGATGGGGGCTTCCGGTTCCGGCAAATCCACGATGATGAATATTCTCGGCTGTCTCGACACCCCCTCCTCCGGCAGTTACCGCTTCCTCGGGCATGCGGTGGAGCATTTCACCCAGGATCAGCGCGCACTGTTGCGGCGACGCTACATCGGCTTCGTGTTCCAAGGCTTCAACCTGCTGGCGCGCACCAGCGCGCTGGAGAACGTCGAACTGCCGCTGCTTTATCGCGGAGAGCCCCGCGCGACCCGCCACCGGAGCGCGATGGCGGCACTGGAGCGTGTGGGTCTGGCCGACTGGGCGGGTCACACACCGGCGGAACTGTCCGGCGGACAGCAACAACGCGTCGCGATCGCCCGCGCGCTGGTGACCGCGCCGCAGGTCCTGCTCGCGGATGAACCCACGGGTAACCTCGACAGCGAACGCAGCGTCGAAATCATGGAATTACTGTCACAGCTCAATCGCGATGGCGGCATCAGTATCGTGATGGTCACGCACGAGCCGGAGATGGCGACCTATGCCCACACCATCGTCCGCTTCAAGGACGGCCTGGTGGTGGATATAGCGCGGCGGGAGGAGTGCGACAGTGTTCGGAACTAGCCTGCTGCTTGCACTCAAGGAAATCCGGCGGCACAAGCTGCGCTCCTTCCTGACCACTCTCGGCATCATCATTGGCGTGGCTTCTGTGGTCACGATGGTGTCGCTGGGCAACGGCGCCACGCAGTCCGTGCAGGCCCAGGTCTCGAGCCTCGGCACCAACCTGCTGACGATCCGCCCCGGCCAGGGTTTTGGCCGCGGCGGCGGTGCGCGACCGACATTTTTCGACCTGGACGACGCCGCCGCAATCCGGACCCAGGTCGCCGGACTGCGTGTCGTAGCACCGCAGGTATCCGCCCAGGTGATTGCGATCTACGAGGCGCAGAACTGGGCGACCACGGTGGCCGGCACCACCAACGGGTATTTCGAGGCATCGAACCTGGCGCTGGCCGCGGGCCGCTTGTTCAGCGAGGCGGAGCTCACCGCCGGCAAGTCGGTCTGTGTGATTGGGGAAACGGTGCGCGAGAACCTGTTCCACGGCACGGATGCGCTCGGCAAAAGCCTGCGACTGCGCGATATCAGCTGCAAAGTGATCGGCGTGCTGGAAAAACGCGGGCAGGGTGGCTTCGGCCAGGACCCGGACGACCAGGTGGTCATGCCGCTGAAAGCCGCCATCCGGCGCCTCTCCGGCAACCAGGACGTGCATACGATCCTGGTCGCTGTCGACCAGCAGTTTGACGGGGCGAGAGTGGGCGAAGAAATCAGCTCGCTGTTGCGCGAGCGCCGCCGCCTGCGCAAGGGCATGGAGGATGACTTCCGGATTTTCGATTCCAAGCAGCTCTCGGATACCCTGTCCGGGACCACGCAGACGATGACCATGTTTCTCGGTGCCGTCGCGGCCGTCAGTCTCGTCGTCGGCGGCATCGGCATCATGAATATCATGCTGGTATCGGTCACCGAACGCACCCGTGAGATCGGTATACGGCTGGCCATCGGTGCCGTCCGGCGCGAAGTCCTGATGCAGTTCCTGATCGAGGCCATCACTTTATCGTCCATCGGCGGACTCATCGGCCTGGTGGTTTCATTTATCGCCACCATGGCGATAGCGTTGGCGGTGGACCTGCCATTCACGTTCGACTATGGCGTCGCGGCACTGGCCTTCGTTTTTTCCGCCCTCGTGGGGATAATGTTCGGATACGTCCCCGCAAAGCGCGCCGCCTCGCTCAGCCCGATTGAAGCCTTGAGACACGAATGACGATGCCCAGGATCATGGTGGTCGACGACGACGCGGACCTGCGCGGGCTGATCTGCGAGTACCTGTCCTCCAATGGCTACGAAGTGCACGGCGCGGCGCATAGTCGTGAGATGGATGTCCTGCTCGCAGAGCGCGAATACGACTGTATCGTGCTGGACCTGA
>CAYWWD010000055.1:0-23128 GCA_964461965.1 uncultured Halioglobus sp. | reverse complement strand
AGGTCGCCCGCCACCAGCGCGAACAGGTAGGCGGGCTTGGGAAAGGGATCGTGCCACACGGCGCGGTGCCGGCCGTTATCGAGTTCCCTGGTATCAAACAGATTGCCATTGCTCAACAGCACCGGGTAGCGCGTGCGGTCGGCATCGACCGTTACGGTAAAAACCGAGAGGACATCCGGCCGATCCAGGTAGTAGGTGATGCGACGAAAGCCTTCTGCCTCGCACTGGGTGCAGAACAGATTGCGAGAGCGGTACAGGCCGGACAACGTGGTGTTGTCCTGGGGCCGGATCCGCGTGCGGCAGGCCACGACGCACTGCTCGGGCACCCACTGAATCCGCAGCGAGTTGTCATCGAGCTGATATTCCGAATGCTCGAGTTCGATACCGTCCACCGCCACGGACAACAGCTCGAGCTCTTCGCCGTCCAGCAGCAGCGACGAATCGCGCGCGACAGATGCATCGCGCAGCAGATACAGTCGCGAGGATACAATGGCGCAGTCCTCGAACAGCTCGACATGCAATTCAGTGCGATTGACCAGATAGGCCGGCGGCCGGTAATCCTTGAGGTAGACGGTCGCGGGTTTGACGTTGCGCATGCTCAGCCAGCCACTTCCAGCGTCAGGTGGTACCCGCCGTACTTGCGCATATTGATGACCCCGGTATCGAAAATCAGGTACTGCCCCTTGATGCCAAGCAACGTGCCTTCCACAGTCGGCGATTTATCCAGGTTGAATGCTGACACCCGGGCGGGAAATTCCAGCACGGGATACCGGATAAACACCTCATCTGTATCCGGCAGTTCGGTAATTGCCGCCACGCCCTCCTGTTGCGCCAGGGCCTGCAGTTCCCCTGCGCAATCTGCCATCAATGTGCGACGCGCCTGTTCGAGATCGCAGGGCTCGGCATCGCTCTTCAGCATGGCCTGCCAGTGCGTTTTGTCCGGAATGTGCGTCTTGAAGATTGATTCCACGAGGCCGGAGTGGCGCCGCGAAGCTACACGAAATACCGTGCGCGCCTGGGTCGCACCCTGGTCCATCCAGCGCGTCGGCACCTGGCTGGCGCGCGTGATGCCGACTTTCAACCCCGAGGTGTTCGCCAGGTAGACGAAATGCTCGATCATGCAATTTTCTTCACCCCATCGCGGTTCACGACAGGTACCTGCCGCGTAATGGCACTTTTCGGGGCTTACGATACAACTGTCGCACTGGGCGAGCCGGCTGAAGCAGGGGTAGCAGTAACCCTGGCTGAAACTTTTCCTGGTTTTGCGGTTGCAGTGTATGCAATGGATAGCGCCTTGATACCGAAGCGCCAGGCGTCGACCGAGATATTCATTCAGGGGAACAGCCTCGTCGCCGAGCAGCATCGTGTACTGCACGGGATCTGCGAGCTGCGTTCGCATCTTGCGCACCGCGCCTGCGACGATCAAGTCGGCCACAGAACGCGCCCCTACTCCACCCAGTTCATTGGAGCCTCGTGCACCGCTTCACACGACGTCTCCTCTCGCGTTGGCTTTTCCACATAACCGACACGTTCGCGCTCGACAAGGTGCCGCTCGCCCCAGGCGATGACAGCTTGCAGGGCATTTTCACGTTGTTGACGGGTGAGGACAGTGCCGTCGGGCCACTTGCCAAGTTCCACGGCACGCTGCAGACGTGCGTACTGTTGCGGCGACAGGGAATCGATGACGTGCAGGTAATCCATGCTCTACTTCATGCTTTTCTGACAGCGGTATTATACCCGCCGGTCCCCGGTGTTGTCCCCCTGCCTGTCGCCGCCGGCTCGAGAGAGACCACCGAACAGCGCACCGAGCACCGCGCCGCAGAGCAAGCCGCCGATGTGCGCCGCATTGGCCACCGCGCCGAAGCCGAGCACCTGCACGAATCCGACCAGACAGAACAGCAGCCAGCCGATCATCAACAGCATGACACTCTTCTGCGGCTGGATACGCCACAGCGGCTGCAGCAGTGGCGCCACCCACGAAAAGCCAAGCAGCCCGTACACCACGCCCGACATGCCACCGAACATGCCCGACCCGCCAAACCAGTACTGGCTGACGTTCGAGACCACGGCAATCACGAGAAATAAAAGTACCATGTTGATCGAGCCCATCACCTTCTCAACTTTCCCGCCGAGTTCCCACAACCACAGGCCATTGAACACGATATGCAGCCAGCCGAAATGCAGGAAGACGGGAGTGACCAGACGCCAGTACTGCCCCCCCATGCTCTCGAACAACGGCTGCCCAGTGCTGATGCTGAACGGCGTAAAGGTCAGGTAAGCAACCCAGTGCAGGAGGCGCGGAAAACCGATCAATGCAAACCCCGCCAGACTGAGGACGATAAGCAGCAAGGTGACCGGCGCTGCCCGCCAGTCGAGCACTCGACGCGAACTGACGCCGGAGGACGGCTTTTCCGACAGCTTGATATCGACCTTCCCTGCGCGCCAGGCGTGATACAGCGAGCGCACCGGCTCAACGTGCTGCCGCTGCTGCACGATGATGATCTGCTGCCCGCCTTCCTCGAAGATCCGGTGCGCAACACCGTGCTGGTGCAGCAGCGCGCTGAGCGGCAGTAAATCTTCCTCGAGCGGGACGACGAGAGCCTGGTGAAAGTCCGCCATCAGTCGACCAGTGCGTTACTCCAGCGCAGCTTGTCCCTGCAACTGGCATAGAAGCTGTGACCGAGCGGATGCAGCAGGGTCAACTGGTGTGGATACTTGCGGATATGCACGGCATCGCCGGGTCGCGCCTTCATGGTGGTGCGCCCGTCACAGGCCACAGGCGGATGGATGCGGTTGCGCGCCAGGATGTCCAATCGAATCTCCGAACTCCCGTCCACCACGATGGGCCGGCTGCTCAGTGCGTGCGGGAACATTGGCACCAGCACGATCGCATCCAGCGCCGGGTGCATGATGGGGCCGCCACCAGACAGCGAATACGCCGTGGAGCCGGTCGGTGTCGACACAATCAGGCCATCGGCGCGCTGGCGGTAGACGAAACTGTCATTGATATACAGCTCGAACTCGATCATCTGGGCGGACGCGCCGGAGTTGACGACAACGTCGTTGAGCGCCTCCTCGCGCCCCACCGAGCGGCCCTCGCGGCGCACTTCCGCGCCGAGCAGGAACCGGCTCTCGCGCTCGAACCGGCCTTCCAGTACTGCGGGAATCTGCACGGCAATCTCGTCCGGCGTGATGTCCGTCAGAAAGCCGAGGCGGCCGCGATTCACGCCCAGCACGGGCGTGTCGAATTTCGCCAGCGTGCGCGCGGCGCTCAACATGCTGCCATCGCCGCCGACCACGATAGCGAGATCGGCTTTTTTACCGATCTGCTCCAGGCTCGCAAGCTGTGTATCGATGTCGGGCAGCAGATCGCCGAGCGAATCCTGCAAGAGGATATCGAGCTTACGCTCCCGCAACAGGTCCACCAGTTGCCGCAGCACGCCGGTAAGACCGCGCTGTCGGCTGCGCCCCGCCAATCCAATTTTTTTGAAGCTCGCCTGCATGGGGCCTGCTTCCCTGCCTGAAGAGGACAGCCAGTATAACCGCGAACCTGCGTTGTCGCATTGTCACGCACGGCAACTTATACTGAAGCCCGAATCCATCACTTGAGAAACACCCATGCCTAGCCCGCCGGGCCACAAATGGCCCATTCGCTGGGACCTGCTGCTGCGCTACCGCTTCATTGAAACGCTGGCCTTGTGGGAGGGACGGCTGACGACACGCCACCTCTGCGACACATTTGGCATCGGCCGGCAGCAGGCCAGCAAGGATATCAACAATTACAACCGCGAGATCGGCCCTGGCAATCTCGAGTACGACAAATTTCTGAAGGGCTACAAACCCGCGGCGAAATTCACGCCACGCGTCACACTGGGCCGGGCGGATGAGTACCTGCACCTGATGGCGCGCAACAATGAGCTCATGAATGTGTTTGAATCGCTGGCGCTGAACGTCGCCAACGTCGAAGTCCTCGCACAGCCGGTGCGCGACGTGACACCAGACGTGCTGCGCGCCATCATGCAGGCCGCGCGCCAGCAGCGCCGCCTCGAAGTCGATTATGTCTCGCTCAATCACCCGGACCGCGAGGGTCGCATCATCGTGCCGCACACGCTGGTGTACATCGGGTTGCGCTGGCACGCGCGCGCCTGGTGCGAAAAAAACAATGAGTACCGGGACTTCGTGTTGAGCCGGTTCCGCGGCACTCCCGAACTGCTCGATGAATCGACCCACGGCGTGAGCGATGATGTCGAGTGGAGCACGCAAGTGGAGGTGCGCATCGTGCCAGATCCACGGCTCACCCGTGAACAGCGCGATGTGGTGGAAGCGGATTACGGCATGCAGGGCGGTGCGCTGGTGATCTCCACCCGCGCCAGGCTGGTCACCTATGTGCTGCAGCAACTGCATATCAAGCCAGGCGCGCCGGCCGACGACCCGACGGCGCAGCAGATCGTGGTCGAAAATCACGCTGCTCTGGCACCCTGGCTGTTTGGATAGTGTATTGGCCATGCGTGACGACAACGCCTTTGAAGCTGCGTATTCCGAAACAGGTTTCTGGCACAAGCTGAAACACCACGCGCGTAGCGCCAGCCGGGAGGTGGTAGAGCGCGCCCTGCTCCTCTACTACGCCGCGCAGGAGGAAAAAGCACCGGCCTGGGCCAAGGCGACCATCGCGGGCGCGCTCGGCTACTTCATCGTACCGCTGGATGCGATTACCGACCTGGCACCGGCCGTCGGCTACGCCGACGATCTGGGCGTACTGGTACTGGCAATCGCCGCGGTAGCGACGCACATCAACAACGATGTGCGCGCCAAGGCAGAGCGGAAACTGGGCGACTGGTTCGGCGAGGAGCCTCTAGACCTGCCAACCGGCGACGAGTGAGTGCTACATCGGCGCGACGCGGCGCAACCACACCAGGGGAATGGCGCGACTCGTTTTCGCCAGATAGTTACCTTGGTGCTTGTTCATCTGCACGATTTTCACCCACAGGGCCGGACGCTCGTCTTCCGGCACTTCCACGGCAATGGCACGGAATCGCTCGGCGCCGAGCTGTACGCCGACTTCGGGATGAGCCTGCATGTTCAGGTACCAGGCGGGATGATTTTCCTTGCCGCTGTTCGATGCCGACACAACGATGGAATCCCGGTATGGATAACAGGCGATGGGCACGGTGCGCAACTGCCCGGATTTACGCCCGGTGGTTTCAACCAGCGCGACGTCGATCCAGCCCATGCGCGCGCCGAGTCTCCCACCGCTCACGCGGTACAGGAAGCCGTGCACCCTGCCGAAGTGTTTCCAGTTGAGCATGGTCGAGACCACCGTGTCGTAATGGGGGAAGCAGTATACGCAACAGCCAGGCAGACGCACACACGAGCGCGCGGTTTACTTCGGCAGTAGCTGCCGATAAGGTGCAATCAGCCGATACGACCATTAGCGGGAGCACCCATGAGCACCGACACCACTGCGCCTGATGACTTCGCCCTGCTGGATGCCACGGCACAGGCCGCCCTGGTGCGCAGCGGCCAGGTATCCCCCCTCGAACTGGTGGATGCCGCCATTGCGCGCATCGAACGAGGGAATGCCGCGCTCAATGCCGTGATCCACCAGCGCTTCGAGCAGGCGCGGGAAGAGGCTCGTGGCCCCCTGCCCCAAGGAGTGTTTCGCGGCGTGCCCTTCCTGTTGAAGGATCTTGATGGTTTCTCCGCCGGCGACCCGTATCACGCCGGCAACCGTGCGCTCGCAGAGGCCCGGTATGTGGCAACCAGCGACAGCCACCTCACCACCCGTTTTCGCCAGGCCGGCCTGGTGATTCTCGGGCGCACCAACACACCCGAGTTTGGCCTGATGCCCACCACCGAGCCGCTGGCTAAAGGCCCGACCCACAATCCCTGGCGACGCGGCCACTCGCCTGGCGGTTCCAGCGGCGGCTCGGCGGCGGCGGTGGCCGCAGGCTTCGTGCCCATGGCGCACGCCGGCGATGGTGGCGGTTCTATCCGCATCCCGGCTTCGATGTGTCACCTGGTGGGACTCAAGCCTACGCGCGGGCGGCACTCACTGGGGCCGGAAGCGGGCGAAGCCTGGGGCGGCCTGGTGTCCCGCATGGCGCTCACCCGCACGGTGCGCGACTGTGCCGCAATGCTGCAGGCCACCCAGGGCGAATTTCCCGGCGATCCCTACACGGCGCCACCGCCGGTTCGCCCGTATCCAGAGGAATTGCTGGCGCCAGGTCCCCGTCTGCGGATCGGTTTCACCACGGTTTCCGCCGATCCAACCTGTATCGCCACTCCCGAGTGCGCGCGCGCGGTGCACAAAACGGCACAACACCTGGCGGCGCTCGGCCACCATGTGGAGGAAGCGCGACCGTCCGCCTGGGACACACCGGGCTACTTCGACTCCACCATGGCGCACTTCATGACAGCCTACGGCGTGTGGATCGCCGCGGAACTCGACCGCGTCGGCGCCATGCTCGGCCGCACGCTGTCGGAAGCCGATGTCGAACCCGGCACCTGGCTGCTCGCCGGACCCGGGCGCACCGCCACCGGCCTTGCCTATTTCTCGGCCATGGAGTTTTTTCAGCGCGCGACGCGGGAGACGGCCGCGTTCTGGTTTGACGACGGATTTGACCTGCTGTTAACGCCGACCGTGCCGGAAGCGCCCCCACCGCTTGGCCAGTTTCACGACGCGAACGATCCCCTGGCTGGCCTTGCGCGCTCGGCGCGTATCGTGCCGTTTGCCGTACCGTTCAATATCACCGGCCAACCGGCGATCTCGCTCCCCGCATACATCAACGATGCCGGCCTGCCCATCGGTATCCAACTGGTCGGCGCAGCACACCGCGAGGACATCCTGCTGCGCTGCGCGCTGGAACTGGAACAGGCAATGCCATGGCCAACCGCATCGGTGCTGCCAGTTCAAGACGCTACCTGAGCGAATACACCGCTGCGGCCGCGAGTATCACCCACAACAATTCTTCCACATAGCTGCCGATAAGCAGCAGCCCGGTTGCCACGGCGAGGATGGCGATCACCCGGTCTGCCCAGGGCTGCACATCGAAGGGCTGGCGCATGCACGACCGCTCTTGCGTACGCGCACTGCTGCGGCGCACGGTTTCCCGCTCCCGGCGCCGCTGCAATTGGCGCGCGATCCCGTGTTCGATTGTCCTGGCTGGTGTCATGCTGTCACTCCCCGGCATGCAGATTGATTGCCTGGGCATGATGGCGGCTATACGCCGCAGGGAACATCTGTCCGCTTTCAGGCGCGATCGAAAATGCGACAGGTTGTCACGATGCGCAGCGGCGGCTGGGCGGGGTGCAGGTACCGTGCCGGTCAGGGCGCGGACTGGGCAAAAGTATCGCAGGCGTCGATGCTGCCGGATTCAAATCCGGTGCTGAACCAGTGCACGCGCTGCTCGGATGTGCCGTGGGTGAAACTGTCCGGCACCACGCGACCGCCCGCTTCCTGTTGCAGGCGGTCATCGCCAATAGCGGTGGCCGCCTGCAGTGCTTCTTCAAGGTCGCCGGGGTCGAGTATCTGGCGCTCGCGGTTGGCCGCATGTCCCCACAGGCCGGCGAAGCAATCCGCCTGCAGTTCCTGCCGCACCGACAAGGCGTTGGAATCCTTCTCGCTGGCGCCCTGGCGCGCCTGTTGCACCTGGCTGCTGATCCCGAGCAGGGTCTGTACATGGTGCCCGATCTCGTGCGCGATCACATAGGCCTGGGCAAAATCTCCAGGCGCGCCGTGGCGCGCGCTGAGATCGTGGAAAAAAGACAGGTCGATGTAGAGTTTCTGGTCAGCAGGGCAGTAGAACGGGCCCACGGCTGCGCTGGCGTAGCCACAGGCGGAGTTCACGCTTCCGGAAAACAACACCAGCGTAGGGTCGCGGTACTGCTGCCCCAGCGACTGGAACACCTGGTGCCAGGTATCCTCGGTGTCCGCCAGCACCACTGAGACAAACTCGGTCATCTCTTTGTCAGCTGCGCTCACGGGCGCGGTGGATTGCCCCGTCGGCACACCGCCGGCGAACAGCGAGAGCACATCGATACCCAGCATGCGCCCACCCACAATCACCACAATGCCCACGACGAGGATGATACGTCCGACTTTGGTGCGGATGAGCGCGGGCAACAACCGCAGCACGAGCGGAGCTGCCGCCGCTGCGCCCAGGGCCGCACCTTCGCCGCGTCGGTCTTCAATGTTCTCACTGCGTCGTCCACCCTGCCAGCGCATGCATCACTCCTGTGTCGATACCGGATGGCTCCTTGATTATACTGTCGAGCCCCACGCAGTGTAGTCCTCACACAAGGAAATGACGAGCATGACCGACGGTATCCTCATTGGCGGCGCCAGCACCGGCCTGGTATCCCTTGACCCGCGCTACGGCAATCGCCACGGGCTGATCGCCGGTGCTACCGGCACTGGCAAGACGGTCACGTTACAGGGGCTCGCCGAGGGCTTCTCCGAGCTCGGCGTGCCGGTATTCCTCGCGGACATCAAGGGCGATCTCGCCGGCCTCAGCCAGAGTGCCGCGACGAATCCGAAACTCAACGAACGGGCGCAATCCATCGGGATGCAGTCTTTCAGCCCGCGCGGTTTCCCCGTCGCATTCTGGGACGTATTTGGAGAACAGGGTGCGCCGGTTCGCGCCACGCTGTCGGAGATGGGCCCGCAACTGCTCTCGCGCCTGCTGGACCTCAACGAAACCCAGGAGAGCGTGATCACGCTGGTATTCGAGTACGCCGACAACGAGGGCATGCTGCTGGTCGACCTCAAAGATTTACGCTCCACCCTCGAGTTCCTGGGTGAGAACAGCAAATCGCTGGGTTCGGGCTACGGCGTGTCGAAAGCTTCGGTGAACGCAATCCTGCGCCGGCTGTTGATGCTGGAACGTGAAGGCGGCGAGAAATTCTTTGGCGAACCCGCGCTGCAGCTGCGAGATTTTATGCGCACGACCAGCGAGGGACGCGGAATAATCAACATCCTGGCTGCCGATGCGCTGGTCATGCAGCCCCGCGTCTACGCCACGTTCCTGCTGTGGCTGCTCTCGGAGCTGTTCGAGGAGCTGGAGGAAGTGGGCGACCCGGAAAAACCCAGACTGGTGTTCTTCTTCGACGAGGCCCACCTGTTGTTCACCGATGCGCCAAAGGAGCTGCTGGAAAAAATCGAACAGGTGGTGCGTTTGATCCGGTCCAAAGGCGTGGGGATCTACTTCATCACGCAAAGCCCCAGCGATATCCCGGACGACATCCTCGCGCAATTGGGTAATCGCGTGCAGCACGCGTTGCGCGCCTATACCCCAAACGAACAGAAAGCCGTGAGGGTCGCCGCGCAATCGTTCCGCGCCAATCCCGAACTCGATACGGTGACGGCCATTACCGAGCTGGGCGTTGGCGAAGCGCTGGTGTCCACCCTGCAGGACAAGGGTATTCCAGCCCCTGTGCAGCGCGTAACCATCCGCCCGCCCTACTCGCGCATGGGGCCCATCTCCCCAGCCGAACGGCAGGTGGTACGGGACGGTAATACCCACCAGGCACAGTACCTGAAGCCTGTCGACCAACGCTCAGCGTATGAAATGCTGCAGGAGCGCGTCGCCGGCAGGCAGGAACAGGAGCGGCAGGCGGAACTGGACGAACGCGAGACCAGACACCAGCGCGAGGTGAAAAAACCGTCCAGAAGCCGGGAGAGCGCGGGCGAGGCATTCCTGAAGAGCATGGCCCGCGCCGCTGGCAGCAGCCTCGGCCGCAAACTATTCCGCGGCGTGCTGGGATCCTTGCTGAAATAACCCTGGTTGCGGCCTGAGCAGTATTACGGCGTGCCCGGCACCGGGACACCAGGCCGGACGGATCAACGCCTCAACCGGCCCGCCAGGCGCTGCCAGCCAAGGACGATGGCCACACACAGCGCGCCCGCCAGCATACCGACCACGAGAGAGCCCAGGGTGGGTGTGATGGCGGCCAGCACCGGGCCAATGCCCGCCAGGCCCGACATTTGTGTCGCGAACACGGTGATCGAATCATGCAGTGCATGAAAACCATGCACCAGGATGCCACCACCCACCAGGAACATGGCGACGGTGCCGGCAAAGGCCAGAAACTTCATCAGCCGCGGCGCAAAATTCATTAAGCGCGCCCCCAGCCAGCGCCGCAGAGCCGCCCGCCTGCCGCTCCCCTGCGCGCGCATCAGGTAAAGCCCGGCGTCGTCGAGCTTGACGATGCCGGCGACGAGGCCGTACACCCCGATGGTCATGATCACACCGATCGCGGACAGCACCAGCACCTGGCGCAACAGATCCAGCTGCGCCACCACGCCCAGCGTCAGCACGATGATCTCCGCCGACAGAATGAAATCGGTGCGCACCGCGCCCTTGATCTTCTGCTGCTCGATCGCCACGAGGTCTACGGCAGGGTCGAGCCGGTGTTCAACGAGTTGCTCGCGGTGCGCGACATCCTCGGCCGCGGAGTGCAGCAACGAATGGGCAATTTTCTCAAAGCCCTCGTAGCACAAGAACAAACCGCCAACGATGAGCGCCGGGGTGATGAGCCAGGGCGCGAAATAGGAAATCACCAGTGCGGCCGGCACCAGGATGCATTTGTTCCGGAATGAACCCTTGGCCACCGCCCATACTACGGGGAGTTCGCGTTCCGCCCTGACGCCGCTCGCTTGCTCGGCATTCACCGCCAGGTCGTCACCGAGCACGCCAGCGGTTTTCTTGGTCGCGAGCTTGGTCATGCTCGCCACGTCATCCAGAACCGTGGCGATGTCATCGAGCAGGATCAGTAAGCTGCCGCCCGCCATCAGCGGGTACTCCACATGCCGGTGATCATGCAGCGCTCAAGGACTGAGGTGGTTGCGAATGCCCCGGGTGATGCGAAAAGACGGTTATCCGAACTGACAGAAACACACCTTGTTGCCATCGGGATCGCGGATATAGGCACCGTAGAAACCGTCCATGCGCGGCCCTGGCGCGCCCTCATCGCTGGCGCCGAGTTCCAGCGCGCGGGCGTGGCACTTGTCCACCGCCTCCTTCGAACCGGGCGTGATCGCCACCATATTCCCGTTGCCCGGATGCGGTGCAGAGCCATCGTACGGGGTGCAAACGGCCAACATGGTGCCGCCGGACGGCGTGCCCAGTGCCGCAAGACGGCCGATGTCCATGAGGACAGTGACTCCCATATCCTGCAATACCGCGAGATAAAACGCTTTGGCCCGCTCCAGGTCGGAGGTGCCGATGGTGACGTAGGCAATCATGCGTGTACTCCTTTCGAACGACAGGTGTGGCCGTTTGCGGATCCAAATAGCACAACGGTCCGGGTTGCGCAGTGTACACTCCCCGCCCGCTCAGGCAACATCTTCATACCTCAGCTTGTACGCTGCCGCTTGGCTTTGGGACTCATCTTCGACCTCGGGTGACGGGGAAGCTTGCCGGTCGCCAGAAAGCGGTGGATGCTCTGCTGTGAACGGATGCGGGCGGTCTTCTTCTTGCCTCGCGCGAAGGTGTTCACCTGTTCTTTATCCAGCACCCTGGCCTTGACGTTGTCGTACCACTGCTGATCGAGTACGGCCTGCAGCATGCGCTGTGCGTCGCCGTCCAGAATCGGGCAGAGCACTTCTACGCGGTAATCCAGATTGCGTGTCATCAGGTCCGCGGACCCGATGAGGTAGCGCGGCGCTCCGCCGTTGTAGAACGCGTAGACCCTGGCGTGCTCAAGGTAACGGTCGACGATGCTGACCGCCTGAATATTCTCGGAAATCTCTTTCACACCCGCCAGCAGCGAGCACATGCCCCGCACGATAAGCCGGATCTCCACTCCCGCCTGGCTGGCCTCGTACAGTTTCATCACCAGTTTTTTGTCGACCAGGTTATTGCATTTGAGCATTATGAAAGCGCGCTGCCCGTCGCGCGCGTAAGCGATTTCGTTGTCGATCAAATCCATCACGCCATTGCGCGCGGAGTGTGGGGAGACGTGCAGCAGCCGGTAATTCGGCCGCAGGTAATTGAACTGCAGGAATTCAAAGACGCTGTGCACATCCTTCCCGATAGTCTGGTCATAAGTGAACAGACTAAAGTCCGTGTACAAGCGCGCGGTATTTTCATTGAAATTTCCCGTACCGATGTGACTGTAGTACCGCACGGCACCGCCCTCGCGCCGCTCGATCAGCAACAGCTTGCTGTGCACCTTCAACCCCGGAATTCCGAAGATGACATCGATGCCGTTCTCGGTGAGCCGCTGCGCCCAGTTGATATTCGCCTGCTCATCAAAGCGTGCGGCCAGTTCGACCACTGCCAGCACTTTCTTCCCGTTCTGCACGGCATTGACCAGGGCGTCGATCACCCGGGAATCCCTGGCTACCCGGTACAGACAGATCTTGATCCGTGTGACATTCAGATCCAGCGCTGCAGTCTTGAGCAGATCGATGGTGTAATCGAAGGGATGGTAGGGGTAGTACAGGAGGACATCCTTGGCGCGAATGGCATCGAAGATGCTGGTCTGTTCGTCAAGCCGACTGATACGTACCGGCGGTAATGGCTTGAACTCCAGTTTGCGCGGCCCGACATTCGGGAATTTCATGAAGTCCTTGGAATTGTGGTAGCGACCACCGGCGATCAGACTGTCGTACTTGCGAAATCCGAAGCGATTGCAGATGAGGTCCAGCAGGCGGCGCGGCATCTCGTCGTCATACACCATGCGCACGGTATCCGCCTTGCGCCGCTGCTTGAGGCTGAACGTCATCTTGTCGATCAGACTCTGTGTGATGCCGGTATCGATTGCAAGCTCGGCATCGCGGGAAAATTTGAAACAGTACGCCTGCGCCGCGGAAATGTGGATGACACCCCGGAACACCTGCGCCAGGCAGGTGCGAATAATATTATCCAGCACGATAAAAACCGTCCCGCGCTTGCCTTTGCGTTGCGGTATTTCCACGAAGCGCCCCAGGCGATCCGTGGGTACGCCAACGACCGCAGCGTGGAATGTGTCTCCGGACTTGATGTCCACCGCCAGATAAATCGATTCATCATTGAGGGCGGGGGTGGCCTGTCCGTCCCGCAGCAGGATAGGTTCCAGTTCGGGCAATACTTTCGCAGTAAAGTAGGTCTGCACGAACGCAGTCTGTACCGGATCAAGCTGTTGTTCATTGATCAGGTAAATCCGGTTGTCGGCGAGACGCCGCATGACATTCCGGTAGATGCGGTCGAATTCCGACTGAAATTCCACCACGCGTTTCTGGATGGCCTGCAGCAGGTCTTTCGACTGCTGCTTGTTTTCGCCTGTGGAGACCTCAATCAACCGCCGGACTTCCGCGACCCGTACTCGGAAAAACTCATCCGCGTTGTTGGAGAAAATTCCAAGGTAGCGCACGCGTTCGATCAGGGGCACCGATTCATCGGCTGCCTCCTGCAGGACGCGCGCATTGAACGACAACCAGCTCAACTCGCGCGGCATGAACAGATCCTGGTCCAGCAGATCCGCGAGACGTTTTTTTACGGGATTGGGCATAGCGACTCCTTCAGTGGGCCCAGTTCAGAGCGATACGACCGCGCAGGCGGACGCACCGGTGAAGCGCGGATGCGAACGCAATATCACTGGACCGCAAATCCGGCTGGCACTGAGTCAACCCGGACGCAGGAAAGTTCCCTTTCGCTGGAGCGCCCTGGCGAACTTTGCGTCTACTCTTAAGAAGTTACCTTAACATTAGACGCTATAAAGTTAACACGCATAAAAAAGCCCGCATCTCACGAAATGAAAGCGGGCTAAATAGCCGTATGCTTCGGGGCAGAAACATCGGCCAGGGGACGTGTCAGCACGCGCAGGGAATGCGACGTGCTGTAGAGAAAAATAGACCGTATTTGATAGATAGCAAGGACAGCGGCGAATTTTTTTCCCCGCACCGCGCCCTGATACCGCAAATTGGGCAATACAGACGGCGCGACGACTGCGCGCAGCATTGTGCGGAAACACGCCGCCCATCGCGCCTGCGGATGTACCGCGCCGTCAAGAACCCCCTCGATGCGCACGCACCAGACTTGCCAGCGCCCATCACAGGCTATACTGTTTATAAATACAGTATTGTCGAGAGGGTCGCAATCGTGAAGGAGCCTGCAGGCCAGCAACCAGGTGTGGTGAAGGGCCGTGGCGCACAAACCAACCCCCACAACCGCTTCCAACCGCAGCGGGTGGAATGGGACGACGGCATCGACGGGCCGACGCCAGTGACCGAATGCAGGCCGGTGATGGCGCGCTCGATCATTGCCCGCAACCGATCGCCCGATATCCCATTCGACCAGTCGATCAATCCCTACCAGGGCTGCGAGCACGGCTGTATCTACTGCTACGCGCGTCCCAGCCACGCCTACCTCGACCTGTCTCCTGGCGTGGATTTCGAAACCCGTCTGACCCGCAAGGTGAATGCGGCAGAGCTGCTGGAGCACGAACTGGCGCGACCCGGGTATCGCTGCTCACCCATCACCCTCGGCGCCAACACTGATCCCTACCAGCCCGTGGAAAACCAGTTTGGCATTACGCGAGACGTCCTGCAGGTCCTGCAGCGCTGCAGACACCCGGTTTCCATCGTCACCAAGGGCGCGCTCGTGACGCGCGATATCGACATCCTCGCGGACCTGGCGCGCGACAACCTGTGCACGGTGGCGATCAGCATCACCACACTGGACGCCGACCTGAAACGCACCATGGAACCCAGGGCCGCGTCACACCAGGCCCGGTTAGCGGCAGTGGAACGCCTTAGCGCCGCAGGTATTCCGGTCGGCGTGATGTTCGCGCCCGTCATCCCGGCACTCAATGACGGCGAGATGGAGGATGTGCTCTTCGCCGCGCAGGCGGCAGGCGCCCGCTCTGCCGCCTATGTCCTGCTGCGGCTGCCGCTGGAACTCAGCGAGCTGGTGATCCAGTGGCTGCAGCAACACTATCCGCTGAAAGCGGAAAAGGTCATCAGCCTGCTGCGGCAGAGCCGCGGCGGCGCCGACAACGACAGCCGATTCGGGCACCGAATGCGCGGTACGGGTACCTTCGCGGATGTGCTGGAACAACGCTTTCGCGTGGCCTGCCGTCGACTGGGACTGGGCCAGCGGGAGTACACCAGGCTGCGCACCGACCTGTTCACCCCGCCCGCGCGCCAGCCGAATAGCCGCGATCATCGGCACTGCGAGCACCAGATCGGATTATTCGATTGAGCGGCGTTGCGCTGTCGATGACGCCGCTGGCCACTCAGAGCTTCGAAAACTCCTTGTTCAGGGTGTACCGGCGCGAGGTGACATAGGCCTCGATGTTTTCCACCCGGCGCAATGCGGCATCCAGCCGGTCGCGTGCGCGCCGCAATCGCACAGTGCTGCTCTCGCTGTAGCGAAATACCTTGCGGGGGCGGTAGTCACGGTGGCGTTCGTCATACTCCATATCGACATCTGCCGCCTCGTAGTCCAGTTCACCTGCGGCGCGCCCGTCCAAGGTCTCGTGCGCTGGGCGGCGTGCCATCAGGAACCACGCAGCCAGATAAATCCAGAACGCCAGCGTGCCGGTGAACAGGAACGCGCCGACCCACAACAGACGCACTACCCAGGGCGCTATATCCCAATGGTCGGCGAGGCCGGCGGCGACGCCGGTGACCATGCCATCCCGGGTATTGCGGTACAGATCAAGCCCCCATCCACCCAGGCGACGCCGCTTGAAATGGCGGAGCAATTCCCCGAAACCCTGTTGCCCAGCCGAATGGCTGTCACGTTCTATCATCTGTCGCTCCCTGTGCCGCACTGCGTCCCGGCCTACCCGCCTGTTGTCGCCACTGTGGGTGGTCGGCATCCAGGATGGCCTCCAGCGCTGCAATGCGGTCTGTCAGCTTGTCCACTGTCTCCAGCATGTATTCAACCAGGTCCTTGTCTTCCACGTTCAGGCTGCGGGACGACTGCCTCACGCTGCGGTAATGCAGCGTAATCCACATCGGCGCCACAATGAGCAGGAACAGGATGGTCGGTACAAACATGAACTTCCAGAATTCCATTGGGTAATATCCTCGCCATGCTGCTGTGCAGGTTACCTGGCGCGATTATAATCAGCGCACGGGTGTTCCCGTCAGCTCCTGCGTTGCTCGGTCAATTCCGCCTTAAGACGCGCCAGCTCGCTGCTGATGCGCTCATCGTCCTGCAAGGCATTGATTTGCGCGGAAAGATCAGGCGACACCTCCCGCCCGATATCCATCGCTTCGAGTTGTCCTTCCAGTGCATCCATGCGGCGCTCGAAACGCTCGAACCGATGAAAAGCATCTTCCAGTGTTTCGCGCTGAATCTGTCGTTTCACCTTGATGCGCGAAGCCACCGTCTTGCCGCGCATGCCCAGCGCCTTCTGCCGGGCGCGGGCATCATCGAGCTTCTGTTGCAACTGCGCGATTTCATCGCCGAGCTGGATGATGTGCTCGTCGGTAGCGGCGAGCTCTGCTTCCACCAGTGCCAGCTCCTCTTCAATCGCCTGCTTTTCCTGCAGCGCCGCGCGCGCAAGATCCTCGCGCGACTTGGCAATCGCCAGCCGCGCCTTTTCCTCCCAACTGGCCGCCTCGGTCCGGACCAGTTCCAGGCGTCGCGCAGCCTCCTTGCGGTCCGCCAGCACTCGCGCCGATGAACTGCGCACCTCAACCAGCGTATCCTCCATCTCCTGGATGATCAGGCGCACCATTTTTTCCGGATCCTCGGCCTGATCCAGCATCGCGGTGATGTTGGAATTGATGATATCGGTCATGCGTGAAAATATGCCCATTGTCGGTCTCCTCTTGCCGGCCCTGCCGAGCGCGCCTCGGCTGCGCTCTCAAATTCGCCGGGTTGCACCTGCTGCCTGCGCGATCCCGCCCCACCGCTCGCCCACGGCAACATTACCCGGCACCTGGTGTAGTACATAAAACGTGCCAGATACGCTAACCCTCTGAATCGGCGCTATAAAATGCTAGGGTATCGCGGCTCATCACGTTTCACACACAGAATTCAGTCTTATGAACCACTTTAATGGTTATTTTCGCCATTATATTTGGTATTTTCTGCCGTATGCGTACACAGGAAAGCATCATAGGGAATTCACCCGCCCTCACCCAAGCGCTTGAACATCTCTCGAGGCTGGCGCAAATCCAGCGCCCGGTACTGATCGTGGGTGAACGCGGCACCGGAAAAGAGCTGGCGGCGGCCCGCCTGCACTATCTTTCGCCCCGCTGGGAAGCCCCGCTGGTGAAGGTCAATTGCGCCGCCCTCGCCGATGACCTGCTGGATTCGGAGTTGTTTGGCCACGAAGCCGGCGCGTTCACAGGTGCGGCGCGCATGCACCGCGGCCGCTTTGAGCGCGCTGACGGCGGCACTCTCTTCCTCGATGAACTGGGTACGATGTCCCTGCGCCTGCAGGAAAAATTACTGCGTGTCGTCGAGTATGGCGAGTTGGAGCGATTGGGCGGCCAGAGAATCCTGCGGGTGGATGTGCGCGTGATCGCCGCTACGAATATCGACCTCAGGACACAGGTGGCGCAGGCGCAGTTTCGCGCGGACCTGCTCGATCGCCTCAGCTTTGATGTGGTGCACCTGCCGGCCCTGCGTCACCGGGCGGAAGACATCGAGGAACTGGCGCGTCATTTTGCCATCCAGATGAGTGCGGAGATGGGCTGGGCGCTGTTTCCGGGATTCTCGGACTCGGCGCGCGAAACCCTGCAGCACTATCACTGGCCGGGCAACGTCCGCGAACTGAAAAATGTCGTGGAACGCTCGCTGTTTCGCTCCGGGGAGCCCCTGCATCCGGTCGACAACATCATCCTCGATCCGCTTCAATCACCGTTCGCCGACGCAGCTGCTGCCCCGCCGTCGAGCACACCTCCCGATACATCCACACCGGCTGTGCCGACAGGCAACTTTCACGCGCAGGTGGAGCAAGTTGAAAAACAGTTGTTGCGGGAAGCCCTTTCAACCCACGGCTTCAATCAACGCCGAACGGCCTCAGCCCTCGGCCTCAGTTACGACCAGCTGCGAGGCCTCGTGCGTAAATACGATCTCGGCAGGTCAGGCCGCTGACTCAAGCGGTCTGGCGTACGCGCGGCGGCACGGGATCGGTAAAATTCATCACTGGCTTGTGATCAAAGAACTCCACCATCAGCGCCGGATTCTCCCGGTATTTGGGGTCGTTCTTGATTTCGCGGATCCGGCTTACCGGCAGTGTGGAACGCGACAGCAGATAGAGGTGGTGATAGAAGTCGTAGTCCTTCTCGCTCGGCCGGTTCAGCAAGCCTGAATTCTCCGCCGCGATTACCGCCTCGCTGTAGGAATACGTCGGGTAACTCGTCATGTTGGGCAACATGAAGGTATTCATCTGGATCGGGAACTTGAGCAAGAATTCAAATGTCTCCTCCAGATCGTCGATGGTTTCAAAATCAACACGGGTGATCAGGTCGTAAAAGCCGGTGATGCCTACCTCGACAATCTCCTCCGCGGCCTCGATGACGCGCGCCGATTTGGTCGGGCGATTGAAGTGCTCCTTGAGCACGCGTTCACTGCCCGACTGCACGCCCATAGTGATCGCAACGCAACCGGCATCCTTCAGTTTGACCAGCAGTTCGCGGTCATGCGTGGTCGGGTAGGAATAACACCAGAACGGCAGGCCGATCTCCTGTTTGTAACGCGGCAGGAACTCATCGAGCCAGCGGGGATGCACGGTAAATACGTCGTCATAGAACATGACTTTGTTGATCCGCAGGTTGGCTTTTGCCCACAGAAGTTCTTCGATAATGAGATCGATGGCTTTACGGCGCAGGGAATTTTTGCGCCCGAACAAATCCTGGTAGCGGCTCTCGATGCAAAAATGGCAGGAGAACGGACAACCGCGCTGCGTCATGATCGGATAACTGCGCGAGTTCTCCGGGTAGTAATCGCGTATGACTTGATCATCGTTGATGTGGACGTAATGCTCCCTGGACCACTCGGGCCGGGCCAGATCGTTCAGCTCCATCAACGGACGGGTTTCATTCTTGACGATCTCACCGCCGCGTTTGGCCCAGGTGCCGAGAATGTCAGCGTAATCTTCCCCGGCGTCGAGCCGGTCCGCCAGTTCGACAATCACCGCCTCGCCCTCGTTGATGCAGAGGACATCGGCGAAGCCAATGCATTTCTCCGGTTCCAGCGTCGGCCCGGGGCCACCCCAGATGATGGGGCAATCAAAATGCCTGCGCAGCCGCTCCGTCACCTCGCCGCACAGTTTGATCAGGCCGGAGAACACCGTGAAGCCGATACAGTCCGGGTTGAAGGCTTTGAGTTCCTCCACCAGCAAACGCTCCTCGCTGTCACTGACGGGTTTGTACAAGTCCACTGAAAACTGTTGGGCGTTTGCCACAAAACCGACGCCGGGGTAGTCGAGTTCGAGGTAGCCTTCGGATTCACTGGAGGGAAGAGCAACGGTTTCCTTGAAATAGATGATGTGCGCCTGGTGTCCCGCCGCGTGCAGCTGTCCCGCCAGTTGCGCAGGGGCCATGTTCAGGCCGTTAAACAGTTTTACGATTGCTATCTTCGCCATTGCCGAGTTCCCAGCACTTTCAACTCATGTCAACCGGCAAAAAACCCGGTCAATAACCCATTTTTGGAGTCTAATCAGCCGATTTTGAAATGTCCATCGCGGTGACCTGCAGGCTAGGAAGGATTGTCATCGCGGTAGTTTTTTCCCTGCCTGCGCCACCACCAGGAACTGCTTGCCAAAAAAACGCCAGGCGAACGGCATCCGCAGATACAGTTTTACCAGCAACAGGCTTGGTTGCCGGCCACCTGACATGGTGTAGGGCAGGAATGCCGCGTGCAGTTCGGAAATACTGAACTGGTTCATCGTCAACAACTCGGCGAGTGAGCGCTCGGTGAGGTGCACGTGGTGATCCCAGTAGTCCCAATAGGCGCCTGGCACCAGCCGGACATTGGGCCCGATCGCAATGAACATGCCGCCCGGCTTCAGGCAGCGCTGCACTTCCGCAATCGTCGCCTCGACATGTGACTTGGTGGGCAGGTGCTCCAGGAAATTGCTGCTGAACACGACATCCAGACTGCTGTTCGCCAGCGGCCAGGCCTTGGAGCAATCCTGCTGCAGGAGTTCGACGTCGTCGTTGAGCCTGAGCGCGGCATCCGGGTTCATGTCCATCGCGTACTTCTTGCGCGCGGCAATGTTGTTGCTGAACTCGCCCCAGCCGCATCCGAGGTCGAGCAACACAGCGTCATGCGCGATGTACGCCTGGAAAAAATCGCGGCACAGCACGCCCCAGAGCGCGTGCCGATACTCCATGGCCTGGCTGAACCGCTGCCGGTACTGCAGTTGCGCGATATCCGCCCTGCTCTTTTCACTCCCCATTGCCTGCCTCTCCAGGGCATTCCTATACGCGATAGCGGGCTGCCAATCCTGACGCGGACTTCAGTGTGACACGACTTTGCGCTTGCCACACCGCTCACAGACGTAGAGTGTGACCAGCTTCCCCAGCTTGACGTCGAACTGCCGGGTTTTATCTACCGTCCATTTGTGGTGGCCGTGACGGCACAGCGTATTGCCCCGGTGTTTCTCACTCAGCGGTGTTTTACGGAACGGGAGAATGTCGCCCATGGACAGCGTTAAGGGCTACGGCAGCAAGGTGCGCTGCAGCGCACAATTCCAGGAGTCCAGACGCCTGCGCCGCGCGGCAGCGCTCATCGTCACACCGAATTCCCGCTCGGCGCGCCAGATGGTCCTGATGTCCTTCGGACCCTGCCACAAGCCCACGCCCAGCCCTGCCAGGTAGCAGGCGCCGGCAACCGTAGTCTCGATGACCCGCGGCCGGATCAAACGCCTGCCCAGCACGTCGGCCTGGATCTGCATCAGCAGGTTATTGGCAGCCGCTCCGCCATCGACGCGCAGCGGTCGCATGCGCCGGCCGAGATCGCTCTCCATCGCCCGCAGGATGTCGGCATTCTGCAGTGCCATGGCATCGAGCGTGGCGCGGGCGATATGCCCCCGCTCGGTGCCGCGCGTGATGCCGGTGAGTGTGCCGCGCGCGCTGGGCGCCCAGTGCGGCGCGCCGAGGCCGGTGAGCGCGGGCACAAACTCCACGCCGCCGTGATCGGCAACCTGCCGCGCAAGCAATTCGATATCCCGGGCCTTCGCTATCATACGCAATCCATCGCGCAGCCACTGCACGGCCGCGCCACAGATAAACGCGCCGCCCTCCAGCGCATAAACACGCGGCCCGTTCTCGCCCAGTTGCCAGGCGACCGTGGTCAACAGGCCGGCATGGGAATGCAGCCGCTCAGTCCCTGTGTTCATCAAAATAAAAGAACCGGTGCCGAAGGTGCACTTGGCATCGCCGACATCAAAACAGGCCTGGCCAAACAACGCTGCCTGCTGGTCGCCCGCCACGCCGGCGATGGGAATGCCGTCGGGCAGGCCGGGTACGCCGCGCGTATGCCCGAGCACTCCACTGGAGGGCACGATGTCGGGCAGGATGTGCCTGGGTATGTCAAAAAGATCGAGCAGGGCCTGGTCCCAGCGGCCGGTTTGCAGATTCATGAGTGAGGTACGGGACGCGTTTGACACATCGGTGGCATGCACTTCGCCGCCGGTGAGTCGATATATGAGGAAGCTGTCGATGGTGCCTGCCGCTACGCGCCGGCGCTTGAGCGCGGCCGCAGCGCCCGGCGTGTTGCGCAATAGCCAGCGGAATTTACTCGCGGAGAAATACGGGTCGAGCACCAGTCCGGTGCGCCGCCTGACGGCATTCTCATGCCCCCCCGCGCGCAGCGACTCGCAGTACTCCGTTGTGCGGCGGCACTGCCAGACGATGGCATTGTTGAGGGGTTCGCCGGTTTTGCGATCCCAGAGCACGGCGGTTTCGCGCTGGTTGGTGATACCGATGGCGGCGATCTCGCCCGGCCGGCACAGCCTGCGGCGCAGCAGCGTGGCAATGCCCTTGCACACGGAAGCCCAAATCTCCGCCGGGCGGTGTTCGACCCAGCCCGGCTGGGGATAAACCTGCGGGAATTCAACGTTGACGGTGGCGCGCAGCTTGCCGCGCGCATCCATCAGGGCCACGGTACTACCCGTCGTGCCCTGGTCGATGGCGAGGACGAAACGCGCCACGGTTACTGGCCGAAACCCTGCACTGCCTTGATTTCGAGGAAGTCGGTGAACCCGTGGCTGCCCCACTCCCGCCCATTCCCCGATTGCTTGAATCCACCGAAGGGCACGTCGAAGCCGGCGGCGGCGCCATTGATGGAAACATTGCCGGCGCGAATCCTGGCGGCCACCTTGCGCGCCCGTTGCTGGTCGCCGCTCTGCACGTAGCCGGCCAGTCCGTATGGCGTATCGTTCGCGATGCGCAGCGCCTCTTCCTCGGTGTTATACGGGATCATGGTGAGTACCGGGCCGAAGATTTCCTCGCGCGCGATCGTCATCTCGTTATTGGCCTGGGAAAATACCGTCGGACGCACGTAGTAGCCTTTTTCAAGACCCTCGGGACGGCCGGGACCGCCGGTCACCAGTTTGGCGCCCTCGTCGATACCTTTCTGGATCAGGCCCTGAATCTTGTTGAACTGTGCTTCGGAGACTACCGGACCCATGGTGGTTTTTTCCGCCGACGGGTCACCAACGACGACAGATTCCGTAACTTTCGCGGCGATCGCCTCCGCCTGGGCGAGCTTGTCTGCGGGTACCAGCATGCGCGACGGCGCGTTACAGGATTGGCCGCTGTTGTTGTACATGTGCAGCACGCCGCGCGTGACGGCGGCTTCCAGGTCGGCGTCGTCGAGCACGATGTTGGGCGACTTGCCGCCGAGTTCCTGCGTGACCCGCTTCACCGTGGGCGCAGCGTTCTGCGCCACGAGTGAACCGGCGCGCGTGGAGCCGGTGAAGGACATCATGCTGACATCCGGGTGCTTCGACAGCGCGGTGCCGACACCGGGGCCATCGCCATTGACCATGTTGAATACACCGGCCGGCACCCCGGCCTCGTGCATCACCTGGGCGAATATGTACGCGGACAGCGGCGCCACTTCGCTGGGCTTGAGCACCATGGTGCAACCCACCGCCAGCGCCGGCGCCACCTTGCAGGATATCTGGTTGACCGGCCAGTTCCACGGCGTGATCAGGCCGCACACGCCGATCGGCT
>CAYWWD010000054.1:0-23420 GCA_964461965.1 uncultured Halioglobus sp. | reverse complement strand
CGTGCTCCTGCACGAACTTCTCCGACTGCACGAACATGCCGCCCGAGCCGCAGCAGGGGTCGTAGACACGGCCTTCCACGCCGCGCGCCGGGTCGGGCAGCGGTTCCAGCATTTCGACCAGCACGCGCACCACGGAGCGCGGGGTGTAAAACTCGCCGCCGCGCTTGCCCTCGGCGCCGGCGAACTGGCTGAGGAAGTACTCGTACACGCGGCCGAGGACGTCGCGGGATTTGTCGCCTGCCTCGCCGAGTGCAATGCCGGAGATCAGGTCGATCAGCTCGCCCAGCATCACCTTGTTCAGCGCGGGGCGGGCGTAGTCCTTGGGCAGCACACCCTTGAGCGATTCGTTGTCTTTTTCGATGGCGCGCATCGCGTCGTCGATCAGGGTGCCGATGGTGGGCAGCTTGGCGTTTGCCTGCAGGTGCGACCAGCGCGCCTCCTTCGGCACCCAGAACACGTTGTCGGCGAGGTATTCGTCCTTGTCTTCAGCCGCTTTGGCGTCCTCTGCCAGCAGCGCTGTGTGCCTGGCCTCGAACGCGTCGGAGATGTACTTGAGAAAAATGAGCCCGAGCGCGACGTGCTTGTAGTCGCTGGGCTCCATGTTGCCGCGCAGCTTGTCGGCGGTCTTGAAGAGCTCGGCTTCGAAGCCGAGGTTGCTTCCATTGCTGTTCTTTTTTGAGTCTTTCTTGCTTTTGTCGGTTTTGGCCATCGTTTTCTCATCCTTTGCGCATGCCGGGGCTGTGGGTTGCAGTGCCCGTCGCACGAGAACAGGAAGTCGAAACCGATCCCTAACTTACTTATCGACACGCGCCCTAAATCAACGTGATGATAGTATGCATTTGGATGCGGCTTGAGAAGGCGCTATAGTAATTCCTAAGCCGATGACCAATGTTCCTGAAGCAAAATCCACTGCTGTTCCATAGCCTCATCGTCGTTTAGCTCCATCAATCCATCGAACAGTTGAAACATCCTTTTTCTGTATAAATACGCTTCTTCACTGAAGATACTTTCATAGCTGGACGGATGCATCCACGCGACATCTGCGTGTGAAAACATCGTTCCATTATCCAGCACATTATTCCGCGCCTGATTCAGAGTAATACCACCATTGACCTGGCTGACTTCATTGGCATCAGGATCATCTGAGCCATCATCCTCCCAGTGACAGGCACTGCAATAGTCATACTTGACTTGTTGAGTGAGCGTAGGAAATCCACATGCCGCACAAACACCCGCACCCTTTCCATGCGTGTAACGATGTCGCTCAAAAAACTGGCGGCGCCGGGAAAAGGGTGTATCGCGCCATTCAGGCGGAGGAATCCAATACGCCTTGCCCAACAAAATTTTCCAACGCAACGACCTGCCACTCATCTCTCTCATGCGTCTTTCGAAGGCCCTTGAGCGTTACGCCAGCTTGAACTGTATCGGCAGCGTTTTCAATCCGTTCACGAAATAGCTCTCCGACAGCTTCGCCTCGCCGTTTAACCGGACGGACTTCAACTTTGGCAACAGTTCCTCGAACAAGACGCGCATTTCCATTTTGGCGAGGTGCTGGCCCAGGCAGACGTGCGGGCCGAAGCCGAAGGCCAGGTGCTTGTTCGGGGAGCGGTCGATGTTGAACGTGAACGGGTCCTCGAACACGGTCTCGTCGCGGTTCGCCGAGGCGTAGCACAGCATGATCCAGTCGCCCGCCTTGAGTTGCCGGCCGCCGAGCTCGGTGTCCTGCGCGACGGAACGCATGAAGGTTTTCACTGGCGTCACCCAACGCACCGCCTCCTCGATGAACGCCGGTATCAGCGTGGGATCGGCCTGCAGGCGCTGCAGCAGGCCCGGCTGCGTGGCCAGTGCCCACATCGCCGTGGAGGTGGATGAAGACGTGGTGTCGTGCCCGGCGGTCGCGGTGACCAGGTAGTAGCCGTTCAGCGCATTGTCGGCGATGGGTTTGCCGTCGATCTGGGCATTGACCAGCACGGTGGCCAGGTCGTCGGTCGGCGATTCCCTGCGCGCCTGCGTGATTTTCTCAAAATACGTCACCACCTGCCCGACCACCGCGCGCTGGATCTCCGAGATCTGGTCCGAGGTCATTTCCCCCAGCAATTTTTGCGTGTCCGGGTCCAGCGGCCCGAAGATTTCCTGGGTGATGCTGAGCATGAACGGGAAGTCTTCCTCCGGCACGCCGAGGATATTCATGATGATCTCCAGCGGGTAATTCAGCGCGACACTGGCGACGAAATCGCCGTTGCCGTTCATCGCCAGCAAACGGTCCACCGCTTTGCGCGCGATGGCGCGAACCTGGTCTTCCCGCTTCTTCACATTCGCCGGCATGAACCAGGATTGCGTCAGCATCCGGTGTTTCATGTGCACCGGCGGGTCCATCTGGATCAGCGACAGCACCATCGGGTTCTCCATGAACTTGCGCGAAAACGCCGCGCCCTCCTTGTTCATGAAGGTGGAAGGCTGGCTGCCGTAGGGAGACAGCTTGTTGTCCTTGCTGATATCCATCAGGTCCTGGTGGCGCGTCACCACCCAGAACGGGTCGAAGCCGTCGATCTCGGCGATGCCGAGCGGCATGTTGGCGCGCAGCCAGGTATAGGTGTCGTGCAGATCGTCGCAGGCGTAGGCCTTCGGGTCGGCCAGTCGGGCGGCGTGCGGGGCGGGAATCTTCGGGTTGGCAGCGACGGTCATCGGCGGGGTCCTTGCGGTTGAATGAAATACCACAGACGCAACGGTATAACGGATTGAATGGAATCGCACGTCGGCTCGAGGCGGGCTGTCCGCGCGCCGTCAGTTTATAAATATAATTGAAATACTGTCAATATTTTGGGAGTATGGCCGCAGGGCCCGGGTGCGCGCCACCGCGGGCCTTCACCCGCAACGACTGGAGCGTATCGGCAGGGCATGAATCGCTGGAAGCACAGACCTGAAGGTTCCAACTGGGGCGACTTTGGCGAGAACGATGCCATCGGCCGCCTCAATCTGGTCACGCCGGAGAAGGTTCTGCAGGCGGTTGCGGAAGTTAAAGCCGGCGTCAGTTTCTGCCTGTCCCTGCCGCTGGATTACCCGGGCGGCAGCGTGCTCAATCCCAGGCGGTTCCCGCCGGCGCTCGCGTATTCGATGCGCGGCGACGACCCTGCCATGTGTTTTCCCATGGCGCGCGTCAATCCGGGGCAGACCGATGTGGTGTGCGATGACCGCGTCACGCTGTCCACGCAGTACTCGACGCAGTGGGACAGCCTGGCGCACATGGGCGCGCTGTTCGATGCCGACGGCGACGGTCGCGAGGAGATCGTGTTCTACAACGGCTACCGCGCCGGCGTGGAAGTCACAGGGCCAAGGGATTACCTCGCCGATAAGTCGCTGGCGCCGCCGTACGGCGCAGGCCCCCTCGGCATCGACGCGCTCGCCGCGACCGGCATGCAGGGCAGGGGGGTGATGGTCGACCTGCACGCGCATTGCGGCAACGCGCGCAAGGCGGTTGGCTACGATGAATGGATGCGCATTCTCGAAGCGGATGCCCTCGAGGTGGGCGAGGGCGATTTTCTCTGTATCCGCACCGGTTTCGATCGCGTGTTGCTGTCATATGAAAAATCGCCGCCGCATGGCATCCAGCACAGCGTGTGCGCCGGCCTGGACGGGGCCGATAAGCGATTATTGCAGTGGATTACGGACTCGGGCCTGGCGGCCATCCTCTCCGACAACGAGGCGGTGGAGTTTCTGCCGACGCCGCATCCCCCGCAGGGGCGCGGCGCCCACTACCCGTTGCACGAGCACTGCCTGTTCAAGCTCGGCGTGCCGCTGGGCGAATTGTTCCTGTTGAGTGAACTGGCGGACTGGCTGCGCGCGCACGGGCGCTACCGCTTCCTGCTGACGGCGCCGCCGCTGCGCCTGCCGGGCGCTGTGGGCTCGCCGGTGACGGCGGTAGCGACCGTCTGAACAGGGCATGAAGCGTAGCGAAGGACATCCAGCCGCGATGACATTTGACCTCAACCAACAACTGCGCGCGGCGGTAGCCGACCCCGTGGCACTACGCGAGGCGGTAGCCGGCGCACACATCGTGCCGCTGCTGATGAGTTACCTGCACCTCACCGACGACCAGCGCTACCTGGAGCAGGTGCGCCCGTATATCAAAGGCGGCTGGGATTACCAGCAGTCGATCCCCGAGGCACTGCAGCGCTCCATTCGCGCCGACCTGGTGGCGGCCATGGAACGCCTCGCACAGGCTGGCAATGCCGTCCACCGCGACCCGTCGCCAGCGGAGCTCAAGGCAATGATCGACGTCGCCTGCGGCGCCGATGTGCCGGATATGTACCTGCCGATCTTCTACGAGGAGACCTGCTTCGGCGGCCGCGACTACCGGAAGATCGAGTGGCGCGAGGAGATACCGGCAAGTCGCCTAGAGAAATTCCAGGTGGTCATCGCCGGCGCCGGCTTCTCTGGCATCGTGATGGGTCTGCGGTTGAAGCAGGCCGGCATCCCGTTCGTCATCTTCGAGAAGAACGAGGCGATCGGCGGCACCTGGTACGAGAACACCTACCCGGGCATCGGCGTCGACACGCCCTGCCATTTCTACTCCTTCTCGCTGTTGCCAAACCCGGGCTGGCCGGATTTTTTCAGCAAGGGGCCGGAAATCCTCGCTTACCTGAACCGCATTGCGGACGAGTTCGGCGTGCGCGAGCACATCCGCTTCAATGAACAGGTCGACAGTGCGCGCTACGATGAGAGCACCTGCCAGTGGCTGATACGTACTCGCCATCGCGACGGCCGGGAGGATGAGCGGTGCGCGAACGCGTTTGTCAGCGCGGTCGGTATTCTCAATATCCCGTCGGTGCCGCCGATTCCCGGTCTGGACGCGTTCAAGGGCGAGCAGTTCCACTCCGCGCGCTGGGATCACGGCGTGAATCTCGCGGGCAGGCGCGTGGCGCTGGTGGGCACCGGCGCCTCCGGCATACAGATCGGTCCGTCGATCGCGCCGCAGGTCGACCAGCTCACCATCTTCCAGCGCTCCCGGCACTGGGTCATCAAGCACCCGATGTACCATGAGCGCGTGCCTGCGGCGGTGACCTGGGCCAGCCGGCATATTCCGTATTACCAGGACTGGTTCCGCTTCGGTCTGTTCTGGGCCGCGTCGGACGGTTTTCACCACACCCTCAAAATGGACCCGGCCTGGCACGATCCGACGCACTCGCTGAACGCGGCGAACGCGCAGATGCGCGAGGACCTGATCGCATACGCCGCCAGGGAGCTGGGCGACCGCCCCGACCTGCTGGCGAAGACCATCCCCGACTACCCGCCCTTCGGCAAGCGCATGCTGCGCGACAACGACTGGTACAAGATGCTGCTGCGCCCGAACGTGGAGCTGTTCGCGGGCGAGATCGATCGCGTCGAGGAGGACGGCGTCGTCGCCGGCGGCCACAAATACCCGGCGGATGTCATCGTGCTGGCCACCGGCTTCCAGGCGCACCGCATGCTGGGTTCGATGACGGTCACCGGCAAGGCTGGCGTGGCGCTGCGCGAGGTGTGGGGCGAGGACGATCCGCGCGCGCACCTGGGGATCACCGTGCCCGGCTTTCCCAACTTTTTCCTGTTGTACGGGCCCAACACCAACCTCGCCCACGGCGGCAGCGCGTTCTTCCACAGCGAGTGCCAGGTGCGTTATATCTGCGAGGCCCTGCGCGCCATGATCGAGAACCGCTGGGATGAACTGGACGTGAAACGCGAGCCATTCGATGCGTACAATGCCAGGGTCGATGCCGAGCACCGCAACATGGTCTGGTCACATTCTGGCGTGACCAGCTGGTACAAGAACCGCAGGGGCCGCGTGGTGATGAATTCGCCGTGGCGGCTGGCGGTGTACCGAGGGTTCACCGCGGCGATCGACCTTGACGAATACACGCACCGTTCCCTGGCGGATCACGCAGTCGGGGAGTCTCGGGAGCAGGCGGCGAATGAATAGCGGTGTCACTGAACAGGTACTGGCGCGCGAGGCGCAGCGCTGCACCGCGCTGCCGGTGTCGCGTCCTGGCGCCGCGGTGGCCGTCGGCGGGGCGTCGCGCGCAATCGACAACTGGACGCTATCGGTGTGGGAGCGGGAACGGGGCATCTGGCGTCTCGTGGCCTGCCAGCCGACGGCAATACCGAAGTAGCCCGCCCGTGTTCCTCGCCCTCGCTGCCCATGAACAGGAAATCGTCGACGCCGCCGCGCGCTTTCTTGCGGCCGAGTTTCCACTGGCGCGCCTGCACGGTGCGCACACGGATGACAGCCGGTTGCGTGAATACTCCGCGCTGGGCTGGCTGGGCCTGTCCGCGCCCGAGACCGTCGGCGGCAGCGGCCTCGGTATCGTCCCGGAAATGCTGTTCTTCCGCGAACTGGGGCGCGTCGCGGGCCCTGTCAGCGTACTGACGCAGATGCTCGCGGTATCCACGGCGCGCGATCACCCTGAAATTGCCCGCACCCTGATGGCGGCAGAGGCGTCTGTCGCGCTGCTGGTCGAGCACACCGACGGCGGCGACATGCGTTTCATTGGCGGCGCCGATTGCGAGTATGCGCTGGCCGTCGCACCCGCAGGCGCCACGCTGTTCACCCTGCTCGGCAGCGTGTGCACGGAAGTGCCCTGCCTGGATCGCTCGGTGCGGATGTTCACGGGCCCGGCCTCGGTGTTGGCGCCACGCCACCACAGCGCGGGCGGCCGGGTCTGGCAGCAGGCACTGGTCGATGTATCGGCCATGCTGCTGGGCATCGCCGAATGCGCACTGGACATGAGCGTTAGCTACGCGAAGGAGCGCCACACGTTCGGCCGGCCCATCGGCGCCTACCAGGCGGTGCGCCATCCCTGCGCCGATATGTTGGTGCGTGTCGAGGGCGCGCGCTGCCAGTTGTTTTACGCCGCCACCGCGCTCGCGGAGCAGCAGGCCGATGCCGCCATGCAGGTCGACGCGGCGCGGTTGCTCGCGGAGCGGGCGGCAAAGGCCAACACCGACGCCAATATCCAGCTGCACGGCGGTATCGGTGTCACCGACGAATTCCACGCACACCTGCTGCTCAAGCGCGCCAACCTGCTGTGGCGGCTGTTCGGTTGCGCACGGCAGAGCATGGGCTCGCTGCTGGGACTGGCATTCGAGGTCGGTTGACGCATGGACCTGCACTACACCGACGAGGACCGCGAATTCAGATCGCGCGCCCGCGCCTGGCTTCGGGACAACATTCCGCGCGAGCGCAGGCCGCGCGACGGCGCGGCCCAGGCCCGCTTCGACCGCGACTGGCAGCGCAAGCTGTACGAGCACGGCTGGGCGGGTCTCAACTGGCCGGTGGAGTACGGCGGG
Organism: uncultured Halioglobus sp.; assembly: GCA_964461965.1. GTDB lineage: Bacteria > Pseudomonadota > Gammaproteobacteria > Pseudomonadales > Halieaceae > Marimicrobium. The sequence goes on along the minus strand of CAYWWD010000054.1, from coordinate 16,100 downwards.
CTCGGCCTGTCCGAGGTGCAGCAGGTGATCTGGTACGAGGAATGCGCGCGCGCCACGGCGCCGCATCACATCAACACGACGTACGTCGCGCTGATGCACGCCGGCCCCACCATCATTGCCTGCGGCACCGAGGAGCAGAAGCAGTTTCACCTGCCGCGCATCCTGTCCGGCGAGAGCCTGTGGTGCCAGGGATTTTCCGAGCCGAATGCGGGCTCCGACCTGGCGTCACTGACCACGGCCGGCGCGATCGAGGGCGACGCACTGGTGGTCAATGGCGCCAAGACCTGGACCACCGACGGAGTGCACGCGGACTTCCAGGAGCTGCTGATCCGCACCACGCCGGGTTTCGAGCGCCACAGGGGGCTCACCTGGGTGATCTGCGACATGCGCGCGCCGGGCATCACCGTGCAGCCCATCCGCACGATGCTGGGCGATGCGCACGTCAACACGACATTTTACGATGCGGTGCGCATTCCTCTGGCCAATGTGGTCGGCGAAGTGGGCGGCGGCTGGAAGACGGCGATGTCCACGCTGGCGTTTGAACGCGGCACCGGATTCATCGGCGACCAGCTGGCGTTGTACGAGCGGGTCAACCAGACCATCGCGCTCGCCGGGAAGACGCGCCTGGCAAACGGCGTGCTCGCGATCGACGACAGCGAGATCGCCGGCCGCCTCGCACTGATCAAGGCCAACACCCTGGCGATACGCGCGATGACCTTCGCCCGCATCAGCGAGATCCGGCAGGGCGGCGATCCCGGCCCCAAGGGCTCCATCACGAAGTTGCTGGTCACCAGCACCGCCAAGGCGCTGAGCCAGCTGGCGGCCGAGATTGTCGGCTGGGAGTTCATGGAGTACGACGGCGACCGCATCGCGCAGCCGCTCACCTACGACTACCTGTGGAGCTGGGTGTACACCATTGCCGGCGGCACCTCCGAGATCCAGCGCGAGATCATCGCCGACCAGCTGCTGCACCTGCCGCGGTCGAGGTAGCCATGGCGTTGCGACGCGACATCAGCGGGTTCCAGGTGCGTTGCTCCGAGGCGCACGCGCGGCAGTGGCTGGAGGCGGGCTACTGGCAGCCGGGCACACTGGCGGACATCGCGCTCGAGCGCACGCGGGAGGACCCGCAGCGCACCCTGCTGATCGAGGGCGGCGTTCGCCACAGCCGCGAGCAGGTGTACGAGGCCGCGCTGCGCGTGGCCGGCTTCTTGCAACAGCAGGGCGCGGTCGCGGGCGACGTGGTGGCGTTCCAGCTGCCCAACTGGTCGGAAAGCGCGATCATCGCGCTGGCCGCGCGCATGCTGGGGCTGGTGATCAACCCGATCCCGCCCATCTACCGCGAGAGTGAGCTCGCCTACATGCTGGGCGAGACCGGAGCGAAGTTCCTGTTCATCCCCGGGGCGTTTCGCCACTGCGATTACCCGGCGATGGTCGCGCCATTGCGCGAGGCGCTGCCGGCGCTGCGGACCGTCAGCGTGGTGCGCGGCGAAGCGGGCGTGGGTACCGCCTGGCGCGATGTCATTGCGGCCGAGCCCGTCGCCGAACTGCCCGGCGTCGATCCCGCTGCAGTATTCATGGTCATGTTCACCTCAGGCACCACCGGCCGCGCGAAAGGCGTGCTGCAGACGCACTATGCCTTCGGCTACAAGGCGCGGCAGATGATCGCGGCATGGGGCGTCAGCGCTGGCGATGTGATCTTCATGCCCTCGCCGGTCACCCATGTCACCGGCGCGATCTGGTCGTTTGATATTCCGTGGTTGTCCGGTGCCCCCGCGGTGCTGCTGGACGTGTGGAACGCACAGGAGGGGATTGCCGCGATTCGCGAGCACCGCTGCACCGTCAGCGGCGGCGCCACGCCCTTCCTGCAGCAGCTGCTGGCCGCGAGCGCCGACGACCGCGCTGCGCTGGCATCACTCAAGACGTTTTTCTGCGGCGGCACCTCGGTGTCGCCCGAACTGATCCGGCAGGTGTCAGCGGCATTTCCCCACTGCCTGTTCTTCCGCGCGTACGGGTCGACCGAGATGATGACAGTGACGCTGGGTATATCCTCCCGCGAGCAGGCCGCGCTCGGCGCCGAGACCGATGGCGTCGTCCTGTCGCCGATGCAGGTCAGGCTGGTCGATGACCGCGGGAAGCTCATCGTGCAGGACGGGGTAGAGGGCGAGATACTGGCCTTCGGCCCGGAGCAGTTCGCCGGCTACCTGCATGTCGAGGACAACCGCGACGCGTTTGATGACAACGGCTTTTTCCGCATGGGCGATCTCGGTTGCTGGCGCGACGGCCGCTATCTCGTGATCACCGGGCGCAAGAAGGACATCATCATCCGCGCCGGCGAGAATATCAGCCCCAAGGAAGTGGAAGATGTCTTGATTGCGCATCCGGCGATTGCCGAGGTGGCCATCGTGGCCATGCCCAGCGCCGCGACCGGCGAGATGGGCTGCGCCTTCGTCATCCTCAACCGGGGCTGCGCGCTCGACCTGGCCGAAGTGCGCCGCTTCCTGGGCGGCGCAGGGCTGGCGAAGCAGAAATACCCCGAGTGGCTGGAAGTGGTCGACGACCTGCCGCGCGTACCCTCGGGCAAGGTGCGCAAGGACCTGCTGCGCGAGCGGGCGAAAGGTATCGCGCAATCCTCACCGGGAAAGTTACAGCCAGCCGCACAGGAACGGTCACAGGATCAGGCAGCGGTCGGGCCACAACAGGACAGGAAACCGGTATGACGACAATCAGCGTGGACAACCGTCTGGCCGTGCATGAGCTCATCGCCGCATACTCCCACTGCGTGGACAACTATCGCGGCGAGGCGTGGGCGGCTTTGTTCGAGGAAGGCGGCAGGCTGGTCGGCGTGGAGCCGCCGCTGGTCGGGCGACAGGCCTTCATCGACCAGTCCGCCAGGCTTAAGGCTGGCCCGACCGAGTACCGGCACCTGATCACCAACGTCTACCTGCTGCCGGGCGCATCCAACATGAAGGCGCAGGCGATGGCCTATGGTACAGTCGCGGACTGGGCAGTCTCGCCGCCGGCCATGGCGATTTTCGTGGAGTACAAATTCAGCCTGGTGAAGCGGGGCGACAGCTGGAAAATCGCCGAAGTAGCCATCAACAGGCCCTACCAGCAGTAAGCTGTTGTGTGAATGATTCGCGGGAGAGAGCGCGATTCCCCGCCGGGCTTGCAGAGAATCAATAGCGTTTTAAAACCCGACGTGTGACCAAATTTTAGCGGACCAGGTAAGACACCCCCATGAACGACAAAGTACTGTACGAAGTGCGCGAGCAGATCGCGTTCATCACCCTCAACCGCCCGGCGGTGCACAATGCGCAGGACCCGCAGCTGCTGGCCCTGCTGGATGACTGCTGGACGAAGGCGGCGCAGGACGACAGCGTGAAGGTGATCCTGCTGCAGGCCAACGGCAAGAATTTCTCCGCCGGCCACGACCTCGCTGTGCCGGAGGATAAAAAGTCGGATGTGTTTTCCAACTTCGATTACAAGACGCGCGGCGTGGCTGGCCAGTACCTGTGGGAACAATCCCATTACTTTGAGTACAGCCGCCGCTGGCGCAACAATCCCAAGCCCTCCATCGCGGTGGTGCAGGGCGCCTGTATCGCGGCGGGCCTGATGCTGTGCTGGCCCTGCGATTTGATCGTCGCCGCCGACAACGCGTGGTTCAGCGACCCGACCATCGTCATGGGCATCGCCGGCGTCGAATACCACGGCCACACCTGGGAGCTGGGCGCGCGCAAGGCCAAGCAGATGCTGTTCACCGCCGATAGAATCACCGCGCGGGAAGCGCACCGGCTCGGCATGGTGAACGAAGTGGTGCCGGCCGATGAGTTGCGCGATACCGCGCTCGCGCTGGCACAGAAGATCGCGCAGCAGGATCTGTTCTCGCTGGTGATGGCCAAGCGCGTCGTGAACCAGACCGTGGACATCATGGGCCAGCCCGCCGCCCTGCAGGCGGGGTTCGACATCCACGAAATGCAGCACGCGCAGTGCCTGGCGCGCTCAGCGGGGGCCTCGGCAGTGTTGACGCGGGACGTTTCAGAATTGCGCGCGAAAAACACCGCGGGATAGAAAACGGGGACGCACTTATTTTATTCGCCGGCGTCAGGTTTGGCGCCGATGGTCTTGACGTGACGCTGGTAACTTGCGAGGTAATCGGGGTTCAGCATCAGTGCGCTGTTAGCCATGCGCTCCACATTGCGCGCCTGCGCGAGTCCCACGTCCATCGCCATCTCGATCGCCAGTTTCGCCGTGCCCATCTGCTCGCCGTTCTGCCCGGCCAGGTGCTGGCAGAACGCCATGCTGTCCGTTTCGAACGTGTCATCCGGGAACACCTCGTGCACCAGTCCCATCATCAGCGCGCGCTCGGCCGTTACCGGCAGATTGGCCATGATGAGGTAGCGCGCCCAGTGGGTGCCGACGATACGGGTCAGGCGACTCACGCCGTTCGAGGCGGGCAGGATGCCCATCTTGCCTTCCGGGAAGGCATAGCTGGCGCTGGCGGCAGCGAGACGGAAATCGCAGGACAGGGATAACTCCAGCCCGCCGCCTATGCACGTCGCTTGGTGGGCGACGACGATGGGCTTTTCGATGTGTTCCATCTCGTCGTAGATACGGTGCATGCCGCGCGTTTTCAGTCGGTGCTGCTCGCGGATGCCCGAACCAGTGCTGGGCGGCACGTACGGCTTGCCGTCGCCGGGCCGCTCGCGCAGGTCGGCGCCGGCCGAGAAAAAACGTCCGGTGGCGCGGATCAGCATGACCTTCAGTGCCGGTGTATCCCGAAACTGGTGCAGCGCCTCTTCGAAGCGCTGCATGGTCTCGTTGGTCAGCGTATTGAGTTTCTCCGGCCGGTTGAGCGTGCAGGTGATGATCGCGCCGTCTTCCTGTACCAGCAGGTGGGGCTGTTCAGTCATAGGGTTGATAACCTCCTGTCAATTCGCGGCGCCGAAGTTATACCGCAGCCGCGCGCCGAACATGCGCGGAATACCGGTCATCCCGGTTTCAAAGCCGGCGACGCCCCAGAGTCCCGAGCGATACACCTCGTATTCCTCATCCAGCGCGTTGGTCACGAACAGCGAGCCATCAAACGCGCTGCCGGCGATCCGGTTCCAATTGAGGTTGAAGTTGACGAGGTTATAGCTATCGAGCTCGTACATCGGGCTGACCGTCTCCGAGACCGCCAACTGATCGCTGAAGTAGACATAAGTGGCGCCGAGTTCAACGTCGCCGTAGCTCGCAGGCACCGGCACGGTATAGCGTGCATTGATCACCACCTGGTTCTTTGGTGAGTAGGGGAGTTCCTCGCCTTCGGAGGTCGACAACGCCGCCGGCGTTGCACCGGTGGAGGCGACCAGGGCGGAAACGTCCTCCAACTCCAGCACTTCGGTATTCAGGTAAGTGTAGGCGAGCCCCAGTTGCAGGTTGTCCGTCACATTGACATTGCTCTCGACCTCCACCCCCCAGATACGCGATTTGCCCGCATTGACGATTGCGGTGGAGCCGGTGCCGTTCGAGGTCAGGATACCCTGTTGCAGTTGCTGGTCGCGGAAGTCGTTGTAGAACGCAGCGATGTTGAAAATACCTGGCAGCCTGCCTTCAAACGAATTCTTCGACCCGATTTCGTAGGTATCCACTTTCTCCGGACCGTGAATGTCGATGCGCTCGCCGTTAGGCGCGCTCTGGTGTTCCCCTGCGGGATTGACGCTGCCCTGGCGGTAACCGCGCGCGTATTTTGCATACACCATATTGTTCGCGGTGGGTGTATAGGTGACATCGGCCACCCAGGTGGGTTCGTCGCTCTCCTGTTCCATCTGGACTACGCCATGGTCGTCGATCACATTCGGCGCCTCCAGGATGCCGTCGCTGTCGAACAGATAGGCGATTTCGTGCACCTTGCCCTTGGTGTCGTCCCAGGTGTAGCGGGCGCCACCGGTAGTGCTCCAGCGATCGTTGATGTCGTACGTCGCCTGGGCATACACCGCGCGGTTGTCGTACTCCACCTCGTTCTCGGTAAACAGGACATTCGACAGATTGCCGAGGAACCCGCTGCAGCGAAAGTTATCGGGGTTGTCAGTGTTGATCGTCGCCAGGTCGCAGTCGATCTGCCCGGGCGACTGCTGGCCGCTGTCGCCATCGGGCTCGCTTTTCTCGTAATACAGGCCGCCCTGCCACGTCAGGGCCTCGTCGAACGACGTCCCCTGTAACTGTAATTCCTCGACGAAACTGCTCTGGCTGGTGGTGGGCAGTCCCGGCCGGATGCCAGCGGTGGCAAATACCCGTTGGCCGCCACTCGGCTGCAGGAAGTTGAGGCCGAAAAGATCCGTGGCATTGGTGGTCTCGAGGTTCGCATAGGCGATGATGTTCTTGAGCAGCAGTTCGTCGTTGATCTCCCAGTCGGTGTGGTTGATTGCCTGCCACTGTTCAATCTTGACGCCGGCCTCGGGCATCGAGCTTGCGACATCGTAGAAATCGTTCTGGCCAGCGGCCTCCTGCCGTGCCAGTTGCGCATTGCAGTAGGGGATGTAGAACGCACCCAGCAGCGCCGCCGGAGGGCCATCGTTGCAGGCGACCAGCGTGCTGGGCTGCCCGTTGGTGTTGGAGTCGGTATAGGTGGCGACGGTGTAATTTTCGACCGTGTCCGTGATATTGATCGTCATGCTTGCGCGGCCGGCGACATAATTGACATCTGCGAGGTCATTGGGCCCGATGCTGGTAATGTTATCCAGGTAGCCCTCACGGCGCTGCTGGTCGAAGCCAAAGCGCAATTTCACCCGCTCCGAGGCCGGGACATTGACCACGGCCTGGCTGCGATACATGTCGTGGTTACCCGCACCGCCTTCGAGGTAGCCTTCAAATTCCTCGGTTGGCCGCTTGGGCGTGAGCAGCACCGCGCCGCCGGTCGTGTTGCGACCGAACAGTGTTCCCTGCGGGCCTTTCAGGACCTGCACGTTCTCCAGGTCGAAGAAGGAGCCGGGGCCGGCGCCGTCGCCCGAGGTCTGCGCGTTGGCGCCGCGCGGTGCGACCACCTCGGCGAAATAGGTTCCCACCGAGGCCGTGGTACGCAGTTCCTGGGTGAAGCCGCGGATAGCGAACGAGGAGTTTTCCGAACCGAAACGCTGGTTGGCGGAGAGCGATGGGGTGTACCGTGCCAGATCGCTGGAGTTGATGACATTGGCGTTGTCCAGTTGCCGCTGGTTGAACACGGTCATCGAGATGGGGACGTCCTGCAGCAACTCCTCGCGACGACGGGCGGTTACCACCACCTCCTCCAGTGCCGAGGCGGACGGTGCGGATTCCTGGGCCAGTACGGGCGCTGCCAGATGCAGGCCCAGCAGGACCGCCGCTATCGCTGCCGAAAATTCACGCTGTGATTGCATCGCATGCTCCTGGGTGTTCCTGTGCCAATGTCGTGGTTCGCTGCGCCGTAGCATCGACGCAGAATGCAAAAATTAGCAGTGGTATTAAGGGAATAGCAGCGGTCAATAGTCAATGCGCGGCGCGAGCCGCAAGCGTCACTGCGCACGCGCACTGCGCCCACAGGCAATACTCTGCGCTGTTATGAGCATGTCTTGCAACGCGCCCCGGGCTTGCGTGCCTGGGTCCGTTGGCGGGCGCTACCGGTCAGTCGAATAGCCGGATCGTAGCGAGGGTGGACAGCGATCCGTTACCCGCATCGATCACCTCGACCTGCCCCAGGTCCGCCTTGAGCGTAGCGCGGGCGATTGCGGGCCCGGTGCGCACCGGGCGCAGGTAGCGCACGATCAGCGATGACAGCGTCTGCTGCCCGGCAGCGAGCGAGAGCGCAGCCTCTTCGATCGCGATCGCGAGAATGCCGCCGTTGATGGCCCGCGCGGTGTTCTGCGTATCGTGCGCCCAGGGCAGCGATGCCACGCCCGGCGCCAATCGATCACAGCGCACCCGCTCCGCCAGCGGCTGTAACAGTTCTCCACTGCTGCGGGAAAAGCGCTTGAGTGCCCAGTCGCCGGGTGGAATGCTGATCGTCGGATCGGGGGACGCCATGAACAGGCTGGTGCCAAACCCGAGGGCGTTGCCCGCTTCATCGGTGAAGTCCACAGTGAACACCAGTACCGACTTGCCCGAGCGGGCCAGCCGGGCGCGCATGTGTACGGTTTTACAGTGGCGTATCGGCGCGTGAACGTGTACGTCCAGTTCGAGTGTCGTCGGCACGCGTGGCGCAATGGCCTGGATCGCAATCAGGCCGAAGATGGTGTCCGCCCAGACCGAGAGTACGGACAGGCGCAGGATATCGCTGCCCGGCACCAGCATGGCCGGCACGATGTCCGCCCGTCCGACCAGATCGTCGCCATCGCGCTCCAGCGCGAGTCCGAATTCCTTGAAGATGCCCTGCGGTCGTTTGGTGGGTTCCTGCTGAGTCGACACCTGTGTGTCCTATGCGTGCTGTGGTGCCAAATAAATATAGAGTCGGGCGATTCGAGTCAAGCATTAAACCCCCTTTTGCGCAGGCGGCCGTCGCCCATCAGCCGCGCGGCCTGCTCTGCCGAGACCGGCGCGCTGAAGTAGTACCCCTGGTACTCGTTGCAGTCGAGCTGCCGCAGGGCTTTGAGCTGTTCGATGGTTTCCACGCCTTCGGCGACCGCCCTCAGGTTGAGTTGTTGCGTCAGGCCGATGATGGCCCGCACGATGCTGAGATCGTCTTTGTCATCGGGAATATCCCGTATGAACGAGCTGTCGATCTTGATCTTGTCAATCGGAAAGCGTTTCAGGTAACTGAGGCTGGAATAGCCGGTGCCAAAATCGTCGATGGCCAGCCGCACGCCGAGCCGGCGCAGTTCGTCGAGTGTATGCAGCAGGTCGTCCGCACCCTGCATCACCACCGTTTCGGTGACCTCGAGTTCCAGGTACTTCGCTTCGAGCCGGGCCTCGCTCAACGCCTCCCGGACCCGGTTGACGAAATACTTGTCGCGGAACTGCTTCGCGGACACATTCACCGCGATCGGCAACATGGGCAGGCCGGCGAGCTGCCAGGTGCGGTTCTGCAGGCAGGCCGCGCGCAGTACGAAGTCGTCGATCTGCGTCACAAAGCCGCGGTTCTCGGCCACCGGTATGAAACTGCCGGGCATGATCAGGCCGTTCTCCGGGTCTCGCCAACGAACCAGCGCTTCAAAACTGACGATGTTGCCGGAACGCATGTCGACTTGTGGCTGGAAATGCAGCAGGAATTCCTCGCGTTCGATGGCGCGCCGTAACCGGGTTTCCATGTCGAGCAGTTCGGCTGCCCGCCGGTTCATCTCGCCGATAAAGAACTGTACGTTGTTGCGGCCGTTTTCCTTGGCGTGGTACATGGCTGCATCGGCGTTCATGATCAGGCGCGAGAAATCCTCCCCGTCGTCGGGGTAGATGCTGATACCTATGCTCACGGTGACCCGCAGCTCCGTCCCGTCGATGAGATACGGCAATTGCAGTTCGGCCAGCAGATTGCGGGCCACCGTGGTGGCGCTTTCGGCCTGTTCCAGCCCGGGCAGCACGATCACGAATTCGTCACCACTCTGTCGCGCCACGGTATCCGTTTCGCGCACGGTTCGGCTCAGGCGTTGTGCCACCTCGGTCAGCAGCAGGTCACCGCGATGATGACCCAGTGAGTCATTGATGGTCTTGAAGTGGTCGAGATCGAGGAAGATCACCGCGACTTTGTGGTTATCGCGCTTCGCCGTGGCGATTGCCTGTTTGACGCGATCATCCAGCAGTACGCGATTGGGCAGGTTGGTGAGCGGGTCATAGTACGCGAGATACTGGATGTACTCCTCGGAACGTTTCTTTTCGGTGATATCGGAGAAGATGACGATATAGTTATGGACGGCCTGTTCGGCGCCCAGCACCAAGGTGACAGTGATCCACTCGTAGCCCACGCCGCCATTCCTGTTCGGCCATTCGACCTCGCCGCTCCAGTTGCCCGCCGTATCCAGTCCCGCCTGCATCGCCTGCAGGTGTTTGCCCGAATCAAACAATGCGGGAACGTGTCCCAGCATTTCGCTCTCCTCAAAGCCGGTGATCGTGGTGAACGCCCGGTTGGCGGAGAGGGTCTTTTTGTGGCCGTCCGTGATCAGGATGGCTTCGGCGCTGTAATCGAAGACGGTCGAGGCGAGTTTCAGTTCATTCTGGGCGAGCAATCGGTCGGTGATGTCGGCGCTGGTATTGACCAGGTTCACCACATTCCCCGCATCGTCACGCACCGGTGCGAGCGTGAATTCGACGAACCGGTCTCCGTCGTCGGTGTTGAGGTGTAGTTCCAGTGCGACGGTCTGGCCAGAGCGGGCCTGCGCGATTGCGTCGAGCAGAGTGTGTTCCTGGCTGCGATCCACGAGGAAGGGCAGTACGATGTCGATCAACCGGGTGCCCGACAGCTTGTCCCTGGGCTTCAGACTTTGCAGCACAACCTGGTTGTTGTCGATCAGGTAGCCGTCCGGCGTCAGGATGGTGACATAGAAGGGAATGCTGTCGATGACGCGACGCAGGTAGCGTTCATTTTCGGCCAGTTGGGCCTCGAACCGCTTGCGGTCTGAAATATCCTCCATGATGGCATAGACATGCTGCTCGGCGTCCTCGCCGATGTGCGTGATCGTGGTTGCGACGGGAAAAATTTCACCGCGTCTGGTGATCAGTTCCAGTTCAATTCGGTTCGGCGTGTCGCCGGTGCTGACGTGAGCCCCCTGTTGCGCGAGCAGTTTCCCCCCGGAGTTTGCACAGATGCTGTCGAAAGAGGCGCCTATCAACTCGTCCTTTTCGCAGCCCATGCGGCGGCGAAAGTTGTCGCTGACGTAGCGAATATTGCTGCTCTCATCAAACTCGAAGATGTAGTAGCCGGAGCCGTCAACCGCCAGTTTGGTGACAGCGAGTTCACGCTGGCTGGTTTTCAATCTGGCTTGCCAGTCATTCATCTGGTCGATGGGCCATTGGATACTGTAGAGGAATACGCCGCGATAGACGTACATGAATCCAAAGGCCATGAGTACGCTGCCCAGCTGGGCATGGGCGTTGCGCGATGCGCCCATCAGCATGAAGTTGAATTCGGCCAGCGCCAGCAGGCAGACGGACAGCAGGAATTTGCTCAGCCAGTTTCGCGCACTGTGGTGTAAGCGATACGAGAACATCCCGGCGGCCACGATGTAGACGCAGACCAGAGCACCCGGGATCACCGCATGCATCTCGGCGCTCATCTGATCGACGAAGATCGTCGCCAGGAAGTCCGGATAGAAGCGGCTGGCGGTGAAGGAAAATATCAGGGCGGCTACCCCGAGCACACCGAACAGCAGGCAGAACCGTGCTGGTGTCGAGATGCTGCGCGTCGGCGACACGCTGGCCGCCAGCAATAATCCCACGGCGATATACATACGCGCCCACAGTGCGAGTGTAGCCACGTGTTGCACCGACGCGGACTTGTCACCGACATAGACGTTCAGGCTGAAGAGGTGATATGCATTGAAGAGGCCTGCGCCGAGGATGAACGTGGACACCAGGGTGATAGGCCAGTTGCGGTCGCTGGCAAAGGTCTGCCAGCCAACGGAAAACGCGACCCCGGCGATGACCACGGCGATGATGCTCCACAGGATGAACAGGTAGAGCCGGTGATTGAGTTGCAGCGCGGCAAACAGGGGCTCCGCCTGCGCGGCCAGCAGTGTCAGGATTGCAACCAGCGCGAGCGCCAGATACTCGACACGCCTGAGATACCGTGGCTGATCCACTGGTCGATTACCCCTTTGCGGGCGTTGTGAACGGCCCTTGGTTGTTATTTTTCCTGCGCTAGTTCAGGTCATGGTATGTCGCGATCGGGGGTGTCGCACGCCGAAAAGTACGGAAAGTCGAGTTAGTTTGCCCGACTGTGAGAGGGTTCACTGTTCCGCGGGTGGGACTGGATCCGGCGCGGGAAGGGGCGTGACATCGAATGACGCCCCGCTGCTGGCAGGTACGGGTGCCGGGGGTGGCGAAGGGCTGTTCTCCGCAGGGGGCACGCTGCCGAAGGTGGCCGCCCGTGTCGTCTCCGGCTTTGCAGGGCTGGCAGAGGGTGTGGCCGGCGTCGCGGCGCCTGCTGCCGGTGCAATGGCAGTGGCTTCGGTGGCAGTTTGAACCGTCTCGGCCGGTGCGGCGGGTGCTGTCGTATCGATGGTTGGCGCCGACGCAGTGCTCGCAGGTGCGGCAGTGGGCATTGCCGGCGATGCGATTGGTGCCGCAGGCTCTGCCGGTGGTGCGCTGGGCGCAGGCACTGCCTCGGGTTTTGCCGGTGGTGCGCTGGGCACAGGCATCGCTGCAGGCGTTGCCGGTGGCTGGATTGGCGGGGGCGTCGCCGCCGCTGCGGCCGCGCTCTGCCCGATACGGCTGATACGCGCCTGCGCCAGCGCGGAGAACTGTCCGTCGGGGTATTTGTCGAGATAGGCCTGCAGTTCCGTCGCGTCGTTGCTGTCTTTCACGCTCTGCCAGAACAGGATTTCAACATCGTCTACGCCCGCGTCATTCTGGGCGTAGAAATAAAACTGGCCGATGACCTGGTCGTAGATGGCAGGCACCTGTTCGTGGTTGACGGTATGGGCCATGCGATTCACTTCCGCCCTGACTTTGCGCGCGACCTGGTCGATCGGCACGCCGGGTTGTGTCATCTCCTTGATGAACACGCGCGTGAACAGGCCGTTCTTCACCGGGTCGCCATCGCTCAACCGGTCCAGCGCCTGCTGGCCCTCCCCGGCCGAGTAGATCACCATCTGTCCGTTGGCGCCGCCCACGCCGGTGAGGCCGCGGCCGCCGATGGCGCGGCCGGTTCCTTTGAACGGATTGTCCCGGCAGGCGTCGATGACCGCCATGGTGAGCGCGGGCTTCTGCTCGCGTATATCCTCCAGCACGCGCGACAGCGCCAGCGCGTCATCCCGCACCTGGTCTTCGCTCTCGGCACGTACATCCACGGGCAGCAGATAGTTCATCGCCTCGATCTGCACGCCGTGCCCGGAGTAAAAGAAAATGACTTCGTCGCCGCCTTTGATCTGCGACCTGAAGTTGCGCACGTCGTCCTTCATTTCCTTGAGATCGCGGTCCTTCATGACAGTCACTGTATAGCCGGCTTTCTGCAGTGCCATCGCCATCGCATCCGCATCGGCGCGCGCATTGCGCAGCGTGGGGACGTCCTCGTAGTTGTCGTTGCCGATGAGCAGGGCATGCCGCGCCGCCTGCGCGCCGAGCGGCAAGAGCGCCAGCAACGCGATCGCCGTGAGCAGGAAAGATTTGCGTAGCGTATTCAACATAGGATTCAAATGCCCCGAGCGGTAATGAGTTGGGTTTGCGCCTGGCAGCCTCAGCCCAATACGCCCTTCAGTCCAGTATAAAGTGAGACAGCGGTGGTTAATATGGCCGCGATAGAACCGCCGATGAGTTTGAAGTTGGCGGATAACGTGTGCAGTTTGTCCTTGTTCACTTCGCCGCCGGTGGCGTGGCTGATCAGCATGCCAGTGAGGAAGCTGAACGCGATACTGGCGGCGTACTCCAGCAGTTCGCGCCATTCAAATGCCGTACTCGGCAGCACGCTCGTGCCATCCACGGCGGCGACAATCGCACTCATGCCGATGACAGACGCAACCGCCAGGAAAGCCGTGCCGACAAACCACGGCAGCAGCGTTCGCGGTTCGTCGCGGAACAGCCAGAAACCGAAAGGCATGGGCAGCAGCACGGAGATCAGGCGCAGGTACACCACGTTCATGTCATAGGTGACCGTGATCAGCGTATGTGCGATCAACAGCAGTGCCAGCGGCGCCAGCAGGAAGCGGGCGACATCGCCGCCAAAGTTGCGGAAGTTCGCCTTCGCCCGGGAAACGGCTTGCGCGCCCAGCTCCACCAGATCATCGGCCTGTTCTGCCAGTGTCTGGCGCGAGGAGAGCTCGCGCACCTGTGCCTCCAGTTCCGCGATACGCGCCATCATCGGTTTGAACAGGTAGAGGTCACGGGTACAGGTCCTGCACACCACCGCAGCGTCGTCGACCTCGCTCAGGCAGTAGGGGCAGGCTGTCACTCGGCGACGACCAGTTGTACCACCGAGTTGGTTTCGCGCCCGTCTTCATCCAGCACGGTGATTTTCAGCTCGTGCTCCCCGGCGGGCACGCTGGCCTCGGGCAGGACGATACCCGTTTCCGTGATCGCACCCTGCAGGCGTGGCGTCAGGTCTACAAACGGGGATTTCAGGTAGACCACCTTGACCGAGGCCGGGTCGATTTTCTTGCCGCCGCGCGACTCGAAGGCCACCTTGAATTCAAAGGGCGCCTTCACCGGGCCGAAATCCGCCTTCGGTGCGACGAGTTCCACGCCCGGGCCGCGCGAGATACCACGCGTCAATGGCTCGCTGGCGGCGGCCGCCGGCAGGGCGGCTTCCTGCGGTGTGATCAGGGTGGCCGCGAAGGCCGTGCCCTGCAGCAACCACAATAAACCGGCGATGACACTCACTGTGTATTTGATGTGCATAGGGATTCCCACCAGAGGTTGATCGAAGAAAACAACTGAATACGGTTGAACTGATGTTTGGATTGAAGACTGATCGCTGCAATTGTGGCTATTTTACCCTGAAATCAGGCCTGTTTCCTTGTGTAAAATGCCCGCGGCGAGGCGCGTTGCGACCGTTTCCGAGTGCGCAATCCGGAAAAAGTTCGACGCTTTGAGGGTGAATAATGCCAGTTCGAATCCAGCAACTGGCGGCATTGCGCCGCCACCTGGCTCGACGCTGGATTCGATGCGTCTTGCAACGCTCACGCTGACCGAGATTTGCTCGACACCGGACACCCGGGTGCGGACGATGGCTGGTGATCGCGCTGCACGGCGTGCGAGCGCGATAAGCCATTCAGCTCGCGGTCAGGGCAGCTGGGTGCTGCCCATCAGGTCGCGATCGATCTCGCGGGCGGCCTCGCGACCTTCATTGATCGCGCGGACCACCAGGTCCTGGCCGCGACGGCAGTCGGCGGCGGCGTACACTTTCGGCACGCTGGTGCGAAAATCCGTCTTGGTTGCCTTGAAATTGCCGCGCTCATCGATGGTCATGCCCAGCGCTTCGTTGATGTAGTGCTCGGGTTGCAGGAAGCCCATGGACAACAGGATGAGATCGGCTTCCCAGGTTTTTTCGCTGCCGGGGATCTCCTTGAGTTTGTCGTCGACGTTGACCGTGACGATGCCGGTCAGATTGCCCTGCTCGTCTTTGAGGAAAGTCTTGCTCATGATGGAGTAGACCCGGGGATCGTCGCCGTAGACCTGCGCCGCCTCGGCGTGACCGTAATCGACGCGGTAGATGCGCGGCCACAGCGGCCAGGGATTGTTGGGCGCACGGTCCAGCGGCGGCTTCGGCAGCAGCTCGAAATTCACCAGCGATTTGCAGCCGTGGCGCAGGGAGGTGCCGATGCAGTCGGTGCCGGTGTCGCCGCCGCCGATGACGATGACGCGCTTGTCCCGCGCCGAGATGTAGCTGCCATCCTCCAGATTGGAGTCGAGCAGGCTTTTGGTGTTGGCGGTCAGGAATTCCATCGCCAGGTGCACGCCTTTGGCATCCCGGTTGGGAATGGGCAGGTCGCGCGCCAGCGTGGCGCCGGTCGCCAGCAGTACGGCGTCGTTCTCTGCCACCAGCTTCGCGACATCGACGTTGCGGCCGACATCGGCATTGACGATGAAGGTGATGCCTGCGTCGCGCATCAGTTGCACGCGGCGCTCGACGATACCCTTGTCGAGCTTCATGTTGGGGATGCCGTACATCAGCAGGCCGCCGAGCCGGTCGGCGCGCTCGTACACGGTGACGGTGTGTCCGGCGGTATTCAACTGTTCCGCCGCCGCCAGGCCGCAGGGGCCGGAGCCGATGACGGCGACTTTTTTGCCGGTGCGGGACGCAGTGATCCTGGGCGTGACCCAGCCTTCTTCGTACCCGCGATCGATGATAGCGGCTTCGATATTCTTGATAGTCACCGGCGGGTTGGTGATGCCGAGCACGCAGGCGCCTTCACACGGCGCGGGGCAGACACGGCCGGTGAACTCGGGGAAATTATTGGTGGCGAGCAGGCGCTCCAGCGCATCGCGCCAGCGGCCGTTGTACACCAGGTCATTCCACTCGGGGATGA
>CAYWWD010000053.1:0-23733 GCA_964461965.1 uncultured Halioglobus sp. | reverse complement strand
CAAAGGTTTCCTCGCGCCGGCCGGCGGCTATCGCCCGGAAGACCCGGACTGGGTGCGCTTCTACCTCGGCATCACCAACCCGACCTACTTCGCGCTGTATGCGCGCCGTCGCATGGATCTGTACGGCGACACGCTGGAAGACTTCGCCGCGGTCAAGGTCAAGAACTCGCGCGTCGGCAGCAAGAATGCGCGGGCGCGCTACCGCAAGATCTACACTGCCGAGGATGTGGCGGCGTCCGCCATGGTGGCCGACCCGCTGCGCCTGATGGACATCTGCGCCACCAGTGACGGCGGTGCTGCGCTGATCGTCTCCAGCCTCGAGTACGCGCGCAAGATCGGCAAGGCGAACGCACCGCGCGTGGCGGCCATCTCCACCGTCACGCCGACGTTCGCAAGTTCAGTGGTGGAAATGCCCGATATCGCCACGGACTCAGCCGCGGCCGCCGGTGTCGAGGCGCTCGCCTACCGCGCCAGCATTCCCATCAAGGCGTACGAGCAGGCCGGCATCGGGCCTGAGGACGTGAGCCTCGCGGAAGTGTACGACCTCTCCACCGCCCTGGAACTCGACTGGATCGAGGATCTGCAACTGGCGCCGCGCGGCGGCGCCGCCGCACTGCTGCGCGCCGGCGATACCGCCCTCGGCGGCAAGATCCCGGTGAACGTGTCCGGGGGCCTTGCCTGCTTTGGCGAAGCGGTGCCGGCCCAGGCGCTGGCCCAGGTCTGCGAGCTGACCTGGCAGTTGCGCGGCCAGGCGGGCGACCGGCAGGTGGCCGGTGCGAAGGTCGGCATCACGGCGAACCAGGGCCTGTTCGGCCACGGAAGTTCGGTAATTGTCAAAAAATGAAGGGGCCAGAGCCCTTTGCACACGCCTTGAGGTGGATTGCCGGGGATTTATTCGCTGGCCGTTACCTTCGGCGGCCGGGTCGGTAGAACCCCGCCACGGCTCAGACGGCCAAGATATTCGCCGTGGCGGGGTTCTACCGACCCGGCCTTGCATCGAGCGTACGCAACGAACTGAAATGTTCGAGCAGAGGGCGATGGCAGTCAGGGTTCTCGCACGGTCGCCTGTTTCAGGAACTCGATCAGGTCGGCACGCTGCTGTGCGTCCGGCACACCCAGGCTCATCATGGTCGAGCCGGGGAACATCGCCATGGGGTTCTCCAGCCACACGTACATGAATTCCGGTGTCCACACGAACTGCGCCTCTTTGAACACGTCCGAGTAGTACGCAAACCCTTCCTGCTTGCCAGCCACCTTGCCGAAGATGCGGTGGAGGTTGGGGCCGTTGTTGTGCCCCACGATGGTTTCGAAGTAATGGCAGGTGCGGCACGGCCCGAACACCAGCCGACCGCGCTCGGCGTCGCCTGCGGGCATGACCGACGGCGTGCCAGCCGGCGGCGCTGATGGCGTCGCAGCCCCTCCCGAGCTCGGTGCCGCCTGCGCTGAAAGCTCCGACGTGATCGCCGCGCCAGGTACCGGGTGCGGCGCCGCTGCGTGTTCGTCCTGGGCTGCGGACAATACCGCCGCCAGGAGGCAACTTCCGCCGAGCACCAGCGTGAGACCGCGCATCCATGCGCCTGCAAGCAGCCGGCGACTCACGAGCGCACCTGTGCGGCGGCGCGGCCGGCGCGGCGGCCAAAGAATGTACCGTCGCCCACGGAGAGACCGCTTGCAATGTACGGTGCCGTCGGTATCCCGGCAGTTGTCCGCCCCGCCGCATACAGGCCCGGAATGATCGCGCCGAAACTGTTCACAACCTCGCCGTCGACCGTCGTGCGCAACCCACCAAATGTGTGCGCCGGGAAGAATGCGTTCGACACGGACAGATCCCACGCTTTGTAGGGCGGCCCCTGCAGCGGGCGCAGCCACGGCGCCTTCTTGTGGAACATGGGGTCGTCGCCGTTGGCGGCGTGCAGGTTGTAATAGGCAACCGTGTTCTGCAGCGCGCCCTTGGGAAGGTTGAGCTGCGTGGCGATATCACTGATGCTGTCGCCCTCGGCAACCGGCAGGAAACTGTCCTGGTGATGCTGGTAGCTGCTCTGCTTGTCGGTGATCAGCCAGGCCTTGCCCCGCTGGTGAAAGGCGATGGCGTCACCCAGCACACAGTAGTAGGAGTCCTCCGGAATGAAGCGCTGGCCGGAGGCGTTGACAAGAATGCCGGAGATCACGTTCTCGGGTGGATAGATGGGTGCAACGGCGAAGCCGTGGTGCATCCGCAGCGCGGCCGCACCTGCCTCGATACCCATATTGATCCCGTCACCCTGATCGCCCGCATTGCCCCAGGGCACCGAACAGTCATACAGCTGCGGTGCATACATTTTCAGCATCTCGCGATTGTGAATGAAGCCACCACATGCCAGTACGACACCGCGCTTGACGCGGATCGTGCGCGGCACGCCATCGACGGTTACCGTGACGCCGGCGATACGCCCGTCGCTCTCGATCACCAGTCGCTGCGCACGCACATTGGCGCGCAGGGTCGCGCCCGCGGCTTCGGCGCGCGGCAGCAGCGCTTGCAGCAAACGCCGGCCGCCGTTCATGCCGGGCACGCCAGGCACATGGCCGCGCGGCGCCGGTATCGCCAACTCTCGCGCCGGCCAGGCCTGCTCGTTGCCAGAGTAGTACAGGGATTCGCCGCCCATCGGCAGTTCCTTCGACGTGCTGAACTTCTCACTGTAGGGCACGCCCTGCGCCACCAGCCAGTCGAAGTGGGCAACACTCTGCTCGCAGTACAACTGTATCTTGTCCAGCGGCGGATGAATGCTGCCGGCCCTGGCAATAAAGTGGTACATCTGTTCGACGCTGTCCTCGATCTTGAGCGCCTTCTGCAGGGCCGTGCCACCGCCGGCATACACCACGCCGCCGGACATGGCGGAGGAACCTCCGAATTGCGACAGCGATTCGATCAGCAGCACGTCGGCCCCGGCCGCGCGTGCCTCGATGGCGGCACTCACACCGGCCGCACCGGAACCGGCGACCAGGACATCCGTGCGCATGTCCCATGCTTTGACGGCCGAGCGCGGCAGTGCGCCCGCGCCCGCCGCGACCGTGGCTGCCGCCGTCGCGGCAATGCCGGTGAGCAGGCTGCGCCGGTGTATTCCTGTTCTGTCATCAGTCATGCGCGGGTTCCTGGTCGGGCATCAGGCGTGCCGGATATAGTCGAGTTGATTGCCGATCATGTACAGACGGTGGCGCGCGCCCGGCGCGTCCGGCGCCAGAGCCTCATAGCCGGCATCGCCGCGGTACAGGAAGCAGATGCCGCCTTCCACACTGAGCATGCGCGGCCCGTAGACGATGGCGTCGCGCCCGCCGATGCGCGCCCTGGCCTGTGCGCAGCTCTGGCAATCGGCAATGTCCGCCAGGCTGACGTACGTCGGCGGCATCAGCCGCAGCGGGAAGTCATCGTGCGCAGACTCCTTCAGCGCCACCTCCGGTTTCACCCAGCGGTGGTGCGCGATCTCCGAGCCGTCGACCTGGACCTCCTGTCCATCCTCCAGGATGGTGAGGAAGAACCAGGTGGCAAAGCGTTTCTTGGCGCCCTCGGGTGTGGTCCAGTGCGAGAGATACACCAGCTGGTCCGCCGTGACATCGAGGCCCGCTTCCTCGCGCGTCTCACGGATCGCGGCATTCACCGCCGCGCGGTACTCATCGCGATCCGCCGGATAATCCGCCGCGTCGACCTTGCCGCCGGGGAACACCCACATGCCGCCCATGTGCTGCACCGCCTGGTTGCGCTGCACCAACAGCGCTTCGAGCCCATCCGCGCCGTCGCGAACCAGCACCACGGTCGCAGCCGGGAAGACCGGCTCTACCACATCACTTGTTTCCAGCACGATCACCTCCTGCTGTGGAATTTGCGTAACCCGCCATCGGCACCGCGCCGCATAGCGTCTGCTGTCGCCGGCTTCAGGGGAAAAAGCGGCTGATGGTATCGATGATGCAGGCCGGCCGCTCACTGCCCTCGATCTCGATGGTCATGCGCACCACCACCTGTACGCCGCCCTTCACCTCCTCGGCGCTGACGATTTCACCGCCGCCGCGAATGCGGCTGCCTACCGGCACCGCTGCGGGAAATCGCACCTTGTCGCAACCGTAGTTGACACCCATGGAGGTATTCTCGACGCGCATGATCTGCGGCAGGAACAGGTTGGCCATGGACAGCGTGAGATAGCCGTGCGCGATGGTCTTCCCGAACGGGCCCTGCGCCGCTTTCTCCGGATCGACATGAATCCACTGGTGGTCGCCCGTGGCATCGGCAAACTGGTTGATGCGCTGCTGGTCGATCTCCTGCCACGCGCTGTAGCCGAGGTGGCGGCCCACCGCGCCGAGCAGCGCGCCAGGCGATTCAAACGTTGTTGTCATACTGTGTCCTTATGCCGTAGCTGTAGATCAACGCACCATCCCGCAGGTGAGACAGCGCAGGTAGATATGCCGGGGATCCTGCAGGCTGGCGAGCTCCTGCGCGGCATCGCGCATGGGCGCCAGCAGGGAGTTCAAGACTGCGCTGGCCGAGGTCGTCCACACGCCAAGGCTGCCAACCCGGTTCGCCAGCTGCTTGAGCAGCATGTCGCGCGGTGACAGCGGCGGCTCCACGTACTCTACCTGATAGTCAGGGAGGTTGGCGCGCTTGGCCGCTGCGGCAATGGCGTCCTGTAGCGTGCCCACGCTGTCGATCAGGTGGTGCTCGCGCGCGTCGGTGGCGCTCCACACCCGGCCTTGGGCGATCGGGTCGACGTCGCCGGGCTGCATATCGCGCCCTTGCGCGACGATGTCCACGAAGCTCTTGTACGCAAAGGCTACGCCGCTGTTCAGCGCCTCTATCAGTTCCGGGTTCAACGGCCGGTCCGGGCGCAGCGAACCGGCCAGGTCCGTGGTGCCGACGCCATCGGTGTGGATACCGGCGCGGCCCATCAGTTCCTCGAATGTGGGGAACGCGGCAAACACGCCGATGCTGCCGGTGATCGTGGACGGCGTGGCCCAGATTTCGTCCGCGTCGGCGGCGATGTAATAGCCCCCGGAGGCCGCGACCGCACCCATGGACACCACGACCGGCACGCCTTTCGCACGGGCCTGCAACAGCTGCTGGCGGATGATCTCCGAGGCGAACATGCTGCCGCCGCCGCTGTTCACGCGCAGCACGATGGCCTTCACGCCGTCCGCCTCGACCGCGCCGCGGATCAATTGTGCCAGCGAGTCGGCACCAATCGTGCCCGGAGGCTGCTCGCCGGGGATGATACTGCCCTCGGCCGTGATCACCGCTACCCGCTCGGCCTCTTCCATACCCAGCGGCAACGGCCGTTTGTGCGCGACATAGCGCTCGAATTCCACCGCCTCGTACAGGCCGTCCTCGTTCTTCGCGCCTACCAGATCGACGAGGTAGTCATTGCTCTCGATGCGCCCCAGCAGTTTATCTACCAGGTGGGCCTGCAGTGCCAGTTGCGCCGCGTCGCCGCCCTTGCCCTGCAACTGGCTGCTGAAATTGTTGACGTAGTCGTTGACCGCGCCCGCCGGCAGCTTGCGCTGTGCCTCCACGGTGGCGGTGTATTGGCCCCACAGGTCATTCAGCCAGCGCGCGGTAATCTCCCGTTCATCCGGCGACATATCGTCGCGGATGAAGGGCTCGACGGCGGATTTGTGGTCACCGGCGCGGAAAATATGGACGTTGACCGAGATCTTCTCCAGCGCTTCGCGAAAGTAGTTGTTGTAGCTACTAAAGCCCTCCAGCGCCACGCCGCCCATGGGGTGGGAAATAATCGTATCGGCATGGCTGGCGAGCAGATACTGGTCCTGCGTGAAATAATCGCCGATGGCGACAACAGGCTTGCCGGTTTTCTTGAACGCCTCCAGCGCCTGCACGATCTCCTGTGTCTTGCTGATGCCGACGTGCATCAGCATATCCAGCTGCATTACCAGCGAATTAATGGCCGGATCCTTGGCGGCATAATCGATCGCCTCGAGCACATCGCGCAGCAACACCTCGTGCTGTTCCGGCGTCGGCTCCGCCAGCAGCGCCTGCAGCGGGTTGACCTCGGAGCGCTGGTCCACCACGGTGCCGCTCATATTCAGCAGCAGCGCGGCTTTTTCCGGGAAGGGTTCCGGCGTGCCACCAACGTACACGAAGTAGATGATAGCCAGCATCGCCAGGAACAGGAGATTGGACATCGCCAGCCGGACGCGGGTGATCCCCCGCCAGATTCCCGACAACACGCGACGCAACCGCGACGGCTTGTTCATACACTCATCTCCAGCCTCGACTCAGGGCGCGCAGCTCGCGGGCGCGCCAGCGCACATACAACATAGCCGCGATGAACAGCAGCACCACCGCAACCAGCCCGCTGCTGACCAGCAGGCTGTCTGGCTGCGCAAAAATGCGCTGTACCAGAATCAGAAAATAGCCGAGGCAGACAAAACACAACCAGATGTAGCTGCGCAGATTATCCCGCAGCATGCCGGGCAGGAACAGTAGCAAAGGCAGTAATTTCACGAGCCAGATAAACCACGGCGCCGCTCGCAGCCACGCATCCAGAGCCTGCTGCAGCAGCAGCGCCCAGTAGCAGAACCAGCACAGCCAGGCCACGCGCGCGCGCCATGCGAGGCTCATGCGTGCAGGCGCAGCGCGAGGCGCGCCACCCGAGCGCCGAGTGCGCTGCACAGTGCGGATTCGGCGTCATCCACCGCGCGCGTGTTATCCGCACCCGCCCAGTGCGAAGCACCATAGGGCGTGCCGCCGGAAGCCGTCGTCATCAGGCCGGGCTCGCTGTAGGGCAGGCCGGCGATGAGCATGCCGTGGTGCAGCAGCGGCAGCACCATGCTGAGCAGGGTGGACTCCTGCCCGCCGTGCAGGCTGGAGGTGGACGTGAACACCGCTGCAGGCTTGTCGATCAGCGCGCCGCTCAGCCACAGCGAGGAGGTCTGGTCGAGGAAGTACTTCACTGGTGCGGCCATGTTGCCAAAACGCGTGGGGCTGCCCAGCACCAGTCCCGCACAGTGGCGCAGGTCGTCGAGTTCACAGTACAGCGGGCCGGCATCCGGAATGTCGTCTTCGGTTTTTTCGCAGTTGGCGGAGATCGCGGGCACCGTGCGCAACCGCGCGGCGATACCCGGCACGCGCTCCACGCCGCGCGCGATGTGCTGCGCCATCGTGGCAGTGGCGCCATGGCGGGAGTAGTAGAGGATCAGGACGTAGGGCTCAGTCATCAGCCTAGCAGCGCCAGCACATTCTCGGGCGGGCGGCCCAGCACGGCCTTGCTGCCGCGAACCACGATGGGGCGCTCAATCAGTTTGGGGTATCTGGCCATCGCCACCACAATGTCTTTCTCGCTGGAGTTTTTGGTCAAGCCAGAGGTTTTGTACTCATCCTCGCCCTGGCGCACGAGTTGGGCTGCGGTAATACCCAGTTTTTTGAGCAAACCGGTGAGCTCGCTGGCGCTGGGCGGCGTCTCGAGGTACAGCACAACGTTCGGCTGCACCCCATGTGCCTCCAGCAGCGCCAGGGTCTGGCGCGACTTGGAGCAGCGCGGGTTGTGGTAGATGGTAACTGCGCTCATGCGGTGAATACCCTGTAGCTGAAACAGGCTACAGGTTATTACATATCGGCGGGTGCTAACCAGTGGCAGAGGGCCGCGACGGCCGGTCTGAGCCCACCCGATGGCGGGCGATTAGTCGGCGGAATCCGGCGCCGGTTACAGGCAGCCGGGCACTACAGGTGAGTGCTACAGGCGGCGCAGCGCCACGACCAGCAGGCCGAACAGCGTCAGCATCAGGCTGTAGAGCGGCATGGTCGGGACCGCTGTGGCGGAGGCGGCAGCTCCCACGGTACCGGGGTTGCTGATGTGCTGCTCCAAGAAACTCCCGCCGCCTGACGCATTGGAGAAACCGGCATCGTCAAAATCCAGGTCGAAATGCCAATTGTTCCCGGAGTTCGCGGCGTCGAACCAGCCCGCGTCCAACTGCCCGGAACCGTTGCTCGAAAAGTCTGCAGCCCAGCTCGTAATGTCCACCGGCGCCATCGAGAAGTCGTAGCTGCCGCTCTGCACCCTGCCGCTGATGAAACTGGATTGCCCGAAGGACTGGTTGGCGGCGCTGCTGCCGCCGTTGTCAAACACCAGCGTCGCGATATAGGACGCGCCGAAGTCGCCGGTGGGTGCGTTCGTCCAGTTCCCGGTGAAGGTATAGGTCACGGGCGCGGCGACAGCCTGCACCGAAAGCAGTGCGAACAGCGCGGTACCGGTGATGTATTTTGCGAATTTCATGTCGTGCTCCTTTATTGTTATGCCGCGCACCATCGGTGTGAAGCGCATTGAGGGGGATACCTTTTCCAGAAATAGTAATCACCAACTCCCGATGGGGTCAATAGCGCACGGCACCCATCGACACCCGAAGTCGCAGCCCCGTGTCGACTCATGCTGCCTCATGCTTGATTGGCGACAATCATGCCATAATGCCGCCATGACGTTTTCCCATCCCCTGCTGCGTGAAGGATGGCGCCGCGCGCGCTACCTCGTCACCCGCTTCAGCGCCGATCGCTGCTCCGAGAACGCCGCGGCGCTCACCTACATGAGCCTGTTCGCGCTGGTGCCGCTGCTGACCGTGCTGTACACCATGGCTTCCGCTATCCCGACCTTCCAGGGCGTCGAGGAGCAGATCCAGGTCTTCCTCTTCAAACACGTGGTGCCGCAGAGCAGCGCGGCGATCGAGGAATACCTCAATGAATTCTCGCAACAGGCCAGGAACCTGACCGGGCCCGGCATCGCCTTCCTGGTGGTGACCGCCATCCTGATGTTGCGCAATATCGAGCACGCGTTCAACCATATCTGGCGCGCGCGCGAGAATCGCGGCGCCATCTCCAGCTTCCTGCTGTATTGGGCGGTGCTGACGCTCGTTCCGGTCACCATCGGTTTCGCGCTGGCCCTGAATACCTACCTCTCTACGTTCACCCAGTCGCTCACCAGCTTCGAACTGCTCGGCGCTAACACCGCCCTCGTGCAACTGGCGTCGCTGGGCCTCAGCACGCTGGGATTTACACTGATCTACGCCGCCGTGCCCAATTGCCCGGTGCCGCTCAAGCATGCGCTGCTCGGCGGTGTGTTCACGGCACTTTCCTTCCACATTGCGCGCGCGGTCTTCACCCAGCTGATGGTGAGTTCAAGCATCACCTTCATCTATGGGGCCTTCGCCGCAGTGCCGCTCTTCCTGATGTGGATTTATGTCTCGTGGAACATCGTGCTCACGGGCGGCATCCTCGTGCACAGCCTTTCGGCCTACGCGAGCCGTGAACAGGCCAGGCGTCCGGCCGTGCTCAAGGCGCTGGATGTGCTGTACATCTTCTGGCTGAGGCAACAGTCGGGCGACGTGGTGCGCGAGATGGAACTGCTGAACCGCAAGCACGAAACGATTCGCGGCATGGACAGCGAAACCTGGGGCCACGTCCGGGATGTGCTATTGCGCGAAAACGTGATCGCCGAGAACCGCAAGGGGCACTACCTGCTGTCACGGGACCTGCACACCGTGCTGTTCTGGCAACTGAAGGAGTGGATAGACGGGGAGCCGCCCCTGGGGCCGCCGGACACGGTGGCAGGCAGCGACTGGCAACGCCATGCGTACCGCATGCTGCACGACGAACGCGAGACACAGCGCGATATCCTGCACGCCAACCTGGTGGAATTGTTCGGGCGATGAAACACCTGCTTGCCCTTTGCCTTGTGCTCCCACTGCTCGCCTGCAGCGGCGAAGACGCGACTTCGCCACCGGCGGCAGACCTGGAGTCGCTGCGCGGCCAGTGGGTTGTCATCAATTACTGGGCGCAGTGGTGCAAGCCCTGCATCGAGGAAATCCCACAGTTGAATGCTCTGGATCGCACCTACGAGCAGGTGACCGTGCTGGGCGTGAATTACGACGGCGCCGAAGGCGCGGAGCTGGCGCAGCAACGCGAGGCGCTGGGTGTGGCGTTCGCCAGTGTGAGCGATCCTGCCGCGCAACTGGGCATCGCGCGGCCGGCGGTGCTGCCTACTACGTTGATTCTCGATCCACAGGGATCAGTGGCTGCCACGCTGGTAGGGCCGCAGACGCTGGAATCACTGGCGCGCGCCACGGCGCAGACGAGCGCATCGACTGCGGAGTAACGTGAGGGCCTCTAGCCTGCGCGGCTTGGCGCAGACTGAAAGTACGGGACGCGCAATGGCAGTGAATGTGGCTGGTATTTCTCAAGGGGACCGTCTGGCGACATGGATGTCCGCTTTTTGGCGCGTCCCCTTGAGAAATACCAGCCACATTCACTGCCTCGAACCCAACCGCTGAAATGCCCCTGCTATCTCGGATGGCCACCGTTGGACAGAGAGGGTCGGCGAGACTAACCTTGTGCGAAACCAAATTGCCGAGCACATCCTGCAAGAAGGAAACCACCATGAGCAAACTCTACCGCGATATCGCTGCAACCATAGGCGGCACGCCGCTGGTCAAGATCAACCGCATCAGCGATGGCAACATCTACGTCAAGCTGGAGAATCGCAACCCCGCGATGTCCGTCAAGTGCCGTATCGGCGCCAGCATGGTGGCAGCGGCGGAGCGCGACGGCAGCCTGAAGCCGGGCATGACCATCGTCGAGCCCACCAGCGGCAATACCGGTATCGCGCTCGCGTTCGTGGCGGCAGCGAAGGGCTACGGCTGCATCCTCATCATGCCCAACACCATGAGCCTGGAGCGTCGCATGCTGATGAAATCACTCGGCGCGCAGGTGTTGCTCACCGACGGCAGCAAGGGCATGGCGGCATGCATCGCCAAAGCCGAGGAAATCCTCGCCTCGGACCCGAAAAAATACTGGGGCCCGCACCAGTTCGAAAACCCGGCCAACCCCGAGGTGCATGAACAGACCACCGGGCCGGAAATCTGGGAGGCCACCGACGGCAAGGTGGATATTCTTGTCTCCGGCGTGGGCACCGGCGGCACCATCACCGGTGTTTCGCGCTACTTCAAGAACACGCGAGGCAAAAACGTCTTGAGCGTGGCGGTGGAGCCCGATACCACCACCATCATCACTGCGGCGAAAGCAGGCGAGGAACCGCGCCATGCGCCACACAAGATTCAGGGCATAGGCGCGGGCTTCCTGCCAAAAAACCTGGACCTCGCCATGGTTGATGTGGTCGAGCAGATTACCAGCGAAGAGGCCATGGACTGGGCGCACAAGCTCATGCAGCAGGAGGGTATCCTCGCCGGCTTCTCCTCTGGCGCCGCCATGGGAGTTGCCCACCGGCTGTCACAGCAGCAGGCGCATCGCGGCAAGCTGATCGTGGCGATCCTGCCGGACTCCGGCGAGCGCTACCTTACGACGGCTTTGTTCGCCGGACGGTTTTCGGAGAACGAGACGCAGCAGACGGTGGTGAGCTAGATGGTTGTGGCGCGCGATCCGCGAGGGATTGCAGGCGCGCCTTGACCGCCGGCCACTCTGTGTCGATGACACTGAAATACACGGAATCGCGCACATAGTTGTTCTGCACGATCATGTGCTTGCGCAACACGCCTTCGCGCACAGCGCCGATACGTTCCAGCGCGCGCTGCGAACGCTCGTTGCGCGCATCGGCCTTGAACTCCACCCGCACGCAACCGAGCACCTCGAAGGCGTGCGTCAGCAGTAGCCGTTTCGCCTCAGTATTGATTGCCGTGCGCTGCGCTTCCTGTCCCAGCCACGTCCAGCCGATCTCCAGCGAGCGATGTTCAGGCCGGATGGTGAGGTAACGCGTGCTGCCGACAACCTTGTCACTGGCCGCGTCCACGATGGCGAAGGGTACATGGCCGGGCGCCGCCAGCGCCTCTTCTATCCACTGCCGCGTATCGGCGAGGTCGACGAAGCAGCCGCGCGGCAGATAAGCCCAGTCTGCCCGTACGCGGCCGCGGTTGTAGAGTCCCTGGGCGTGCTCGGCGCGCAGCGGCTCAAGGCGCACCACAGGTCCGGTCAACACCACTGCTCGCACGTTCAGACCCACGTTTCATCCTCCATCACTTGCCGCACTCTCCAACAGCGCCGCCCGATAATACTTCAGACCCCAGGCGAGGAGCACCGCTGCGAGCGGGCAGACCAGCAGGGGCAACAGTGCGAGCGAGCGCGCCAGGTGCGCATCGCCGCCGAACACAAAGTCGGTGAGCGCAGCCACGGCGCTGGGGCCGAGCGCCAGGCCCAGCAGGTTGGTCATGAACAACAGCAGCGCGGACACTTGGGCGCGCATGCGATTGGGTGTGATGCCCTGCAGCGCGGCGATGGCCAGCGCGAAATAGCTGTTGAGAAAAAAGACGATGGGCACCGCCGCCCACAGCGCCAGTTGCCGATCGGCCAGCAGCGGCCCCAGCGCGGCCGGCGGCAGCCACAGCAGGGCAATCCACAGGATCAGGCGCAGGCTGGCGTCGCGGTAGCCGCGCGCGTGCAGCGGCCTCGCACTGAACCCGCCCAACAGCGTACCGGCGCTCCCGGCGATCAGGAAAATCAGGCCGAACTGCGAGCCCGCTTCCGCGCGACTCATCCCGTGGCTGCGCACGAGGAACTCAGGGTACCAGGCCATGGTGCCGTAGCCGAGTACCGCCAGCAGTGACACACCGAGGATCAAACTGAGGTAGGCCTGCCAGTGCCGCCGCAGCTGGGCGCCCACCTCGGACAGGGTGTAGCTACGGCCCGCCTGCGGCAGCGCACCGCGGCGCGGCGGCTCCACCATCAGCGCGAGCAACAGCACCAGCAGCAGCCCCGGCGCGCCGACGATCACAAAGGTCATCTGCCACGGGTGCAGGTCGCGCAGCAGCGGCAGCGTCAACGCTCCGGCCTGCGAAAAATACTCGTACACCGCGCCACCGATGATATACGCGAGACCGCCACCGATGGTGATACCCAGCGTGTACACCGCCATGGCGCGCGGCAGGCTCTCAGCTTCGAAGTAGTCGCTGAGCAGGCTGTACGCCGGCGGCGACAACGCCGCCTCGCCCACACCGACGCCGATGCGCGCGACAAACAGCGCAGCGAAACTGCGCGCGAACCCGCACAGGCCCGTCATCACGCTCCACACCAGCACGCCGAAGGTCACCACCCATTTGCGGCTGCCGCGATCGGCGAGGCGGGCGATAGGCAGGCCGAGGAAGATATAGAACATGGAGAACGCGAAGCCGTGCAGCAGGCTGTACTGGAAATCGCTGATCGCGAAGTCGGCGCGAATCGGGCCGATCAGCACCGCCATCACGTTGCGGTCGACAAATGAGAGAATGTACGCAAGCAACAGCACCAGCAGCGCATACAGCGCCTGGCCCGATCGCACGGGCGGCCCTTCGATTGCCTGCGTCATGTCCCGGTTACGCCCCCGTCGCGGTTGCGTATCCTCAGGGCAGCAGCACCGAGGAGCCCGTCGTACGACGACCCTCGAGATCGCGGTGCGCCGTTTGCACGTCGGCCAGCGCGTAACGCTGGTTGATCTCGATGCGCACCGCACCGCTCAGCACGCGCTGGAAGAAGTCATCCGTCGATTGCTGCAGCTCGGCGGGAGTCAGGGTGTAAGTGACCATGGTGGGCCGCGTGATGTACAGCGAGCCCTTGTTGGACAGCACCTGCAGATTCAACGGCTCGGGCGCGCCGGAAGCGTTGCCGAAGCTGACCATCAGGCCGCGCGGGCGCAGGCAGTCCAATGAGATGTCGAACGTGTCCCGGCCCACACCGTCATACACCACCGGCACTTTCGCGCCGCCCGTGATCTCCAGCACACGCTGCAGCACATCCTCGGTGCGGTAGTTGATCACATGCGTGAAGCCGTGGGCGCGGGCGAGTGTCGCTTTTTCATCCGAGCCGACGGTGCCGATGGCGGTGGCGCCGATGCTCTTCGCCCACTGCCCGAACAACAGGCCGACGCCACCGGCTGCGGCATGAAACAGGCAGGTCTCACCGGCCTGCAACGGGTAGGTGCGCTGCAGCAGGTATTCGGTGGTCTGGCCCTTCAGGAGGCTGGCCGCCGCCTGCTCGCAACTGATCCCCTCTGGAATCTTCACCAGGCGCGAGGCCGGCAGATTGAGCGCCTGCGCGTAGGCGCCGAGGCCTGCAGAGCAGTACGCCACGCGCTCCCCAACGTTCAGGTCTACGTCGGCGCCAATCGCCCGCACCACGCCCGCGCCCTCGACACCGATGCCGGCCGGCAGCGCCAGCGGATACAGCCCGCTGCGGTGATAGGTGTCGATGTAGTTGAGGCCGATGGCCTGGTTCTCCACGGTCACCATGCCAGGCCCTGGCGCATCGAGGTCCACATCCTCCAGCGCCAGCACCTCAGGGCCACCGGTATTGTGTATCCGTACTGCCTTCACCCTGCGCATGACCTCTCCCTAGTCCCGTGTAAAAAACGTCAGCGCTTCGCGCGTCATCGTGTGCTGGTTGCCCTGTGGGTCCAGGTCGAGCGCGTTCAGGTGCGCCTCAAAATCCCTCCGGGCCGACGCCGCATCCGCCAGCGCGGAACGGATCGAGACCTCCACCAGGTCATCGCCATCGGGCAGCCGCCACTCCTCCACGGTCAGCTCATGCGGAAAATCCCGGTGCTGGAGCTGCCAGCGCATCCCGCGAATCGGGCCGAGCACCCGGAGGCGACCAAAGTCGATCCGGCTGTCGTGAAACTGGCTGAGAAAGCGCTCCTGCTCGCGTGAAAACAATCTTTCGATGGGGGACTTGTGGTCGGCGACATCGTCGATTTCATCGGGTTTCTGCAGCATCGTCAGCGAAGCCGAGCAGACCACCTCGTCGCCGAAACAATACGCCTGCAGCCGAAAGCCTTCGAACAGCTTCCAGGACGGATCGATGACGGCGGGATCGGCGGGCTGGAACCAGACGGTGGAATCGTCCTTGTCGCCCTGGCGCAGGCGGGCGCGCAGCACGATGCCGGCGTCGAACAGGTCGAGCTCAGGGGTGTCGTAAAAATAGAGTACCCGGACTTCGGGGGTCTTCTCGTGGAGCTGCATCGCACGCGTCACCTTCAACTCATGGTCGGGGTGAATCGGCACCTTGATCTCTACGGTATCCACACCCTCTATGGCGCCTGATGCGGCGGCTTTGGAATTTTCAAGCGGGCTTGCCATGACTGTCTCCTGAAAAAATGATTGAACTGCACTGGGGGCCAGGCTGGACGTGTGCAGTGTAGCCCGCGTTCTTCCCCCCCACCACCTGCGCGCAATCGTAATATACTAATGTATATTACGATCGACTGCCCCTCCCTTACCCGGATCACTCCCATGCGCTTTTATCCGCTCAAGCAACTCATCGTCGGCCTCACCCTGGTGCTTGCCGGCGGCTTCACGCACGCCGGGGAGATCACGGTATCGGCTGCATCGAGCCTCACCGATGCCTTCAGGGAGATTGCCAAGCGCTATGAAGCGCAGCACCCCGGCAGCCGGGTCGCCCTGAATTTTGGCGCCTCCGGGGCACTGCTGCAGCAGGTGGCCAAGGGTGCGCCGGTCGATGTCCTCGCCTCCGCCGACCAGGAAACCATGGACCTGGCCGAGCAACAGAAGCTGGTGTCCACCGGCACCCGCCGGAACTTCGCGCGCAATACGCTGGTGGTGATTGTGCCGGCGGACGGCGCTGCACCGATCGCAAGCTTGCACGACCTGGCCGCGCCGGCAGTAGCACGGGTCGCCATCGGCAACCCCGCCAGCGTACCGGTGGGCCGTTATGCGCAGCGCGCGCTGGAAGCCGCAGGCGTGTGGACGGCGCTCAAAGACAAGCGGGTTCCCACCGACAACGTGCGTCAGGCGCTGGATTACGTCGCGCGGGGCGAGGTCGATGCCGGGTTCGTCTACACCACCGACGCGAAGCTGATGCCGCAGCAGGTCAAGGTGGCGCTGCGCGTACCGCTCGATGTCGACATCCTGTATCCCATCGCCAGTATTGCCGGGAGCACCCACACCGGGGAGGCGAAGCGTTTCATCGACTTCGTCCTATCGCCTGCGGGGCAAGCGGTACTCCGGCAGTACGGCTTCCAGGCGCCGTAACGCAAGATCCGTGGAACAGGTCTGCACAGCGCTCGCTCTCTCGCTGAAAGTCGCAGGCTGGGCGACCGCCCTCAACCTCGTGCTCGGCATCGCCGTCGGGTATGCACTCGCCCGCTGGCGTTTCCCCGGGCGCAATCTGCTGGACACGCTGCTGACCCTGCCGATGGTGATGCCACCGACCGTGCTGGGCTACTACCTGCTGGTGGTGATCGGGCGGCGCGGCGCACTGGGCGGCTGGCTGGAGGAGCAGTTCGGCATCAACCTGATCTTCACCTGGCAGGGCGCGGTGATCGCCGCCGCGGTCGTCGCGTTTCCGCTGGTGTACAAACCGGCGCGCGCCGCGTTTGAGGCTGTCGACGGACAGCTGGAGCAAGCCGCCCGCGTTCTGGGCCTTGCCGAAGCGGCGGTGTTTTTTCGCATCACCCTGCCGCTCGCCTGGCGCGGCGTGCTGGCCGGGGCGCTGCTGGCCTTTGCCCGCGCCCTGGGCGAATTTGGCGCGACCCTGATGGTGGCCGGCAATATCCCCGGCAGGACACAGACGCTGTCGATCGCGGTCTACGAGGCCGTGCAGGCGGGGCGGGACGAAACCGCCAACGTGCTGGTGCTCATTGCATCGCTGGTGTGTATCGCCGTGTTGCTGTCGGCGCAGTGGCTGGCGCCCGGTCGCGTCGCCAATCGCTGTGAGCGCTGATCGATGCACCTCGACCTAGCCATCCGCAAGACACTCTCATCAGGCCGGCAGTCGTTCACGCTGGACCTGCGCCTGACCTGCCAGCGGCAGCGCACCGTGATCATGGGACCCTCCGGCGCGGGCAAGACGCTGGCACTCAAGGCCATCGCCGGACTGCTGCGCCCCGACGCCGGCCACATCCGCCTCGACGGGCAGGTGCTGTACGACGCCGCGGCAGGCATTCACCTGCCGCCACAGGCGAGAAACGTGGCCTTCGTGTTTCAGGATTACGCGTTGTTCCCGCACCTCACGGTGCGCCAGAATGTCGCCTTTGCGCTCAAGCGACACTGCTGGAATCCCGGCAGGCGCGTGCAGCATGATGTGGTCCAGTACTGGCTGGCGGCGTTCCAGCTGGCGCCGGTGGCCGACCAGTTTCCCGGCGAGATTTCCGGCGGGCAGCAGCAGCGCACTGCGCTCGCCAGGGCACTGGTCACCCAGCCGCGCGCACTGCTGCTGGACGAGCCGTTCGCGGCCCTCGACCCCGAACTGCGCGGCGCGATGCGCGCGGAGCTAGCGGCGCTGCAGCGGCGCCTGCAGGTGCCCATGGTGCTGATCACGCACGATCCCGAGGATGCCGCCGTGTTCGGCGACCAGATCCTGCACCTGCGGGGTGGGCGGATCGAAACGGTGGAGGAAACTGCAC
Source organism: uncultured Halioglobus sp. (assembly GCA_964461965.1). Taxonomy (GTDB): domain Bacteria; phylum Pseudomonadota; class Gammaproteobacteria; order Pseudomonadales; family Halieaceae; genus Marimicrobium. The sequence goes on along the minus strand of CAYWWD010000053.1, from coordinate 6,367 downwards.
AGGGAGAACCCCCGTATGGCTGAGACGGATGAGGCCGGCATCGCATTGCAGGGCAGCCTCTGGATGACGGTCGGTGGCGCCACCCTCGGCGGTCCTGACCGCGTCGCGCTGCTCGCCCGGATCGCCGAATGCGGCTCGATCACACAGGCGGCGAAGTCCATCGGCATGAGCTACAAGGCAGCCTGGGACGCCATCGACGCCATGAACAATCTCGCGGGCGAAGCGCTGGTGGAGCGGGTGTCCGGCGGCCGGGGTGGCGGCGGTACGCGCCTGACGCCCCGCGGTGCGCGACTGGTAGACAACTTCCGCATTCTCGAGCGCGAACACCTGCGCTTTATCGCCCATCTGGGGCAACAGGCTGAACACCTCGCCGACGATTACCTCCTGATCCGGAGAATGAGCATGAAAATCAGCGCGCGCAATCAATTCCTGGGTTCGGTGACACGGGTGCAAACCGGCGCCGTGAATGACGAGATCGAACTCGAAGTGGCGGGCGGGCACCGGATTGTCGCCGTCATCACGCGCGAGAGTACCGACAGCCTGGGCCTGCAGCCAGGCGCGGAAGCCTTCGCGCTGGTGAAAGCATCCTCCGTCATTATTGCAATCGACGACGGCGTGGCGTGCTACTCCGCGCGCAACCGGCTCACCGGCGTGGTCTCCCGCGTGCAGGCCGGCGCGGTGAACTCCGAGGTCGTGATCGACCTGCCGGGCGGCGCCTCGGTCGCCGCCATCGTGACCCATGCGAGTTGTGAGGCCCTGAATCTCGCTGCCGGCGTCACCGCCACGGCGCTGTTCAAGGCCTCCAGTGTGATCATTGGCGTTCCCGCATGAGGTGCATTTGCGGGTGTACTCCTGCCACGGCCAGGGCGGTGCAGCCGCCCGCAGCATCGAGCCAAAAGGCCCACACCGACAACCAGTTCGGCTAGACTGTGGCCCCTGAATACCGACCTCACCGCCCGCGGAGCGCGACCACGTGTTTGAAGACCTGCCACTCGATCGCCATCTACGCCTGGGCCTGGATGCGCTGGCGTTGTCCACGCCCACGGAAGTACAGCAACTCGCGGTGCCCGCTGCACTGGCGGGCCACGACCTGCTGGTGAGCGCCGAGACCGGCAGCGGCAAGACACTGGCCTACCTGATCCCGCTGGCGCAGACACTCCTTGCCAGCGCTGCCGACAAACGCCCCGGCACGCGCGCGCTGATCCTGGTGCCCACGCGTGAGCTGGCGCGGCAGGTGCTCAAGCAGTGCCGGTCACTGCTCGCCCAGTCGCCGCTGCAGGCGATGGCCATCACCGGTGGCGCCGACTTCAAATACCAGAGCGCGCAACTGCGCAAGGAACCGGAGATCGTGGTGGCAACGCCCGGGCGCCTGCTGGAGCACTGCCAAAGGCGCAGCGCCGACCTGCGCGCCCTCAAGACGCTGGTGCTGGACGAGGCGGATCGTATGCTGGACATGGGCTTTCGTGACGACGTGGTCGCCGTTGCCGGTTTCTGCCCACCGGACAAGCAGGTACTGTTGCTCTCTGCAACGCTGTCGCACCGCGGCGTGGGCGCCATCGCCAATACGCTGCTGCGCTCGCCGCAAACCATAGCCGTCGGCCAGGTGCGCCAGGCGCACAGCAGCATCGACCACCAGGCGATCCTGGCGGACAGCCAGGAGCACAAGGACAAGCTGCTCACCGCTCTGTTACAGGCCGGCGGCTTCACCCGCGCGCTGGTCTTCGCCAACAAACGCATGACGGCAGAGCGTCTCGCCAGGCAGTTGAAGTACCACTCGCTGCGCTGCGCCTGCCTGCACGGCGAGATGAGCACCGAGGAGCGCAAGCAGGTCATGCACCAGTTCCACGATGGCAAAGTGCATATCGTCTGTGCCAGCGACGTGGCGGCCAGGGGCCTGGACGTGAAGGGCATCGATCTGGTGGTGAATTACGACGTGCCCTACAGCGGCGACAACTACCTGCACCGCACCGGCCGCACCGGCCGCGCGGGTGCGCGCGGGCTCGCCGTCGTACTGGTCAGTGCCGGCGAGTGGAATCTGATGGTCGGCATCGAGCGCTACCTCGGGTTGCGCTTCGAGCGGCGCGCCCTGCCCGGCCTCAAGGCGAAGTACGCCGGCCCCAGGAAACTCAAGTCCTCCGGCAAGGCGGCAGGGCCGAAGAAAAAACCGAAGAAGGCGGCGGAAAAGCGCAAATCGCGCGAGCGCAACCAGAAAGCCACGGGCAAGCGCCGCACTCCCTCGGGCGCCCGCAGCGCAAATGACGGCTTCGCGCCGCTGAAGAAAAAGTCACCTGCCCCATGATGCGCGTCTTTTTTGGGCTGGAAATCGACGCCGCCACTGCACTGCGCATCGCCGACTGGCGCGATCGGCAGCTGGCCTGCGACGGGCGCGCCGTGCCGCCCGCGAATTTCCACATCACGCTGGCATTTATCGGCCCGCTCTCCGACAGCTCACTCGAACGACTGTGCCGCGAGGTCGAAAACTGGCTGGCGCGCATCGAGATGCCCGGCGCAAACCTGGCGCTGGACCGCACCGGCTACTGGCACAAGCCCGGCATCTACTGGCTGGGTCCGAGCGCCTGGCCGGACGATTTGGACCGCCTTGCGCACAAGCTCGGCGGGCTGGCCGGCGCGGTCGGCGCGAAACGCGATCGCGCAAGCTTCCAGCCGCACGTCACCCTGTTTCGCCACTGCGCCAGCGCACCACCGATGCCGGTGGCGATGTCGGCCATCGCGCTCGCCTACCGGCACTTCGCGCTGTTCGAATCGCGCCAGGGACGCCACGGCGTCAGTTACCATGTGCTGCAGGAGTGGGATCTGCCCGCGCCGCCTGCGCGCGTTCGCGCCTAGGGCAGCGGCCCGGATTCAGTTACTATCGCGCGGTTTTTTCTCCTTCGTCACTGCCCAACTGGAAGTCCCGACCATGTCGAACCCACTGCTGGAAGCACACACCCTGCCGCCGTTCTCGCGCATCACACCGGCGCAGGTGGAGCCGGCCATCAGCGAGCTCATCGCGCGCAATAAGCAGCGCATCGATGCGCTGCTGGCCGCCAACGCTGTGTACACCTGGGATAACCTGCTGCAGCCAATTGAAGACCTGGAAGACGAACTCGCCCAAGCCTGGTCGCCCGTGTCGCACCTGAACAGCGTGTGCAACAGCGACGCGCTGCGCGAAGCCTACAACACCTGCCTGCCACTGCTCTCGGAATACAGCACCTGGCTCGGCCAGCACACCGGTTTGTGCGCGGCATACCAGCAGATCGCCGACAGCGCCGCATTCCCCGCGCTGGATGCGGGCCGGCGCAAGGCCATCGAGCACGCGCTGCGCGATTTTCGCCTCGCCGGCGTGGCGCTCTCACCCGAAAATAAACGCGTGTACGGCGAATTGCGCCAGCGCCTGTCGACGCTCGGCAGCAGCTTCGGCGAGAACGTGCTGGACGCCACCAACGCCTGGTCCAGGCGGGCGACGCAGCAGGACCTGCGCGGACTGCCCGCCACCGCACTCGCCAGTGCCCGCCAGGCGGCTGAACAGGCCGGCGTGGACGGCTACCTGATCAACCTGGAGTTCCCGTCGCTCTCGCCGGTGATGAACTACTGCGAGAACCGGGCTCTGCGCGAGGAGGTGTACACGGCCAACTGCACCCGTGCATCGGAACTGGGGCCGCATGCCGGCAGGTGGGACAACACACAGGTCATCAGCGAGACACTGGTGCTGCGCACCCGGCTGGCGACGCTGCTCGGGTTCGGCAACTACGCGGAACTGTCACTCGCCACCAAGATGGCTGGCGAGCCCGAGCGCGTGCTCCACTTCCTGCGGCAACTGGCCGAGCAGTCCCTGCCGCAGGCACAAATGGAGTGGCGTGAACTCGAGGACTTCGCCCGCGCCGCAGACAACCTCTCCCGCATCGAGGCCTGGGACGTCGGCTACTACAGCGAGAAGCTGCGCCAGCAGCGCTACCAGGTCTCGCAGGAAGACATCCGCCCCTACCTGCCGGTGAATCGCGTACTGCCCGGCCTGTTCGAGGTGGTGCGGCGACTGTACGGCGTCGAGGTGCGCGAGGTGACGCACTTCGATGCCTATCACCATGACGTGCAGCTGTTCGAGTTGCTGCGCGAGGGCGAGGTCATCGCCCGTTTCTACCTCGACCTGTACGCCCGCGCACAGAAACGTGGCGGCGCCTGGATGGATACCTGCCGCGTGCGGCGGCACACCGGTGCGAGGCTGCAGCTCCCGGTCGCCTACCTGGTGTGCAACTTCACGCCCCCGGTCGGCGCGCAGCCGGCGCTGCTCACGCACAGGGAACTAACCACCTTGTTCCACGAATTTGGGCACGGACTGCACCATATGCTGACGCGGCAGACGGTGGCTGCAGTGTCGGGCATCAACGGTGTGGCCTGGGACGCGGTAGAACTGCCCAGCCAGTTTTTCGAGAACTGGTGCTGGGAGTGCGAGGCGCTGGCATTTATTTCCGGCCATCACCAGAGTGGTGAACCACTGCCGGATGCGCTGCTCGACAAACTGCTGGCAGCGCGCAATTTCCAGTCCGGCATGGCGATGGTGCGACAGCTCGAGTTTGCGCTGTTCGATTTCCGCCTGCACCTGGAGTGGGGCAGCGACGGCGTCGACTCCGTGCAGGGTTTGCTGGACGCAGTGCGCGCCGAGGTGGCAGTGGTGCGCCCGCCGGCGTTCAACCGTTTCCAGAACGCGTTCTCGCATATCTTTGCCGGCGGTTACGCGGCGGGCTACTACAGCTACAAGTGGGCCGAGGTATTGTCCGCCGATGCCTTCTCCCGCTTCGAGGAGGAGGGCATCTTCAACCCGGATACCGGCGCCGCCTTCAGGACTCAAGTGCTGGAGGCAGGCGGCTCGCGGGAACCGATGGAAACCTTCATCGCCTTCCGCGGCCGCGCACCCTCCATTGAGCCGCTGCTGCGGCACAGTGGCATACGGGCCTAGTGCGCCAGAGCCGGGAGAGATCGTCGTGAATCCGCCGACTGCTGCCACCCAGACCGCTAACGCGCCGCGCGCGACGTTCGCCGGCGTCTACTGGTTTCCGCTTGCAGCTTTCCACGCCGCACTGATCCTGCCGTGGTCGGTCCTCGGGCAACTGGGGCTGGTGTGGGCGCCGCCCGGCCTGCGCTACAGTCTGGGCCATGCCCATGAGATGCTGTTTGGCTTCGCGCTGGCGGTGGTGGCGGGGTATCTGCTCGGGCCGCGCGAGAAGCCGGTACTGGTGACGCTGCTGGCGCTGTGGCTGAGCGCACGCCTGAGCTTTCTCGCGTGGCCGGGCTCCGTCACGACCGCGCTCTGCAATGCCGCATTTGTTATCGCCCTCATGGCCCAGGTGATGCCCACCTACCTGCGCACGGCGAGAAAATGGCGCAACCGGTCCATCGCCGTCATCCTGCTCGGCCTGCTGCTGGCGTCGGTGTTGTTTCACGGTTTCTCGCTCACGCACCGGGCAGGGCTTGCGTATCCCGTGGTACTGCAGGCCCTGCTGCTGTTGTCGGCGCTGATGTTCTTCATGGGCGGGCGCATGCTGGCGCCGGCGCTGGCGGGCCACCTGCAAACGCAGTCCCGGCATCTGAAGGACCGGGTACAACCGCGCATCGAGGGCGCCGTGCTGATCCTGCTGGCGCTGGTGCTCATTGCCAACAGCCTGCCCTTCGCCGCAGCGCGCACCCTCACGGCGATCCTGTTGCTCGCCTGCGCGACGCTCACAGCGGTGCGCACCCTGCGCTGGCGCATCTGGCACTGCATCGACCGCGCCGACCTGCTGGCGTTGTTGTCGGGTTACCTGTGGTTGATAGCCGGCTGGGCACTGCTGGGGACGGCATTGCTGCGCAATTGGGCGCTGACTCCGATGCTGCACGCGATCTCGGTGGGTGCGCTGGGCACGCTGACCCTGTCGGTCATGACGCGCCTGCGCATGCACCGGGTCTTGAAAGACCCCAATGCGAGGCCGGGCTGGTATGCCCTCACGCTGTTGATAGCGGCGGCGGCCCTGCTGCGCATGAGCGCTGCCAACCCTGCTTCACTGGTTGCGGCGGCGGCCTGCTGGAGCCTTGCCTACGCCGGCCTGTTCGCCCTGCTGCTGTACCTCGCCCGGTGCGAGCAGCTGGGCGTGATGAAAGATGTCAAACGCAAGGTGAAACCGGCGCCGGGCAGAGTGCGCTCGCGGGGCGATTAGCGCCCGCGTCAGCACCACCTGCGGCGGCCGGCTTCTGGAGCGCGCTAGTCTTCCCTGCCCAGCCAGCGGTAGACGATACCTGCCAGCGCCGCACCGACGATGGGAGCCAGCCAGAACAGCCACAGCTGCGAGATTGCCCAGCCACCGTGGAACACCGCGACACCGGTGCTGCGCGCCGG
>CAYWWD010000052.1:0-24077 GCA_964461965.1 uncultured Halioglobus sp. | reverse complement strand
CGAGGCCGCCGAGCAGGTTGAGCAGCGTGGATTTACCGGAACCGGAGCCGCCCACGATGGCGATCTTCTCACCGGCCAGCAGGGTGAGTTGGACGCCGCGCAGGACGGTGACTGTGCGGTCCCCGTCCTCGTAGACGCGCGCGAGATCCTCGCATTGCAGAACCACATCATTCATAGCGCAGCACCTCCGCGGGCGCGATGCGGGCTGCACGCCACGCAGGATAGAGGGTGGCAACCAGGCTGAGTGTCAATGATGCCGCAATTACCAGCGCGACGTCGGACCCCTGCAGGTCGGCGGGCAACTCGCTGATGAAGTAGACGCTGGGATCGAACAGCTTCACGCCGAGCACATTCTCGACGGCGGCAGTGATCGCCGCGATATTGCTCGCCAGCAGCGCGCCGATAATCGCGCCCAGTGTGATTCCGACTGCCGCCAGCACGAGGCCGTGCGCCACGAAAATCGCCATGATGCCGCCTGCCCGCGCTCCCATGGTGCGCAGCACGGCGATATCGCGACGTTTTTCGGCCACCGACATCACCAGTGTGGAGACGATATTGAACGCCGCTACCGCCACCACGCTCAACAGCAACAGGCTGACCATCAGCTTTTCCATTTTCACCGCGCGAAACAGCGAACCCTGGGTTTCGCTCCAATCCTTGACCGTATAGGCGCCAGGCAGCGTCGCACCCAGTGCACGCAGAATCTGCGGCGCGGCAAACAGGTCCTGCGTCTTCACCTGCAATCCATCGACCCTGCCCTTGCTTCCCAGGAGTTTCTGCCCTGCTGCCAGCGAAATGTACGCCTGGTAGGCATCCGGCTGGGCGCCGATGCGGAACAATCCGGTCACCAGCAGCCGTTTGCTGCGCGGGAACAGGCCGAGCGGTGTGACCGTCAGGCGCGGCACAGTCACGTCGACGTAGTCACCGGGCGCCACCCGCAGGATATTTGCGAGCGTCACGCCGAGGATCACGTTGAATCCGTCGCCTCTCAGGCTGTTCAGGTCGCCGCTGATCATGGCACCCGCCAGATTCGACACACCGCTTTCCAGCTGCGGGTCGATGGCCGTGAGGACGGCTCCGCGCTGTGAACCCCGACTCCCGAGGATCGCCTTCTCCGTGATAAACGGTGATACCGCGACCACGCCGGGGTTGTCCGCCACGGCAGACAGCAGCGTCTGCCAGTCGTCTATTCCGCGCTTGCCGCCCTCCACGTAACCGTGCGGCACCAGCGAGAGAATGCGACCGCGCAATTCGCCGGCGAAGCCGTTCATGACCGCCAGCACCACGATCAGGCTGGCGACGCCAATGACCATGCCGAGCATGGAGACCGTGGCGATCACCGAAGTGAATCGGTTGCGTTTGCGGCTGAAGCTGTAACGCACGCCGATAAACGGAGCGTAATTGGCGATGGGATGAGTGGCTGTGTGCAACGGTTGGCAGTCCGGGCTAGTGATGAAATCCAAAGTCGTGGGGGTACCAGCATCCATGTCGCGGCGCGCCGCGGAAAAACACTACGGCGTGGCGTCAACCAAATAGGGTACAAATTGCGGCGTATGACTGTGGACAAAGCCGCCGTCGATCCTGCGGATGAAATATACCGCCAATCCCTGTGTCTGCGCCACCGACATCGCGGCGTCTGCGCTGAGGATCGTGAGTGCCGTGGACCACGCATCGGCCAGCATGCAGTCGGGATGAACCACGGTGACAGACACCAGATCGTGCGCCACGGGAGAACCGGTGCGCGGGTCGATCAGGTGGGAGTAGCGCCGGCCGTTGGCCTCAAAATATTTGTGGTAGTCGCCCGAGGTGGAGACCGCGACATCCGTCAGCTGCAGCGTGGCTGCGGCCGCTCCCGCCGCGTCGTCCGGTTGTTCGATCGCAATTCGCCAGGGATCATCCCTGCCGGAGAGGCCGGAGAGCCGCAGTTCACCGCCCAGTTCCACCATAAAACGGGTGACATGCTGTTCCAGCAGCCACTGCGCCATACGGTCGACCGCATAACCTTCCGCCAGCGAGGAGACATCGAGCGACAGGTCCGCCAATTTCTTGATACGGGAGTGTTCGCTGTCCAGAAGCAATCGACCCTGCCCCACGCGCGTGAGTACGGACGCGATGTCGCTCTCGGCAGGCGGCTCGACGACGGCCCCGGCAGGGCCAAAACCCCACAGGTCGACCAGCGGCGCGACGGTGATGTCGAACGCGCCATCGCTGCGCTGGCCGACATCGAGCGCCGCTGCAAGGACGTGCAGAAACACGGCTGACACATCGAACCAGGTCTGCGCGGCGCTTGCATTGAAGCGGCTGATTTCAGAATCGGTGCGGAAGGTCGACATGCTGCCATCGACCAGTGCGAGCTGTTCAACGAGACCCTGCCGTACCTGCTCCGGCGTCAACCCCGGCGGCGGGTCGAGGTAGCTCAGATGCCAGGTGGTGCCCATGGCAGCACCGGACAATTGCTGCGGGACCCGCTCCCGCCCACAGGCACCCAGCAGGAGAACGACGCACAGGCAGGCTACTGGCCAACGTGACCGGCGGTGGGTGCTGTTAGAAATCCCGGAGATCGCGGGTTCGCCCAAGTAACGCGATTCGCAGCTTAGTCCTGGCGCGGATACACCGCGTACTCGATGCCCGCCATCTGTTCCAGGATGCGGTGAACCTGGCAGCTGTAGCCAAACTCGTTGTCATACCACAGGTACAGCACGGCCTGCCGGCCGTTGACGATGGTCGCCTTGGCGTCAAAGATACAGGCGTGGCGCGAGCCGACGAAATCACTGGACACCACCTCGGGTGAAGCAGAGTAGTCGATCTGGTTGCGCAGCGGCGAATGCAGGGCCTGGTGGCGCATGTACTCGTTCACCTCCTCTACGGACGTTTCCCGCTTCAGCGTCAGGTTGAGTATCGCCATGGAAACGTTCGGTGTCGGCACCCGTATCGCATTGCCGGTGAGTTTGCCGGCGAGTTGCGGCAGCACTTTGGCAACCGCTGAAGCGGCGCCGGTCTCGGTGATCACCATGTTCAGCGGTGCGCTGCGTCCGCGGCGCGATGCCTTGTGGTAGTTGTCAGTCAGGTTCTGGTCGTTGGTATACGCATGGACGGTTTCCACGTGTCCGGCGGCTATGCCGAACTTGTCGTCCATTGCCTTCAGCGGTGGCACGATAGCGTTCGTCGTACAGGAGGCAGCGGAGATAATCCTGTCGGCGGGTTCGATGATGTGGTTGTTGATGCCGGCGACGACATTCTTGAGATTGCCCTTTCCTGGCGCCGTCAGGATCACCCGGCTGACCCCCTTGCTCTGCAGGTGCCGGGACAGGCCAGCTTCATCGCGCCAGGCACCGGTATTGTCGACGATGATCGCGTTGTCGATGCCGTATTGGGTGTAGTCGATGCTCTCCGGTGCGTCCGCATAGATCACCTTGATCTCGTTGCCGTTGGCGACGAAGGACTGGCGCTCTTCATCCATGCGAATGGTACCTTCGAACGCACCGTGGACCGAGTCGCGGCGCAGCAGGCTGGCGCGTTTTTCCAGATCGTTGGGTGCCTTGCCTTTGCGTACGACGATGGCGCGCAGGCGCAGGGCATCGCCGCCATCAGTGGTGTCGATAAGGATGCGCGCCATCAGGCGCCCGATGCGACCGAAACCGTACAGCACGACGTCCTGGGGCTTCGCCAGTGGTTTGCCTTTGGCACCGATCAGGGCCGCCAGTTCGCGATCGAGGTACTGTTCAAGGCTGATGCCCTCGGTCACGCCCTGCACGGAATATCCCACCGCCAGGCGACCTACATCGATATGCGCGGGGCCGAGGTCCATCTGGCTCAGGCGGTTGAAAACGGGAAAAGTCTCCTTCTCCGACAGCTCATTGCCTTCGACCTGCCGCACATAGCGGTGATCCTTCATGATTTCGTAGACGGAGCGATTCACGAGCGGCTTGCCGTAGATGTAGCACTTGACGTTCTTCTCGCGGGACAGGCGGCCCACCAGCGGGATCATGCCTTCGGCCAGCGCCTCGCGCTGTTTCCAGTCCTTGAAATAATCGTCCGGACGTGCACGCTTGCGTTGGGATGCCATTGGGTACCTTCAGAGCTGGCGGGTAGACTTCGGGCGCACATTATTATCCGCAGGCCATGAGGGTGCAAGACAGATTCGGGCAAATTCACGGTCAGGTGCGCGTCGAGGATGGAGACTGTGAAACGCTTCGCTATAATTGCGCACCCCGGGCGCCCACCTCGCTCACCCGCAACTGCGAATACCTATGTTCAGTACCCTGATCGACAACACACCGTGGCCGCTGCAGGCGGGCACGCGCACTGCAATCGGCCCCTTCAGCGGTTGTGCAGAAGCACACTGCATCGCAGAGCTGGCGATGCCGGGCAGATTGCTGGTGGTGGTTACTGCGGACACCGCCGCTTCGCTGGCGCTGGAGCGCGAGTTGCCGTTCTTTCTGCGCTGGCACTGCGAGGTACTGGTTTTCCCCGACTGGGAAACCCTGCCCTACGATAACTTTTCGCCCCATCAGGACATAATCTCCGAACGCCTGCACACCCTCTACCGCCTTCCCGGTCTCATGGAGGGCATTCTCATCGTGCCGGTGTCGACACTCATGCATCGCCTTGCGCCAACGGACTATATCGCGGGTTCCAGCCTTGTACTGCACCAGGGGCAGACGCTGGATATCGAGCGGTTTCGCGGCAATCTGCTGCGCAGCGGTTATGCGAATGTCGAAACGGTGTACGAGCACGGTGAGTTCGCATTGCGCGGTTCGCTGCTGGATGTTTTTCCCATGGGCAGCGCACTGCCCTACCGCATCGACCTGCTGGACGACCAGATCGATTCCCTGCGCACCTTTGAGCCTGAGAGCCAGCGCACAGTGGCCAAGGTGGAAGGCATCAACCTGCTGCCAGCCCGCGAGTACCCGCTGGAGCGGGAGGCCGTGCGCCGCTTCCAGATGAACTGGTATGACAGTTTCGACGTCGACCATGATGCCTGCCCGACCTATGTGGATGTCAGCGCAGGGCGCAGCCCCGGCGGCTGCGAGTACTACCTGCCACTGTTTTTCGATTCCTGCGCCACACTGTTCGATTACCTGCCGGACAGCAGCGCGGTCATCGTCATTGGGGATCACCACGGCGCCGCGCAACATTTCTGGCAGGAGGCGCACACGCGGTTTGTCGAGTACGGTATTGATCCGCGGCGGCCGCTGCTGCCCCCGCAGCGCTGCTTTCTGCCGGTGGATGCGCTGTACCGTGAATTCAAACGTTTCCCGGTGCTGGAACTGCGACACAATGCCGATGCCGCAGTACACCGGCAGACAGCCGTATTGCCGCCACCGGATTTGGCTGAAGGACATCGCGGCGAAACCGCCGTTGAGAATCTGGTGCGTTTCCTCGGAGTGCACGGAGGACCGGTCCTGTTGTGTGCGGAGTCCGCCGGGCGACGCGAGATCCTGCTCGAAGCGCTGCGAGAACACGGGTTAAGCCCGCCTGCCGTAGCCGACTGGTGGGCATTTGTCGATTCGGGCCTGTCCTTCGCCATGGCCACAGCGCCTCTGGATCGCGGGCTGTACAGCGGGCCTGGGCGGGCGACTCTGGTGTGCGAAACGCAGCTGTTCGGCAATCGCGTCGCCCAGCGACGCCGCCGCAAGGCCGGCGATGACGCGGCACAGGCGAATGCCTTCAAGGCCCTCAACGAATTGCGTGAAGGCGTGCCGGTGGTCCATCTCGAGCACGGTGTGGGCCGTTACCTCGGTTTACAGAAACTGGACGTGGATGGCCAGGAGTTTGAGTTCCTGGCACTGGAGTATGCGCAGGGTGCGCGCCTGTATGTACCGGTCGCCTCCTTGCACCTCATCAGTCGTTACGCAGGCGTCGACCCTGACACGGCGCCGCTGCACAGGCTGGGCTCTGACCAATGGGAGAAGGCGCGTCGCAAGGCCGGCGAACAGGTCAATGACATCGCCTCGCAACTACTGGACGTGTATGCCCGGCGGGAGGCGCGGGAGGGATTTACCTTCGCAGCGCACCACCAAGACTACGCGCGGTTCTGCGCCGCTTTCCCCTTCGAGGAAACACCAGACCAGGAAGCAGCCATTGCAGCGGTGCTGGGCGACATGTGCAGCGGGCGGGTCATGGACCGTCTGGTCTGCGGCGACGTCGGTTTCGGCAAAACCGAGGTCGCACTGCGTGCCGCCTTCCTCGCCGCCCGCAACGGCAAACAGGTGGCGGTCCTGGTGCCCACCACCCTGCTGGCACAACAGCACTATAACTCCTTCAGCGACCGTTTCGCGGACTGGCCGGTCAGGGTCGAGGTGGTGTCGCGTTTCAAATCCGCGAAGGAGCTCGAAGCGGTCATGCGCAAGGCGCAGGCCGGTGAGGTCGACATTCTGATTGGCACGCACAAACTGCTGCAGCGCGATTTTCGCTTCCACGATCTGGGCTTGCTCATCATTGACGAAGAGCACCGGTTCGGCGTCAAGCAGAAGGAAGTGATCAAGGCATTGCGTGCCGAGGTCGACATCCTCACGCTCACCGCCACGCCGATTCCGCGCACACTGAATATGGCACTCGGCGGCATGCGCGACCTGTCGGTCATCGCCACGCCGCCGGCGCGGCGCCTGTCGATCCGGACCTTTGTCCGCGAGTACAACCTCGCCCTGATCAAGGAGGCGATCCTGCGCGAAACCCTGCGCGGCGGCCAGGTGTACTACCTGCACAACGAGGTCAAAACGATAGAGGAGACCGCGCGCAAATTGCGTGAACTGCTGCCAGACCTCGGCATAGCTGTCGCCCACGGGCAGATGCGTGAGACACAGCTGGAACAGGTGATGTCGCGCTTCTACCACCGCCAGTATCACGTGTTGCTGTGCACGACGATCATCGAGACGGGCATCGATATTCCCAACGCCAATACCATCATCCTCGAGCGCGCGGACAAATTCGGCCTCGCGCAACTGCACCAGTTGCGCGGCCGTGTCGGGCGTTCACATCACCAGGCGTATGCCTACCTCCTCACCCCGCCGCGTTCAGCCCTGACGGCCGATGCGGTGAAGCGTCTGGAAGCCATCGAAGCCGCGGGCGACCTCGGGGCGGGATACCTGCTGGCCACGCACGACCTGGAGATACGCGGGGCCGGTGAGTTGCTGGGCGATGAGCAGAGCGGGCAGATCCACAGCGTCGGTTTTTCCATGTATATGGACATGCTGCAGCGTGCAGTGGATTCCCTGCGCCGCGGCGAGATCCCGGACGTCGACGCACCGCTGGACCAGGGCACGGAAGTCAACCTGCATGTGCCGGCGCTGATTCCCGACGACTACCTGCCGGACGTCAACGGCCGCCTCGTTCTCTACAAACGGATCGCCGCGGCGAAAGACACCGCCGAGCTGCGCAATTTGCAGTTAGAGATGATCGATCGCTTCGGCCTGCTGCCGCGCCAGGTAGACAACCTGTTCCAGGTATCGCGCATGCGGCTCACGGCCCAGGCACTGGGCATACGCACTATTGAAGCCGGAACCGAGGGTGGTAGTATCGAGTTCAAGGTAACCACGGTGATCGATCCGCTACGCCTCGTCAGGCTGGTGCAGTCCGATCCGCGTGCCTACAAGCTGGCCGGGGCGACGCGCCTGCGTTTTGAGCGCGCCATGCCGGACTTCCAGGAGCGATACCGTTTTCTGGAACTGCTGTTGAACTCTCTGGCTACCGAACCTGGGAAAACGATTACCGATGCGTGACACACTCTTCCGTAGGCTGACCAGCTGGTGCTGCCTCCTGCCCGGCCTGCTGGTTATTGCAGCGGCTGGCTACGCGCAACCCTCGGGGCTGTATCGAGTGGAACTACTGGTGTTCGCCTACCCGGCAGGAGGTGCCGCTGAACAGTGGGATGCGCTGCCAACCCTCGCGTATCCTGCTTCGACGCAATTCCTGCTCGATTCGCAGGATACCGGCCGAGCGGAAGTCGTGGCGGAACAGGCAGCGCCGGTCGACGCCAGCTCGAGCGCAAGCCCGGTGGCATTCGGCCCGTCGCCAGCGTACGTCCTCCTTCCTGCCACCGCACGGGAACTGAACACCGGCGCCGCGTCCCTGCGCGGCAGCGGGCGCTACCGAATTCTCTTTCACGAGGCCTGGATGCAGCCCCTGCCCGAACGATCCGCAGCCGTGCCCATAGTGCTGGATCACTCCGGTGACGGTGGTGCCTGGCCGGAACTGCAGGGCACAATCACCCTGTTCCAGGCCGGCGAGATTGTGCTGGAAACCAACCTGTGGCTGAACACCCAGGGCGACTACCTGCCGGGGATCTGGCGCATGCCTGCGCCACCCCGCGGACCTGCGCGACCTGCGCTCGTGCCGAAAGCGCCCGCTGACGCCCTGCCTGCGGAGTTCTCCACTGAGGTCTCAGGTCAGAGCATGGAAACTGGCGCTGCCGACTATCCCTACCGCCACGCGGTGCTGCTGCAGCAGACGCGGCGCATGCGGGGCAGCGAGTTGTATTACATCGACCATCCACTGCTGGGTGTGCTGGTGAAAGTCAGCCCGCTCGACGCAGCGCCAGCAGTCGGGACCGCAGGCGACGCATCAGCCCCGCAGCCTGGCGCGGCGCGCTAGGGTGCCTGCCGCCTTCGTACCAGTTCGCTCAGCAGGCGCCGAACCACTGCCGCTTCGGCGGCCAGCACCTCCCGCATCGTGGCCGTGGTCAACGGCACATCGCTGAGGCCGGCCGCGGGATTGACGACCATGCAGATCGAGGCGTAGGGGATACCCAGCTCACGGGCAAGCGCCGCTTCCGGCATGCCGGTCATGCCGACCACGTCGCAACCGTCCCTGGCCATGCGCTGGACTTCTGCCGCCGTTTCCAGGCGCGGGCCCTGAGTGATCCCGTGGACACCGGCTGCCGCGTGGGGAATCCGCGCGGCCTCTGCCGCTTCCAGCAGTGCCAGGCGCAGCGTGCGCTCATAAGGCTCGGTGAAATCAATGTGCATCAATTCACCCTCCTGGCCGTCATCGAAGGTATGTTCCCGTCCCCAGGTGTAGTCGATCACCTGGTCGGGTATCAGGAGCCGACCCGGTCGCATCGTGGGCGTGATGCCACCCACGGCATTGATTGCGATGATGCCATCGACGCCAAGGGATTTAAGCGCCGAAAGATTGGCGCGGTAGTTGATGCGATGGGGCGGGATCGCACCGGGGCTGCCGTGGCGCTGGAGGAAAAACAGTTGAGCATCGCCAAGACGCCCCTCCTGGATTGCGCGTGAAGGATTGCCGAACGGTGTCTGTACCGCGTGCGAGCGCACTACCTCCAGTCCATCGAGCTCATTGATGCCGGTGCCGCCGATAATTGCGAGCGGCATCATACGTTCGGCTCCATCAGTGTGAAGCGCAGGCCGCCCGCGTGTCGCGTGCTCGCTGTGTCGTGAACCTGAACCGCCTGGGGGGTGATCAATGCAGACTCCTCATCATGTGTTTCTAGCCGGATACTTACAGTTTCTTGGGCTATCGGCAGCACTGTACCGGGAAGGATCACGCTGCTGTTTTGACAGCGGTCAATTCACCTGGCCAGTATTTTTAGACAATTTGTTTATGTTGGTCTCTGGGTGCGAGCAGCTGGGGCTATATAAAAGCCGTTGCCGATTTAAGTCAACTCTGGAAAGCTCGCGCAAACGGTTGATCTCTTTTATAAACGCAACTTGTCCTCCCTGATCGCCCGGCTTCAGCGGCAAGTGCGCGGCGCTGGTTGCGAGGTAGACACGCCATCTCAGCGTGTTATGTTGGAGTCAAGACTCTGATGTCGACAGCAGGGAGACGCCAATGAAAATGTTAAGTCCGGTTGTGGGAGCCTGGTACAAGGATTTACAGACACAGCAATTATTCGAGGTCATCGATTGGGATGCGACGAATCTGAGCATCGAAACGCAGTACCTCGACGGCGAAGTGTCCGAATACGATCTCGACGCGTGGCGGGAAATGCGCCTTGTGGAAGTTGAGGCGCCGGAGGATTGGCGCACGGCATTCGAACTCGACAATGACGATCTGGTCGACCCGGATCTGCCGATGCATCCCGAGGACTGGGCAAGCCCGATCAATTCCATCGAACCGGACGCGATGTACGGGGTCGAGGATTACTGAGCAACACCACAGCGGCACGGATTAGCACATTGCCAACCCGCGGGCCGGACGTGAGTAGCATTACTTGACTTCAAGGCGCTACTACCTGCGCTTGCACGGCGCAGTTTCCTGTATATAATCACAGTACCTGTATAAATTTCCACGAGGTACCTGTGATGGAGAAGCTTACGCAGCGCCAGCAGGAGGTGCTGGATTTCGTCCGCCAGCACATCAATGACACGGGCTACCCCCCGACTCGCGCGGATATCGCGCATGAGCTCGGTTTCAAATCTGCGAATGCGGCGGAGGAGCACCTCAAGGCGTTGGCCCGCAAGGGCGCCATCGAGATGATTGCGGGTGCTTCGCGTGGAATACGCCTGCCGGAGAGTTCGGGCATCCCCATTATCGGGCGCGTAGCGGCTGGTAACCCGATCCTGGCGGCGGCGCATATCGATGACTATTGCGACCTGTCACCGGATTTTTTCAGGCCACGCGCCGACTTTTTCCTTCGTGTGCGCGGCGACAGTATGATTGACGCAGGCATACTAGACGGAGATCTTCTGGCCGTGCACAGTACTCAAACGGTGAGGAATGGCGATATCGTAGTCGCGCGGATTGAGAACGACGTTACAGTCAAACGCCTGCAGCGCGGGCGGGAGAGACATCTCGTACAACTGCTGCCGGCCAATCAGGACTTCCAGCCTATTCAGGTCGACCTGCGTGAGCAGGAGTTCGCGATCGAAGGTCTGAGTGTAGGTATCTTGCGCAGAGGGGTATAGTCACTCTCGCCCTAGTGCAGGATTGGAGGGGACGTTTGCGTGGCGTCCACATCGACCGGTTCCGTAGTGACCGCCACCGCCTGGAACCTCGCCTGGATCATCGCCTTGGCGATTTCCAATCCGTGGTCTGACATGTAACTGCGCGCTTCCACAGAGAAGCGGATTGTCACCAGAGGCTCCGCGTCATGCTCCACGCGTTTCAGGATAAATTCACCTTCTCCACGATCGACGATTTCAAGCAGGGAAACGGACACTGATACAACCTCTGATTACCTAAACCGGCAGTTCATTCTAACAGTAGGGCATCGCACGACCAACCGCCAGAGCAACGGGCGCGTCGCGCACAGGTCAGCTCTTTTTTGTGATACGCGTCGCCGTCGCGTGCGACTCCTGCCATTTGCCGCCCTGGTATTGGGCTTTCCAGCCAGTCGCTTTGCCCTCGACTTCGGTCATCACATACTGTTCACGGGTCTTGCGGCTGAAGCGCACTTGCGCGGGATTGCCCTGCGGATCGCTCGCCGGGGCATTCAGCAGAAAATGATACTTCGGATCGATTCGCGACTTATGCGGTACCAGCTCGCTGACCAGCGGTGCGCGCGTCTCCCTATTGCGTGGGAACTGACTGGCAGCGAGGAACAGCCCCGCAGCACCGTCGCGCAGGATGTAGTGATCATCCACTTTCTGGCAACGCAATTCCGGCATCGGTACCGGATCCATTTTGGGTGGTGCGGCCTCGCCATTGCGCAGCAGTTTGCGGGTGTTTTTGCAGCCCTCGGCGGTACAGCCAAAATATTTTCCGAAGCGTCCGTTCTTGAGTTGCATCTGCGCGCCGCACTTGTCGCACTCCAGCGTCGGGCCTTCATAGCCCTTGATCTTGAATTTGCCCTGTTCCACCTCAAAGCCCGCGCAATCCGGGTTGTTGCCGCAGACGTGTAGCTTGCGTGTTTCATCGATCAGGTAACTGTCCATCGCGGCATTGCACAGCTTGCAGCGATGCTTGCTGCGTAACAGGCGGGATTCGGCCTCGTCATCGGCGTCCTCCTTGATTGCTTCATCGCCGGAGGTCAGGTTGAGCGTGTTCTTGCAACGCTCCTTGGGTGGCAGCGCATAGCCAGAACACCCCAGGAACACGCCGGTGCTCGCCGTCCGCACCTGCATCGGGCGGCCGCAGCTGCTGCACTCGATATCCGTCATGGTGGGTTGGTTGGGCTGCATGCCTGCAGGCTCTGGCTCCTCTGCTTTTTCCAGCAACGCGCTGAACTCCGCGTAAAAGTCATCCAGCAGCTGGTGCCACTCCAGGTTGCCCTGAGCGACGTCGTCCAGGTGCTTCTCCATGGAGGCGGTGAATCCGTAGTCGAGCAGTTCAGTAAAGCAGGATTGCAGGCGCTGGGTGACGATGTCGCCCATCTTTTCCGCGTAAAAGCGTTTGTTTTCCAAGCGCACATAGCCGCGTTCCTGGATCGTGGAGATGATCGACGCGTAGGTCGATGGTCGGCCGATACCGCGTTTTTCCAGTTCCTTCACCAGGCTGGCTTCGCCATACCGGGGCGTCGGTTTGGTGAAATGTTGTGCCGGGTCAATATTCAGGAGCTTGAGCGTTTCGCCTTCCTGTACATCCGGCAGGACGGCATCCTCGTCTTTTTTACGACCGGCGGGTGCCAGCACCCGGGTGTAACCGTCGAAGCGAATGATGCGCCCTCTAGCATTGAGTTCGTAGTCACCAGCGGCTGCAGTGACGACTGTCGACGTGTACTCGGCATCGGGCATCTGTCCGGCGACGAACTGTCGCCAGATCAGGTCGTACAGGCGTTCGGCGTCACGCTCCATGCCCTTGAGGGCGGACTGCGGCACATTGACATCCGAAGGCCGGATGGCTTCGTGCGCTTCCTGCGCACCCTCTTTCGACGAGAACAGCCGCGGCTGCTCCGGCAGATAGGATGGAGGGAACTGCGCGGCGATGTAGGAGCGGCAGGCAGCGACGGCATCCGCGCTCAGGTTGGTGGAATCGGTGCGCATGTAAGTGATGTAACCGGCTTCATATAGCCGCTGCGCCATCATCATGGTTTTCTTGACGCTGAATCCCAGGCGCGTGCTGGCGGCCTGCTGCAAGGTGGACGTGATAAACGGTGCTGGCGCCCGGGAGCGTGTCGGCTTGTCCTCGCGCCTGGCCACGGTGTATGGCAGGCTCTTGAGCGCTGCGACGGCTGCCATGGCTGCGGCCTCGCCGTCCGGCCGGAACTCCTCGCCATGGTGTCTGCGGACCTGGAAGCGAATCTCGTCGCCTTTGGCTGTCGCAAGATCGGCATGAACCTCCCAGAACTCCTCCGGCACGAAGGCGCGGATTTCACGCTCCCGCTCGACAATCAAACGCACGGCAACGGATTGCACCCTCCCCGCAGAGAGTCCCCTGGCCACCTTGGACCACAACAGAGGTGACACCATAAAGCCCACCACGCGGTCGAGGAACCGGCGCGCCTGCTGCGCATTTACCCGGGCCATATCCAGCTTGGCGGGATGCTCAAATGCCTCGGTGATCGCTTTTTTGGTGATTTCGTTGAACACCACGCGCTGGTAGCGGGCAGGGTCGCCGCCGATCGCCTCTTTCAGGTGCCAGGCGATGGCCTCGCCTTCGCGATCGAGGTCGGTTGCCAGATAGATGGCATCCGAATTGGCGGCGATTTTGGCAAGTTCGCTAACCACTTTTTCCTTGCCGGGCAGAATTTGGTAGTTGGCGGCCCAGCGCTGGTCGGGGTCGATCCCCATCCTGCGCACCAATTGCTTGCGGGCGTTCTGTTTCTTGTAGGTCGCCTTTTGCTTGGGCGCCATTTTGCGGGTGCGTGCGGCCTGCGCCGCGCGCTCTTTGGGATCGGCCTTGCCAGCGCCATCGCCGGAGGTCGGAAGGTCGCGGATATGCCCGATGCTCGATTTGACGATATAGTCCGGGCCCAGGTACTTGTTGATGGTCTTGGCCTTCGCCGGCGACTCCACGATAACCAGTGATTTAGCCATAAGCTCCTTTCTCGCCACCCGGCATCCAGAAGTTGGTCGGGCGCGCGGCGCAAAAAATGGGCATATATATGTCGGTAGGTCGCCCGGGTCAAGTGGCAATACCTATCATTAGTCCCCGATGAGTTCACTCCAGTCAGCCAATGCCTGCCTGATGCGCTCTACATCCTCCTCCTCGCCACTTTCCGTCCAATACACGCCGCAACTGCATGCATCGATGCTCGCGGCGAAGATATTCGCAGCAAGTGCCTCCATCGGCGAAGGAGCTGCAATCCGTCCGTTCACGCAGAGCCAGCCGTCGGCAGCGCGCACCCAGGCGGCGGGCGAAATACGAGTCGCAAGCGTAGCGGGAATCCGCTTGCCGTAATAAATCACCTGTCCGGATGGACGCTGCGTTCCCGCAAGCGAGGGCGCATCGCGAAATTCCACAAACAAACCGTGCACCGCTGCGTACTCGCGCAGTCGCGCCTGTTTGCGCTGTTGCTTGCTCGGCAAAAAGTGGCTGAGGGGCGCCAGTGCCAGCGCGATTACCAATACGATCAGCAGATAGGTCCACATCCGTTCACCTGATTCAGGTCAAGTGCCGGGAAGATTCATCGCTGCCCTCCCGGCGTTCGATTCCCCGAGGGGTAATTTATGCTATAAATGAAAGTGAAATTCTAAACGTGGAGTAGCGCGATGTCCCAGTACCAGAAAATCCTTGTTGCGATCGACCTGAGTGAGGATTCGACACCAGTGGTGTCGCGGGCGCGCGGGATTGCTGATGCCAACCGCGCACAATTACACCTGATTCACGTCATAGAACCGCTCAGCTTCGCTTACGGAGGGGATATCCCGATGGATTTTTCCGGGATTCAGGAGGAGATTCAACAACAGGCCACGCAGCAGATGCGGCGGTTCGCGGAGAACAACAACGTAGACGAGCAGCACCAGCATATCGTTCTGGGCAAGCCAGAAGTGGAAATTCACGCCAAGGCGAAGGAACTGGGCAGCGACCTGATCGTTATTGGCAGTCACGGCCGCCACGGGCTCGCTCTCTTGATGGGGTCCACCGCCAATGGTGTCCTGCATGGTGCCACCTGCGACGTACTGGCGGTACGCGTCGGCAAGTAGCAGGTAGGGGTTCAGTTTAAAAAATCCTCCAGTTGCCGCTCCGAGAAAGGCCACCCCAGTTCACGCAGATCCGGGTGTTGCAGCACCGGAATGCGCAAGCCGTAGCGTATGAACAGCGTATCGGATGCGCTGATGTCCACCTCTTCATAGTCAAAATCACCGCGCCTGTCGTATTGTTCCAGGAGCATTGCATGAGCCTGCTCACATAGGTGACATGCACTGGTGCCGAACAACCTGAATGTCCTCAATCGACCCTCCCGCTACGCCCGGTGGACGCCGAGCACGCATCGCGATAAACGCGGGTGTATCCGAACCGCCCGCCGGACTTGAACTGGACTGCTGGCAGGCGTTAAGATGGCCCGCCAAGTACAACAATGTGAACTATAAACCCCAGTGTCACCCTCGGGATAGAGCGGCCCTGACATAACTGCGGAGTAATCGAGTGGCACTTTTTTCCCAACCTACTGCCCGCGCACTGGCCATACTGGACCTGCTGATGGCAAACCCCCACCAGGCGTTCGGCCTCACGGAAATGACGCGCAGGCTGAATCTCAACAAAGCGACCTGCCATGCCATCCTCACGACCATGGCCAACTACGGCTTCCTGGTGCAAGACCCCAAAACCAAAGCGTACCGCCTCGGCCCCTCCATCATCGCGGCCGGCAACGCCGCCTTCGCCCAGTTCCCGGTACTGGAGTACGCGCGGCCTGAACTCGAAGCCCTGCAGAATGACCTCGGGATAGGCTTCGCGGTAACCGGCCGCTCCAAGCTGCACCAGGTTTTGCTGGCCCTCTATGGGCGCGCCATGCCCCTGATCGATTCCTTCCAACTCGGGTTGCGCCTGCCGAATACCGCGCCGGTAGCCGCCTGCTTCACGGCCTTCTCTGACGCCAAATATCTGGAAGCGTGGTTGAGCCGGGCCCACGCCGCCCGCGGCGGTTACAACGAGAAACTGGACCAGAAGCTACGGGTGTCGCTAATTGCGATTCGCGCGCGCGGGTTTGAAGTCACGCTGCAAACCCGGGCCGAAGCGGAACTCCACATCGAGTTGTCCCGCATCCATAACGGCTGGAGTTTAACGGAGCTGGAGCAGGCCACCAACAAATACCAGCACGACCTGTGTGATGAACACTATCACCTGGATCGCATCGATCCGAAAACCCGGTATGAGCTCAGCACGATCACCGTGCCGGTGTTCGTATACAAGGAAATCCCGGTCATGTGTTTTGTCGCTGGCTCGTTTGATAAGGCCATCAGCGGCGCACAGATCGAGGAGATTGCCACCCGCATGAAGGAAGCTGCCGGCCGCGTTACCGCGCGAGCCAGCGGCAAGGAATCCACTGCCTGAGCGCGCACGGCCAACCTTTTTTCTATCCTTGTGTCGCCAGCCGTGTCGGAATCACCTGAATACCGCGAAAAGAGGGCTTTCTTCGATCGCGTGCTGACGATCTATGGTCGCAAGCCGGTACTGGAAGCACTGCAGGATACAACGCTGCAATGCCACGCCCTGCACCTCGCGCATAGCAATCGCACGTCCGCCATCGTGCAGGATATCTGCCTGGAGGCACAGCGGCGCGGCATCCCTGTCAGGCTCCACAGCCGGGAAGAACTGGCGCGTATTTCCAGAAACGGCAGACAGGACCAGGGCGTGGCCGTCGATGTGCTCTGCCCTGCGTTTCGCGCACTGGACGATTACCTGGCCCAAGCGGTGCTCCCCGCCGGTCGGCTGCTCGCGCTCGATGGTGTCACCAACCCGCAGAACCTGGGCATGATCATTCGCTCGGCGGCAGCAGGTGCCATCGACGGCATCATCCTGCCGCGCAAAGGTACGGCTGCGTTAGGGCCTCTGGTGATAAAGGCCAGTGCCGGCACCGTCTACCGCGCCCCGCTGCTGCTGTGCCCTGCCCTGCCCGACGCCCTGAGGCGGTGCCAGGCGCGTGGCGTGCAGGTGTGCACACTTGAGGCAAACGCGCCGGTGTCGCTATTCCAGCACACAGTAGACGGAGTCTGTGTATACGTATTGGGGAATGAAACCGATGGCGTAAGCGCTGCGGTAAAAGCGCTTGCCGATATCAGCCTCTCCATTCCCATGCGCAACGGCGTGGAATCGCTCAATGTAGCGATAACCGCGAGCCTTGTGGCGTTTGCGCGTTATTTCGAAAGGTAGGCCATCCCTTCTTCCAGGCCTCGCAGTGTCAGCGGATACATCTGGCCTTCCAGCAGCTTGTGGGTAATAGCCACGGACTGCGTGTACTGCCAGTCTTCCTCCGGAACGGGATTCAGCCAGATGACCTTGTCGTAGACCTCACGGATCCGCCGCATCCAAATCTCGCCAGCTTCCTCATTCCAGTGCTCCACGGAGCCGCCCGGCTGCACGATCTCATAGGGCGACATGGATGCATCTCCTACGAACACGACTTTATAGTCGTGGGAGTACTTGTGCAGGATATCCAGTACCTGGGTGCGTTCATTGTGGCGTCGGATATTGTTTGTCCACACGCTCTCGTAGAGAAAATTGTGGAAGTAGAAATTCTGCAGGTGTTTGAACTCCGCGCGCGCCGCAGAAAACAGCTCCTCGCAGACCCGTACATGCGGGTCCATGGAGCCGCCTACGTCGAGGAACAATAGCACTTTTACCGCATTGTGGCGCTCGGGCACCATCTTGATATCGAGCAGGCCTGCGTTGCGTGCCGTCGAACTAATCGTATCGTCGAGGTCGAGTTCATCGGCGGCGCCGGTGCGGGCGAACTTACGCAGGCGCCGCATGGCTATCTTGATGTTGCGCGTACCGAGCTGCACGCTGTCATCGAGATTCTTGAAGTCGCGCTTGTCCCAGACTTTTACCGCTTTTTTATTGCGGCCATTGGGACCCACGCGAATGCCTTCCGGATGGTAGCCCTCCTGTCCGAACGGCGAGGTCCCACCGGTGCCTATCCACTTGTTGCCGCCCTCGTGCCTTTCCTTCTGTTCCTCCAATCGCTTCTTGAATTCCTCGATCAACTTTTCCAGGCCGCCCAGGGATTCGATTTTCGCTTTCTCCTCCTCCGTGAGATTCTTCATGAATTCGGCGCGCAACCAGTCGTCGGGAATCAAGGCCTCGATGATATCGTCCAGCGCCTCAAGTTCCTTGAAGTGCAGCCCGAACGCGCGGTCGAATCGATCAAAGTATTTCTCATCCTTCACCATGCAGGCGCGGCTGAAGTAATAGAAATCATCGATGTCGGCAAAGGCAATATGCTGCTTGAGGCCTTCCATCAAATCGAGCAACTCGCGCGTTGTCACCGGGACACCGGCATCGCGAAGGCCATGAAAAAAATTTATCAACATACGGAGTCCGACGCGCTAAGCCCAAAACCGGCTAGCGACGCTCCCTGCGGTGCATGAAGGCGAGCCGCTCTAACAGGTGCACATCCTGTTCGTTCTTCAGCAGCGCGCCGTACAGAGGCGGAATCGCCTTGCTTGGGTCGCGATTCTTCAGGATTTCATCGGGAATATCGTCTGCCATCAACAATTTCAACCAGTCAATCAATTCAGACGTGGAGGGTTTCTTCTTCAGACCGGGAATCGAGCGGACATCAAAGAACACTTCCATCGCTTCCTGCACCAGCGTATTGGCGATATTCGGATAATGCACGTTGATGATTTCGCGCATCGTGTCGCGATCCGGGAAATTGATGAAGTGGAAGAAGCACCGACGCAGGAAGGCATCCGGCAGTTCTTTTTCGTTATTGCTGGTGATGATAATGATTGGGCGCTTCTTCGCCTTGATCGTCTCTCCGGTTTCGTAAACAAAAAACTCCATACGATCCAGTTCTACCAGCAGGTCATTGGGGAATTCGATATCGGCCTTATCAACTTCATCGATCAGCAGAACCACCTGCTCGTCGGAATCAAAGGCTTCCCAAAGCTTGCCGCGTTTGATGTAGTTGGCGATATCATGAACTTTTTCATCACCGAGTTGCGAATCGCGCAATCGCGAAACCGCATCGTATTCATACAGCCCCTGCTGGGCCTTGGTGGTGGATTTTATGTGCCACTGGATCAGCCGTTTGCCGAGTCCCAGTGCCACTTCCTCGGCCAACATGGTTTTTCCCGTGCCCGGCTCGCCCTTGATCAACAGCGGCCGCTGCAATGCGACCGCCGCGTTCACGGCCATGCGCAAATCATCGGTGGCGACGTAGCGTTCGGTGCCCTTGAATTTCATAGCAGATTTCACTCATTTGTCATCGAAAATCGGTTCAGGGTACAGACTGGCGACCGGCATATCAATACTGCGCCACGCGCTGCGCAGTTCGCGCGTCTTTAGTATCGCGTTTACCAGGCTTAGGTTTTTGCTGCCGTTTCACGCGCGCGGGTTTACGCGCCCGTCTGCCACGTAAAACCGTCAGGGACAGTAGCAGCGCAACCACTATGGCCAGACCAGACATGAAGATAAGCGGGCGCAATGCGTGCTGCGCCGAGTCCAGTCCGTGCGTAAAAATCTGGAACGCGGCCACGATCACGGCCGGCGCCATGGTGTTGACGCCTGCCTTCGGGAAGGCGGGCGTCAGTAACAGTACTGCTAACAGCAACACCACCAACGCAACAAAACCGGACCGCCAGTGCCAGCTCAGCCACCACGTGAGGTAGGTCAGCATGACAACCGCCGCCCCTACATAGGTGTAGATGGCCATATGGTAGGAACTTTCAGTCAGCACCCGCTCTCTCCTGCGCTAATCGACGTCGTTTGTAGGGGGCGTTGCCGGCTCACAGGTTCCCGGCGGCATCTGCAGATAAAAGCCTTTCTCAGCGATGCTCGCGAGCACCGCAGCTGCATCGGCCCTGGCCAGTTTACGATCCGGTGTGAGATGCAGGGTCATGACCGTCGAGGGCTGTCCGAACCGCGCCAGTAACGCCGCTGGTACATCCCGCAAGCCGCGGGCGCGGTCTACGTAAAGGTACATTTCCGGCTGGCGGGAACCGCGGAATATTTCGCACAACAGATTCACCTCGTCTCCCCTGCCAAGATTTCTCGTAATGGGGTCAGCACGATCTCCTTGCGCCAGCCCGACCAATTGGCCGGTATCCGGATGGGTTCCCCCTTCGCTTCCCGCAGCAAGAGTTCATAGTCCTTGCCGGGTAGCAGCACCTCGGGCGCAACACACAAGTGTTCCGCAATTTCACGTACCTGTGTCTTGAGTCGCGAGATTGTGTCGCGTTGGCGAGCGTCGAGTGGTGGTGGCAGGCGCTGCGGCAGCCCCGATTCCGGTTGCGCTCGCTGCTCTGCGAGAACGGCGAGTATCTCGTCGCCATGGCGCCGGATTACCGGCTCGGGCAGCGGCGTACGCTCACGCAATTTCGCCATCGACTCAGGGTCTTGCAACGCCAGCTGCAGGCAAGCATTGTCATCGAGGATCCACGCGCGCGGTCGGTCTCGACGCCTGGCGGTTTCCTCGCGCCACCTGCAGACTGCTTCAAGCAACCCAAGTTGCCTGCGATCCAGTTTCCACGCGTGCTTGATTCGCTGGTGAGCGTTATCGCTCTCGGTGCCGAGCGCGCCCTGCGCATCGCGCCCATCCTGCAAGACCCAGTGAAGCTTGTTCTGTTGCACACACATGGCGTGAAGCTCTCGCCATGCGGGCAATAACCAGGTGACATCCTGAGCAGCGTATTCACACTGCGATTCCGTGAGCGGCCGACGCAGCCAGTCCGAGCGCGTCTCACCCTTGGGTAAATCGATTGCACAAAATTCCCGGATCAATGCGCGATAGCCCAGGGAAAATCCGATATTCAGTAGCGCTGCCGCGCGCTGTGTATCGAACAAAGGTTGCGGCAGAACCCCAAGCCAGCGCTGGAATACTTCGAGATCCTCGCTGGCAGAGTGCAGGACCTTGAGCACAGCAGGATTGGACAACAGTGCCGCCAGAGGTGCGGGATCGTTGATGAGTAGCGGATCGATCAGCCAGGCCGTGTTACCGTCCGCGGATGGGTGTGCAAAACACAGCTGCACTAGCGCGACTTCCGGGTAGAAGGTGTTGCGCCGCATGAACTCCGTATCAATGATCACCGCCTCGCAGTCCGCTTCGCGGGCCAGCAATTCCAGCATCTGCGCATCGGATTCAACAAGTTGCCACTGCACAGGTTCAGCCCACTGGCCTGCGGCCGGACAAAGCATGCGCCAGGGTGGAACCATCGACGAATTCGAGCTCTCCTCCGAGCGGGACACCATGCGCGATGCGCGACACCTGGACGCCGACCGGGTGCAGCATATCGATCAGGTAATACGCGGTCGCCTCTCCTTCAACGGTTGGATTGGTTGCCAGAATTACCTCCTGAATGCCCTCGGAGACAACGCGCTGTTTGAAGAGGTCCAGGCCGATTTCCTCGGGACCGATGCCATCGATGGGCGACAGATGACCCATCAGCACAAAGTAAAGACCATGAAAGCTGGCGCTCTGCTCGATAGCCAACACGTCTGCCGGCGTTTCGACCACGCATACTACGGTGTTGTCGCGCCTCGGGTCGGAACAGATTTCACAGATATCCGATTCGGTAAAATTACGGCAGCGCCTGCAGTGACCCACTTTCTCCACGGCATCGCGCAATGCAGTCGCCAGCTGCAGGGCCGCATCCCTGTCCCTTTCCAAAAGGTGCAGGGTCATACGTTGAGCCGACTTGGGGCCGACGCCGGGCAGGCAGCGCAGTGCCTCGATCAGGTTTTGCAGGGCGGGGCTGAACTTCATGATATGCGCGTACTCACGGTCAGAAGGGCAACTCAAAACCCGCAGGCAGGTTCATTCCGGCGGCCAGTCCTGACATGGCGTCCCGATTCCGGGACTCAATCTTGCGCACCGCATCGTTTACCGCTGCGGCCAGCAGGTCTTCCAGTACCTCTTTGCCTTCTGACATAACTGCATCGTCGATGGACACCCGTTTGACATCGCGCCGCCCCGTCATCACCACGCGGACCAACCCCGCACCGGATTCACCGGTGACCTCCGCTCTGGCCATTTCTTCCTGGGCTTTTCGCAATTGTGCCTGCATCGCCTGGGCCTGTATCATCAAATCGGAAATTCCGCCTTTCATTACACTCCCTCTACATTGTTAGGCATCTATCGGAAGAATGGACGACCGATCCAGTCGACCATCGAACCGGGCAATCAATGCCTGTACTTGTGGGTCAGCCTCGATGGCGTCGATTGCTTCTTCCCGTCTCAAGTGTGCGAGCCTCGCCATTCTCATGGCGGGTGTCTCGCTGCGAACTGTACCCGCCACCACGCTCGCCGATAACCGCTGGCCGAAATGGGATGCCAGCGCCGCACCGAGCCGTTCGGTGTGGCTGTTGTTGAATATCGCTGAGTGAGCATCGTCGAGGACGAAATGCAGAGTATTGTCCCTGGCGTTTATGAACTCGCAGTGCGACGCGATGTTGTAGACAATTCCGGTGAGACCCAGTAATTCCAGTACTTCGTGCCATGTTTCAGTGGTGAGACTTTTAAATTCCGAGTCACCTTGCACATCGGGTGCATGTGAATCCGAACGGCCGCTTGCACCGTGCTCGTCGTCTTTGCTGGGGACGCCTGCTTCAGTCGGCGGTGACTCATGGGGCTTTTTTGCGGGAGCGCTGACCTCCGCAGCAGCAGCTGGCACGTCAAGCAGCACGGCATCCTGTCGCAGGCCGTCATCGAGCACGGCGGTGGGACGAAACGCGATCATGCGCAACAAGACCATTTCAAAGCCGATACGCGGGTCCGGTGACAGGGCGAGGTCGCGTTTACCGTTCAGGGCAATCTGGTAAAACAGCTGCGCATCCTCGGCCGTGATCGCACGGGCAAGGCGCGCAACGGTAGCGGCATCGCCCCAGCTATTGTCGATAGCCTCGGGCACAATCTGTGCAGTAGTCACCCGGTGCAAGAGGGACAGGAATTCGTCGAGACTGCTTTCAAAATCCGGTGCGAATTCGGCCATGCGGTGCACGATCTCAAGCACGGTGGCAGGCTCATCCCGACTGAGGGCTTCGAGAAGTTCGTATACGTGGTCGAGATCCACGCTGCCGAGCATACTGCGCACCTCGGTCTCGTCGACCTTTCCGGCTCCGAATGCGATCGCCTGATCGGTGAGGCTGAGGGCGTCGCGCATGCTGCCGGAGGCCGCCCGCGCGAGCAGCCACAGTGCAGGCTCTTCGAAGCTCACCATCTCCTGCCCCAGAACCGTTTCCAGATGCCCCACGATCTGCTCCGGCGGCATACTCTTCAGGTTGAACTGCAGGCAGCGTGACAACACGGTGGCCGGGAGCTTCTGCGGATCCGTAGTGGCAAGCAGGAACTTAACATGCGGGGGCGGCTCCTCCAGGGTTTTCAACAGCGCGTTGAAACTGTGCGTGGAGAGCATATGCACTTCATCGATCAGGTAGATCTTGAAGCGCGAACGCGTGGGGGCGTACTGCACGTTGTCCAGCAGCTCGCGCGTATCCTCCACCTTGGTACGCGAAGCAGCGTCTATTTCAAGCAGGTCGACGCTGCGGCCTTCGGCGATCTCCAGGCAGGAGGAGCAGGTGCCGCAGGGTTCGGAACTCACGCCGGCCTCGCAATTCAGGCATTTGGCCAGGATGCGGGCAATCGTGGTCTTGCCGACTCCGCGTGTGCCGGTGAATAGGTACGCGTGATGCAGTCGATTGTGGTCGAGCGCGTTGATAAGAGCCCGCAGGACATGGGCTTGCCCTACCATCTCCCGGAAGGTTTTTGGTCGCCACTTGCGCGCTAAAACCTGGTACGACATTGCGGAAAGCCTTTACCTCTGAACGGGGAAACAGGATACACCAGCACCGCAGTGACAGATACCGCGAGGACAAGTAGCAGGCGGGAATGGAGGCAACCCAGACAGCCACACCCCGGCACACGAGTCGGTAACTACCGTTGCTCCCTTCCGGGCCTGGCGGGGTTCACTACCTATCATTGCGAGGGGACCGCCTGGATCACCATGGTCGCCGCAGCGCGAAAATTATTCGCCGCAGAGGGCGCGTATTGTGCTTCAATCGTAGGGTGACTGCAAGGTTATGGCGGGAGTAGCAGGATTCGAACCTGCGACCATCGGCTTAGAAGGCCGGTGCTC
>CAYWWD010000051.1:0-25573 GCA_964461965.1 uncultured Halioglobus sp. | reverse complement strand
GGAACTCGTTGAAGATGTTGTAGAGCATCAGGAAGTAGATGCTCTCGGGCGAGTTCTCCTGGTAGACCGAGGCGATGTGCTCGCCAATCTGCGCGGTCACGTCCTCCAGCTTTTCCGGGTCGTTCCAGATCTGGTCGAACAGCGTCAGGTACGTGGCCGCAATCGGGGCTTCGTCCATCTTGTTGACGAGGTTCGAGACGGCGTTGCCCTGCTGGTAACCGAGGTCGACGGCGGTGAAGCCGTGCAGGGGCAGATACACCGTCTCGCCGCCGCCCTGCACGCAGGCGAACTGCTGCATGGGGGATTTGGTCCGGTTGCTCCGGAACCTGGCCTTGCGCCGTATCCAGTCGGCACACTCCTTGGCGATCGCGCGTTGAGTGAGCTGGTTGCGCAACTGGATTTCAAATTCGCTGCCATACAGGCTGCGCTCCCGGTCGAGTTTCGGGATGTGGAACTCCTTGCGCTCCTTGCGGATCTTGTCGGTGACCTCGTTGGCCACGAAGGTGGGCGAGGTGAAGATGAAGTGTAGCTCGTCGATCGCCTCCAGCTCGGCCTTAAGCGCCTCATAGGCGTACATGGAAAAGCAGGAGGCGGCGATTTTCAGCCGGGCGCCGGGTTTGGCCGTCAACTTGAGATCGTCGCCGAACAGGCGGTTGATGTTGTCGATGATTTCCATCAGCGTTCGGGCTTCTTCGTGTTCTGGATGCTCGCGGCGATCCACTGGTCCAGCTCCGAACGGCGGAAGCGCCAGGTACCGCCCAGCTTGAA
This sequence comes from uncultured Halioglobus sp., assembly GCA_964461965.1. GTDB lineage: Bacteria > Pseudomonadota > Gammaproteobacteria > Pseudomonadales > Halieaceae > Marimicrobium. Next base: position 24,805 of record CAYWWD010000051.1, on the reverse strand, counting down.
CGCCGGAATCTCGCCGTTCGCCGCGAGGCGGTAGACCGTCCGCTTTCCCGCTTTCAGGAACACGGCGACCTCGTCGATGGTGAGGATCTCGTCTGCTTGTTTGTTCATCGCGTGACTCGCGGAGTGCCCGTTTTCTTATGTCATGCTGGCTCGTGCTGTTGCATTTGGACATAACCAGGCAAACTTGGCAAGAGTTGGCAGGGTTGGCTGAGCCTGACACGTTTGTGAATCTTGTCCACAGCCTGCCCTAGAATGGCTCATTCATCTGGTGCTGCATCTACAAGTTGGAGGGCGGGGGTACGGTGACGGTATTGACGACGTGCAGCCCGACCAATCCGCGCATATTGACGATAGCTACACGCCGCACCACAATTTGTATATCTGTTGTATATGCAAGCATGGGGGAAGCCGATGCGTGACGCCGCTATAAATCTACGTGCCCTGCCCGAGGAACGTGATCTGATCGATCACGCCGCCAGCCTGCTGGGCAAGAACCGTTCGGACTTCATGCTCGAAGCAGCCTGCGACCGCGCTCGGGCTGTCGTGCTGGATCAGGTTTTCTTCAGCCTGGACGCGGACAAATTCAAACAATTCACGGCAATGCTCGATGCACCGCCTGGCCCCAACACAGGGCTTGAACGTCTGTTGGCCGTTAAGGCCCCCTGGAATGCCGACACGGTATGAGCCTGCGCCTTTGCGCGCCAGAGCCGCTGGTCGCAGCTCACCTCCTGGCCGAATTCGCGTGCGGGGAAGCGAGCCTGGACGAGTGGCTCAAGCGACGGGCACTGGCCAATCAGCAGAGTGGAGCCAGTCGCACGTTCGTCGTCGCGGATCACGATGGCCGCGTCTACGGCTACTATGCGATGGCCGCGGGCGCCGTCGCGCATCGGGACGCAACGGGCGGCGTGCGACGCAACATGCCCGACCCCATTCCCGTGATGGTGTTGGCGCGGCTGGCCGTCGATCGGCGAGCCCAGGGTATCAAGCTCGGGGCCGCGTTGCTGCAGGATGCCGTCAGCCGCGCGGTAGTTGTTTCACGTAATGCCGGGGTCCGGGCGCTGCTGGTCCATGCGCTTGATGAGCGCGCCAAACAGTTTTACGCGCACTACGGATTTCAGGAGTCGCCCCTGCACCCGATGACACTGATGCTGCGCATGAACGCCGTCACTGTGTGAGGGGTCGAGCCAGCTCTCACTCCAGGCCTACCGCCGATTTCACCTTCTCCACCGCCTTGTCCCACAGGAACTTCACTGGTGATGTCGCGATGTCGATGCGTCGGATCTCGCCGGTAAAAATTCCTTCGTCGTGGTAGGCACGGGTCACCGGCGTGTTGCTGTCGCGCCCGGTGTCCACGGTTTCGCCGCCGCCGGCGATGATGCTGGGGCGGCGGGCGACGGCGCCGCGCGCCCATTCCTCGCCATCCACCGTAATGCGCAGCTCGCCACCCTGGTCCTCGGGATTGAACGCATAACTAACGGTGTGTGTGCCGGGCGGCAGTTTGCGCTCGGCCGCAACAGTGGAGCTGCCGCCGGGCAGTGGCGACACCGCTGCGGTCGCTGTCGGTTTGCCATCGTGCAGGTAGAAACTCCAGCCACCGAAGAAGCTGCCGGCGGCGAGGATGACGCCGTCGGCGCCGCCTTCAGGCACGACGATTTCCGCGTCGATAGTGAACGGCATCATGTAGATGGGCGGTGCGGCGAACATGGAAAGCCGAATATCCGGCCCCCACAGGGTTTTCTTCATCGCGATGCTGAAGTCATTGCCAGGCACGAGCATCATCTTCATCCCGCGTTTCAGGCCGCCGGTGTCGTGGATCGGGTACACCTGGTTCCTGCGCGCTTCCTCGTCGAAGAGCTTCTGCATGTCCGCCAGCCGCTGTGGCTCTTTCGCGGCGAGGTTGTTCGTCTGGCTGAAGTCCTCGTTGAGGTTGTACAGCTCCCACGCATAGGTGCTGGTATCACTGCCCGCGCGCACCTGAGCGATATCCCAGGGCATGTTGCGCGGCGTGGTATTGGCCAGCCAGCCATCGTGGTAGATGCCGCGGTTGCCGAGGATTTCGTAGTACTGGGTGTGGCGCGGCGACGGCGCGCCGGCATCGCTGAAACTGTACACCATGCTGGTGCCATCGACCGGCTGTTGCGGGATGCCGTCCACGGTGGCCGGCATCGGTATGCCCGTTGCCTCCAGCACGGTTGGCAGGATGTCAATTACGTGGTGGTACTGGCTGCGCAGTTCACCGCGTGGCGCGATACCCTCCGGCCAGGACACCACAAGGCCATTGCGCACGCCGCCGAGGTGGGAAGCGATCTGCTTCACCCACGGGAAGGGGGTGGTCATGGCGAGCGCCCAGCCGACAGGGTAGCCCATGTAGGTGTCCGCACTGCCCATGATATCCAGGTGTTGCGCCAGCCACGACATATCAACCGGGAACTCGCCCTCAGGGTTGGTGATGTGGGCCAGTTCATTGAGGGTGCCGTGCGCACCGCCCTCGCCGCTACCGCCGTTGTCGCCTTCGATGAAGATCACCAGGGTATTGTCGGCGATGCCCATGCGCTGCAGCTCCTGCATCAGGCGGCCGAACTGTGCATCCTGATAGGCCAGCATGGCAGCGAACACTTCCATGTAGCGCGCGTAGACACGTTTCTCGTCGGCACTGAGGCTGTCCCACGCCGCGATCTGTTCCGGCCGCGGAGCCAGTTGTGTGCCTGCTGGCACGATGCCCATTTCGATCTGGCGCGTGAGGATGCGCTCGCGCTCGACGTCCCAGCCGGCGTCGAATTTGCCGCGAAAGCGTGCAATCCAGTCGGGGGGCGCCTGCAGCGGCGCGTGTGCGGTGCCCGATGCCCAGTACAGGAAGAACGGCTTGCCGGGCGCGGCGCCCTGCTGGTTGTGCAGCCAGGTGATGGCGTGGTCGGCCAGGTCGCGGTCGAGCAGGTAGTCTTCGGGCCGGCCGCGGGAGTCGACCGGCGTGGTGCCGTCGAACAGCGCCGGATTGCGCTGGTTGGTGTCGCCGGCGACGAAGCCGTAGAAATGCTCGAAGCCGCGCGCCGTCGGCCACTGCTCGAAGGTGCCGGCCGGCGAGCGTTCCGCACTGGGCACGTTGTGGTCCTTGCCGAACATCGCCGTGTTGTAGCCGTTATCGCGCAGGATGCGCGCGAGACTGGCGGCACTGCGGGTGATGTGCATGGAGTAGCCGGGGTAGGGCGAGGCGAGGTCGGAGAGCATGCCGGCGCCCACGGCGTGGTGGTTGCGGCCGGTCAGCAGGGCTGCCCGCGTCGGTGAGCAGATGCCGGTGGTGTGAAAGCGGTTGTAGCGCAGTCCGTTCGCCGCGAGCTGGTCGAGGTTGGGCGTCGGGATGGAGCCGCCGAAGGTACTGGCCGCGCCGAAGCCGACATCGTCGGTCAGCACGAGGATCACGTTGGGCGCGCCGTCGGGCGCTTTCAGGCGCTGTGGCACATAGGTCGTGGCACCGTCCTCCGAAGGTGGCAGTTCTCCCTGGAACGGTGGCGGCACGGCGGGCAGCGCGGTTCGCGCCGGCTGCTCGGGCGCGGCCGCCAGGTGCGTGCAGGAGGCGAGCAGTGCCAGCAGGATCGCCGCGCGGCAAGTCAGGGTGTGGCGGGAGCGCGAACGAAGAGTGAAACGCTGACTGGATGCTGGCACGAAAAATCCCCCGGTGTCTGGAGCAGATGAAGTTGGCTGGACCGGTGCCACTTTGCACTGTGCATCCAGGAAATGAAAGCGCGAATTTCCGGGAATGGCCTGTGCCCGAACCTGCATTTAATTCCAGCGCGCACTCGTTGCAGGTGCCAGCGGATCTACAAAATTGACAATAGATCAGTTATATGTCAGTTTCAGATCGCCTGCTGCTGGCAAACACCAGCGGGCGCTGTTCCACGTCCGGAGGCGTAACGGTTGGTGCGGGTTTGTCGTGGAGTGGATGCGGACCTTGCAGTGCCTGTCAGGGAGAACACAATGAACCACCAGCACCACCGGCACACCACGCTATGTCGCACGCTCGCGTGCACCGCGCTCCTCGCAAGCGTTGGCCTCGCCGTGGTGGCACACGCACAACAACCCGCGCCCGCGCTCGAGGAAGTGATCGTCACCGCGCAGAAGCGCGAGCAGAGCGTGCAGGACGTGCCGGTCGCCGTCACGGCGCTGACGCCGGAAACGCTGGAGGTCAACACCGTCATGAACGTGAGTGACCTCTCGGGACTGGCGCCCAACCTCACGGTGCGCCCCGCAGTGGGCGGCACCAACCTGCCCGCGTTCAATATGCGCGGTATCACCAGTTACGGGATCGTACCGGGTTCCGATAAACAGATACCGATCTACCTCGACGGCGTTTATCTCGGCTCACCGCGCGGCGGAATTTTCACGCTGCCCGATATCCAGCGCCTGGAGGTGCTGAGGGGGCCGCAGGGAACCCTGTTTGGACGCAACGCGACCGGCGGTGCGATCAGTGTCGTGACGCGCGATCCGACCGGCGAACTGGCCTTCCGCCAGCAGTTGAGCGTCGGCAACCGCGATTACCTGCAGAGCCAGACGACCGTTGACACACCCACCTGGGGGCCATTCAGCGGGTACCTCACCTACCTGACCGAGGAGCAGGATGGCGACATCGACAACCTCGGGCACAGCGCCACCTGGAACCGGACGGCGTGGAGCCGTGGCTTCGAGGGCTCCCCCGAAACGTTGGGCGAGGTGGATAACGAAAGCATTTTTCTTGCGGCTTTGATGGATCTGGATTCTGTCGCCGCTGCCTACAAGTTTGACTACGGCACGGACAAGGGTTCTCCGCAGGGCACGGCCATCGTCAGCGGCTTTTGCCCCACCTGTTTGAACCGGCCGGGGTTCGACCAGCTGATCAACATCCTGACCGCGACCAATGCCGATCTCCTGGGCGGGCAGAGCACCAAACGTCCGAATGCAGTGAACAATGCGTGGAACGGCTCCAGGGACCAGACTGTGCAGGGCCACAATCTCACGGTCGATTGGGAAATCAGCGACCGCCTCGCCTTCAAGAATATCCTCGCCTACCGCAAGACCGAGCAGGAACTGCTCCCGGCGGACATCTCCGGCACCAGCGGTTGGGTGTGGGGGGCGGTCGGGGCGGCGATTCCGGCGGGGCCGCCGCTGTTCGGGCCGTTCAGCGCGGATACGCCATTCTGCTATGTGTGCTCGTACACCTCCATAGACAGCGAGCAGTGGAGCAACGAGGTCCAGCTCAATTTTACCAACGACCTGATGAACGTGACGGGCGGTGCCCTGTACTACGATTCAAAGGACGATGTGGACGGCAATACATTCCAGTTCGCCGGGTATGAAGACTATGTCGTACCTGCATCCACGCGCAACAAAACCGGCAACAAAGCCGAATCCTATGCCGCCTATTCGCAGGCGGAGTTCCACGTGACCGATACCATCGACCTGCTCGGCGGCCTGCGTTACACCGACGATGACAAATCGGGTGATATTTTTGGCACCCTCGGGGGCAGCGTGATCCGCGATTCCAGCTTTACCTACAGCGACGACAAAATGAGCTATCTCGCGGGTACCAGTTACACACCCTCAGACGACGTCATGTTGTATGCCAAGTACTCGACGGCATACGTTTCCGGCGGCTCCGTCGCCGCGTTCACATTTGATCCGGAAGAGGCCGAATCCTGGGAGCTGGGCGCGAAAACCGATTTTCTCGAACAACGGCTGCGCACCAATCTGGCGCTGTTCGATGTGGATTATGACAATCTGCAAGGCGCGCAGGCCGGCAACAATGTGCCGGGCGCCGATGGCATCGGCACGCTCATCGTCGAGTCGGGGGACCTGGCGGCCAGAGGCGTCGAACTCGAAGTCTTTGCGCTGCCGGTGGAAGGGTTGGTGCTCGGCGCCACGCTGGGCTACCAGGACGTGAAGTTCTCCCGCACTGCCGAACTCTACGAAATCGTCAATGGCGCTGCCGGGCCCAACGCCTATCCGGGCTCCAGCCTGCATCCCACGCAGGCGCCGGAGTGGAGCGGAAATCTTTCGGCCAACTACACCACGGCGCCGCTGTTCGACGAGGCATACATGGCATTCGGGATTACCGGCATCTGGCACGACGATATTCGCTTCGAGCCGAATCCCGCCAAAGCGGCGGCGACGCCGTTCGGCGTGGCCGAATACACACCGGCAGCCTGGCAGTGGAACGCGCGCGCGTCGCTGAAAGACATCCGGATCAGCGATGGCTGGACGGGCGAAATCTCACTGTGGGGCCGCAACCTGACGGATGACGACAATATGACTTTCGCGGTCAACTTTGGCGCGATGGTGGGAGCGAACTTTGTCGAAGAGCGCAGCTATGGCGTGGATTTTGTCGCCCGCTTCCAGTGAGCCGCGGCATCCGGGCCATTTTGTGGGCGACGCAACCGCCGTGTGATCCGTTACAATCCGTCGTCCGTGAGTTCGGAGACTCCAGCCATGTCAGACAGCCCCGTGCGCCGCGATCCAGCCGACGGCGTTCCCTACGCCATGCACGTCGCGCACCGGGTGCCCAGGGAGCGCTACTACGATCGCGGGTTCTTTGAACTGGAGAAAGAGAAGCTCTGGAAGCGGACCTGGCAACTTGCGTGCCGGCTGCAGGAGATACCGAAGCCAAATGACTTCGTCGAGTACGAGATCTGCGATCAGTCGGTATTCCTCGTGCGCCAGGCTGATTACAGCGTAAAAGGCTTTTTTAACGTCTGCCCGCATCGCGCGACGCAGCTTGCCAAGGGCTCGGGGTCATTCCCCGGCGCGCAGGTTACCTGCCCGTTCCACGGCTGGCGCTGGAACACCGATGGCGTTTCGTCCTTCATCTACGGTGAGCGCGGGTTCGCGCAGGAATGCCTTCTACCCGAGGAGATCAACCTGCGGGAGTGCCGGGTAGAAATCTGGGGTGACAGCGTCTGGATCAACCTGGATGCAAACGCCGGCCCGCTGTCCGATTCGATCGCCCCCGCTGCCGCCAGACTGGAGGAAGTCGCCATCGGCAACTGGCGTGTGAAGTGGTGGCAGGAGACAATCCTGCGCGCCAACTGGAAAATGGCGCAGGAAGCGTTCATGGAAGGCTGGCATGTGATGCGCACTCATCCGCAGCTCACGCTGGGTGCCGGCGAGGCAACGCCACCGGATTCACTGCGCTACGACGTCTATCCGAACGGCCACTGCAGCTTCGAAAGTACCGTGCTGAATCGGGATTTTGCCAGCTTCGACGTGATGCTCGCTTCCTCGCAACTGCTGGCGGATGGCCTCGATGCCATGGCCATCGATCGCGACATGAAAGTGCTGGAGGGAATCCGCCACCAGCTCCGCCCTGGCGACAGCATTCGCGAAGCCGTGGCGCGCGCGATGCGCGCCTACAACGAAGGTGCTGGCATTCCCATGCCGGCGGGGATCGAGAACAGACCGCTGTGGTGGAACGGGATGGTGTTCCTGTTCCCGAACATTTTCTACCTGCCGATGTATGGCAATGCGCTGGCCTACCGGATTCGCCCCTACAACAACGACCCCGAGTGCTGCCGCTTCGAGGTGTGGTCGCTGACCACCTGGCCCCAGAGCTATCCACCGGAGCGCGCAACGCTCAGGGGTCGCTTCGCGAAGGACGATGCGGTGAACTGGCCGTTGATCCCGATCCAGGATTTCAGCAATATCGAGCGGCAACAGAAGGGCCTGCACGCGCTCGGCTACCAGGGCCACCGGCTCGCCACCGAGTGGGAGGCGGGCATTGCGAACATGCACTGCGAACTCGATCGCCGCCTGCGGCGGGACTGAGCGCTGTACCGACAGTAGAAAGGGGAGTGCGATGCACGTCGTGACGGTGGTGCCGGGAGAGGTAGAGATCGAGGTCGCCACCGGTGAAACGCTGGCGCAGGCGGCATGGCGGCAGGGCTACCATTGGCCGACGACCTGTTGGGGAGAGATGCAGTGCACGGTATGCGCCGCTGTCATTGTCAGCGGGGAACACGCCGCCCAGGCCGCCACGCCGGAAGAAGCCGCGGTGATGCGCGAGCGGCTGCCGCGATTCCGCCAGTTGCCCGGCACACGGCTTGCGTGCCAATTGATTGTGATCGGCGACGGGCTGGTCGTCGAGAAGCCCGGGGTCAGCTCCCCGGCGTAAGCGCTGGTACGCTGTTGCCGCCGACTATTTACACCGCCACACGAGGTATTGCATGAATCTCAGTCTGCCCGAAGACAGCCTGCTGGTGCGGGAGATGTTCCAGCGTTTGTTTGCCACCGAGTCCACCCCCGAACGGGTGCGCGCCGCGGAGCCGGTCGGTTTCGACGCGGACCTGTGGCGCGAACTGGTCAACATCGACGCGCCATTCCTGCGCTTGTCGCCGGACGCCGGTGGCAGCGGTATGGGCCTGTTCGATGCCTGCCTGATGATGGAGGAGGCCGGTCGCAGGCTCGCGCCAGTGCCGCTGGCGGAATCCGTGGCCGCACTGCGGCTCTTGGGCGAACTCGGAAGCGGCGTGGCGGAGCAGTGGATCGACAGGGTGCGCGACGGCAGTACGATCCTGACGCTGGCGTTGCAGCAGACCGTGGCGGGGCAGACGCAGCTGTGTCCCGGCGCAGCGGTGGCTACCGGCATCGTCAGTTACGATGGCCGGGAGGTTGCGATCGAAGTGCCGGGCACACCGCTGCAAGCGCCGCACACGCTGGGTGGTGCCGCGCTCGGTGTATACGCAGCAGGTTGCGGCGAACGCCACGTCATCGCCAGCGGCAAGAATGTGGGCGACGCGTGGGCCGCTGCGGTGGAAGAGTGGAAACTGTTGACCGCTTCGGCCTTGATCGGACTCTCGCAGCAGGCACTCAGCATGGCCGCCGAGTATGCCACCGGGCGCGAAGCGTTCGGGCAGCCGATCGGCGCCTACCAGGGCATCGGCCACCCGCTGGCGGATGACGTGATCGACGCCGACGGGGCGCGCCTGCTGTTATGGCAGACGCTGCGCGCGCTGGCAGATGGCAGGGCGGACGCCGGCGCCATGATCTCGCAGGTGTTCTGGTGGGCCAACCACAGCGCGACGCGCGCGGTCGCGCACGCGCTGCACACCTTCGGCGGCTACGGCCTCACCGAGGAATACGACATCCAGCTCTACCACCGCCGCGCCAAGGCCTGGGGCCTGGTGCTGGGCGACCCGCGCAACGAACTGGTGCGCGCGGGCCGTCGGCAATTGCTGGGTGAGGCCACTGCACTGCCCGATGCCGGCGCGCTGCACATCGATTTCGAACGGCCGACCGGTGGTGAGGCGCTGGCCGCGGAAACGCGTGCGTTGTTCAAAAGAATAATCGACCCGCAAAAGCATGTATTGCATGACCATTCCTTTGAATCCCACGCCTGGGACGTGCACCGCGCGCTCGGCGAGGCGCGGTTGTTGTTCCCCGCCTGGCCCGAGGAGTGGGGCGGGCGCGGCTGCGATGCCGATTCGGCGCGCGCCAGCCACGCGGTGTGGCAGGAAGTGGGTTACACGCCGCCCTCGGCCAGCGTGACGCGGCTGGCGGGCGACGCCGTGATGTTATTCGGTACGCAGGAGTTGAAGGACGAAGTGCTGCGCTCCTTCGCCCGCGGTGAGGCGACAGCCTGTCTCGGCTACACCGAACCCTCCTGCGGCTCGGACGTGTTCGCGGCAAAAACCCACGCCGTGCGCGACGGCGACGAGTGGGTCATCAACGGCCAGAAGATGTTCACCTCGGGCGCGAATCTGGCCAGGTTCGTGTTCATGATCGCGCGCACCGACCCCGACGCGCCCAAGCACCGCGGCGTCACCATGTTCCTCGTGCCGCTGGACGACCCGGGCGTGGAGATTCAGCCGGTGTATACCTTCATGGACGAACGCACCAACGCGACGTTCTACGCCGACGTGCGCATCCCCGACCGCTACCGCATCGGCGAGGTGAACGGCGGTGTGAAGGTGCTTTCTTCCGCGCTCAGCCAGGAACAGAGCGGCGGGCCGTACGGGCGCAACATGCGCGAGATGGCGCACGCGGTGCAGCAGTGGCTGCAGGGCCGGGAACTGAATGGCCGCCCGCAGATAGAGGATCCGGGCACGCTGGCCAGACTCGCCAGCGCGTATGCCCGCGCCACTATTTCGGACGGCCTCAGCTACCGCGTACTGGCGGCGCGCCTTGCTGGCGATGCGGACCTCGCCTACGGCCCAGCGGCCAAGATTTTCTGCACTGAGTCGTTCATCGCGGTGTCCGCGGATATGATCGACCTCGCCGCGCCGGATTCGCTGCTGCGCGGCAAGCACGGTCTGGGCCTGGTGGAAATGGGCTACCGGCACTCATCGGCGACGACCATCTATGGTGGCACCAGCGAGGTGTTGCGCAGTATGGTGGCAGAGCGGCGGCTCGGTTTGCCGCGCAGCCGGGGCTGATTGACGACTTCAAGCAAGTGATCAGGAGTATTGGATGAACAGCAAACCAACCGTGCCGAACGACGCGGTAGACATCGAGGATATCTCCCCCGCGTGGCTGTCGTCCGCGCTGGGGTACACGGTCCATGCGTGTCACACCGCGCGGGTAGGCGCGGGGCAGACCGGCGCCTCCTACCGGCTCGCGCTGGAAACCGACCGGGGGCGGGAATCACTCATCGCCAAGGTGGCCTCGGGCAACCTGGAGGCGCGCAGCGGAGTGGGCGGCGGCTATGCGTCGGAGGTGCTGTTCTACGCCACATTGAAGGACACGGTCGATATCCGCACCCCGGCCTGCCGCTATGCTGCCATCGCTCCCGACAATCTGCGCTTTACGCTGTTGCTGGAAGATTTGAGCGCACGCCGGCCCGGCGTGCAGGCCGAGGGCTGTTCCGTCGAGCGCGCGCTGGGTGCGGTGCGCAACCTGACGGGATTGCATGCGCCGCGCTGGAACGATCCGTCCCTGTCCGAGCTCAATTTCCCGATGACCGTCGACACGCAGGAAAAGGCCGACGGCCTAGGGATGATTGCGCAGCTGGCCGCCGACGAATTCGTCCAGCGCTACGACGCACAACTCGGCGCGCAGGACGCCGCCACGCTGAAGGCCGTCGCTGCGGTCCTCGGCAAGTGGGCGCTGGTGGGCAGGACTACGCTCGCGCTGGTGCACGGCGACTACCGCCTCGACAACCTGATGTTCAGCGACGACCCCGAAGATGTCGTCGCGCTCGACTGGCAGACGCTTGGCATCGGCCCGCCGGTGCGCGACCTCGCGTACTTCATCGGTACCGGCCTGGACTCAGGCCCGCGCCGCGAGGCCGAGCGCGAACTCGTCGGCGCCTACCACGGCGAGCTGCTGCGCCGGGGTGTAGCGGGCTATGACTTCGAGCAGTGCTTCCACGATTACCGGCTGGGGCAGCTGCAGGCCCCGATGATCACCACCATCGGCGCGATCTACGCCACCCGCGAGCGCAGCGAGGCGGCGGACACCATGTTCCTCGCGATGGCCCGGCGTTCCTGCGCGGCGATTCGGGACTTGGGCACGCTGGATTTGTTGTAGTGCGTTACGGTCCTTTCCACTGCTTCTCAGGCGGTTTCGCGGCTCGCCACCGACCATCCCGCCGATAACGCCTCGGCCTGCTGTAGCACCGTCTGTACCGCGGCATCCTGCAGGTCGGGCGGGTAGCCGTACTTGCGCAGGATGCGCTTCACCAGCACCCGCATCCGCGCGCGGGCTGAATCGCGATGGGCCCAGTCCACCGACACGTTTTCACGCAGGCTCACCAGCAGCTCGTGCGCGATCAGCCGCAGATTGTCGTCGCCCATCACCTGCACCGCACTTTCGTTCTCGGCCAGCGCGTCATAGAACGCGACCTCTTCGTCGGACAGGCCCTGCTCTTCACCGCGCTGGCGGGCGGCGCGAATGTCTTTGGCCAACTGGATCAATTCCTGCAGCACCTCGGCCGTGGTGATGGCGTTGGCGTGGTAGCGCGCGACAGCGTCTTCCAGGCGCTCCGAGAACGCTTTGGTCTGCACCACGTTGGCCTTGCTGCGCGAGCGGATGCCGTCGTTGAGCAGCTTGCGCAGGGCTTCCAGTGCCAGGTTCTTCTTCTCCATCTGCTGGACCTCGGCGAGAAACTCGTCGGAGAGGATGGAAATGTCCGGGCTGTTGATGCCAGCGGCAGCCAAAATGTCCACGATCTCGGTCGAGACCACCGCGCGGCTGACGATCTGCTGGATCGCCAACTCGCGCTCTTGTTGCGTCACGCCGGAGCCGGTGCTGCTCTTGACCAGCGCCGCGCGAATCGCCTGGAAGAAGCCCACTTCCTCGCGGATCGCGCGGGCCTCGTCGGAGGCGGAGGCAAGGGCGAATGCCTTGGACAACGCCAGCACGGCGTCCTGGTAGCGCCGGTGAGCGTGCTTCTTGCCTTCCGCAGTCTTCTCTTGCGCAGCCAGGTTCTGTTGCAGATTGAGAATCCACTCGATGGCGCCCGCCATCATTGCGAGTCGTTCCTGCGGCGTGCCGCTCAGCGCGGACATGTAGTTGAAGCCGTGGGTCGCTCCCGGCGTCCTGCCTCCCGCGATACTGACACCGCCATGCGCGGCGTACATGTCCCGCACCACCTCGTACTTCTCCAGCATTACAGCGACTGCCTGCGCCTCATCGACGCCGGTATTTTCCTGGTCGTTTTTTGAATATTGTTGCAGGGCCGACTTCAGGTTCTGCGCGATGCCGATGTAGTCCACGATCAGCCCGGCGGGCTTGTCGCGGAACACGCGGTTCACCCGCGCGATCGCCTGCATCAGGCCGTGCCCCTGCATCGGCTTGTCCACGTACATCGTGTGCATGCACGGCGCGTCGAACCCGGTCAGCCACATATCCCGCACGATCACCAGCTTGAGCGGGTCTTGCGGATTGCGGGTGCGCTTGGCCAGCAGATCGCGCCGGGCGTTTTGCCCGGAAGAGCCGCCGATGTGTTGCTGCCACGCCGAAGGGTCGCTCGCCGCGCCCGTCATCACGATTTTGATCGCGCCCGCGTTGTCGTCGGCGCTGTGCCAGTCCGGCCGCAGCTTGACGATTTCGTCGTACAGCTTCACGCAGATGCGACGGCTCATGCACACCACCATCGCCTTGCCGTCCAGCGCCGCCACGCGGTCCTCGAAGTGGGCGACCATGTCCGCGGCTACCAGTGCGAGGCGCTTGTCACTGCCGACCAAGGCTTCGACCGTCGACCATTTCTTCTTGAAGCGCTCCTGATCGGCTTCCGAATCGTCTTCGGTCAGCGCGTCGACCTCGGCGTCGATCGTCGGCTTCTCGTCCTCGTCGAGTTCGATACGCGCGAGCCGCGATTCGTAGTAGATCGGCACCGTGGCGCCGTCCTCGACCGCGCGGCTGATGTCGTAGACATCGATGTAATTGCCGAACACCGCCGGGGTGTTGACGTCGTCCGCCTCGATGGGCGTGCCGGTAAAACCAATGAAGGAGGCGTTCGGCAGCGCGTCGCGCAGGTACTTGGCAAAGCCATAGGAAATGGCGCCGGTCTTCGCATCCACCCTGGCCTTGAAGCCGTACTGGCTGCGGTGCGCTTCATCCGCGATGACGACCACGTTGCGCCGCGCGGTGAGCGGCTCCGCGCTGCCTGTATCGGATACGGGGCCAAACTTCTGCAGGGTTGTGAAGATCACGCCGCCCGAGGCCCGGCTCAAGAGCTGCTGAAGACCTTCGCGGCTCTCGGCCTGCACCGGCGTCTGCCGGATCAGGTCGCGGCACATCGAGAACGTGGTGAACAACTGATCGTCGAGGTCATTGCGGTCGGTGAGCACCACCAGTGTCGGGTTGGCCATCGCCGGGTGTTTGACCAGTAGCCCCGCGTAAAAAGCCATCAGCAGGCTCTTGCCGGAGCCCTGCGTGTGCCAGATGACGCCCGCACGTTTGTCACCCTGGCCCTGTGTTTTCACACTGGGCAAGCCGTAATCCGCAGGGTCTTCCTGCATGTGTTCCACCGCGGCCGAGGCGCGAATCGTGGAGGCCACCGCGTGGCGCACCGCGTGGAACTGGTGATACCCCGCGATGATCTTGGCGAGGCCCGAACCGGTTTCACCGAAGACCGTGAAGTGGCGCAGCAGGCTGAGCAGACGGTGCTGTTCGAACACGCCTTCGATCAGCGTTGAAAGCTCCGGCGCACCTTTCGGCGCAATCTCCTTGCCATCCGTCGTCCGCCAGGGCATGAAGCGCTCGAGGTCCGCCGACAGCGACCCCACCCGCGCCGCGATGCCGTCCGACGTCACCAGCAGGGCATTGGTGTGGAAGAGTTGCGGAACCTGCTGCTTGTACGTCTGCAGTTGGTTGAACGCGCCGAGCAGGTTCGCCCCGGCGCTGCCCGGCGCTTTCAGTTCGATCACGGCGAGCGGCAGGCCGTTCACGAACACCACCACGTCGGGCCGCCGCTTGTTTTGGCCGTTGATCACGACGAACTGACTTACGGCTAACCAGTCGTTCCGCTCAGGGTGGTCAAAGTCGATCAGCACGATAGTGCCTGTGGTCAGCGTGCCATCAATGGCGTAGTACTCGACGTCCACGCCTTCGATCAGCAACTTTTGCAGCCGGCGGTTCTCTTCGAGCAGCGAGGGCAGTTCGGACTGCAGCACGCGGCGCACGGCATCCTGACGCGCCTCCAGTGGCATGCCGGGGTTCAAGCGCGCCACGGCGTCCTCGAAGCGCTTCTTGAGCACGACCTCATCGTGACTCTCGCGCTCCGGGCGCTTGCCTTTCGCAACATCAGCGTCGGGGCCGATGTCCTCCTCGCTTGCGATGTTGTAGCCGAGCGCGTGCAGCTGATCCAGCAGCGCCTGCTCCACGGCGGCTTCGGACAGAAACGCCATCAGTACCCGTTCTCCCGTTTCAGCAGTTCCAGATAGGCCTGATAGCCGTAACTGCGGTTCTTCTTTTGGCCGGTGAGTTCCCGCACAATGCCCAGTTCTTCCAGTGCCTGCACGGCCGCGTTGGCGGTGGGCCAGGTTGTCTCCAGACGCTGCCGCACCAGCTCCACCGTGAAACGCGGCATCGTCGGCAGCAACTCGAACAGGCGGTACGCCGCCCCCGGCCTCGCTGCTTGCAGCAACCGCTTGCGGTCGGCGTTTATCAGGCTGGCGATGGCGATAATGTCACGCTCGGCTGCAGCCGCTGCCATCGCCACGCCTTCCAGAAAGAACGCTATCCAGCCTTCCCAGTCGCCTTCAGTGCGGATGGCAGATAGCCGCCGGCAATACTCAGCCTGATGTTGTTTGAGATAACCGCTGGGATACAGCAGCGGTTGCGGTAGCAGCTGCCAGTGCTCCAGCAGCGCGGTAATCAGCAGGCGACCGATGCGCCCGTTGCCGTCGAGAAAGGGGTGGATGGTCTCGAACTGGGCATGCACCAGTGCGATCTTCACCAGTGGCGGCAGGCCGGTGCTGCGTGCGTGAATGAACTTTTCCAGATCGGACAGCAGCTCTGGCACCTGCTCAGGCGGTGGTGGCACAAACACCGCATTGCCGGGACGGGTGCCGCCAATCCAGTTCTGCGAACGGCGCACTTCCCCCGGCTGTTTGCCCGCGCCGCGCACGCCCGACAGCAACAGGCGATGCGCCTCGCACAACAGGCGCAGGCCGAGCGGCAGACCGCGCGGCTCGCGCAGCTGTTCCCGCACATGCCGGAAGGCGCGCAGATAATTGCTGACTTCTTCCACATCGTCGGCATTGCTAACTTTCAGCCCGGCCTCGTCGTCGAACAAATCCGCCAGGCTGGCCTGGGTGCCTTCGATCTGCGAGGTCAGCAGGGCTTCCTTGCGCACGGCGCTGTACAGCAGCCAGTCCACCGACGGCACGAGACCCGCCACGCCAGCCAGCCGCGCCAGCGCCAGTTCCGCCTGAAGGTTGAGCGCGGCGAAGTCCGCCGCCGCCGCCAGTGGTGGCGCAACGGGCGGCAGGGGCAGCGGCACAAAGGCGCGTACCGCTTCGCCAACGGAGCTGGACACGATGTAACGGCCGGTGCTTCTTGGCATTTAAAACCTGCTTTCAGACCAAGCAATCAAATTAAAGCATTGTTTAATTTGACGGGCAAGAATTAAAGAGGGCTTTAATTTGGGATCTACAGCTTCCTTCAGGCCGTCCGCAGGGGGCTGCCCGGTTTTAACTTGTTAGAGATTCTTACAAGTTTCCATCACCGCTTTGCATGCCGGAATATCCAAACCAGCAATGTGCGGATTCTGCACATTGCATTGCTCCTTTTAATCGCCCTAATTCCGGTTAGTTCCTGAGGTAGCTGGGGCCGGATCCTCGCAGGCCACTCGTAATCCGAACAGTTTCTCTTTTGGAAACTGTTGATGCCTTGTAATGGTTGGGTCTGCCGGCGTTAGCGTCAGTACTGCGGCAGCTGTTGCAATTTTTGCAACAGCTAGCTGCCAAGGCCATTCCTACGACTTCGTGTGCATCTGCAGCCATTGTCGGCCTCGCTCTGTAAGGCGGTACCGTTGCACTCTGCTATTGGGTGTGACGGGAATGCTCATCTCAATCAGGCCCTGTTCCAGCGCCGGCTTGAGGTAGCGCTCGCGGAAGGATTTGCGGTCGCGCAGGGCAAGAGCCGCCTGTAGCGCCTCGCGGCCCATCTCGCCGCGAATGGCCAGTAACAGGCGCTCGACTTGGGGGGTAAGTTGGGGGGCGACTTGGGGGGCGGCCAGTGTCAGGGCTTCCATAATCCGCTCCAGCATGAATTCGACAAACGGCGCGGCATCGGCCTGCTGCGTACTGACCGCTATGGCGGCGTAGTACGCGGCCTGTTGTTCATGTATCAGGCTCTCCACGGGGATGTCGGCGAACAGCGAGTTCCACTGGGTCAGGAGCAAGGTCTGCCACAGGCGGCCCATCCGGCCATTGCCGTCACTGAACGGGTGGATGAACTCGAACTCGTAATGAAAGATCGCGCTGATGACGAGCGGGTGAGCGTCACTATTGCCCACCCATCGCAAAAGCCGCGCCATCAGGGTGGGTACGCGATCCGCTGGCGGGGCCATGTGAACGACGCGCTCGCCCGCCATCACGCCCACGCCGCCGCGCCGCCATTGGCCGGCATCGTCGACCAGCCCCTGCATCAGCGTGCGGTGCGCCGCCAGCAGATCCTTCACGCGTTCCGCCCGCCACTGGCCCAGGGCATCGTAGGCGGCGATGGCGTTGCGCACCTCCTGAATCTCACGTGGCGGCGCGATGACCCGCTTGCCGTCGAGGATGGCGGTGATCTGGGCCTCGGTGAGCGTGTTGCCCTCGATGGCCAGTGAGCCGTGAATGGTGCGGATGCGATTGCTCCGATGCAGGCGCAATCGATCGCTGGATTCCAGCCGCGCCGAAAACCTCCCGACCGCTTCGGCGATGTGTGCCACCTGGTTGAGGATCGCCGGAGTGAGCGTGCAGGGGGGCTGGTAGGCTTGGGTCATGCGGTGTTGGCCGTCGTTACGTTCAGGGGACCCCTCCCAAGACAAACCGCGCCCGCTCCCGTCGCAACATCTCATACGGGGTCATGAAGCGCAGATTCAGGCCAATGCAGGCATTGGGTATCTTGATGCGCCTGAGCGTGTTGGAGGGAACTTCGTGGGTGACCACCACGTGCCCTTCTGCTAAAGCATGCGCAATCAGGTAGTAGTCAGCCACCTGCAAGAAGGTGTTGATCGCCGCCGGTTCATACTGCTGCTGCGTGGCCCAGGTACTCACCGCGCCAAACTGGGCTGCTACATTCGCACCGGTGTTTACAAATAGGCTACTGCCGCGATCACGCATCCAGTCGGTCAACTCGTCTCCGCCGGCAGCGATTTCATCGGCCACCTTGTCGATGCTCACGACGCGGCCTGCGGAATGATTGTCGAGCAGCCAGTCCCAAAACGCGGGGCAGAAATCCAGCCCGTAGTGCAGGTTCTTTGCCTGAATAAAGACGTTGGCATCGAGCAGGTACGTCACAGCATTACCCCCAACTCGCGTGCCGCCTCATAAAAGGTTGAAGTCTTGCGCACGCCCAGCATGCGGAAGGCATCCTGAAACAGGGTTTGGCCTTCCAGCGTGCTGGAGAGCACCGCGCGCGCGAAGCGCTTGCCGGTGCGTGTACCGAGGGTACGGTAGAAATCGCCTCCTCCACTGCTGCCACGCTCGAGTGGGCGGATGCGCGCCAGCTCTTCCCGGTAGCTCTGCCACAACGTGGGTTCGTCGATGAAGCCCGCATCGAACAGGCGGCGCAGAGCCACCAGTGTGCTGACCTTGTAACTGCGTGCCAGACGCTGAATCTCTTCCGCAATGGGTTGGCCGCCTTGATGATCCTGCCGCAACATGGCGAGCGGCATGAGAAACTCCGCAGCCACGGCGTTGCACCAGCGCTCGATGCCGGGTTCGGCCAACCGACCTACCTCCGGATCGGAAATGCCACTTTCTCCAAGCCAAAGGTGCGCAAGCTCGTGGGAGAGGGTGAACATCTGCGCTGCTTTGCTATCGGCACTATTGATAAACACCAGTGGTGCAAAATCATCCGCCAGCGCAAAGCCGCGAAATTCTTCCACATCCAGTTTGCGGTGGCTGTTGCTGCCGACCACGCCGCTGGCCATCACTAGTACCCCGGCATCCTCCGCCTTGCCGATCAACTGGCGTAGGGCGTCAGCCCAGGTGGGCAGTTGCTGGCGCTCGGCAATGCTGAGCGCGAGAGTTTGCCTCATACGATCAGCGACACGCTCGGGTGCGTCCTGCTGGGTTGCGCTGCCCGTAAAACCCAACGTAGGTAGCGCATGGATGCGGGCATACTCACGAAACCAGTCCTGACGCTGCTGACACAGATAAATAGTGTCGAGAAGATTGGGGCTGGGGCGGGTGACGTCGCGATCAGCCAGGGTGCGAAAGTCGGGAATCGGCAACGGTTCCTTTGGTGGTGCCGGCAGAAACAGGTAGCCGACCGCCACATGCACGGTGCGGGCGAAAGCCTCCAGTTGGCGTAGTGTTGGTTGCAATTCCCCGGCTTCCCATTGCGCGAACTTGGGAAAGCGCCCCGTCAACGCGAGCCTGTCCAGCCCGGCGCGTTCACGCGCCCAGGTCAGCAGCTCGGGATTGACGGGGATGCGGGTCATTGAATTGCCTTCCTGCTGGCTGCCTTGAATCGTTCCGGCTTGCCTTTTACCAGCTCCAGTTCATATCTTCGGCGATCAAGAACTTCTAAAAATCCCATTTCGTGACCTGATGCAATAATCACTTTGCCCTTCGACTCAGACACATCAACCCCCGTTATCTTACATAGTTTCTTTAGGGCGGCCTTGTCGATATTTTTCATCTCTTCTTGATCCCGAATTGAGGCGAGATAGCGTGCAGCGCGGGGATGCTTCGCTGCATATTGCGCTATGCCGTCAAACTTAATGAAAGTCAATTCGGCGCTTATGGCAGCCACATTACCCGGCACCGCATCTAGGATTGCCTGTTGCAGCTTGCCCGCAAACTCGAAGCCGCTTGGTCGCAAGATATGAACATGATCGGAATCGATGAGCAGGTCAAAGTCGTTGTCCAGTTTGAAGATGGTGTCTTCGATGATCTGCAAGGTATTGTCGAGTATGCGTATCAAGCGACCCTTATTCCTGACGATCCCTTTGAACTGACTCGCGCGTCGCATTGCGGTGAGCTTGCGCTGCTGATTGTCGGTAAGCCTGGCAAAGTAGCAATACACTGTAGAAAGATCAGTCAGGGCCGTTCCATCAATAGGAAGGTTTGCCGCTTGGTGCAAACTCCGTACGGCAGTAGCCATATCATCGGCTAATGGCAGATAAAGATACTCCAGGCTGCCGTGCTTGTCCGACGGTTCGTATTTCGTGGGCCCATTGTCGTCCAGCTGCATGGCTTGCCACGTTGCCTGCGCCATCTCGCGTAATGCAGTCTGGACCTTGGTGTCTACCGGCACCGAAAAAAAATTTTGCCCATTGCCGTCATCACGGCCAACGCCGAATTCAACGAGCTTTACATTATTGAGATCAAATTCGAGCTTCATTCATTCTCCAAGTAGACGGTATCGCTGATGCGATAGGCGTTAAGCTTTTCATTGGGTGAGAGGTTGACACGACGCGTGATGACGGCGTAGCGAGCCTTTCCGGTAAGAGGATTGCCGTCGGTCGGGGGATATACCGTAAACACGCGATAACCGAGCGCGGCGAACAATAAGTTCATGTAATGCAGGTTAAGATGCCAAAATAGGAATACGATGAAGGACAGCGCAGCGAGCGTGGCCGCAAGATCACGTAGCGTCCCAAGATCTTCCGAGTAGAAAGGCAGCAGCATGGCAAACAGGTAAACGAGAATATGGTCGCGGTGATCGTCGGCCGTTCCTATGGTTACCTCGCGTTGGTCATTGCTACGCTTGGCAGTGCGAATCCGCAGCCATAGAAAAGTGTTTGGCAGTATCACCATCAACGCGCAGAAGCCGACGAAATAGTGGTCTGGGATCAAGCTGTTACCACGAATGGCCCAGAGAATGAAAAGTGGCGAAATGCTGCTCAGCACCATTAACAGCCGCGCAGTCTTCAATCCCTCGTTGTGGTGAGAATCATTCATATACTGGTCCTCTCAATGAACCTCTCTATATCAGTGATACGCAGCTCGCCGGAAATCAGCTTGGGCAGCAGGGTGTCGCGGAGTTGGGCGAGGGAGCGGGATTCCCGTTCGTATTGCTTCACGCGCTGATGCAGCAACATCGCGTTAGTTTCATAGGAATTCACACACACATCAGGAGGAATGACCTGCGGCAAGCTGTGAACATGATTGCGGTTCAGTGTTGGAACCGCGGAACCGGCATTAAATTGCTGAAAATCTAAGCCGCGCAGCAGTTCATATGCATAGCAGGGGCTCGCTGCACGAAATTCTTTGACCCAAAGAGTTGTGTTAAGGGGCCAAAAATCTTCAAGTTCCAGAAACACTTTTCCGAGCACTCCAGACCGCCCGGTGACAACACCGGGACCTCTAACCATCATCTTTTTGTGTGATCCGTTGTGCCCGCTCGCTGCAATAACCGAATAACTGCCGTCTATTCTCTCCTTTGCAGGCAGGTCAAATCCTCTCTGCAGTACAAGTAAATCTTCCAGTGTGGCAATTTTCCACCCCTCCGGAATTTCCCCCAACTCCGATTCGACGAGTCGGTCTGGGAAGAGGTCGTAGAGGTGCGCGGGCAGGCCGGGCAGGGATTGGCCGCGCTGCCAGCGGCCATCCAGCTTGGCGCGCACCGGCTCGTAGTCCACGAACCACGCTTTGAACAAGGCGCGGGCCATCGCCTCCAGCGTTTCGTTCATTCGCCGGTTGAGTTCGATCTTGTCGTCCAGTGTGCCGAGGATCTGGGCGATGGCGTGTTGTTCTGCGATAGGTGGGGCGTAAATAACGAGAGATTCGATCATCGCCTTCGTAAGTGCGTTTCTTGTCGCACCAGCAGATGCAAGAGCCAACAAATGGCTTTGAATTGAAGGACTGACGAGCACGTATCGCAGAAAGCTTGCGTTCAGCATATTCGGCCGAGGTCGGATGATTGCGACATGCTGGTTGACGCGTGCGGGCAAAATTTCTGAGTCAACCTGACAGCAGCGAGCCACTGAATCTCCAGTGATGTTGAGGAGCACATCTCCCTCTTCAACTATGACATTCCGAAGCTCATGTGCTTGTGAATCGTCGATGTAGGCGAGCCCCTCACGAGTGAAACGATCGTTGTAAATGTTTTGGCTGCGTATCAGGGTCGTATTGCCACCGCGATATGCTTCCTTGCCACCGCGTGGAGTTGCTCCGCTGCCAATTTTGGGACAGACATTGCCAAGTTGAAGAGGCTGCCACTCACTCGCCATACCCGAGCCCCTGAAAGTTATCCGCGACCGCCGCATCCACTGTCATGATTCGCCCCTATCCACGCTGCGGTACGCCTGCTGCGGAGAATTGGGTGTGTCCGGCAGCGTCATTTCGATGCGTTGCTGCGCCTGCAATGGGCGCAGATAGTTCTGGCGGATGGTTTCCGGGTTGCGCTGCAGCAGCAGGGCCAGTTCCTCCACTTTCCAGGGGTGGTGCCGGCACAGTTCAACCACCAGATCGCGTACCCGCTCCGGCGGATGCCGTTGCCCCAAAGCCCCCACGCGGGCGGCCAGTTGGCCGGGAAGTTGATCCAACAGGGCGGCGCGGGCCGGGTCAGGGTTGCTAGATAAGTCCGCCAACTTGCTAGATAAGGGGTCTGGGTTACTAGATAAGCCCTCTGGGTGACCTGATAAGGCCTCGGCCTTACTGGATAAGGCTTCAGTGGCCCCGTCTCGATCCGCTCCGTTCGCAAGGTTTCCGGTGGGCTGGTACCAAGTCGCGGCGCCACGTCCTTGCTGGCTGAGCAGCCCGGCATCGCGCAGCCGACGCAGGGCGGCGCTGGCGGCTAGGGTGTCAACCTTGTTCAGGGCGCGATAGGTGGCGTTGTCGATGGCCCCTGCCTCCCGCGCCACGATGAGCGCCCGGGCATCTTGATCTGACAAGTGCAAATCCTTGAACCGGGCCAGCCAGCGGAGGTCCGCTTCACCGAGGAAGTGGTGAAAGAAGAACAGGGCGGTGAACTGATCCTGCCCGCGATCGGACTCGAACAGCGGTGGCACGAGGCCGGCTTCTTCCATGCTTTCGTGCATGGCGCGGATGCCGCTGCCTTTGGTTTCGGCGAAGCGGGTTTCGTGCAGTACAGCTGCGATGACCGGGTTGCGTGGCATGGAGCCGGGCTCGCCCAAATGCTCCGGCGATTTCAGCGAAAATCCTGGGTTGCGGATTTCCAGTCGATTCGCATAACGAATTACTTGCACTGGCGCAGGTATGCGATAACTGCGGTGCATTAGCGCGTTGACCAGCACCTCGCGCAAGGCGCGAAGTGGAATCACGGGCTTGTCTTCGCGCTGCAGGCTGCCCTCTTCCAGTCCAAACGCCTTGGGCAGGTCATCGAGAATTGCGGCCTGGGTACGGCGTAACAGAGCAAACAGAGGTGCACGCAATTCCACTGTGTCGAAACGGTGTTCCGGGTGGGGAACCCACTCCCGGCCGGGAACGCGGATGTAGTCCACCCGCGTCATTGGAAAGCTGCGGCGCAGGGCGACGGATTTGCCGAACAGCAGCAGGCCGGCGACGGTGGGCTTCCAGCTACCCGTCGCGTCGCGCCGGACGGCGTTCAGAGCTTGCAGCAGTTCGATGTCTCGCCACTGCAGTTCCTCGGCATTGGGATTGGCCTCGGCTCTGGCACGGCGGTAGTCGGCAATGGCAGTTTCATCGAGGTCGTCCAGATCGGTATCGGGCACGAGCCCGGCATCGAAACTTTCCCGTTGGCGGGATTGGTAAAGGGCCTCGATGTCCTCCTCGGTACAGCGCTGGTCGGTGCTGCCGATGCGGCGATAAGCTCCTTTGGGTAAACCGGTGGCCTTGAAATAGACCGGCTTGTCTTGCGTTGCGGCTTCCGGCACGAAGACCACGATAACAGGCTTGTCCGCCAGCACTTCCGTGCTGATGCTGACCCGTATCGGAATATTGAATGTGGCGGCGCACTGGCTGGCAAGATCGGCGCTGACTTTGTCAGGATTGGAAATACCTTCCACCTCATATCCTGGAAACAGAGCCAGTTCTTCGCGAATTACGCCCAGCAACAGCCAGCCCCCGCCAAGATGAGGTTCATTGGCAAAGGCGCACACGGTTTCCAGCATGGATTTTCCGACATCTTGTGCGCGCTTGGCTTCAATGCGCTCGCTTTCGTCGAGCAGGTTCAGGCTTTCCAGCAACTCCTGGGCATTCATGTTGTTGGCACTCCATCGTCCACCAACAGCTTGTACCGTGGCTGGGGTTTGTCGTTATTCACCATACCCAAGCCCCCTCAGGTTGGCCTCGATCGCCGCATCCAGCCTGGCCGCCTCGGCCCGCTGCTCGCGCCACTGCGCGGAGAGCCGCGCCATCTTTTCCGCGAAGGGCTCGCCGTCGTCCTCTTGCTCCGCCGCGCCCACGTAGCGCCCCGGCGTCAGTATATGGCCGTGCTTGCGTATGTCCTCCAGCGTGGCGGATTTGCAGAAGCCCGCCACGTCGGCGTACTCACCCGCGTTCGGCTCTCCGCGGTCGCTCTCGGGCGTCCTGCCCTCCGCGACACTGGGGCATCCTGCCCGGCGCCATGCATGGTAGGTGTCGGCAATCTTCTGGACATCCTCCTCCGTAAGCTCCCGCCGGGTGCGATCCACCAGCACGCCCAGCTTGCGGGCGTCGATGAACAGCACCTCTCCACGGCGGTCGCGCAGTCCACCGGCTTGGCCATTGGCGGGGTTCTTGTTGCGGGCCAGGAACCACAAACAAGCGGGAATCTGCGTGGAGTAGAAGAGTTGCCCGGGCAGCGCCACCATACAGTCCACCGCGTCGGCATCACACATTGCCTTGCGGATTTCGCCCTCGCCGGACTGGTTGGAGCTCATCGAGCCGTTGGCCAGCACCACGCCGGCAGTGCCGTTGGGTGCTAGGTGGTGGTAAATGTGCTGCAGCCACGCGTAGTTGGCGTTGCCCACGGGTGGCACGCCGAACTTCCAGCGCACGTCTTCGCGCAGGCGGTCGCCGCCCCAGTCGGAGATATTGAACGGCGGGTTGGCGAGGATGTAATCGGCCTTGAGGTCGCGCAGCTCGTCCTTGTGGAAGCTGCCTTCGTTGTTCCAGCGGATGTCGGAGTCGATGCCGCGCACGGCCAGGTTCATCTTGGCCAGCCGCCAGGTGGTGTAGTTCGACTCCTGCCCGTAAATCGCAATGTCGCCGATGCGCCCGCCGTGCTCCTGCACGAACTTCTCCGACTGCACGAACATGCCGCCCGAGCCGCAGCA
>CAYWWD010000050.1:0-25660 GCA_964461965.1 uncultured Halioglobus sp. | reverse complement strand
CTTGATCTTCAGGTCCACCGGCACACGTGCCGCAAATTCAACCATGTCCATGTCGATCAGGGGGTAGTGCACGTTTACGCCCGCCATCTCGCACATGCCGTTGACCTTGCGCAGGTCGTTGTCGGCCAGCGTGAACTTGAGGTCGAGGAAGAGCATCCTGTTCAGCGAAGCGGCGGAATCGGCCGCGTTGTATACCTCGCGTTGCGCATTCAGCGGTGCATGCGTGTCTACTTCCCGCAGGAAATCCGCTGAAAAGATGGACTCCAGCGAATCCCGGTGCAGGAAGTTATAGGTTTCCAGCCGGTCTGGAAGCGGTATGTTGGCCTGCTCGATGTAGCTGCGCAGCTTGCGCACCGGGGATAGCTTCTCGCCCAGTGGAAAATGGAGCACGGCGGGCTCGAGCAGTCCGCGACGCAGTGGCGCCGGGATCCGCTCGTAGTAGCCGAAGATTTTCTGCTTCAGATAGCGTTCATTGCCGCCAAATATCTCGTCGCCGCCGTCGCCGGCCAGGAGATTCTCCACCCCTGAATCACGGGCGAGACGGGCGCAGTGATACGTGGGCACTGCAGAGGCATTGCCGAAGGGCTCATCGTAATACGCCGCGACCCGGGGAACTGTGTTGCATACATCGTCGCCCGTGACGTAGTAGTGTCGATGATCGGTATGAAAACGATCCGCGGTAATCCGGGCGTACCCCGATTCGTCGTATCCCTCGGCATCGAAGCCTATGGAGAAGGTCTTCGGGGCGGAGGGACCAACGCGCGCCATCCCGGCCGTGACACTGGAACTGTCGGTGCCGCCGCTCAGGAATGCGCCGATGCTCGGGAAGCGATCCAGCGGCTTGCGGACGCCAGAGTCCAGCAAGCGGTGGAATTCCGCCACCAGGGCATCCACGGATTCCGGGCCGTTGTCGCGGTAGTGCATGTTCCAATAGCGCGAGCGCTTGATCTCGCCCGCGCTGAATGTCAGTACCTCCCCGGGCTGCAGCTTGGATACCCCGGCATAGATCGTTTCCGGCGCGGGAATGTTCTGGAAGTAGAAGTAGTTGAACAGCGCCTGGGGCGAGAGGCGCGCGGTGACTTCAGGGTGTGCCCTGATCGAGTCCAGTGAGTTCGAAAATACCAGCTGTCCCCTGGCCAGCGTGTAGCAGAGCCGCTCGATGCCGAGCGGATCGATGGCGAGTTGCGTTTCGCCAGCGGCGATATCGCTGAGCGCCAGCGCGAAGGCGCCGCGCAGCAGGGGAAGGTATTGTCCGCGGCGCTGCCGGTACGCTTCGGCCAGGGCGCGGGCATCGCCATCGCGCTTGGCAAGGTCTGCCAGTTGAGGATCCTGCCAGTAAACGTTGCCGACGATGGCAGCCTGGATTGATTCATCGAAATACACGCTGGCGGGCTTCGCATCCGCGACCACGCCCATCGCGTGTGTCGTGCCGCGAGCGGCGAGCAGTGTGCCGTCCGCGTGGCGGCGTGCGGCGCACAGCATCCGGTCGAGGCGGATAGGTTCGGACGTGTCACGGCCGGGCTTGCCGGCCCAGCCGCTCAGCGTGCTCATGGGCGCTCATGCTCATGTCGAGGATGGGCCGAGTATAGCATCGGCCTTCGAGGCTGAGGTTTAATGCTCCCCAGTGCAGCTTTGGGGACTAGCCTGCCACGCTCATGAATTATGTGACTGGAGTCTTGGTGGTGGCGCTGAGCGCCGTTGTGCTTGGCAACATGCTGCTGTTTTTCGCGTTCCGCACGCAGTTGCTGCGTTTGTGGCGCGAGCCCGTGATACGCCTCCCGGTGGTCATTTTCGAAAGCGACGATTGGGGTGCCGGTCCGCTCGAGCAGGCAGCTGTGCTGGCGCGACTGCGTGCTCTGCTCGCCCGCTACTCGGATGCGCACGGAAGACACCCCGTCATGACGCTGGGCCTCACCCTCGCCACCCCCAATGCAGGAGCGCGCCCTGCGCGCGACCCCGCCCTCCCTGTGGGAGCGCGCCGTGCGCGCGACGCGGACGACTACCAGCGCACCTACCTCGACGACCCCGAATACACCCCCATCCTGGAGCAGATCATTCGTGGCATGGACGAAGGCGTTTTCGCCGCGCAGCTCCACGGCATGGAACACTATTTCCCCGCTGTGCTCATGGACGCGGCATCCCGCGATCCCGTGGTGCGCGATTGGCTGGAGCAAGGCGATCAGTACAGCGAACTGCTGCCCGACCATCTGCAGAGTCGCTGGATCAATGCGCTCGAGTTGCCGAGCCGCGAGCACCCGCCGGCGCAGATCGAAAGCGCCGTAACGCAGGAAGTCGCGGCCTTTGCCCGGATCTTCGGTCGGCTTCCCCGGGTCGTCGTACCCCCTACGTTCGTCTGGACTCCTGTCGTGGAGCAAGCCTGGTCAGTGCAGGGGCTGGAATACCTGGTTACATGCGGCAAGCGTTTCGTGGGTCGCGACGCCAGCGGCAAGCCGGTCACCGACGGCGCGAATTTCCGCAATGGCGAGACCAGCAACGGGCTCCGCTGCCTTGTGCGTGACGTGTATTTCGAGCCGGCGAAAGGGCACAGTTTCGAGCGGGTGCTGCAGTACCTGGACGAATATCGGGCGTGCGGCCGTCCGCTCCTGCTCGAGACCCACCGCTCGAACTTCACCGCGCTGAACCCGGCGGCCGACGCCGCGTTCCTTGAACTGGACCGCGTGCTGCGCGAGGTGCTTGCCTGTTGGCCCGTGGTCAGGTTCCTGTCTGCCGAGGAGTTGGGGGATGCGCTCGTTCGAGACGACCGGACGCTGGTCCAGGGGCCCGATGAGCCTAGGCTCGGAGTTTGGCTGCATCGTGTTCGGGGGCTGGCGCCATTTCAGCGTTTTGCCCGCCTGACCGGAGCTGAGCTCGCAATATCGCTGCTATTATTGTGGCTGCGTAAACAAGATCGCGCCCACTGAAACGCCTTCGAGCGGTATCCGATGCTCCTGTTCACGAATATTCCCCGAGTTCCGGGCCCGGCCCGATCGCAATGAGTGCTGATGCATCCGATGTCGGCTCGCCCGGGCTGCCGTTGATTTCGGTGGTCATGCCCTGCTTCAACAGCGAGCGCTACCTGCGGGAAGCGGTGCAATCGGTGCTCGGGCAGAGTCACGGGAACGTGGAGCTGATCGTGGTCAACGATGGATCGACCGACGGTTCGGGCGCCATTTTGTCGGAGCTGGCAGCGGAGCATCCCCAGCGCATCAGCGTGTTCGACACCAATCGCGCGGGCCCTTACCCGGCGCGTAATGTCGGGTTGACGCACGCGCGCGGCGAATTCATCGCGTTTCTGGATGCCGATGACTGGTGGCTGCCGGAAGCGCTCGCCAGGCTGTACGCGGCATTGCTGGAGCACGGCGCCGACATTGCCTATTGCGGCTGGCAGAACGTGGGTGAGTCGATCCAGTCGGCCCCTCACGTCCCTCCGGCGTACGAGGAAGAAGACGCCGTGGCTCATTTCGTCCGGACCTGCCCGTGGCCGATCCATGCGGCCTTGATCAAACGCGCGGTCGTGGATCGACTGGGAGGTTTCTCGGAGCGCCGGTTCGCCTCCATGGATTACGACTTCTGGCTTCGTGCCCTGGGCGTGACGCGCCGCATCAAGCGCGTGCCCGAGGTGCTCGCCTTCTACCGATGGCACGATTCGGGGCAGATCTCCGCCGTGAAGTGGCGGCAGGTGCTCGACGCGCTCGACGCGCAGCAGCAGTTCATTCGCAACAACCCCGAGCTGGTCGCTCACCTGGCGGCGGAGCGTCTGCAGGATCTGACCGAAGGGCAGGTGCTGCGGCAGGCATATCGGGCCTTCTGGAAGCGCGACCTGGAGTCGGCGCAGAAGCTGTTCCGGCATGTGGCGCGCCACGGCAGCTGTGCCATGCGTGATGCGGTGCATGTGGTGAGCGCGCTATTGCCGCCGCGCGTTTATCGGGGCTTGGTGAATCTCGTCGACCGGAGGGCCGCGTGATGCACAGTGCGCGTGTGCCCGTGCTCATGTATCACCAGGTGCGGGATCCTCTCAACGAGTGGGAAGCACGCTACTTCATCGCTCCGCGCAATTTCTCAGCGCACATGCGGGCTCTCGCGAACAAGGGGTATCGGGCGGTCACGATCGACGCGCTCGTCGAATGGCTCCAGGGCGGTCAGCCACTGCCCGAGGGATCGATCGTGATCACCTTCGACGACGGGTTTCGTGGCGTGCGCGAACACGCGATGCCGGTGCTCGAGGAACTGGGCTGGCCGTTCACGGTGTTCCTGGTGAGTGACCTGATCGGCCAGGAGGATGTCTGGGACCGGGTATTCAATCCTTCGGGAGCCAGCTATCCGTTGCTCGACGCCGAAGAGATCAGGGATATGGCGCGGCGCGGTGTCAGCTTCCATTCGCACACGCGCAGCCATGCCAGCCTGCCCACGCTGGACGATGCCCGGCTCGCCGACCAGTTGGCCGGATCGCGACGGGAGCTATCGCAGTTGCTCGGTCACGACGTGGATTATCTGGCCTATCCATTCGGTCACCTTGATGACCGGGTCGAGGCCGCTGCCCGCGCCGCCGGGTACCGCGCCGCTTTTTCCACCCGGTCCGGATTCAACCGCCAGGATGTCGAGTTGTTCCGGATCCGTCGCATCGACGTCTTCGGCACGGACACGCCGGCCATGCTGATGCGCAAGATCCGGCTCGGCAGCAATGACGGTACGCTGGCACATGCCGCGCGGTACTACATGAACCGACTCAAGACTCGACTGCCGGGAACAGCGCCATGAGCGTCGCCTATACCGTCGCCCTGTGCACGCACAATCACGCCGACCGCCTCCAGCGCACGCTGGACGACCTGACGCAGCTGCGCATGCCGCAGGAGCGTTGGGAGTTCCTGGTGATCGACAACGGCTGCAGCGACGGTACGGCCGCCCTGCTGGCTGCGCACGCCTGGCCGGACGGCTGGCAGGTGCGGGTGGTGCGCGAGGAAAAGCTCGGATTGTCCAATGCGCGCAACCGCGCGATCGCCGACGCCCGCGGCGATTACGTGATCTTCATGGACGACGACGAGACCGCGGACCCCGACTGGCTGTGCGCCTTCGAGCGGCTGATCCGCGATAAGGATCCGGATGCGTTCGGTGGACGCATCCGGGTGCTGTTTGAGGACGAGCGACCGGGCTGGCTCACCGACGAGTTGCTGGGGTTTCTTGGCGAGTTGAATCGGGCGGAGCGCATCGCGCCGCTCAGCGATCCCTCGTCATCGTTCTACGGGGGCAACTTTGGTTTCCGCAAAACCGTCTGTGAGCGCGTCGGCCGTTTCGATGCGATGCTGGGACGCAAGGGCAGCGACAACACCGGTGGCGAGGAAGTGGACTTCTACCGCCGCCTCCTTGGAGCGGGTTTCAAGGTCTGGTGGACCCCCGAGGCGGTCATTCACCACCGCATCCAGACGGCGAAGCTCGAGCGCAGCTACTTCCGGGACCTGCACTACCGGCAGGGACGCATGGAGGCAATACGCAGGCGCGGCACGGGCTCGCGCATTCCTCCGCTGTACCTTGTCGGTCAGCTCGCGCGTGCGATGCTCGCGGTGTGGCGGCGGCGCCGCGAGGCGGGTCGGGATGCCACCTTGCGGCTGGAAATGAACGTCTCGTATTTCCTCGGGTACATCCACGGCTGGGTCGTGGGACCGCGGCCGCAAAGCGCCTGAGCCCCCATGCCGCGCCTCACGGTACTCATCTGCACGCACGACCGGGTGGGGCTGCTCGAAAAGACGCTGGCTTCGCTCGATGCCGTGCGCCGGCCGCCCGGCTGGAGCGTTGACGTGCTGGTAGCGGCGAATGCCTGCAGCGACGGCACGCACGCGTTCCTGGAGACCCGCGAGCGAGGCGCATCCGGTGCGGACGCGCTGCCGCTCGCATGGTTCGCGGAGCCGCGCCCCGGCAAATCCAATGCGCTGAACAGCGCGCTGCCGCGCATCGAGAGCGACCTGATCGCTTTCGTGGACGATGACCACCGCGTGGACAGCGCCTATTTCTGCGCGATCGTTGACGCCGCCGGGCGCCATCCCGAATTCGAACTCTTCTGCGGCCGCATCGTGCCGGACTGGGACGGCCACGAACCCGCGTGGGTTCATGACCAGGGACCGTACCGCATCTATCCGCTACCGGTGCCGCGCTTCGACCTGGGAGACGAGGGACTCGAAGTGACGCCCGGTCTCGCGATACCGGGCGGCGGCAACCTGTTCCTGCGCGGCCACCTGCCGCGGAAGGTGGGCGGGTTCTCGACCGACCTGGGACCGACCGGACACGATCTGGGCGGTGCGGAAGACCTGGATTGGGTCCTGCGCGCACAGCGCCTGGGTGTGCGCGTGCGTTACGTGCCGGAGATGATCCAGTACCACTACGTCGACACCACCCGGTTCAACACGTACTACCTGATGACCAAGGCCTACAAGCGCACGGCCTCGCGGATCGGCCTCAACACGCCCTCGCCGGGGCACGGCGTGCCGCGGTATCTCTATCGCAAGGTGGCGCAGTACCTGATGTCTGCGCTCGTCTCGATCGGTCAGGCCCGGCGGCGCTTCTACCTGGTGCGCACGGCGGCCGCGCTCGGCGAGCTCAGCGGCCATCTGCATTTGCGCCGCCTGGCCCGCGGCGCCAAATGAGTTGCCTGGCCCCGATGTGTCCATATGCCAAGCCTGCGTAAGCTCCAGAAGATCCTGGACCCGGAGATCCGCGCCAAGAACCTGCGTGAACTGCGGTACCGTGTGCGCGGCGCCTGGTGGGACATCAGGCGACCGCAGGTGCGCGATCCGGTATTCGTGATCGGGTGCTCGCGCGCCGGCACTACCATCACCTATGAAACGTTGGCCGCTTCACCCGAGTTCCTCAAGTTTGGCTGGGAGATTCCGCAGTTCTGGAACGGATTGTATGGCCCTCTTAACAATGGCTGGCACTCGGAGGCTGCGGGTGCCGAGCACGCCAAGCCGGAATTCCGTGACGCGGCCTTCCGCTACTTCTATCAGCGCCTCGGTAACGGCTGGGTGCTCGACAAGACCTGCATCAATACCCTGCGCATCCCCTTCCTTTACACGCTGTTCCCTCAGGCGCGTTTCGTGTTCATCCAGCGTGACGGGCGCGACAACATCAGTTCCATGATGCAGGGCTGGCGCTACGGTCGGACTGACGGCAGCTTCGCGCTGTCGCAGTTCTTCGGGCCATTTCCCGAGCCGGTTGCCGTCAACGGGGGTGAGTTCACAGAGTGGGCGTTTTTTCTCGCGCCGGGCTGGCAGCAGTACAACCACGCCAGCCTCGAGGAGGTCTGCGCCTTCCAGTGGATATCGGCCAATCGCCTTGCACTCGAGGCCAGGAAGCAGATCCCGGCAGAGCAATGGATTCATCTGCGCTACGAAGATGTTTTCGAACGCCCGGTGGACATGTTCCGAGACGCATTCGAGCGGCTGGACGTGCCGTTCACGGCCGACTTGCGCGCGCGCTGCGCCAATCTCGCGCCGACCAGCATCGTGAAAGGCGTGCCAAAGAAGCAGAAATGGCGTGACGACAATCCCGAGGCGATTGATCGCATACGCGAGCGGATTCGCCCGATGATGGAGTCGCTGGGATACGATGTCGATGACTGAGGCTCCTGCAGTAAGCGTGATCATCCCGGCCTACAACGCAGCGTGGTGTATCCGTCGCGCGCTCGACAGCGTGCTGGCGCAAACTTTCACGGATTACGAAATCATCGTCGTCAACGACGGCAGCCGCGATGAGACCCTGGCCGTGATTGCAGGATACGGTGATGTCGTGCGGGTGGTCGACAAGGCCAATGGCGGATTGTCCAGCGCCCGCAATGCGGGCATCCGTGCCGCCCGCGGGACCTATGTGGCCTTTCTGGATGCCGATGACCGGTGGCTGCCGGAGAAGCTGCAGCGCCAGGTGACGCTGATGCAGTCCGATGCCACACTCGGCTTCTGCTCCACGGCGGCCTCTGTAGAAGATCCCGACGGCAAGCAGCTGAATATCTGGGCATGCCCCCGGTGGAGCGGCTCGCTGCTGGAGCACCTGTTCCGAGAGAACGCAGCGGTTGCCGGCAGCGGCTCGGGCGTGCTGGTGAAGCGCGTTGTGCTGCTACAGGTGGGGGATTTCGACGAGTCTTTGCGCAGCCTGGAAGACATCGACATGTGGATGCGGCTGGCTGCGGTTGCTTCTTACGGATGCATCGCGGAGCCGCTCACGGTATTGCTGAAGCATCCGGAAAGCATGAGCCGCAACCTGGAAATCATGCGCGAATCAGCCATCCGCGTGATGAAGAAGAACCGCGGCCTGCTGCCGGCCGGTCTGCAAGGGGCTTATTGGCGCAGCTGCATGGCTGGCGTCTATGGCGACTATGCGAAATGGCGCTACCGGACGGGACGCCGCACGGCCGCGCTGCGTGACGTGATGCAATTGCTTGCATTGGCGCCTGTCGCCCGAGGCCGTCTGGGCTTAGGTCTGTTGAAAGATATGCTGCTGGGGCATGTGCTTTAACAGGTTGATCGTATTTCACCAGACTAAACATCCGGGCAAGCGAAAGGACAGCGTCTCCATTCGTTGCTAAGCTTGGCAGTCATGTTTTCCCTTGTCGATGTCGAATTCTTTGTCGTGGCCAAAATCTGGTTGAGTGCAGAAGCGGACCATTGCTCGCGCTTGCAATCCGACGGCTTGTCCCATAGATCCATTTTGTTTGCGCCTTCAATTCACAGCAGCGTCGAGTTCGTCCGATCATGAGCTTGGGAGAAAGCATACGGAGCGGCACCAAATGGCTCATGCTGGGCAAGGTGGGCAACCGCTTCATGGAGTTCGCGTTCGGCATCGCCCTGGCGCGACTGCTGGTGCCGGCGGACTTCGGGATGATCGCGACGATTTCGGTGTTCACCGGTTTTGTCGGCATGTTCACCGCGGGTGGCATGGGGCAGTCGCTGATCCGGGCCAAGGTGGCGGACGAGAACGATTTCACGGCCGTGTTCACCCTGCAGCTTGCGATGGGAGTGCTGGTCTACCTCGGTTTCTACATTGCTGCCCCCTGGATCGCAGCGTTCTTCGAGGAACCGCTGTATGCGGACCTGATCCGCGTGTCGGTGCTGAGCTTCCTGCTGCGGCCGTTTCTGGTGATGCGCAATGCCTGGCTGAACCGGGAGATGAACTTCAAGAGCCGGAGCATCGTTGATGTGGGCACCGGTCTGTTCACAGGCGCCGCTTCGACGGCCATGGCATTTGCGGGCATGGGGGTGTGGAGCCTGACCCTGTCGGGCTTGTTCGCCGGCTTGTTGAAGAATTTCTGGCTGGCACGCATCACCCCTCTCCGATTGCAGGTGAACCTGGATGTGGCCACGATGCGCAAGCACAGCGCGTACGGTGCCAAGATCGTGGCCAACGACTTCGTCACTTACCTGCGCTCTGAGGCGAAGAACCTGATACTGAGCAAGATCGCCGGCCCGGCATTCCTGGGGTTGTTCAACAAGGCCGAGAGCCTGTCGCGTCTGCCGAACCAGCTGCTGATGGCGCCCACCATGGAGCCCCTGTTCCGGGCCATGAGCAAGACGCAGGACAATCTCGATCAGTCGAAATACCTTTTCTACAGGACCATCACGCTGCTGATGGTTTATACGACGCCGGTCTATGTCCTGTTGTGGTGGATTGCCGAACCCTTCATCGGCGTGGTTTACGGGGCCAAATGGATCGAGGCAGGCGCCGCCATGAGCATCCTCTGCGCCGCGGGCATCTTCCTGAATGTCATTTTCCCCTGCGGAGTCGTGCTGGCGGCGCAGAACCGGCTGGGGCGGGAAATGCTCGCACAGGCTGTCAATCTCGTGGTGGTCGTGGGCGCCTGCGTGTTTGGTTCAAAGTGGGGGCTGGAAGGGGTGGCCTGGGGCATCGTGCTGGCGCAAGTCTCCCTGGCGGTTCATTTCTATTGGCTGGCGCAGCGTGCGCTGCGCACGCGGATGCGAGATCTGATCCTGGCGGTAGCACCGGGAATTGCACTGAGCGCGCTACTGTTTGGCGTGCTGACGCTTATCGACCTTGCGCTCCATTCCGATGGGCCCGTGCATCCCGCTGTCTACGTGGTTGTGATGTCAGCAGGCGGTGGGCTGGTTTACGTTGTGGCTTTCCTGTTTATCCCGATTGCATCCCTGCGCTCAGAAGCCTCGCGCTGGCGCCAGAAGCTTGCCGAAGGCGTTTCGCTGATCACGCGGCGCTTTTCGTGATACGCACCACAAGCCGGTGGATCGGCGGGTATCCGTCCGGACTGCTAGACTTTGTGCTCTGTTTCGTTACTGGGCACGATGAGATTGCATGAAACGAAGGCTGCTTTCCCCCATGCGACTGGCCGGGCTGCTACTGATCGTAATCGCAGTGACGGTCGCATACATTCTCAGGGACGAAGGGGCCGTCTGCCTAAAGCGATTGGTCGCAGGAGAGAGCAGACTGTTCAAGGCTCAGGCGTTTGTGCCCGGAGCCATCCCGCAGATTTTCGACGTGGGAGTGGTGGACGCAGACGGGGACGGACATCTGGACCTCTACACGTCCAACCACAATTACCGTCAGCTTCTGCTGCTCGCTGACGGAAAGGGGGGCTACCAGGACGTTCTGACGCCCTGGGGACTGGACCAGAATCCCGGCTTCCCCGGATGGGAGCAATCATTCACTCTGCCGCTCATCGAGCGCCCTGGGCTTTACATCTATTGGCTGGGGGAGAACCTGGTTCTGCAGGCGCACGGGCTGCGGGAGCTGGGGCCGGTTTCAGGGACGCTCGCGATGTTCAGCGAGATCCGTTTCGCGAAGAACGACGGCTTTCTGGTCAAGCAAACGCAGGCGAAGTCGCACGACTCGCCGATCCCCGAGAGCATCATCGAGTTCAGCGCAGCGGGAGACGGGAAGCTCAAACTGGTTCCGCCCTCGCGCGGTGTGCCGACGCGTATCGAGCTCGCGGAGGGCTTTCCGCTGTCCAATGTGTACATCGGCAACCAGGGCGTCTCGCCTGCCAGTCGCCAGGTCTCACCGTACCTGCAGGACCGCCATGGCCATGCCTGGGCTGACATCAATGCCGACGGGAAGCTGGACGTATTCATCACCCGGGGCGGTGTAGGCGGCACATTGCGCGACTTGCCGGGGCATATCAGGGACGGCATTCGCGACGAATTGCTGGTGTCGGGAACTACGCAGAAGTTCCGGGAGACCGCCACGAAAGCGGGGATCGAAAAGAAGGATTGTTCGGGGCGCCATGCGGAATGGGCAGACGTCAACGGCGACGGACTGCCAGACCTGTTCGTCAATTGCCAGGACCGCGGCAAGAGTCACGGCATCTTTGCCAAGCAACTCTGGGTGCAGGGTCCAGAAGGACAATTCAGTAACATGGCCATGGATATCGGGCTTGGCCTGCCGGGTCATGAAATCATCGACTTCGCCTGGATGGACGCGGACGGCGACGGCGACCTGGACCTGCTGACGACAGAGGATAAGGGCTTCTTCCTGTATCGCGGCGAGTCGGGGAAATTTTCGGAGCACCTGCTGTTCCGTCCCGAGTTCGTCCGCGCCGACGTGGCAGGCCTTCGAGGGGAGGTGAGCAACTACTGGCGCTTCGACGGCAAGATAACGGTTGCCGATTTCGACTCGGACGGCGATCCGGACGCATTCATCTCGTCAAAGCGTGGTAATGAACTTCTGGCAAACGAAAGAGGCGCGTTCCAGCGTGTCGCGCCAAAGAGTCTGGGGCTGCCTGAACGCGCTCTGAATGCGACCTGGGTGGACTACGACAACGACGGCCTGCAGGACCTGCATGTCGTTCCTGACGGAATATATCGCCAGGTGCGCAAAGGCGATTTCGAAGCCACCGGCTTGCTGGCCGTGGCGCCTCACCGCTACCAGGCGGCCATAGTCCACTGGTATGACCAGGACAATGACGGCGACCGCGACGTGCTGGTGGCGCTGAACGACAACCCAACGCTCTGGCGCTGGTGGCAGAAGCCCTTCAAGAGCACCGACGACGAGTTCGCGTGGGTCATCAAGAACTGGCGCAACGATACAGCCGGCAACCATTGGCTGCAGGTGGCAGTCGAAGGCGCCTCCGGTAATCCGCAAGCCATCGGCGCGCGCGTAACGGTCTTCACCGAAGGCGGCGCCCAGGCGCAGGAGGTGGGCTCCAATGACAGCGCATTCTTCTCCCAGGGCCACTATCGACTGTACTTCGGTCTCGGGGAATCACCGCGGGCAGAGCGCATCACGGTGCGCTGGTTGGATGGAAAGACCCTCGAACTGCAAGACGTGGCGGGCGATCAACTGATTCGCATCGCCCCCGATGTTTCACCCGAATGATGTCGAGCTCAGCATGATCATTTCGCACTCGCACAAATACATTTTCATCAAGTCGACCAAGACAGCCGGGACGAGCATTGAAGCCGCTCTTTCCAACTACTGCGCGGGGAACGACATCGTCACCCCCCTGGGTGATTTCGCTTTCAATCGCGACGAGACAGGG
Organism: uncultured Halioglobus sp.; assembly: GCA_964461965.1. Classification (GTDB taxonomy): domain Bacteria; phylum Pseudomonadota; class Gammaproteobacteria; order Pseudomonadales; family Halieaceae; genus Marimicrobium. Next base: position 13,173 of record CAYWWD010000050.1, on the reverse strand, counting down.
GCATGGGTCCACAAGTCCATGAACGAAGGGCGGTACCGGCAGCATGATGACGCCCTGACCATCAAGCACAGCCTGGCGGCGGAAGTATGGAACAACTATTTCAAGTTCAGCATCGCACGAAATCCCTGGGAGCGCACGCTGTCGCGGTTCTTCTGGGACAGTCGCAACGATCCAACGCTGAAACCCCGCAGGCGCTTTTACCATTACCTGGGGATTTCATTCGATGAGCTCGCGCCTGCGCGCAAGGCGTTCACGCGCTTTCTCAGGGAAAAGGAATGGGACACCAACGACCGCTTCTACATTCTGGATGGAGAGCTGTGCGTGGACTTCGTGATCCGCTATGAGCACCTCGCGGAGGATCTGCAGCAGGTTTGCAATCGGGTGGGACTGCCCGAACTCGAGTTGCCGCACCTGAAGTCGGGTATGCGGCAGCGCGGACACCACTACTCTGAGTACTACGACGACACCACGCGCGCCCTGGTTGCCGAGCGACATGCCAATGACATCCGGCTTTTCGGGTACCGGTTCGAGTCGGCCTGAAACCTGTGCGATGAGCACCCTGGACGCAACAACGAAGTCATGACGGACACGAGCGAAATGATGCAGCTGGACAACAAGGTGGGATTTGCCATTGGCAGCGGACGTTGCGGTACGCTCTTTCTGTACCAATTGATGCAAAAAGAACCGCTCGTGGCCAGTTCGCACGAACGCAACCAGGACAACGAGACCTTCCACCGCTACTGCAAATGGCACCGGCTGCCGGTGGACGACGAGGGCTTCCTGGCGACCAAGGAACTGGAAATCCTCAGTGACCTGGAAACCCATGCGTATTCTTTCGAGGCCAGTCCGCACCTGTCCCTGTCGACCAGGGAACTGCACGAACGCTTCGGTGCAAAATTCGTATTTCTCGTGCGACGCCCGGATCGCGTGGTCTCGTCGTTCGTGCACAAGGGGTTCTATCGCCGTCCCTACTCGGTAAAAAATGTCGATCTGGCCACCGGATATCAGGACCAGACCCCGGAGAAGGTGCACACCTTCTTTGCCCGCATCGCACCTACCGGCGAGTTCTTCCGCACCTGGAACGAGATGACGCCCGTGGGCAAGGTCGCGTGGTTCTGGCGCGCATGGAACGAAAGGACCCTCGCGTTGCTCGAGGGCTTGCCGCAAGACAGCTATCGCATTGTGCGCATCGAGGACTTCGACTATCCGAAGTACAGGGAAATCAGCCAGTTCCTGGGGTACCAGGCTCAAGTCACACAGGCGGATTTCGACGCGCTCAGGGAGGAAAGACCCCACGCCTTCTGGCGTAAGCGCAGTATCGATCAGTGGGCCGAGCGGGAAATCAGCGAGTTCGAGGGGCAGGTTGCCGAACTGGCCTTGCGATTCGGCTACGAACACCGCATCGCGGAACTCGTTGATGAGGCGCGGGCGGAGCGCGCGGAGTCGCAGCGTCTGGGGCGTATACCGCAGAAGAAGGAGGGTCCCCGGTTCTGGCGCCTTCGTCGCACGACGGCGAATATGTTGCGGGGCCTTGGCAAGGGGCTGAACGGCCTGGCTAGCGGCATCGACGTAGAGTGACACTTTCGGACACCACCGATGCAGCACAAACATGATCATTCCGTTCCAGTCTGCCTCCTCGCACTCTGGAGCGACTCACTGACCTACACCATGGCCAAGGCCCTGAGCTTCAGCGGCCATGAGGTCGTGGTCTGGGTGGCCGACGTGGCCAAAGACAGCCAGTCTAGCTGGAGCCTATCACGACGCATTGCGGTCGACCCTGCTGCAACCGTGATCGCTGATGCTGGGGCGCAGCCGCCTGAACACATTGAGCGCCTGATTGTTCAGGGACATCCCCTCTTGCTGGGTTACGGTGATATTCTCGCCAAACTCGCTGCACGCGCGGACCGCATGACGGTGGTTTCCTACGGCGACCGCATCCGCCCTTACTGGCAAGCCATCAAATTGCAGTGGCGCGAGCGGCGCTGGTATGGGCCATGGTTCGCCAAGGTGGACCGTGTTGTCTACAAGGACGGTTACTACCCAATAGACCTGTTCGGGTTGCTCAAACCTCGGCGCGTAGTGGGTTTCGATGCGCATTCCCTGTTTCTGAACGAGTCCGACCTGTACCGATCGATCCATGCTGCGGACTGGGACGCCGAGGCGACGCGCCCCTACCGCGCCAACTTTATCGGCAGTTGGGACCCCGAGGCGCGCGGGCGCATCCTAGACAGCGTGGAAGGCTTTTTTCGTACCGATACGGGAGTGAAACCAGGCATGTTCTGGCATGTGTTCACCGACGCGCAGCCTGCGGCCCTCAGCCAAATGGCTTTTCTCCAGGTCTTGACCCAGTCAGACTTTACTTTGGCGCCGCCGGGCTACTCCTTGGTAACCCACCGTCCGGTCGAGGCTCTGTTGCGTGGCAGCGTCCCGGTACTGAATGCCAATGAACTAGACCTATACGATCTCGATCTCAAGGACGGGACGAACTGCATCGCGGTGCCACCTGGCGGCTGGCCCGCGTCGATGGAGCGGATCAACGACATGGACCAAGCCCAAGTCGTAGCCATGCGGCGCAACGTCTTGGCCATGGTCGCTAAGCGCGTGGCCTACCCGGCTCTGTCACGGGATATCTGTCGACGCCTCGGCATCGGTGATCGATAGGCTGGCTATGGGTCGTATGCTTTATTCATTTCGGCAAAGCCTTGCCCTCGCGGGTGGGCGCATGGCCATGAAATGGCGCGGCCATCTAGCGCGGCGGCGTTTGCCTGCTGCGTATGAAAGCCTCCTGTCCGGATTCCGCCAGCATGAAGCGCCCTCGGCCGAAGTTTATGCTGACCTGTTCCGCTACTTCATGGCCGGTTTCGCGAACTACCGCAGCCCTCTGGGGGCCCTCGCAGACTATGTTGGTGCCGACAGCTACAACGGGTCTCTGATGGACCGTTTGGAGGGCTTTTCCCGTATCGCGCCGCTCGCCGCGGCTTGGTTGTATGGGGGGCGCGCGCCGCGCCTTGAACTCCCGGATGATACGACCTTGGATCTCATAGCGATGCTTAAGGCTGGCCTGCTTGCGGGCACTGATCCCGCTTCCCCCGAATATTGGGGAAAGATCGGCAACTGGAGTCTCGCGATCGTAGAGGCTGGCGATATCGCGTTGGCATTGTGGCTCAGTCGAAAGCACGTTTGGGACACCTTGGGCCAAGCCGAACGCGGCCGGATCGCAGACTGGTTGCTGCAGGTCAACGGCCCGCACCTGCCCGACAACAACTGGCACCTGTTCATCACCAAGGTCAACGCTGTGCTGTCCACCCTTGGCGCAGCCCACGATGACGCAAAATTGGGCTGGCATTATCATAGAGCTAAGTCGTTTTACTGTGGTCAGGGCTGGTTCAGGGATGGCGAGTCGGGGGATACGCCAGGGTTCGACTACTACAACGCGTGGGCCTTCCATTACGAGTTGCAATGGCTGCGGCGAATCGCCCCCGATTTGGATAATGGATTCATTGATCAGGCCATGCGGGAATTCGCCGCCATCTATAAATACTTCATTGGTCCCGCTGGCTTTCCCATGATGGGCCGCAGCACTTGCTATCGGATGGCCGCGCCCACACCCCTGATCTTTGCCCAGGATCAGCATCCCGACGTGGTGTCGCCGGGCGAGGCCAGACGTGCACTGGACGCGATCTGGCAACATTTCATACTGCATGGTGCGGTGCGCGATGGCGGCGTGACCCAAGGTTATTTCGGCGCCGACTACCGACTGGTGGAGCCTTATTCCGGCCCAGCCAGTTGCCTGTGGTCGCTGCGCTCGCTAGTGGCGGCCTTCATCCTGCCCGATACGCATCCCTTTTGGCAGGTCAGACCGGAGCGCCTGCCGGTGGAAATTTCGGATTACCGTCTGCCAGTCGGCCCGACGGGCTGGACGATCGTCGGTGACCGGGCATCGGGAGTGGTGACCTTGGAGACCGGCCAATCAGGCGACGCGCCACTGGTGGGCATCGGTGTCCTGGATCGCCTGCTATCGCCGTTCTTCAGAGTGCCGCGCCGTCCCACTAATATCTGTGCGAAATATCATCGTGCGCGTTACTTGTCCACTTCGCCCTACAACAACTCGGATAGAGGTGCCTCGTGACCAACGCGCCGGCGAGCCAGCGCCTCTCACCGGTCAATCCGCGCAGAGGAGTCGGCTGATGTGCGGCATCAATGGCATCTACGCCTACGGAGGCGCAGCGCCTGTTGTCGATTCCCGGGAACTGCTTCGCAGCCGCGACGCTATGATTCTGCGCGGACCGGATGGCGCAGGCATCTGGCTGCCGGATCAAAAGCGCGTCGGCTTCGGTCATCGTCGCCTTGCGATCATCGACCTGTCCGAGCAGGGCCATCAGCCAATGTCCACCGAGAATTGCCGCTACACCATTACCTTCAATGGCGAGATCTATAACTATGTGGAATTGCGTGATGCCTTGATCGCCGATGGGGTTAGCTTCCGCGGACATAGCGACACGGAGGTCATCCTGCGGCTCTATCAGCGCGAAGGCTCCGCCATGCTCCACAAACTGCGCGGGATGTTCGCCTTCGCCATCTGGGATGCTGCCCGCGAAGAGCTTTTTCTAGCGCGCGATCCGTACGGCATCAAGCCACTCTACTACGCCGACGGGCAGGGGCAATTCCGCTTCGCCTCCCAGGTCAAGGCGCTACTGGCGGGAGGGCGGATCGCCAGCGACCTTGACCCCGGCGGCGTGGTGGGATTCTTTTTGTGGGGCAGCGTACCCGAACCACTGACCCTGTACCGGGATATCCGCATGCTGCCAGCTGGCAGCAGTGTGCGGATCGATGCCCGCGGCATGGGCAAGATTGAGTCCTACTGGACCATTGGCGCGGCTATCGTCGGTGCCATGAAGACCGCCGCCGACATCCCTAAGGGTGAGGAGCGCGCCTGGTTCAAGGCCGCCTTGCGCGAATCCGTCCGCCGCCACCTGGTGGCCGACGTGCCGGTCGGTGCCTTCCTCTCAGCCGGGTTAGACTCGAGTACTCTGCTTGGTTTGGCGACCGAGATCTCCGGCCGCCCAGTCGAGAGCATCACCTTCTCCTGCGAGGAGTTCAAAGACACCCATCTCGACGAATTGCCCTTAGCTAAGCTGGTCGCCGAGCACTACGGGGCCAATCATCACACGGTCTCCATCACGACCCAAGACATGGAAGACGACCTACCCAACTTCCTGACAGCCATGGACCAGCCGACGATCGACGGCATCAACACGTGGTTCGTGTCCGCGGCCGCTGCCAAGATCGGCCTCAAGGTGGTGCTATCCGGTCTGGGTGGCGACGAGTTGCTAGGTGGGTATGCGACTTTCGGGAGGTTGCCCCGTCGGGTTCGGGCAGTGCGCCCTTTTTCGGGACTGCCTGGCCTCCCAGCATTGTGGCAGGCTTGCGGCAAATTGCTGGCGTCGCTGTCGCCCGGTTTCGACCCCCGGCGCGCCGCTTTGCTCAGCCTAGGCGGCGATTATTTCGGCGCCTACCAATTAGAGCGGGGCCTGCTTATGCCATGGCAACTGGACTCGGTGATGGACCCGGATTTCGCCCGTCTCGGGCTCCGTCAGTTGCAGTACATCGAGCTTGCCAGTCAGCAACGCGAGGGCACTGGGCTGGAGGGATTCGCCGCTGTATTGCAGCTGGAATCGAGCCGCTACATGCGAAATCAGTTGCTGCGCGACACTGACTGGGCGGGAATGTCGCATTCGCTGGAGATCCGTACCCCGTTGGTGGATGCCCGTTTCGCCGAGCAGGTAGTCGGGCTCGCTGCAATGGGTCGTATAGGCACAGGCAAGTCAATCCTGCCCGAGGCCCTCGACAGACCCCTGCCGGAGGCACTGATCAACCGACCGAAGACCGGTTTCACTGTTCCGGCCTGGAAGTGGCTGCGGCATTCCAAGGCGTTGGACGCCTGGCGGCGCATCGAGTTGCTACGACGGCCCCAGGCGCATGATTACACCCGATGGGCCTTCAGCGTGCTGGCCCATCTTCCAGAAGCGAGGGGGATCCTGAAATAAAATTTAACAGCTCCCAGTGCCCTCTGCGGTTTGGGCTAAGACTGCTGAACTACGTGTTACTGGGCCGACCGATCTGATCAGATGACGCACGACCTAACGTCCCTACTCGATGGCGTTGACTTGGATATCGTCGAAGAAGGCGCCAGTATTCTGCCAGCTGTAGAAGCCCACAGTCCCTATAGCCAGCGAGGCATCGTCAACCTCGAAGACGCGCTCGCCGTCGATCCACACCTGCAACAGCGTGTCTTGTGCGACGATTTCCACCAAGTAGTCCTGCCCCAACACGTAGGGCACGTTGTCGGCCGCCAGCAGCGTGTAAACGCCGCCCGCCCTCTTCAGCAACCAGCGCTGGTTTCTCTCCTTGTCCCAGCTAAAGCGGTAGTAGTTGTCGGCGTCGCCGTAGCGGAACACGAAGCCCAAACTGTCGTCGTCGGTGGAGCGTAGATTGAATCGGGCCCGGTAGTCGCCCCATCCTGCGCCGCCCCAGTACAGCAGGTATGTCCCCCGCCTGGGCAAGTCCTTGCTGGTACCGCCGTCGCGGATGTTACTCTGCTGCGCCAGTGTGCCAGAGACTACGCGCCATTTTGAGGGCGCCGAGATTGTACCCTCGTCGACTACGTTCCAGCTGTCGAGGCTTCCGCCGAAGTCATCGCTCATCAGCAGCGGCCCGCTCGGTGGCGGCTCGGCGTCTTCGACCCTGAGCGCAAGGTTGCCGCTCACGGTTGCCGCTCCGTCGCTGACCTCCACCTTCAACTTGACCGTCTGTGTGCCGGCCACGTCCACTGGAATGTAGATCGGCGTGGCGCTGTTGGCGTCGTCGAGCACGCCGCCACCGCTGACGACGCTCCACTGGAAGTTCAATGCGTCAGGGCCATCGGTGTCGACGGCCGTCACCGCGATCTGGCTGGTCTGGTTGTCCAGAATGGTCGATGGCGAGGCGGTCAGCCCAGTGATCTTGGGCAGTGCGTTGAAGTTCCCCCCACTCAGGTCCTCGACCACCAGTTCGTCGAAGAACGCGGCGTTGTTCTGCCAAGCGTAGAATGCGACGCTGCCGCGGCCGTGGCTGGCATCGTTGACTTGGAAGATGCGTGTGCCGTCGATCCAAACCTCCAACTGTGCACCTTGGGCGATGAGTTCCACATGGTAGCTCTGCCCTCCAATGTAGGGAACGTTATCGGCTGCCAGCAGCGTGAACACGCCGCCGGCCTTCTTGACCAGTCGACGCTGCTTGAGCTGCTGGTCCCAGCTGAAGCGATAGTAGTTGTCTGCGTCGATGTAACGGAACATCATTCCAAGCGCGTCGTCGTCCGTCGAGCGCATTTTGAAGTGGGCCTTGTAGTCGGTCCAGCCCAGCCCCTCGTCCCACAGCAAGTAAGTGCCTGCGCGCGTGAGATCGACGTTGTTGCCGCCGTCGCGAATATTGCTCTGCTGCGCCAACTCACCCGAGACGATGAGCCACTTCGACGGCGCCGAGATGCTGCCTTCATCGTAGTAGCTCCAGCCCGCGAAACTGCCGGACGTGAAATTTTCGCCAAGGATCCGCACCCCCGGCGGTGGCGGGCTGACGTCTTGCACTGTCAGCGTCACATCCTGGCTGACGCTGACCGCGCCGTCTGAAACCGTCACGCGCAACGTCACGTTCTGGGTGCCGACGACGTCGGCCGGCGTGTACCACGGGTTGGCGACAGTGGCGCTGTCAAGAAGCCCCCCACCGCTGACGATGGTCCACTGATAGCTCAGCGCGCTCGGGCCGTCACTGTCCGTGGCTGTGACCTGCAGCTGGCTTTGCTGCGTGTCCCAGATCGTCGATGGCGTGGCTGTCACCCCGACGATCGCCGGCGCCACGTTCGGCGACGCTGCGTCGGCGTCGCTGACTTGAATTGTCAGCTCCCGCGCCACCGTGGCCTCCCCGTCCGACACCGTAACCCGCAGTGTCACTGTCTGATTTGCCGAGAGGTTTTCCGGCGCGTACACCGCGTTGGCGCTCGTGGCCTGTTGCACCGTGCCGTCGCCGCTGACTACCTCCCAAAGATAGCTCAGCGCGCTCGGCCCGGGCTCCGGGTCCGTCGCCACCACCGCCAGCGCACTCGTCTGCGTGTCCAGCAACGCCATCGGCGTGGCGGTCACTGAAGTGATCTGCGGCGCCCCGGCCGCTGTAGGGTCCACGCGTCCACGCGAGACGTAAAGCGCGTGCCCATCTGGATCCCACGTGTTGGGGACGATGCTGTTGACCTCCATTGCGACGCGCAAGCCGGCCGTGGCCGTCGCCCGGTACAGTGTCTTTTCGGCCGTAGTCCATAGCAGGTAGCTATCCTTGGACACGTAAGCGTCAGACATGCCGACGTCCATCGCTGCGACCACATTCGCGAATGTGACTCCAGCGGCCAGTTGCGCGCGCAGGGTTAGCGACTCGTCGATGTTGATGCCATCGGTCTTCGGCAGAGATTCACTGCGGCGGCTGGCTCCGAAATCGCCGCTCCAGGCGATGCGCGAGATGGAGCCGCTCTGATCCAGCAGGGTCTGGGGCGTGCCGGGTATGTGCACGGGCATTTCGACGTAGCCAACGGCGTCATGGCGAATGACGCTGGTGAACATCCCGGGCAGTGCGGTTCCCGTGTCAAGCTGAATGCCCACGATGCTCGACAAGGAGTGGTCAAGCAACTGGCCATCGAAATACAGCGGGTTGCCCAAGCCATTGCGGAAGCGGAAGAACACGCTGTCAGGCCAAGCCGGATCCTCGAAGACGTCAACAAAGACGCGGCCGGCGCCTTGGTAGCACCAGACCTCGAGCGCACCGCTGTACCATGTAAAGTCATAGGTAACTGCCGTCTGCGTCCCCGGCGGCGGTGCATTGGCGTCTAGCACTGCCAGCGTCACATCCTGGCTGACGCTGACCGCGCCGTCAGAAACCGTCACGCGCAGCGTCACGTTCTGGGTGCCGACAACGTCGGCCGGCGTGTACCACGGGTTGGCGACGGTGGCGCCGTCAAGCAGCCCCTCGCCGTTGACGATGGTCCACTGGTAGCTCAGCGCGCTCGGGCCGTCACTGTCCGTGGCTGTGACCTGCAGCTGGCTTTGCTGCGTGTCCCAGATCGTCGATGGCGTGGCTGTCACCCCGACGATCGCCGGCGCCACGTTCGGCGACGCTGCGTCGGCGTCGCTGACTTGAATTGTCAGCTCCCGCGCCACCGTGGCCTCCCCGTCCGACACCGTAACCCGCAGTGTCACTGTCTGATTTGCCGAGAGGTTTTCCGGCGCGTACACCGCGTTGGCGCTCGTGGCCTGTTGCACCGTGCCGTCGCCGCTGACTACCTCCCAAAGATAGCTCAGCGCGCTCGGCCCGGGCTCCGGGTCCGTCGCCACCACCGCCAGCGCACTCGTCTGCGTGTCCAGCAGTGCGGTCGGAGTGGCAGCGAACGAATTGATCTGGATCGGCGGCGTCGCGCCGACGTCGCCGTCCATCACGGCCAAGACGTAGCGCACGTAGCGGAAGTCGCCTGCAGTCGTGTTGCCATACTGCATGCGGAAGTCCCAAGCATTGTCGTCGTTGTCGGGGCGAACGGTGCTTGACCAATACAGTCCCTTCTTCAGGTTGACGAATAGGCTCTCGTCATTGGGATCTTCGGGGTCGTCGACCAAGCCGTAGCCGCTCTGCCATGTACCGTTGCTGTCGTACTGGCCCTTGTTCTTAAAGTTGACGTAGTACATGTACGCCAACTCGTGCATCGCCGACGTGATGTTGTAGCCCACGTCTGTCGAGCCGTCGTAGCTAGGGCGCACGTTGAAGCTGACCCCGTTGACAGGCTGTACCTCGGGTAGCCGCCAGTCCCTCCAGACCACGCCACGAGCCGGGTCGAAGTACTCGAGATCTGCGACCCATGCCTGGGCCGCATAGTACGACAGCATCCCGTCCGTGCTGCCGTTGTCCTTTGGCGCGTTGGCGTAGTCGTCGTCGTAGGACGTGCCCGCCGGCAGCATGACGTCCTGCAGCCAGGTGACATTCAGGACGTCGTCGTAGATCAGGCCGCCACCACGATCGTGCAGGGCGCCATGAGCCAGTGGAACGACAATCGAGAGCGCGGTCGCCGCGACCGCGCGGCGCAGGATTGTCACTCTCATCTGTCTGCTCCTGGCTTAGTTGATGGCGTTGACCTGGATATCGTCGAAGAGGAACTCCGCGTGCTGCTCGCTCCAACTGTAGATGTCCACGTTGCCGATAGCCCGTGAGGCGTCGTTAAGCTCGAAGAAGCGCTCGCCGTCGACCGCACCTGAAGCATTCGAGCGAGCGGCGTGAACTTAATGCGCCTTTTCGCTGAAGATGGTAAGCATTTCGGACGAAGGCCAGCGTCGTCGCGATTGGTGCGTGGGGCGGCTGGGCTCACATGGGGATACATCCCGCGGATGATGGATTTTTGCTCCGCGTTGAACTGATACGCAAAGCACCGGGACTTCGCGCCTTTCGGTGTAAGTTCGCGGAATATGCCGCGGCCTTCGCCAATGCGTTGAGGGACGTCGTTGGGCTTGCCGTTCTCAAACGTCGCGCCTACTACTTTCACGCCTGACTCCGTTGAATCTGACCTGCTTCAATCGCCATATGCCCGCAAACTTACCGTAACGTGATGAACTGGATCGATGTCGCGACGGATTTGTGAATACGCCTACGATTCATGACGACTTAAGGGTCAATAAGACGTCAAAACAGTTACAATCGCCAAGCAAATATTGGGCCATCGGCTAGCGGACTGATTTAGAACGAAAATTTTTTGTGGGTTAGCGAGAAGTGATAAATTCCCTGACATTTGGGCTCGTGTCAGCAGTATGCCTCGCCAAACGCCTTGGGCGGTGGCAGGATTCTGCGTAGCATTCAAGAGCAGGATTCGCGATCTTTGCTTTGGTTGTGTAACCATTGTTTCCCGTTAAGTAAGCAGCCCCTCACACACGGTATGTTCATCAAAATGACGCAAGATCCGCTGGTTTACAGGGTCGCGGCAACAAGCTGATGAGCCGTGGAGAGAGCATCCGCAGCGGGCTCATGCTGGACACGGTGGGCAACTGCCTGACGGAGTTCGCGTTCGGTGTGGCGCTCGCACGCCTGCTCGTGCCGGCTGACTTCGGGATGTCAGCGACGGCAACAGCGACGGCGACGATACGCCGGGCTTCGATTACTACAACAGTTGGGGTTTCCATTGCCAGATGCAGTGGCTGCAGCGGATTCTCCCCGACCTCGACAGCGACTTCATCATCGATGGTGCGCTCCGTGACTTCGCCGCGGTGTACAAGTACTTCGCGCCCGCGGGCGTTCCGATGATGGGGCGCAGCACCTGTTACCGCATGGCCGCCCGGGTACCGCTGGAGTTCGCGCAGTCCAGCCATCCCGAGGTGGTGTCGCCAAGTGTGGCGCGGTGGACGCCGGACGTCGTCTGGCATCACGTCACAGCGCGCGGTGCGCTGCAGCGGGGCAATCTAACGCAGGGATCCTTCGGCACCGACGCGCGGTTCAAAGACGTCTACTCTGGCCCAGCCAGCTGCCTGTGGTCCCTGCGCTCGCTGGTGGCCGCCTTCGCGCTGCCGGATAGCAGCGGTTTCTGGCAGGCGTGGTCTGAACCGTTGCCGGTGGAGGCGGGTGATTACCGCATAAAGGTGTCTCCGCCTGGGTGGACGGTCACGGGGGATCGGGCGACGGGTGTGGTGACTCTAGAGACGGGCCAGGCGGGCTCCCCCCCGCTCGAGTCCATGTCGTTGCGCGACAGGCTGCTGGGTCCTTTCTGCGAGAAACCGCCGCACCCGAAGAACATTGCCGCCAAGTGCTGCCGGGCCCGCTATGTCTCCACGTCGCCATACACTGCGACCGATGGAGCGCCGGAATGAGGCACTCGGCTCCGCACCGGGTCCTGTTCTTCGCGGGCTCGCATGGCGACTGGGGTGGTTCCAGCCGGGTGCTTTTCACGTCGCTGTCGCTGCTGGACCGAACCCGCTTCGAGCCGGTCGTTGCCCTGCCCCGAAAGGGTCCTGCCGAACAGCTTCTTGCAGCGATGGGGATAGAGTGCGTCATCTGGGGCCCGGTGACGGAGCTGCGTTCGCCGCTTGCATACCTCAAGGCTATCGTCAGGGCCTTGCTCTGGTTCAGGCGGCATCGTATAGCCATCATTGACATGAACCGCGCGAATGACTGGCGGCCGGCGGAGCACGTGGCGGCGAAGCTGTTGCGGATACCCGTCGTGACGCATTTCCACACGGTCAACCTGGACCGCACGCCCGCTACGCGCATTTCCACGGCTATCGCCGCGGTTTCGCGGTTCGTTGCCGAGCACTCCGCAACCCTGGGCGTGCCCGTCCATGTCATTCACAATTCCGTCGACATCCGCAAATTCGCGCATGGCCGCAACGTTCGCAACGAGATCGGCATAGGTGACGACGAGACACTTGTCACGTTCGCGGGTCAGATCAGACGAATCAAGGGCATCGATCTGTTCATCCGGGCGACTGCCGGCATCAAGCACCCAAAAGTCCGCTTCCTGATCGTCGGGGCCTGTCGCAAGGGGCTTGGGATCGAGGATGCTTACACGGAAGAGGAGTTGCGCGCGCTGATCGCCCACGACGAGCGCATCCTGTACGCGGGCTATCGGACCGATATGCCGGATATCTACTACTCCTCGGACGTGGTCGTGGCGCCGTCGCAGTGGGATGAGCCGTTTGGCCTGATACTCATCGAGGCGGGTGCCGCCGGGCGACCGGTGGTGGCAACGTGCGTTGGCGGCATTCCTGAAGTGGTCGTCGACCGCGAAACGGGATTCCTGGTAGAGCGGGACGACGTGGCGGCCCTGGTCGCAAGGATCCAGGCCCTTGTCGACGACGCCGGCCTGCGGCAACGCATGGGTGCAGCCGCGCGGGCGCGTGTGGAGCAGCATTTCACCGTCACTCCCGTAAGGCAGCTCGAACAGCTCTACGGTTCGCTGTTGTAGCGGCGCATGCAGGCGGCGGATCGCCATACGGATGCAACTGATTCAAATCGAGCGGAGCCAGATGAAAGTGCGCAGTTTCCCGAGCATTTTGCTCACCGAGATATTCCTTCCCACCAAGGGCGGAACGGCGGTGTCGCTGGACGATGACTTCCGGCGACTCGGTG
>CAYWWD010000049.1:0-27108 GCA_964461965.1 uncultured Halioglobus sp. | reverse complement strand
TCGCGCGTGACCGTGAAGGTGCCGAACGCGCCCGAACCCTTGGCGTGCATGCGCCGCTCGGGAATCACCTCGCGAACGAAGTTGGCGAGCTTCTCGTTCAGCCACACATCCTGCGCCAGCAGCGGGCCGCGCGGGCCGGCCGTGAGGCTGTCGCGATTGGTCGGCACCGGAGCACCGAAGGCAGTGGTGAGGTGGGTGACGGGGCATTTTTTCGAATCGGTTGTCATGAATAGCTTCCTTTTACAGTTGTCGCAATATTGGGGCGGGAGAAACGAGTTCGCACATGGCGTTGAATATCGCGGTATACAGCCATGACTCGTTCAACAGCGCATCGCAGTCTGACCTGCATTCTCGCGGCAGGTTCCGCACGCACGCCGCCGGAGACTTTATCCAATAGTCGCGATTGTTGACCGGTATGTCCAGCCTCCCCTATCTTTCACCTCAGGCCATCAACAAGCCGGACAGCGGGCGCGCAGGATTCCACCATGCAATCGATCAGAATACTCTGCACCACCATCCTCTGGTTGCTGCTTTGTTCACACACGGCCATGGCGGCGCAACTCACCGAAGGGTTCACGTCGCTGTTCATCGGGCACAGCTTCTTCGGGCCTTTTGCCAATGGCATGCCCAGCTATGCGGCAGCGGCGGGAATCACCGGGCACACCCAGACGTTCGTGTTCTCCGGCGGTGAGACCGGCGCGCCGCAGGCGCTATGGGAGAACCCCGCCAAGCGCGCCCAGATTCAGGCCGTGCTGGACGGCGGCGATATCGAATTGTTCGGCATGACCTACCACCCCACTTACCCCTCCATCGAGGGCTATGTGAACTGGATCGATTACGCCCTGGCGCACAACCCCCGCACACGGTTCTTCGTCGCGTTTCCGTGGCTGCCCCAGCCCGCGGACTACGACGCCGCGTCCTATGCCAGCAGCTGGCATGCTACACACGCGCAATGGCACGGCTTGATTGATACCCTGCGTGCGCTGTACCCGGGGGTGGACATCTTCTGCCTGCCCTATGGCCAGGGAGCAGGTGAACTGCGCACCCTGCAGAGCGCCGGCAATCTGCCGGACGCACCCAATCTCATCGGCGACAAATCGACTTCGATCTTTATCGACACGTTGGGACACCCGGGCGGCATCCTGCGCGACCTCGGCCGACTGGTCTGGGTGAGCGCGATCTACGACGTGGACCTGGCCAATTTTCCCTACGGGCCTTACTACCAGGCGGACCTGAACGGCATGGCCCAGACGATACGCACCATGCACGACCCGCACTATGACGCGGCCTATCACGAGGATCTCGACGGCGACCGGGTGGGCGATACGCTGGACAACTGCCCGTCTACACCCAACCCCGACCAGGCGGATACCGATGGCGATGGGCTGGGTGACACCTGCGAGCTTCCGCCCGGCTGCTAAGTACTCAGGTTTCTGGAGCGCCGCATCGCGCTGCGCATTCCCTTGCCCGCCATCGCGATGGCGCGCTTGCGCGGCAACAGCCGCAGCAGCGCGATCAGCAGCCGATTGTGTGCACCGGGGGTGAAGTGCGGCCGCCTGCCAAGCTGCGCGAGAGCCTGTTGCGCCACGAGTGCCGGGCTCATCACGCCGGACAGTTGTTCGCGGCTGATGCCCTGCTTGATCGGCGCCTGCGTGTCAGTTGAACCCGGCGCCAGCAACAGGATGTCGACACCGCTGTCCTTCACCTCGTACCACAGCGCCTGTGCCAGGCTGTGCAGGAACGCCTTGGACGCCGCGTAACCGGCGGACCACGGGAACACCGCATCGCCCTCGACGGAACCGGTGAAAATAAATCCCCCCCGCCCGCGGGCGATCATCGCCGGCAGCAGCGCGTGTGCGATGCGCGCCGGTGCGAGGCTGTTGGCCCGGTACATGGCTTCCAGCGCTGCGGGACTCTCGGCCACGAATTCACCCTTCACCACACCGTAACCGGCATTGCTCACCACCAGCCCGACGTCCAGAGCCTGCGCCCGCGCGATCAACGCCTCCACCTGCACGGGCTCGCACAGGTCGCAGACCTCGCAGGTGACACTGACACCGTGCTCACGTTCCAGTTTGTCCTTCAGGTTCTCGAGCAATGCTTCGCGCCGGGCAGTCAACAGGAGATTGAAGCCAAGCTTCGCCAGCTCGCACGCGAACTGCTCGCCGATGCCGGAGGAGGCGCCGGTCACCATGGCCGTCGAACCGTAGCGCTGTGTCCAGTGTGTCGCGTGCATCGCTCCCTCTTGCGTGTGTGGCGCGGCATTTTTACCGGCCTGCAGTCTAGCGCGGGCGCGGGTTATTCACCACGGGTCAGCGGCGCGGCGCATTTTGTATTTGATAAACCGTCAAATACTATCGATAATCAGGGCGATAAGTAGAAAAGCCGGAGACCTGTATGCGCCCGCGCCTCACCGCCCTGCTCGCCGTGTTCCCGCTGCTCACGCAGCCCGCGCTGGCGCAGCAGCGCGAGAGCGAGCTGGAGGAAGTCATCGTCACCGCGCAGCACCGCACCGAATCCGCCATGGACACACCGATCTCGCTGTTCACGCTGAATGCCGAGCAACTCGAGAAGCAGCGCATCCAGGGCATCGGCAATCTCAACGGCCTCGTGCCCAACCTGAACATCGACGCGTTCCCCGCCAACAACCAGACGCTGCGCCTGTTCATTCGCGGCGTCGGGCTCTCCGACACGCAGATCACGCAGGACCCGGCCGTAGGCGTGTACCTCAATGGCGCGTATATCGCGCGCTCGGCCGGACTCACCTTCGATGTCGCCGACCTCGAACGGATTGAAGTGCTGCGCGGCCCGCAGGGCACCCTGTACGGACGCAACACCACCGGCGGCGCCATTCGCCTGATTACCAGCCGGCCGGATATCGACAACGTCGCGGCGAGCCAGGCGCTGAGCACTGGCAACCGCAACCTGTTCCGTAGCAAAACCTCCGTGAACGTGCCCTTCGCCCGGAACTACGCGGCCAAGGCGGCCTATTTTTACGAGGACGTGGATGGCTTCACCAACAACGAGGGGCCAGGCGGCGGCTTTGGCGATCGCGAGTCCCGGGGCTTTCGACTCGACCTGCGCGCGGACCTCCACGAGGCGCTGACGGTGGACTATGGCTACGATAACTCCCGCATCGAGTATTACAACTACACCGCGCAGGCCGTGATTCCGAGGGCGGCGGGCTCGGGCCTGCTGGCAGTCATCGGCACCATCGCCGAGCAGTACATCGACTACAGCGACAAGCGCATCAGCGAACTGGCCACCAGTGTGCCCCTGCTCCCCACCAACACGGACATCGACGGCCACACGCTCAACCTGGACTGGACCATCGACGACACCACGACCCTGCGTTCCATCACCGCCTGGCGGGAACTTCACGATCGGAGCTACATTGATTTCGGCAGTGGCGCGAGCGCGGAATTCCGCATCGATTTCAACTCGGCGGTGGTCGGGGAGAATGCCGGCGCGGCGCGCATGGACCTTCCTGCGGTGCGACCCGACCTGCAACAGGAGCAGTTCTCGCAGGAGTTCCAACTGCTGGGTGAATTCACCGAGGCAATCAGCTACCAGGCGGGACTTTATTACTTCTGGGAGCAGGCCAAGGAAGACGCCGAACCCCTGCACCATATCTTCGACGTCTACCCGTTTGGCGGCGGCACGATCTACAACCTCAGTTCCGAGTACAACGAAATCGAGAACGATGCCGTGGCGGTCTTCTCCCAGGTTACCTGGACGCCAGGCATCCTGGAGGAACGCCTGCATCTCACCCTGGGCGGGCGCTATTCGCAGGACTCCCGGGAGGCACGCCGCGAAGTCACGGACTGGACGTTGGTAGACCAGGACACCGCCGTGGTCAGCCTGGTGGGGCCCGTCGTCTTCAGCGCCAATCCGGACAACGATTTCGACGACACCTCGTTTACATTCATCTCCGAATACGACCTGCAGGAACACTACAACGTATACGCCAAGTTCTCCGAGGCGTACAAAAGCGGCGGATACAATATCCGCGATCCGGAGGAGGCCGGGTTCAACAACGGCTTCAAGGAAGAAAAATTGCGCGCCGCGGAACTCGGCTTCAAGGGCGAGGCGCTGGACCGCAAGGTGCGCATGAACACCGCGATCTTCTACCAGAAATTCAGCGACTATCAGTACAACTTCCAGATACCCGGCACCATCTCGGGCACGCGGGTGTTCAACATCGACAACGGCGAGATGTCGGGCATCGAGGTGGAAGTGATGGCGGTGCCGACCACCGGGCTGGTGCTGCAGGCCAGCTACGCCTACCTCGACAGCCAGCTCGATGACGTCAACAACCCCTTCTCGGGGCAGGTCGAATCGGCGGGCTTCGGTAACGCGCCGAAGAACACCTATAGCTTCGTCGCCAACTATACCTTCCCGCCCACGTCCATCGGCGTGGTCAATGCCAATGCCAGCTACAACTTCGTCGACAAGCGGCAGACCGACAGCGACACGCTGTATCGCGACGCCTACGACCTGGTCAACGCGCGCATCGCGCTGGGTGACATT
The DNA here is from genome assembly GCA_964461965.1 of uncultured Halioglobus sp. Taxonomy (GTDB): domain Bacteria; phylum Pseudomonadota; class Gammaproteobacteria; order Pseudomonadales; family Halieaceae; genus Marimicrobium. Next base: position 22,578 of record CAYWWD010000049.1, on the reverse strand, counting down.
CCCGGTCTCGGCGGCCACTGGGAGGTCGCGGCCTGGGGCCAGAACCTGATGGACAACAATTACGAGGCGTTCACGCTGGACAACCTGCCGCAGGCAAGCCGCGCCGTGATCTGGGGCGACGGCCGCAGCTACGGGCTGGATATTACCTATAGATTTTTTTGAGGCCGCTGTGCCAGACTGGCCTCATGAACGCGAAAGAACTGCTGGTCAAATGCATCCGGAAAATTGCGCCGCTCGCCTTTCTCGACCCCGAGGGCGACAAGGGCATCGAGAAGCGCGGGCATCGCGACTACATTGGCGGACAATGGGAGGAAATCGGCAACCTGCAGTTTGACTTCCTCCTGTCGAAAGGCCTGCAGCGGAACAGCTACCTGCTCGATATCGCCTGCGGCGCACTGCGCCTCGGCGTGAAGGCGATACCGTATCTGGAACCGGAACACTACCTGGGGATAGAAAAAGAGCACGGCCTGATCACGGCCGCATTTGAAAAGGAACTCGATCCGGCCATTGCCGCAGCGAAACGCCCGCGCATCGTCATCTCCGATGCCTTCGCGTTCCACGAGTTCAACCAGCGGGCGGACTTCGCCATCGCGCAATCGCTGTTCAGCCACTTTCCACCCGACCTGATACAGCTCTGCTTCAGGAATCTGTACCCCTGGCTGGCCGACGATGGCGCGTTCTACGCGACGTACTTTGAAGTCGATACACCGCGCAGGAATGCCAGCAAGCCACACGATCACGGCTACTTCGCCTACACGCAAGCCGAGATGCTGTCGTTCGGCACGAACAATGGCTACACCGCGAACTACATCGGCAATTGGAACCATCCGCGCGGGCAGGTGATGGTGGAGTACCGCCGCGCGTGAATGGGCCACACCGCGCTGCCCCGCGCTGTGGGTTCAGTCCATCGGGCCGAGGTAACTGAATCGGGCGAAGGTTTCGCCTTCGCGTTCGACCGATTCGAGAAACATCGCCAACGGTCGCACCCACAATCCGCCCGCACCGTACAGCGGCGTGTACACCACCAGTTGCTCGCCGGTCTCGGAGTGCGTGGCGATACCGTGCACCTGGTATTCAGCGCCCTTGAAGTGCCGGTAGCGGCCCGGCTTCGGTTCTGGTGCGCTTTCCATGCCCGTGGCAACGCCGGCGAGTGGGATCAGGTCGGCGAGAAGATCAGCACCGGAATATGCCGCACGCCATCGGTGCGCGCCCGGTACTCCTTGTAATCGGGATACATCGCCTCCAGCTTCGGCCACAGCATCTCTTCTTCGTTCGCATCGGCCTCGCGCATGCGGTAGGTCTTCTTCTCGCGGCCGATCTGGATGTCGACGGTGTCGGCGGCCACCACATTGTGATACCAGACGGGGAGCTGCGACATACCGCCTTTGGACGCGGTCATCACCACGTTGTCACCGTGGCGCAGGTACAGCAGCGGAATCTTGCGCACCACGCCGGTTTTGCGGCCCACGACCGTGAGTATCGCCACGGGGCCACCGAGAAAGGTGTTCCACAGCCGGCCACCGCTCATTTCGTACACGGCTGTCTGCCAGCGCCCGACGCGGTTGATGAGCCAGCTACCGATTTTTTCCTGCTGGGATGAATAAGGTTGTATCTGCTTGGCCATGACTGTCCCTCCGGAGGCGGCGACAGTATAGAAGCCTTCGCACGAAAGCGGAATCAGGGCGCGCGCGAACCCAGGGGAAGGCCTTTGCGTGCGCACGCGATCGCGTCGCGCACAAGCGTTGGCGACACCGGATTCATCCTCGCAACACCCTTGCGGATCAGCGCGGGGAAGAAGGTGGCGAGTAAGCGCGCGGTAACCAGAGCCGGATTGCGGCGCGGCACCGTGACCTCGAAGCGCCGCTTGCGGATCGCATGGAGAATCTCATCGGCCACCAGTTGCGCCGGGTATTTCCTGCCGGCGTAGGCATGCTCATCCTCGAGCTTGTCCCAGATCTCGGTGTCGATGGGACCGGGGATGACCAGCACACAGTGAATGCCGGAGCCGGCGAGATCGTTCCACAGCCCGCGCGTGAAGCCGTTCATCGCACCCTTGGATGCAGCGTAGATGGTCTCGTACGTGGGCACCACCGTAGCGGCGAACGAGGAGACGTTGACGATCACGCCGCCCTCCTCGCTGGCTTCGCCCTGGATCAGCATATGGGGGATGGCGGCGAAGCTGGTCCACAGGCAGGAGAGAAAATTGGTGCGCAGCACCTGCTCCGCCTCGTCTACCGCAATCTCGTAAATGGGGCGATGCAGGGGGACGGCGGCATTGTTGATGAGAATGTCGATACGCCCGAAGCGCTCGACAGCCTCCTGGACCAGGCGTTCGGCGAAGGCTTTGTCCGCGAGATCGCCGGCGATATGGCAGCTGTCAGGCGTGTGCTCACGGCACGCCGCGCTGACCTCCTGCAGCAGGCTTTCGCGCCGCGCGGCGGCCACCACCGTGGCGCCAGCCTGTGCGAGAGTCAGTGCCGTCGCCCTGCCGATTCCGGACGACGCCCCGGTCACCACCGCCACTTTCGCGCGAACATCCATTGCAGTCACCTCGCTGTACGCCGCCGCCCGGCGCGGTAGACGCTATTTGAACTGGCCGTAACGCGGCGTGCGCTCCCCGAACAGGATTGCATGCGCGTTGTTGTAAAGGTAGTTCTCCAGTACGCCCGGGCGCAGGTCCAGCGCCTGCGCCTCCTCCAGGCAGCGGTCCATCGACAGCACCGGGTGATCCGAGGCGAACAGGATCTTGTGCTTGCCGCGTGTGTTCATGTAGTGCAGCAGGGAGGGCGGCAGGTACTTCGGCGAGTACGCGGAGGTCATCAGGTACAGGTTGCGGTATTTGATCATCAGGCGGATGGCGAGGTCCCACCACGGGTCGGCACCGTGCTGCATGATGATCCTGAGCTCGGGAAAATGCAGGCACACACGGTCTAAGTGCATCGGGTGCTGGCACTCACCCGGCACCGGCGGGCCCGGCAGACCGGTGTTCACACCGACCGGGATGTCCATCTCGATGCACTTGGCGTACAGCGGGTAGTACAGCGCGTCGCCGGGCGGTACGTCGATCTCGAACGGCGTCACCCGCGCCATGATCAACGGGTAGTCGCGCGCCAGGTCTTCCATTGCCCACAGCGCCTTCATGCCCTTCTTCAGCCGCGGCTGCGCGGCGAGGTAAAAGCGCCCGGGAAATTTTGTGGTGAAATCCAGAACGCGCTGGTCCGGCTGTTGCGGGTCGATGGTGAGAAAGGCCTTTTCGACGCCGATGCGATCCATGCGCGCGATCAGTTCATCCGCCTCGATGTTGCGAAAAAAATCATCGCCGGCCTTGAAGTATTCCTCCTTCACCTTCTGCATGAAGGCTTCGTTGATCATGGCGCCCATGCTGACGTTCACCCAGGGGTCGATCGCTTTCACGGTCATAGTCCGCTCTCCTTACTTTGCAGGTGTGCGTGTGAGAATTTCCAGCGCCGGTAACCCACCAGCGCCAGCATCATGAACATGCTGACGCCGGCATACAGCAGCGCGACGAACAGCACCGCATCGCCGATCGGATCGAGCACTCCGGGCCTCGCGGGGAATACCGTGGCCTTGACGGCAATCGCCAGCGAAATATTGCGGAAGGTCGCCACGATGGTCAGGGTGATGCCGTCGCGGTGGGCGACCTGCCCGAGCAGCACACTGCCAAGCACATACGCGATCACCGGCACCAGCAGCCACTGGAAGCCGAACCCCGCCAGCAGAGCGCGCGGCTGCTTTACCTCCAGCAGGAAATCCCTGGGAGCCAGCAGCGCACCCATGCCCAGCATGGCGAGAAACAATTGCGTGGAGGCCACCGGGTACTCGTACGCGGAGTAGTTGTGGACGGCGTCGCTGAGCGCGTCGATCACGCATCAGGCCAGCGGCTGCGCCGCGCAAGGCCGAGCTGCGGGATGACATCGTCCGGCACCAGGATGCAGAGGATATCCGCCGCATTTGCATCCTGGATGTCGCCCGTGGCGAAACCGTCGCGCTCGGCCTGCGCCCGCGTTTCGTCATGGCGCACGCACACGCGCGGATCGAGGCCATAATCGCGCAGGTTCAGCGCCCACGGGCGGCCCTGGTTGCCGTAACCTACGACGGCGACGCTCTGCCCCGCGAGCACGGCCGGATCGGTGTCCTTCTCGTAATAGAACTGTGTCATGCCACCGCCACCCTGCCGCGCGCTCCCGGTGACTGGCGGGACGCTCGATCGGCGCCGTTATAATAGGCCAATTGTCTGGCAAAAAATAGCGCGGCGCGTTTATCATAGGCGCTCCCTCACGACGATGCCCCACGGCGGATTACCGACTCTCGACGCCATGAAAAAACTGCTCATCGCACTGCTGTCGCTCCCCCTGGTGCTCACGTTGCTGCTGGTGCTCGCGGTATCCGTGGCCATGCTGCAGGGCCTGCTCTCCCGCTCCGACCTGCAATTCCTTTCGGACCTCGCGCAGCGCGACGGATTCGACGCCGTCTACGCCACGATCAAGGGCGAACTCTACGGCGTGGACCCGGACGCAGAAGCCGATCCCTCCTACGGCAGGGAGCAGGTTGCCGGGCGCGGCCACGCGCCGTGGGTACTGCGCGCCAATCTCGACGGGCGCGCGCGCATGGCGCTGTTCGCGCTGGCGCCCGGCCTGTGGGCGGCGTACGACACGCAGGGGCAGTCGCTCTACCAGGTGTGGGAGGGCGAGGTGCTGTTCGAGGGCGCGGCCTACGATTACCGGCACGGCCCGCAGCCCCTCAGCCAGGGTGCGTGGTTCCAGCGCGATGCCGCGGGTGCACAGTGGTTTATCGACAGCAACGGCGTGGAACTGCCCGCGCGTGTTCAGTACCTCGGGCACGAATACGGCCCCGGCAGGAAAACCGCCGCGATGCGTTTCGCACTGTCGGCGGGCGAGCACCGCGTGGAACTCACCGAGCAACCCGAACTCATCGAACGCGACGGCGCGCGTTACTTCACGCGAACGTTTACTCGCATCGACGCCACCCCGGGGCTCGTCGCCCGGTTTCGCACCGCTGACGGCGCAAAGTTTACGGCCGACGGCGTACTCGAAATCCCGCTGGTGCATGCAACGGTGATTCCGGCAGCGCCCGATGCGTCGCGGCTGGCGGAGGCCGGCGCCACGGACGTAGCACAGGGCGAGTCAGTGATCGCCAACAGCGACTGCCTCGGCTGCCATGCCCCGGCGCACAAAGTCACCGGCCCCGCGTGGACGCAGATCGCGGGGAAATTTCGCGGCCAGGCGCAGGAGGAGGTCGTCGGCGCGCTGGCGCGCCACATCATCGACGGCAGCGTGGGCGTGTGGGGTACGGTGCCGATGCCGCCCCACCCGCAATTGTCCGCCGGGCAGGCCGAAGCGGCGGCGGCATATATACTCAGCGTGGACGAAACCGAAGCTAACCTGAACGTGCCGCGCGACAGCAGCGGACAGCCCTATGCACAGACCCTGGATTACGATGTGCTGCCGCGTCTCGATGCGCTGCACCCCTCTTTTGCACTGGACAACCTGGCGCCGGCCGGCTTTGAACCAAAAGTCGGCGGTCTGGCATTTCGGGACGACGGCAAACTGCTGGTGGCAAGTTGGGACCGGGACGGCGCCGTCTTTCTCGTCGATCCGGATGCGCCGGCTGAGCGGCGCGTACAGCGCATCGCCGAGGGCCTGCATGAGCCTCTGGGGCTCACCGTCGTGGACGGACGCACGTTCGTGCTGCAGAAACAGGAACTCACCGAGCTGGTCGACACCGACAGCGACGGTGTGATCGACCGCTACCGCGCGGTCTCCTACGACTGGCCCAGCAGCAGCAACTTTCATTCCTTCGCCTTCGGCCTCGAGCACCGCGACGAACATTTTTATTTCCTGCTGTCCATCTGCGTGCTGCCCGGCGGTGCGAGTTGTCCCGAACAGCTGCCGACGCAGGGCAAACTCCTGCGCGCCGATCACGCGGGCAAGGTGGAGATAGTCGCCTCCGGCTTCCGCACGCCCAACGGCATCGCGTTCACACCAGCGGGCGATCTCTACGTCACGGACAACCAGGGCGACTGGCTGCCGGCGAACAAGCTGGTTCACGTGCGGGAAGGTGCTTTCTACGGCTCGCGCGCGGTGCCGGATGCCGGTGTGATGGCGCGCGCAGAAACGCCCCCGGCGGTCTGGCTGCCGCAGGATGAGATCGGCAACTCGCCCACGCAGCCGCTGCTGCTGACCGAGGGACCATACGCCGGGCAGCTCCTGCACGGCGATGTCTACAACGGCGGCATCAAGCGCGTCTTCCTCGAGTCCGTGGCCGGCCAGCAGCAGGGCGCGGCCTTTCATTTCAGTGCCGGATTGCAGGGTGCAGTCAATCGCCTTGCGCGCGGGCCGGACGGCGCCATTTATGTCGGCGAAGTGGGCAATCCGCCCAACTGGGGCGAGTACGGCAAACCGTGGTTCGGCCTGGAGCGCCTGCGGTGGACGGACAACCGCGCCTTCGAAATGCTCAGCGTGCGTGCCGAGCCCGACGGGTTCACCATCGCGCTGACACAGCCGCTGGCCGCAGACTTGGCGCTCGCTCCCGCCGACGTCCTCGCCAGACAGTGGTTCTACTACCCGAACGAGCAGTACGGCGGGCCGAAGTACGATGAGACCGTGCTGCCGGTCACTGGCGTTGAGGTAGCGCCGGATCGGCGCAGCATCCGCCTGCGCATTCCCGGTCTCAAGGCGGGCCACGTCGTCTATCTGCGTCTGGCCGACCGCCTGCGCGCGCAGGATGGCACAGCGCTGTGGACGGCGGAGGCGTGGTACACGCTGAACGCGATTCCCGGCGAGGCGACAGCCGCCGCGGCCGCACAAGCTGCAACCGCGCCCGCGGCGCACCCCGCCGATGACGGCTGGCGCGACCTGTTCGACGGCAAGACACTCTCCGGCTGGCGCAACTACGGCGGCGATGCCAACGCCGTGCGCAAATGGCGCGTACAGGACGGCACGCTGGCGCTGGTGCAGGACGGCGTCTTTCCCATGTGGGACATGATCAAGAGCGTTGTACTCGGCGGTCCCGGCGGCGACCTGGTCTATTACCCTAAAACGTTCCGCAACTTTGAGCTCAGCCTGCAATGGAAGATTTCCCCCGGCGGGAACAGCGGCATTTTCTACCTGGTGAAGGATGAAACGGAGAATGTCACCTGGCGCACCGGGATCGAAATGCAGGTGCTGGACAACGACGGCCACGCGGACGGGAAAATCCACAAGCACCGCGCCGGCGACCTCTACGACCTGATCGCCGCCAATCCGGAGACCGTGCGCCCGCCGGGGCAGTGGAACGACGTGCTGATCCGGGTGAAGGACAACCACATCGAGCACTGGCTGAACGGCGTGAAAGTGGTCAGTGTCGTGCGCGGCAGCGCCGAGTGGGATGCGCTGGTAGCGACAAGCAAGTTCAAGGACATGCCCGGTTACGGCAAATCGGAAGCCGGGTACATCGCACTGCAGGATCACGGCGACCCGGTGTGGTACCGCAATATCCGGGTGCGCGAGCTTTGATGCGATGACATTCACCTGTACTGACAATGAGGTGCCCGCATGCAAGCCCTGCTGACCACCAATAACCCGCTGCGGCTCGCCGCCACCAAACTGCTGTCGTATGTCTCCCCGCGCGCCTTCGTCGGCTGGCAATCGCCCATGCAGTTGCGGGAGATCGCCGATCCGACACTGCCGGCCGAGGACTGGCTGGTGGCGAAGACGCGGCTCTGCGGCCTGTGCGGCAGCGACTACAAGCAGGTGTTCATGAACGGGCGGCTGGACAATCCCATGACGGCAATGATCTCCTGGCCGCAAGTGCTGGGGCATGAAGTGGTGGGTGAAGTCGTCCGCGTGGGCAGCGCGGTCGGCACGCGCCATGTGGGCCAGCGCGTACTGCTGAACCCGTGGCTGTCCTGCGCCACACGCGGCGTCCCGCTGTGCGAATTCTGCCAGCAGGGAAAACTCGCCCAGTGCCTGAATTTCGGCGCCGGCCACATCCAGCGCGGCATACATCACGGCAACAGCGCATCGGCTACCGGGGGCTTTGCGCAACAGGTGCCCGGCCACGAGTCGCAGTGGTTCCCTATCCCCGACGCGATCAGCGATGAGCAGGCTGTGCTCGGCGACCCGTGTTCCGTCTCCTTCCACGCGCTGTTGAAAGCGCCGCCGCGAGAGAACGGCACAGTGCTGGTCTACGGCTGCGGCACACTGGGCCTGCTCGCCATCGCGCTGCTGCGCGCCCTGCATCCCACGGTGCGCATACTCGCGGTGGCCCGCTTCGATCACCAGGCGGCGCTCGCCCGGCAACTGGGCGCACATCGAGTGCTGCCGCATGCGCCGACGCGGGATCTGGTGCTGCGCATCGCGGAGGAGACCGGCTCCTCGCTCAACGAACCGTGGATGGGCCTGCCCATGCTGAACGGCGGCGTGGACGTGGTGTACGACACGGTGTCCTCGGCCGAGACCCTGGGCGTCGGCCTGCGCGTCACGCGCTCCTTCGGTGCCATGGTGATCATCGGCGTGGAGCCGGCCAAAACCTTCGAGTGGACGCCGCTCTATTTCAAGGAGATCAACATCATCGGCTCCAACGGCTTCGGCATCGAGGAGTTCGAGGGGCGCCGCCAGCACGCGATGGAATGGTATTTCGAGTTCATTACCCAGCGCGGCCTCGACGTCACCCCCATCATCACGCACCGCTTCGCCATGCGCGATTACCGGAATGCCTTCATGACCTGCTACGACCAGGGCAAGACCGGGGCGGTGAAAGTGCTGTTCAACCAGTTCGCCTGATTGCACACGTCACATTCCCTCCGCAAAGCGCTGGCGCCCCCACCTGTTTTGACACAGAATCCCGGTTGGCCCTACACCGGCACAGGGCGGCGTGCCGCGCGAATATCGGTTTGCACTGGCCGCACAATAATCGGGAACAGACAAGGGGATGCATGGCCAGTTCCGGGGGCTCTTTCGTCAGGCGTACGTCCGTCCGTGTGGGCCTGGGCGTGCTACTCGGCGCGGTGCTGCTCTACCTCAGCGTGCGGGATGTCAGCTGGCGCGAACTCAAGGGCGAATTTACTGCGCTCGCCTACCCGTGGGTCTTCGCCGCGACCGTCCTGTACTGGATCGAACTCAGTCTGCGCGTCTTGCGGTGGCGGGCGCTGCTGTCGCAGGCCAAACCACCCATCGCCGGCAGGGAGGTGGCCACGGCATTCGTCGCGGGCCTGGCTGCCAATAACGTGCTGCCCGCGAAACTCGGTGAAGCATTCCGGGCCGACCTGCTCGGCCGGCTGTCCGGTGTTTCGCGGCTCACCGCCTTCGGCTCCATCATCGTGGAGCGCCTGTTCGACATGGTGCTGGTGCTCGGCATGACCGCCTGGGGCGTGGTGTTTGTCACTACGACCCACCTCGGCGCCCTGCGGGACGTGCACCGGGGCCTCGCCCTGCTGGGTGTGCCGATCGCCGCGCTGGTGATCCTGGTGTGTATCGTGGTGTCCGGACGGGACAACGCGCTGCAGCGGCGGGTGCGGGGTCTCGGCATTCATGCCCAGAACCTGGTGCGGGGCCTGCGCGTGTTTGACAACACCGCCGGCTACCTCGCAGTGCTGGGCGTTTCCATCGCCATCTGGACCCTCAACTGCCTGGCGATCTGGTCCATCCTGATGGCCCTGCAAGTGCAGCTCAATCCCAGCCAGACCGTCATGCTGATCGGACTAACCGGCATTGCGGCGGCACTGCCTGCGGCGCCGGCCGGGATCGGCACACTGCAGTACGCGTTCCACATCGCCTCGCTGCTGTTCGGCTTCGCAGCATCCGCCGCGATTGCCGCCTCGGCCATCGTGCAGCTCGTACTGCTCGGCAGTGCGACCGCAGTGGGCGCGATCGTCTACAGCCATGCGGTATCCACGAAGCTGGTGCGCGCCACGGGAGCGGACACATGAACGCGGCGCTGGTGCGAAGGACGCGCTTCACCACGTTCGACGGCACGCTCAGCCTCGCCGCGCGGCACCAGCGCCCGGATCGCTTCAGTCACCTCGAAGCGCCCGGGCGCGACGAGTATCGCATCGCGCGCGGCGGCGGGTACGCGTACTCGGCTGCCAGTTTCGCCGAACACACGCTGGTGCAGGAGATGACCTGCTTCAACCGCTTCCTTGCGTTTGACCCCGAGCAGCTGACACTGACACTCGAAGCGGGCGTACGCCTGCGCGACCTGATGACCTGGGCGCTGCCGCGTCAGCTCCATTTTCCAGTCCTGCCGGGTTACCCGCTGATCACCGTAGGCGGTTGCGTCGCCGCCGACGTGCACGGCAAGAATCCCTACCGGGATGGCACCTTCGCCGACTGGGTGACGCAGCTCACCGTGTATCACCCGCATCGCGGTTACCAGCGCTGTTCGCGCACCGAGCAGCCGGAGTTGTTTGCGCTCACCTGCGGGGGCTTCGGCCTGACCGGCGTGATCACCGACGTCACCCTGCAACTGGCGCATCTGCCCGCGCCGTGGATTGCGCTGTCACGCTCGCCCGTGGCCGGCCTCGAGGACGCGGTGCGCGCGCTCCGTGGGCTCGATGCTGATATCGCCTACAGCTGGCACGACGTGACACCCGGTGCGCACTGCGGCCAGGGCATCGTGTACAGCGGGCAGTGGACGACGCGCGCACAGCCGCCGAAACCACTGCGCTTTCGGCCCATGACAGCGCAGAGCCGGGCGCGACTGCCAGTGTCCGCATGGAACGGTGTCACCGCGCGGCTGGCGAACACCGCGCTGCGGCTGCACAGCCGGTATCAACGCGACCGCGTCGTGATGAGCGTCATGCAGGCCGCGTTCCCGTTTGCCCGCAACGTGTATTTCCACACCCTGTTCGGCAGGCCCGGCCTGCGGGAAACCCAGTTCCTGGTGAGCGAGGATCGCGTGCACGACTGCCTGGAGGCGCTGCGCACGCTGGTGTGCGCACGCGATGCACCCGCCATGATGTTGTCGCTGAAGCGCTTCAAAGGCGTACAGCAGTCGCTCAGCATGTCGGGCACCGGATTCCTGTTGGCGCTGGACTGCTACCGCAACGCCGCCACCGAGACATTTTTGCAGCGCCTGGATGAGCTGATGCTGGCGGCGGGCGGGCAGCCGAACCTGTCCAAGGACTCGCGATTGCCGCGCGAGGTGGCCGCCGCCGGTATTGCAAACTTCGCGGCGTTCCAGCAGCGCTTGCTGGCCTACGATGCGGCGCGCATCATGCGCTCGGAACTCTCCGCGAGGCTGGGCCTGCAGTGACGTACATCATCGTCGGCGGCTCCTCTGGCCTCGGGCGTGCGCTGGCGGAGCGCTTCGCCGCGGCCGGCTGCGAACTGGTGCTGGTGTCCCGCGATACCCGCGATACCGAGCCCCTGGCGCAGCATTGTGCACTTCAGTACTCCGTCCGGGTGAGCGCAATCGCCATGGACCTGAACCGCAGCCCGCTGGATTTCGCCGCGCTCGATGCGGCGCTGGAATGTCACCAGCCGCTGAAGGGTCTATTGCTCCCGGCGGGAAGCAATGACGCACAGGACTGCGTGGGCGAGGACGCGGATACGCTCGAGACCTTAGCGCGCGTGAACTTCCTCTCTCCCTGCGCGATGCTGAACCACTACCTGCCACGCCTGGAACGCAATGCCGGCGTCGTCGCCGGTTTCGGCAGCGTGGCAACCGCGCGCGGCCGCAGCAGGAACGCGGCCTACGCCGCAGCGAAACGCGCGCTGGAATCCTATTTCGAAAGCCTGATGCACCACGCCGCCAGTCGCGATCTCGCCTGCCAGTATTACGTGCTCGGCTACCTCGACACCAACCTGGCCTTTGCGCAGACGCTGCTGTTCCCGCTGGCTGCGCCCGCGCGCGTGGCCGAGGTGGTCTACCGGCGGCGGCATACCACAGGCAGGCGATTCCTTCCGCGCCCGTGGTATGTGCTGTATCGTGTCGTGCAGCTGCTGCCGTGGGCGCTCTTCAAACGACTCTCGTTCTGATGCCATGACCGACACGAAACCCGATATCAGTTTTTTCTTCCCGGTCTACAACGACGAGGCGACGGTGCGCATCGTCGCGCACCGTGCGATCGAACTGCTGGAAGAGGTCGCGAACCAGTACGAGATCATCATCGTCAACGATGGCTCACCCGATGCATCCGGCGCGATTGCGGATCAGCTCGCGGCGGAAAATCCGAAGATCTCCGTGGTCCACCACCCCCTCAACCGGGGTTATGGCGCGGCGATGAAATCCGGCATTGCCGCCGCGCGCTACGACATCATCTGCATGGTGGACGGCGATAACGAGTATGACGTCTTCGACCTGAAGAAGATGCTGGCGGTGCGCCAGTACTACATGCTCATCATCGCGTTCCGCTACAAGAAGCTCTACTCGACCAAACGCATTTTCATCTCGTTCATCTACAACACCCTGCTGCGACTGGTGTTCAAGAGCCCGTTCAGGGATATCTCCACCGGCATCCGGCTGATCCATCGCGCCGTGGTGGAAGATCTGGAATTGACTTCGAACAGTCCGTTCATCGGTGCGGAGCTGACGCTGAAATCGATGCTGCGCGGATTCCCCGTGGGCGAGGTGGGTATCCAGACATTCCCGCGCGATTTCGGGCAGGGTTCGGCCACCTCCTTCAAGAACATCGTCGGCACTATCAAGGATATCTGGCGCATCCGCAGGGAAATATTCTCGGACCACTACGACCTGCCCGAGGGCCGCACGCGGCGTTAGTTGCACTTCAGGAATTAAATTACCGCAGGTCGTTACTCTAGGAGTGATTACATGTTCATTTCTCAAACGGATTAGATGCCTCACAGGCTGGAAATGGCCTGCAAGGTGGGTGATAAATTCCAGCAGAAATAGCTTTATTGACGATCCCAACCGATTCGGCGATTGGTTTTCTGATCACCCAATAGATACCGTCGTTAAACAATTCGTATCGACTATTTAACGTTTGCTGCGCAGCGTTTTTAAAATGATAGAAAGTCCATGCACTGTACATACCTGCCATGAGCACCATCAAATAAGCCACTGTAGACTTGCATACCCTATGCCGCTTCTGAAACAGCAAGAATAAAATGCAAAAAAGCAACACAGACAGCAAGCTATATCGCTCATTTAAAATGTACTCCGTTTGACGTATTTGCAACGCTCTGCCGGCACTGACCGCTGCGGCGGCCAACACGACGTACCATCCACACAACACAAGCCTTACGTCTTCACATTTATACGACTTGACTGTAAAGCAGGTCAAAATCGCCAGCATTATGAAACCAACAACGCCTGCCCACATCACACTAAAGTCTATGAACGCACAGCCAAGAATCACCAGAAACCAAGATATATATCGTGCTAGACCAAGATAAAGAGGTAGAGAAACCGGAGAATCTACGAGCTGGTCTGAAGGAAGTCCCGCTGGAATTTTGTCATGCACTACAACAAAACCGATACGCCAGAGGATGAGGACTGCGATTGCAAGTAAAAACCAAATCAAGGAGTATTTTATCGACTTACGTCTGGAGACCAGAGACTGCTGGAGCAAACTCGCCAAACCAATTAACCAAACGATCTGGCCTGAGGCCAATGTAAATGTGGCGAGTGTGCTCAGTACCGCCGCGATTACAAGCCTGAACCCAGTTACATTGTGCAGGGCAAACAGGCTGGCGAATGCATAAAAAAACACATAGTAATAAGCAAATCCGCCTTGGCTGAAGAACATTAACGGATGAGATCGCAGATTCAACAACAGCAAGGCAGCAGTCAGAATATACACCCACTTATGCTCATCGCTCCTGATGCACATGTAAAAGAGCATGAGAATGAACAGTAGCGCCAGATGGGCCAAGAGTGTGAGCGAGTGAAAGTTTACCTCGTCTTGAACCAGATAAACGCCGTAGACGAGTAATCGCGACGCGCTGGTACGGTGATCGTTGTAGTTAGTCCACAACGCATCAAACACTGCTCGAAGAGAATTAGCCGAGTCAACTTGAATTACAAAATTTAGGAAATCGTAAATATCGTCATGGTAGGGAATATTCACTGCATGGCGGTATACAAACCAAAGGTAGTGCGCGACCACCGCGCCAAGGGCAAGCAGCGGCAACCAACGCAGGAGCAGTATTTTCGAGTTTGAACGGAGATCTTTAAACCGATCGTCATGCACGCTTTCCGCCCCTTGCAACTCGCAGCGTTAATTACCCAGTGTAATCCAACGGCTTCTTAACTTATGCCTGTTTTATTGTGCCGCGCGATCCACAGATACCATGCGGACGGATTGCACCATACACAGGCTGATATGTAATCGCAACCAGATCAGGACTATGCCGGAACCTGCATCACAATCAACGCATATTCAGCTATTGTGATGAGTGCAGTACTCGTGCCAACCGTTACATCGAGGAGACAATCATGTACATGTCATGCTGACATGGCGCACTCATAATCCAACCGCATCCAGCGTCACCCGCTTCATCTGCCGGCGCATGAATTCCGGCGCCAGCGCGCGCACGATATAACCGGCGCGGATACCCTTGGGGTAGGTGGTTTCGTGGCTGCCCCGGCGCAGCGCCCGAAAGATGTCATCGACCAGTTTTTCCGGGTCGGCCAGGTGATTTTTCGCTACCGGCGGCATGCGGCGGAGCGCCTCCGCGTCGAAGAACGGCGTATCGATCGCTCCGGGGCACACTGTCAGCACGTGCACGTTGTCATCCTCCACTTCCAGTGACAGCGCCTCGGCCAGCCCAACGGTGGCGAATTTCGTCGCGGCGTACGCGCTTTCATCGGGCGTGCCCAGCTTGCCGGCCACGGAGGCGATGAACACGACCCAGCCACTTTTACGCGCCACCATCTGCGGCAGCAGGAATTTGGTGAAATACACCGCGCCGAAGTAATTGGTCTGCATCATCGCCTGCTGGTCGTCGAGATCCCAGTCGAGAAAGCGCCGGTGGCGGCCGAATCCGGCGTTGTTGAACAACAGGTCCACATGGGTGAACGCCCCGAGGATGTGTTCACAGGCGGCGCGGGCCTGTGCCGGATCGCTGACATCGCAGGTGGCGACCACGGCGCGCACTCCCAGTGCCTCGATTTCCCCGGCCAGTACCTGCAGTTCAGCGGTGCGACGCGCGACCAGCGCAACATCGGCGCCGCCGGCCGCAAGGCGCAGGGCAATCAGGCGCCCGATGCCGCTGGACGCACCGGTGACCACGGCGCGCAGTCCGCGACAGGATTTCAATTTCGGCATGGCTCTTTCCTCCTCGCCGTGAACCGCGCGCTCAGCTCGCGTGGCGGGCAGTACGCGCAGTGCAAACTGGTTACTGTAAACACCCCGGTTGGCAGTGTATACTGCGCGCTGACCACGGGGCATCCCAGCCGGTTTTTCTCGCATACCGGCTGCCGGATCGCACCGCATAACAACAAACTGCAAGGGGCTTTCACGTGTCGATTCCTGCATCCAAGCGCGGCCTGGCTGCGCGTTCATCTATCCGCCACGCCATGTCTCGCAACAACATGTCTCGCAACAACAGAACGCCACGACGTGCCGCATGGTGCGCCCTGCTCGTGCTGCTGTTGAGCGGCGCGGCCGGCGCGCAGAATGCCGATTTCAACGTCACGGTGAACACCGGCGCCACGCCCCCGAACAGCGACACGGTATACCCGGGGCAGTCCACCAGCCTGCGCATCACCCTGAGCAACAACTCCACCACGATCCCGCTCACCGGAGTCAGCTTCAGCAAACCGCTGCCCACCAATGCGATCAACGGGCTGCTGGTGAACGGCGCCAGCGCCATCAACGGCGACGCCGGCTGCAGCGGCGGGACGCTTTCGACCAGCCCCGGCCTGCCGGGCATCAGCCTCGCGGGGCTGACCGTCCCCGCGCGCCAGCTCGGCGTCCCCGGCTCCGGCGAGTGCTATCTCGATATTCCCATCGCGGCCTACTCCACCAATGGCGCGGCCACCTCCCTGTCCTACGCCCTCAACGCGGGTGAGGTCAGCTCCAACCAGGGCACCAACGCCACCGGCGGCCCGCAGGCGATCACCGTGCGCGCCGTGCAGCGGCCGACCTGGTCCAAGAGCTTCACGCCGGACAATGTAATGGTGATCGGCGGCGCAGCGCGCACGCTCACCATCACGCTGACCAACCCGGACCCGAACATCACCCTGACCGGGGTCAGCTTCACCGATGTCTTTCCTGTCAGCGGCGCGGGCGGCGCGGTAATTGAACCGACCGGCGCGGCTGCCAGCGGCACCTGCGGCGGCACCACAGCGCTCACCCAGGGCGCGGCCGCCCAGGTGGCGGTGTCGAATGTCAGCCTGGCACCGGGCGCAAGTTGTACCGTGAACGTACAGGTGCGCGCGCGGCAGAACAACGGCGTGTACAACCGAACGCTGACCAACACCATCCCGGCCTCGGGCTTCACCAGCACCGAGGGCCTGCGCCCGGCCGCTGATGCCACGCGTGCGCTTCAGGCGCGCTCGCCACTGGCAGTAACCAAGGACTTCAACCCGCAGATCGTCGCTGCCGGCCAGGCGAACACGTTCACCATCCGCCTGACCAACAACGGTTCGGTCGCGCTGCCGGTGACCAGCTTCACAGATAACCCCATCGCCGCCGCGCCCTATCAGGATCGCCTGAACATCGCCAGCGCCGGCGATATCAGTAACAGCTGTGCCGGCGGCACGGCCGCGCTGTTGAGCGGCGGCCAGGGCTTCTCGGTCTCCGGTTTCAGCATCCCGGCCAACAGCAACTGCACGCTGACGGTGACCTACACCGGCCAGACGCCGGCCAACGACACGCCGACCACCTACACCAACAACATTGCCGAGGGCGCGGTGCAGATCAGCGTGCCCGGCATCGTGAGCCAGGCGCGCTCCGCCACCGTACTGGTGGCCGATCGCGTGCGCGTCTCGAAATTCCGCACCCCGGCGGCGGCATCGCCGGGCGATCCGGTGCGCTACGACGTGCGCGTGGAAAACTTCTCCACCACGCCGATCAGCAACGTCACGGTAACTGACGTACTGCAGAACGGCTCCACCCTGCTGCTCGGCGGCGCCTTCACGCCGACGCTGTCCGCCGGCTGTGGCGCACTGGGCCTGAACGGTGCGGTGCAGGGTGCCACCTCGGTCACCTTCTCGATCGGCTCTATCCCCGCACGCACGCCTCCCAACTCACCGGGCGCCTGCACCATCGGCTTCTACGCCATGCTCGGCACCAGCGCGACGACGCCGACCACGAACGCCATCAACGCGGGCGGCGTGTGCTTCAGTACCGGCGGGCCACAGATTTGCACCAGCGTCCCCACCGAGCCAGTACAGGTCGACACGCTGCAATCCCTGGTGTTTGCGAAAACCTTTGATGCGCAGGAGAACGTCAGCAAGCGCGAGGGCACGCCCGCCCGCCTGCGCCTGCAGGTCAGCAATAATTCCAGCAGCGCACTCACCAGCCTGACCTTCAGCGACACGCTGCCCACGGCGGGGCCGTTCCAGCAGTTGCGCGTGGCGAATCCTGCCAATATCGCCAACACCTGCGGCGGCAGCGTGACGGCCGTCGCCGGCACGACCTCCGTAGCCCTGAACGGCGGCCTGGTGCCGGCGGCAGCCGGCGGCACTGCGGGCACCTGTAGCCTGTCGGTGGACGTGGTGGGGCCGGCGGGTGTCTACCCCAACTCGGCCGACTCGTCGGCGATTCGCACCAATGCCGACGGCAGCACCACGCCGTTGTTCCAGAGCGACGGCGCGACACTCACCTACACCGACTCGCTGCAGGTCGACAAGAGCTTCCTGCCGAGCACGGTCGGCCCCGACGGCCGCTCCACGGCGAGCATCCGCTTCACCAGCCTGGACCCCAGCCGGCCGATCACGAACGTTGCCGTAACCGACAACTTGCCGGCCGGCATGGTGGTCGCGACACCGGACAACAGCTACAGCACCTGCCAGGGCAACCCCACGGTGTCGGCCGCGCCCGGCGCGAGTACCGTCACCCTGAGCGGCGCGACACTGGCGCCGCTGGCGGTGTGTGAGCTGCGCTTCGATGTCAGCGTCACCGGAACCTCCGACTGGGTGAACACCATCCCGCCCGGCGGTGTCACCGCCGCGGGCGGCCTCACCAACCGCACCCCGGTGAGCGCCACACTGCAATACGTACCGCCGCAGGAGCCTCTGATCTCCAAATCGATCAACCCGGGTACCATCGCGCCGGGGCAGTCGGCACTGCTGACCATCAACATCACCAACGGCCCGCAGCTGCTGACCAACATGCAGGTGGCCGACTACTTTACGCTGGATGGCGTGATGGACAGCCCGCAGAACGGCATGAGCATCGCCGGTGCGCCAGAGGCGAGCACGAACTGTCCCGGCGGCATCGTGAGCGCCGTGCCCGGGGGCGATTCCGTGCGACTTTCGGGTGCCACCCTGGCGCCGGATGCACAGTGCCAGATACTGGTGCACGTCACCTCCACCACCGTGGGCACGCTGACCAACACCATTCCGCTCAACAGCATCATCACGGATCAGGGCGCCACCAACTCCAGCACCTTCGCCCAGAGCACGCTGAGCACCACCAGCTCCATCGGTGTGAACAAGCTGTTCGAGCCGCCCGTCGTGAGCCCGACAGAGTCGTCGCGCCTGCGCATCACCATCTACAACACCCAGCCTGAAGCACTGACCGGCCTCAGTCTGCAGGATGACTACCCGGCCGGCCTGGTCAACGCGCCGGATCCAGCGCCCTTCTCCAACTGCGGCGGCGCGGTCAGCATCACCTTCCCGACTGCGGGCAGTGTCATGCTCACTGGCGGCAGCATTGCTGCATCGGTGGATAACGAGGCGGCAACCTGCTACCTCGAGACCAGCGTCGTCGCGGCGGATGAAGGCACCTATCTCAACACCATTCCCGCAGATTCGCTGCGTGCCAATGGCACGCCGGTCCGGCATCCCCCGACCGACGCGCGGCTGGAAGTGCGCGAGCGGCTGGTGGTCACCAAGGCGTTTGACAACCTGACGCTCGATGCGAACAACCCCGCAGGCTTCACCACCGGCGTCGCGAGTCGGCTGCCGGGCGTACCGGCGCCGTTGACCATTCGTATCGAGAACCCCAATACGGTCGCACTGACGCAGGTGAATTTTGTCGACCTGCTGCCCGACGGGCTGGTACTGGCGCAGACGCCGGCTCTGGCAACGACCTGTACCGACGGCGTCGTTACGGGCGTCGCGGCGGGCCGCGACCTGCGCCTCACTGGCGCCACACTCGGTGCCACCGGCGCGGCAGACGCCGTGTGTACCGTGACGGCAAACGTGGTGAGCAACATTCCCGGCGTCTACACCAATGAAATCCCGGCCGGGGACGTGCGCAGCTTCGAGGGTATCAATAACGATCCCGGCACCCAGGCGCAAATCGTCATCGCGACCACGCCGGGTATCCGCAAGGACATCGCACCGCCGGTGATGGCACCGAATGGGAACGCCACGCTCACCATCGTTATCCAGAACGAGAACTCGCAGCCGACCTCGCTCAATACGGCACTGGTCGACAACCTGCCCGCCACGCCGGCACAGGTGCGCGTTTCCACGCCCAGCGTGGTCAGCACCACCTGCCCCGGTGGCAACGGCATCATCACCGCTGCTGCGGGCGCGACGAGCGTCAGCGTCGCGGCGGGCAGCGTGATCCCCGCCGGCGGCTGTGTCGTTACCGCCCAGATCACTGCGCCCACACCGGGCGACTACCTGAACCACATCCCGGTGGGCGCGCTGAACACCACCTTCGGCGTCAACAGCACGCCGGCGGAAGCGCCGCTGAAGGTGAGCACGCTGGGTTACATCTCGGGCCGCGTGTTCCTGGATAACCAGGCAGTGCCCAACGGCCTGTATGTACCGGGCGACTCCACGCCGATTTCCGGCAACACCATCGAGTTGCGCAGCGGTGGCACCTGCAGCGGCGCGTTGCTGGCGTCCACATCGACCGACAGCGGCGGCAACTACCTGTTCAGCGAGCTGCCGGCCGGCACGTACAGTGTCTGCCAGCCAACGCAACCGCCGCAGACGCTGAATAGCATCACGCTGGCCGGCACCATCGTGCCGTATGCAGGCAGTACCGGCACGCCGGGCACGGCCTCCAACCCTAATGGCGGCACGCCCACCAGCCAGATCGCGTCGATCGTGCTCAACAACAATGGCAATGCCAACGAGGTGAGCGGCTCGCCGGAGAACAACTTCTCCGAAGTTGAGCCCGCCAGCATCGCCGGCAATGTCTACTACGACGCGAATGACAACGGCATATTCGACGCGGACGAGTCCGGCATCGGCGGCGTCACCGTCACGCTGTCGGGCCCGGTGACCAGAACGGCGATCACCGCCGCCGACGGCAGCTACAGCTTCACCGACCTGCCGCCCGGCGATTACACCGTGGTGCAGACGCAACCGAGCGCCTGGGTCGACGGACAGGATGCGGTCGGCACCGTCGACGGCGTCCCGCGCGGCACGCTCAGCGCGAACGACACCATCAGCTCGATTGTGCTGGCACCTGGCGATCACGGCATCGAGTACAACTTCGGGGAAACCCTGCCCGACGGCGCCATCAGCCTGAACGCCGGCGTGAGCTGTGAGCGAAACGCCGTGCGGGTGGCGTACAGCATCCCGCAGTTCTCAGGCCCCGGCGCCGGCACCGCGCCGCCGGTGACCATCAGCTGGTTCTCGTCGAACGGTCGCCTGGTGGAGCAATTGCTCAACCAGCCGCCGAGCGGCGAACTGCTGTGGCCGGGCGCGGTGGTCGACGGCGCTGACAACGGCGTGGGCTGGCCGGGCTGGATGTTCATCGGCGGCGAATGGCAGGAAGTCCCGGACGACCGGATTCCGCAGCTCACGCTGCGCGTGTCCATCGGCGCGTTCGCGGAAACGACACTGACCTATCCGCCCTCCACCGCGAACTGCCTGACGCAGCCACCGGGTACCATCGAGCCGCCGGTGAATCCGCCGGGCGAACAGGTGCCGGTGCCGAGCATGCCGCTGGGGCTGCTGTGGTTGATGACGCTGCTGCTGGGTGGCACCGCGACATGGACGCTGCGCCAGCGCTAGCCTGCTGCGGCACCGAGAAAGCCTCCCCCGGGAGGCTTTTTTGTTTGCAGCGCGGGGATTACGGCGCAGGAGTTTCTGTTATCTCATTGAATTCGTTCATTTTTAAGCACATATTTTGCTTTGCCTCGTGCGGGGATTTTGGTAAAGTGCCTGCCAAATAGCGACATAAAAAGTCACCACGGGGTGCTTATGCGACTACTGCTCGCGCTGGCTCTCAGCCTGTTCTTCTCCTCCCAGACACTCGCCGACGACACCGCGCTGATCCGCAAACTCGCCCCTGCGATCAATCCCAAAGCCGTTGCCGAAGCCGTCGCCGCGATGAAATGCGCGCAAACCAACGGCGTCGGCGCAACCGCCAGCCGCCTCGCCATCATCGATTACACCATTCCCTCGCGCGAGAAACGCCTGTGGGTGGTGGACCTGAAAAATCGCAAGCTCTTGTTCCGTGAACACGTCGCCCACGGCAAGGGTTCGGGCGAAGACATTCCCAGCGCATTCTCCGACCGCGAAGGCAGCCACCAGACCAGCCTCGGCCTGTTCCTCACCGATGCCACCTACGAGGGCGGCAACGGCTACTCCCTGAAACTCCAGGGTCTCAGCCGCGGTTTCAATGAATCCGCCATGGAGCGTTTGATCGTGATGCACGGTGCGCCGTATGTAGACCCCGCCGCCGCGAGCAAGTTGGGCCGCCTGGGCCGCTCCTTCGGCTGCCCCGCCGTGCGCACGGAAGTCGCCCACTCGATGATCGACACCTTGAAGCAGGGCCAGTTCATCTACGCCTTCGGGCCGGGCACGGCGAAACTCTCGGCGTGCAAAACGGAAAACCTGTCCCTGGCCAGCGTGTCGCATCTGCCCCGGGCGACCAAGGGCTGAACGCGAAGGCAGTCAGGGTGGGCGCAGTGCTGCCAACCATCACTCGACTGGAGGCCCGGCCATGTCATCCCTCACTGAGCCACCCGCGCACGAATCAGTAGCCGGTGAAACCCATGCGGTGTTCAACCAACCCACGCCGCTGGAAAACTACAACGCCTTCACCGGCGATACAGTGCTCCGGTACTGGGTCGGACGCTTCGGCGGCGGCTGGGGTGAAACGCAGCTCGCAGCCTTCGGCCACCGTATCGGGCATGAACTGTTGCCAGCCGGCTTCCTCGCCAACAAACACCTGCCCGAGTTGCAATCGCACGACCGCTTCGGGCGGCGCATCGACCAGGTCGACTACCACCCCGCGTACCATCAGTTACTGGCGCACGCCATCGAGCACGGCCACTGCAGCCTGCCCTGGACCGCGCCGCAGCCAGGTGCCCACGTGGTGCGCGGCGCGCTGGCCTACCTGCACACGCACGCCGACCCCGGCACCGGCTGCCCACTGACCATGACGTTTGCCAGCGTGCCGGCAATTGCCGTGCAGCCGGATGTCGCCGCGCGCTGGCTGCCAAAAATCACCGCCAACGCGTACGACGGCAGCAACAAGCCGTGGTTCGAAAAAGCCGGCGTCACCATCGGCAT
>CAYWWD010000048.1:0-28246 GCA_964461965.1 uncultured Halioglobus sp. | reverse complement strand
CGTCCCGTTGGAATGACGCGTTGTCTTCAGGCTCATGTTCCGTTGGAAAAGGCTATTTCTAGTTTTTATTCGTTAAAAATTATATACTTGCGACCCTTCCGCGGAGTGTTTCCAACCTCCCCCCGATAGCAACCTTGGCATGAGGACAGCGCAGTGGAACGTGAATCTATGGAGTTTGATGTTGTGATCGTCGGCGCCGGTCCTTCGGGCCTTTCCGCCGCGTGCCGAATCATGCAACTTGCACGCGAGCGAGAGCAGGAAGTCACAGTTTGCGTCGTTGAAAAAGGTTCAGAAGTCGGTGCTCATATCCTGTCTGGTGCGGTGCTGGAGCCACGCGCTCTGAATGAGTTGTTTCCCAATTGGCGAGAGTTGGAGGCGCCAATCAAAACCGCTGTGAAGCGCGACAGATTTCTTTACTACCTGAATCAGCAAAGCGCTATCAAACTTCCCAACTTTCTGATCCCCAAGCCGACCCACAACGAGGGCAATTACATCGTTTCCATGGGGAACGTCTGCCGCTGGCTGGCCCAGCAGGCCGAGGAACTCGGCGTGGAAGTGTACCCCGGTTTCGCGGCAGCTGAGGTGCTCTATCACCCGGACGGCAGCGTCAAGGGGATCGCAACCGGCGACATGGGCGTTGGCGCAAATGGTGAGCACAAAGACAGTTACACGCCGGGCATGGAGTTGCATGCAAAATACACGTTGTTCGCGGAAGGTTGCCGGGGTCATCTCGGCAAACAACTGATACGCAAGTTTTCACTGGATTCAGGCAAGGATCCGCAACACTACGGTATCGGGATCAAGGAAATTTGGGAAATTCCGGCGGAGAAACACGAAGAGGGTCTCGTCATTCATGGTCTTGGCTGGCCTCTCAGCGAAACTCATACTGGTGGCGGCGCCTTCATGTACCACGCTGAGAACAACCAAGTGTATATCGGGCTGATCACTGACCTGAACTACAGCAATCCGCACTTGAGCCCTTTTGAGGAGTTCCAACGCTGGAAGCACCATGCAGAAACGATCAAGTACCTCGACGGCGGTACTCGGCTCGTGTACGGTGCTCGCGCGATCACAAAAGGGGGGTTGAATTCCCTGCCTAAAATGCACTTTCCCGGCGGGTTGCTGATTGGATGCGATGCCGGCACTTTGAACAGTGTCAAGATCAAAGGCAATCACACGGCAATGAAAAGCGGCATGCTCGCGGCGGAAGCCGTGGTTGAAGCTCTGGCGCAGGGTGAATCTGCACCTTCTGACCTTGCGTCGTACGCGCGTAAGGTAGAGTCATCCTGGCTGTACGAGGAGCTCTACACCACCCGTAATTTCTCTGGATTCATGCACAAATTTGGCATCTATATCGGTGCTGCCATAGTGTGGATTGACCAGAATATTTTCGGTGGCAAGCTGCCGTTCACTCTCCATGATGGCCGCTCCGATTATGGAGAACTAAAGCCGGCGGCGAACTGCAGCAAACCTCTCTACCCCAAGCCGGATAACCGGATCAGCTTTGATCGCCTGTCCTCGGTGTTCCTGTCCAATACGAATCATGAGGAGGATCAGCCCTGCCACCTCACACTCATAGACCGTGACGTACCCCTTGCGAAAAACTTGCCGATGTTCGATGAGCCGGCGCAACGGTACTGCCCCGCAGGGGTCTATGAGATCGTAGAGGAGAATGGCGGCCGGAGGTTCCAGATCAATGCGCAGAACTGCGTGCATTGTAAGACCTGCGACATCAAGGATCCCTCACAGAACATCGTGTGGGTGACGCCTGAGGGCTTTGGCGGGCCGAATTACCCCAATATGTAACAGTGTAATGTGCGCTCGGGTTGACAGTGATTATTCGGTTGGCAGCCTGAAAACATAATTTCCAGATCGCAGGGCACCCCTGTTCTCTGCGGAATCTGTCGTCTCAACCAGCCTGTACCACGCTGCCCGAGTACACAGCGCGGTAAGCCGATGCGGGAGGTGCATTGCAGCGATTCCACCTGCCGCCGGATCAAGATACAGGGAGTGTTGCTCGCCAACCAGGATTCGCTTACCGGTATTGAGGCAGGCCTCCAGCATTTGTCCATCGGCTCCAGGTACAATACTGAAATCAATAATTCGCAGAGCGTGGCGTTCGACCGTGATCCGCCATTTCTCAGCGGGAGTGACGAGGTAGTACTCATCATCTTCCTCGCGCCGCAGAATGCTGGCAAATAGACGAACCAGGGAATAGCGTTCAATTTTGTCGCCATCGTGATACCAGTCTCCCCGTGAATCGATATGAATCGGGATATCACCATTGCAATCGGGATGCCAAAGCTGCAGCGGTGGCGAATCGTAGTCGCGGCGGTGATTCAATTGCGCTTCCAGGGAATCCAAAGGAGCTTTCACCGGCATACCTCTGGTGTCAGGTTTCCGGCTACGGTATAACAGTCGCAATAACAATTCATAGCAAATTCGACGACATGGTGACCTGGATTCGCTCCGCAGTTGTCAACTGGCTCAAACGTAAAAAGCCCCTTCCACGAACGCCGCTGAGTGATTTCGAACGTATTCGCCATGAGATTAAAGCGTGTGACGTGCTGTTGATTGAGGGCCGCTCGAGGGTCAGCGAAGTCATCAAACTCATCACTCAAAGCAACTGGTCACATGCCGTGCTGTATATTGGGCGCCTGCATGACATTGAAGATCCGCAACTAAGGGAGCGGCTCAGCAAGTATTACCATGGTGGCGCGGATCGTCAGTTGATCATTGAGAGCGAACTCGGGATGGGAACTGTGGTGCGTGCTCTCACCTCCTATGAGGGCGAGCATATGCGCATCTGCAGGCCTCGTGGACTAGGCTATGCCGACAGCCAGAAAGTGATTGCATATGCAATCGCGCGCCTTGGTTCGAGTTATGATGTGAGGCAGATTTTTGACCTGGCGCGCTTCCTTTTTCCCTGGTCCATCATGCCGCGCCGCTGGCGTTCGACGTTATTCAGTGCGCGTCCCGGAAAGAGCACTCAAACTGTTTGTTCAACCATGATTGCGGAATCGTTTGGCAGTGTTCAATTCCCAATCTTGCCACTGGTCAAGCGAGTCGAAGGTGATCGTGTGCAGCTGTTTATGCGCAATCCTAAACTTTGTACGCCAAGTGAATTTGACTACTCACCGTACTTCGACATTATCAAATACCCCTTCCTCGATTTTCATCAGTACGCAGACCAACGGCTTCTTCCCTGGAAAGGTGCGGTGCGGTTGAGCGCGGAAGAGAAAGGCATCTATATAGACGCTGATTCTGCGCCAATTGAGCTCCCCGACGATACACAATAAACTGCTCGAATTGCCTACAGTGTGCAATCGCCGATCAGCCGGACGTTGATCACTCCTTCAAGAGCCCTCATTTTATTCAGCACTTCAGGCGCCGGTTGCACACTGATATCAATGAGATTGTAGGCGACTTCGTCGCGACTCTTGTTGAGCATATCGATGACGTTGATGTTCTCGTCGCCCAGTATGGATAATACGCTGCGCAGAATTCTTGGCACATTTTCATTGGTCACGGACAGACGGCAACCACTCACACGATCTAATTGCAGGGTGGGAAAATTGACAGCGTTGGTGATGTTGCCGTTCTCGAGAAAATCCCGGAGCTGGTCCGCCGCCATAATGGCACAGTTGTCCTCGGCCTCTTCCGTACTTGCGCCAATATGCGGCATCAGTATCACATCTGGTCGGCCGATCAGCTGCGGGGTGGGAAAGTCAGCGATGTATTTTCGCAGGGTGCCAGAATCCAGCGCCTGCAGCAGGCCGTCCTGGTCCACGATTTCCTGACGTGCAAAATTGAGCAGGCAGCTCCCTGGGCGCATGACACGCAGCAATTCCGCATTGATCAGGCCGCGTGTGGAATCTAGCACCGGTAGATGCAGGCTGACATACTCGCACCGTGCAAAGAGCGCAGACAGAGTTTCAGCTCTGCGAACTTGTGATGAAAGTCGCCAGGCAGCTTCCACGGATAACGCAGGGTCGAAACCAACTACTTCCATGCCAAGTGTGAGCGCCATTTCAGCGACCAGTGAACCTATGGCGCCGAGGCCAACCACTCCAAGTGTTTTGCCCACCAGTTCACTGCCTTTGAACTGTTTTTTCTGCGCTTCAAGTGTTTTATTGAGCTCTACACCGTCGTCGACATGGCCAAGCGAACGAACATAGTCGATTCCCTCGATGACACCACGCGAACCGAGCAGTAACCCGGTTGCCACTAACTCCTTTACGGCATTGGCGTTTGCGCCTGGCGAATTGAACACGGGGATGCCTCGGGCTGTACAGGCGGCGACAGGTATGTTGTTGACTCCCGCGCCAGCTCGCGCAATTGCCAGCACTGACGGCGGAATATCGTCTTCTTGCAGCTTGAAACTGCGTAACAGTATGGCATCTGGTTTCGTGAACTCACTGGCGATTTCGTACCGATCGCGTGGTAAACGCTCCAGTCCTTTCAGTGAAATTTGGTTGAGTGTTAAAACCTGCTTAGCCATAGCTGCCTCGTAGTACGAATTTTAGAGAACGCTGATTTCGGCGTGTGTGCGTAGACCGTTTTGAAATTCATCGTTCGTCAGGCTTCCCAGTTCACTACCCAGCAACTGTCGCAGTTGCAACTGTTCTGGTTTTCCCAACGCCTGATATGTACCAGGATTCACCCGCAACAATTCGATCATGATAGCGTCGCCATTGGGTGTTGTGACGTATTCGCTGACCGTTTGTTGTGGACCGGGAGTGGGGAGATTGAATACTCGCTGCATTATTTCTGGCGGAATTGTTGGATTGCGCCGATTGACGCCGAGTTCGGAATGCAGTTCGTAACCTCCTGCCGAAGCCAACTCCTCAGCGGGATGACCGGTACGCAATTGTTTGAGCATGGCTGCTGCCTGTTCCGCTACCGCAGCCTTGGATTTTTCTTCGGTAAGTCGAGCGACCACCAGATCCTTGACTTCTGCAAGTGGTTTTGCCGCCGGTTGGTTGTGTTGTTGAACGTGAACGACCACAAATGTATCTCCCGGAAGCTCGATCACTTCGCTGTTATGCCCTGAAGCGAGCACGTCATCGGAAAATACTGCATCGGCGAGCGATTTATTAGAAAACAAGCCTTCTTTCTCTGTGCGGGTGACTCCCTGGGCTTTCTGGATAGTGAGCTTCAGCTCCCTCGCGGGGTAGCTCAAGTCCTCCGCGTTGAACGCGAGATCCCGAAGGGTTTCAACATCGCGCAGAAGCGCAGTGCGTGCTTCGTCCGTTTGCAACGTCTCGCGCAACTGCTCCCGCATTTCATCGAGCTTGGGTTCGCCGCCCTGTTTTCGTTCAGTCACAACGAGCAGATGAGTGCCCGCTTCGGATTTAACCGGTTTAGATATTACCCCGGGTTCCAGTTTGGCAATGGCATCTTCCAATTCTTTCGGAAAAGTCTGCCCACTGGTGTAGCCGAGATCGCCTCCTTTTTCCGCAGAACCGACGTCGTCAGAGTATTTCCTGGCTATTTCCGAAAATGCCGTGCCTGCAGCGAGTTCGGCCTGCGCTTTTTCCAAGCGCTCATCGACAGTCTGGCCATCCGTCTCTTCAAACAGGATATGGGAGACCCGGTTTTGAGTTTGGAACTGAGTATCCAGTTTAGCGAGCTCAAATGCCTCCAGAATGGCACTTTCCGCCACGGGTTGGCGGAAATCGTCCAATTTGAGTTCCAGAAACTCTACGTCCGCTGATTCGGGAGTGTGGAAATCTTCTAGGTGAGAAGTGTAGAACGAAGTGATCTGCTGCTCGCTGAACGCAGCTTCGGTTATAAATTTGTCTCGCGGTATAATGAAATAGCGCACATCACGTTGTTCTGAAATCAATTTTGAATTTAGCTCCAATTCGGTAGGCGTGGCGAACTCGCTACCAGCCAGACCGCTGCGGAGCTGATTGAGTACCATATCGTCGCGCAAACTCGCCTTGAAATAACTCGGCGTATATCCAAGATTGGAAAGCAAACTTTTGTAGAGTTCCGGTGAAAAAGCGCCATCAACCTGAAACTGCTCCATGGTGCCGACTA
This sequence comes from uncultured Halioglobus sp., assembly GCA_964461965.1. GTDB lineage: Bacteria > Pseudomonadota > Gammaproteobacteria > Pseudomonadales > Halieaceae > Marimicrobium. The sequence goes on along the minus strand of CAYWWD010000048.1, from coordinate 22,201 downwards.
CGCTGCCAATTTCGGGTTCTGAAATGGAAAGGTTTAACTTCTGGGCTGATTGCATCAGCAGTTTGCGATTGATCAGGGATTCAAGCGCCTGAGGCCGAAGGCGATCGTCTTCCAGGAGTGCAGGGTCTATCTCGTTACCCATCATAGCAATCATGCGTCGTTTCTGTGTGTCCAGCGCCTGTTGCAACTCCTGCGGAAACACCGGTTCTCCATTGACCTCAGCTATCTCATTGCCACCACCGCTGACCAGGATGGATTCGATCCCGAAGAACCCGAAGGAGATAACGATCAAGCCCACGACAATCTTGGCTGTGGTTCCTTGTATTTGTTGACGCATATTCTGCAGCATGACAATTACTCGCAGTAGCTAAAAAAAAAGCGCACGGAGTCGTGCGCCTTTTCGATTGAATCCAGAAATCACGCGTTAGATGATCCCGCCGTGCAACGCAATACTGAAGTTACGTACGCAACGGCATTAGCATTCCGCTCAGGAGTTGACCGCGTCCTTCAACGCTTTGCCAGGCTTGAAGCTGGCAACTTTCGATGGAGGAATGGTTATGGTGGCGCCAGTCTGAGGATTGCGGCCACTACGCCCGTTGCGATTTTTAACCTGAAAGGTACCAAACCCGACCAAGGCGACCTGCTCACCCATTTTCAACTCGTTTGTAATACTATCCAGCACGGCATCTAGCGCGCGACTAGCGGAGGCTTTCGGCAAATCTGCAGCCACCGCAATCGCGTCGATCAATTCAGTTTTATTCACGGATTTCCCCTCGAATGAATTTGCTGCGGAACTTCTATGTCCCCCTTATGTCACGGTTAGTGCGATTGACCCGGTAACCACCACTTACGACTTTCAGTGCTGGCTAAACAGCTTCAATTGCAGCTACACGTTTAAGGGAAACTGCCATACAGGCGGACGGAAGACTGTATACCAGAGCACGAATCTCGGTCAACAATCATTGTGTTTGATTAGTGCGTATTTATCCGGTTCTTTCCATCCTTCTCACTGTCTGAAGATGTCGTGAGTGAATTGGCGAGAAATTGTTCATCAGTCAACGGCTTTGGCATCGACTCCAGCGCAAGCGCTAGCACCTCATCGATCCATTTTACGGGACAAATATTGAGATGCTCTTTGATGTTAATTGGTACCTCCTTGAGATCTCTTTCATTTTCCTGGGGGATGATGACCGTTTTGATGCCACCTCGGCGCGCTGCCAGTAATTTTTCCTTGAGTCCACCAATAGGCAGGACTTCTCCACGCAATGTGATTTCGCCAGTCATGGCGACATCAGATCGCACAGGAATACTGGTGAGAACTGAAACCAGCGCGGTGCACATCGCTATGCCTGCGCTGGGGCCATCCTTGGGCGTGGCGCCTTCGGGAACATGGATATGAACATCGTGTGTTTCGTGATAGTTCGCCGGTATTCCCAGCATCTGCGAGCGACTGCGCACAACTGTTGTGGCTGCTTGGATCGACTCCTGCATGACATCACCCAACGATCCGGTTTGTACGTGCCGGCCTTTCCCCGCCACGGCGACAGCTTCAATAGTCAGCAGTTCACCACCCACCGATGTCCATGCTAGCCCGGTCACTTGTCCGATCTTATTGGTGTCTTCGGCTATGCCGTAGTTGTATTTACGCACTCCGAGGAGATCCGGCAACATTTCCGGGGTGATGACAGTTCCCGTACCAAAGTCTCCCAGAGTCAAGGCTTTGACTGTTTTGCGGCAAACTTTGGCGATTTCTCGTTCCAGGGCCCGCACGCCAGCTTCACGGGTATAGTAGCGGATGATGTCGACCACGGTTTCCTCAGCAATATCGAGTTCACTGTCCCGCAGGCCATTGAGTTTGAGTTGCTTTGGGATCAGGTAACGTTGGGCGATATTGAGCTTTTCATCCTCTGTATATCCAGGTATTCGGATGACCTCCATCCGATCCAATAAAGGTGCAGGAATATTCATCGTGTTAGACGTGCAGATGAACATGACGTCTGACAGATCATAGTCAACTTCCAGGTAATGGTCATTGAAGGCGTGGTTCTGCTCAGGGTCCAACACCTCCAGCATCGCAGACGCGGGGTCACCGCGGTGATCCATGCCCATCTTGTCGATTTCATCGAGAAGGAAGAGCGGGTTCTTTACGCCCGCCTTCGACATCTTCTGCAACAACTTGCCCGGCATCGAGCCGATGTAAGTTCGCCGGTGACCACGAATCTCAGCCTCATCGCGGACGCCACCCAGCGCCATCCTGACAAATTTGCGATTAGTAGCGCGCGCGAGTGACTCTCCTAGCGAGGTTTTGCCTACGCCGGGCGGCCCTACAAGACACAATACGGGACCCTTGACCTTGCGTACGCGTTTCTGCACTGCAAGGTACTCCAGAATTCGATCCTTCACCTCTTCCAGGCCGTAATGGTCTTCGTCCAGAATTGTTGAAGCGCGCTTGAGGTCGTGTATCACTTTGCTGCGCTTGTGCCAGGGTACGTTTACCATCCAGTCAATATAACTGCGTACCACAGAGGCTTCTGCGGACATCGGAGACATCATTTTCAGCTTATTTAATTCAGATTTAGCTTTGCCCCGCGCTTCTTGTGGCATTCTCGCCTTTTCGATACGAGTCTGCAGTTCATCCAACTCGTTCGGCGCCTCGTCCAGATCACCGAGTTCACGCTGAATAGCTTTCATCTGCTCGTTCAGGTAATACTCGCGTTGGCTTTTTTCCATCTGTTTTTTGACTCGCCCTCGGATCCGTTTTTCAACCTGGAACAAATCTATTTCTGCGTCCATTAGGCCCATCAGGTGATCAAGGCGCGCTCGAATACTCGAAATTTCCAGGACATTCTGCTTTTCCTCGAGCGGTACGTTCATATGCGCCGCAATGGTATCAGCCAAGCGTCCGGGCTCATCAATTCCTGTAAGTGAAGTTAGGACCTCGGCGGGAACTTTCTTGCTGAGATTGACGTACTTTTCGAACTGGGCAATCGTGGTGCGAAGCAAGGGTTCAATTTCACGCTCGGGTATTTCTTCGCTGAGAACTTCTTGCACGCGTGCGAGTGTAAAATCCCCATCATCATCTATTTGCTCGATGACAGCTCTGAATCCTCCTTCGACGAGCACTTTGATTGTCCCATCAGGAAGTTTTAGCAATTGCAGGATATTGGAGACGGTCCCCACAAGATAAATGCCGTCCGCAGATGGGTTGTCATCGGCCGCATTCCGTTGAGCCACCAGGAGCACCTGTTTGTTATCCGCCATGGCCGATTCTAGTGCTTCGATTGATCGCTCACGGCCAACAAATAACGGAAGGACCATATGCGGATAAACGACCACATCACGCAGTGGAAGTAATGGCAACTCAATAACAGATGAAGAACCCATAGATATCTCCGGGTTAAGCAAATCTGGGAATGCTGACGTTGGTAGTTGGGGACGGGGCTGCGAAATTCAAGTCGATGGTGTTCGAGAAATTCCAGTCTGCCCTACTCATTGGACCACAGCCTGGCGCGCCACCAGCGGTCTATTCGTCTGTGGAAGCTGCCCGAACGGTTGGTTCGTTATTGAGGTAAACGAGCAGCGGTTCGGAATCTCCCCGAATTACTGATTCATCAATGACGACTTTGCTGACATCTTCGAGCGAAGGGATGTTATACATGGAATCGAGCAACACTCCTTCCAGGATCGAACGTAGTCCACGGGCCCCGGTTTTGCGCTCCATCCCTTTTTCGGCGATTGCTCGGAGTCCGTCTTCCCGGAAATCGATTTCAACGCCTTCCATTTCAAATAATTTACTGTATTGCTTAGTAAGTGAGTTTTTAGGCTCAGTCAATATTTGAACCAACGCATCCACATCCAACTCTTCCAGAGTGGCTATTACTGGTAAGCGACCGACAAATTCCGGGATCAATCCATAATGTACAAGATCTTCGGGTTCGAGCTGTGACAATAACTCACCGACGTTTCGTTTTTCGTCCTTACTCTTCACTTCGGCACTAAAGCCGATACCGCCCTTTTCGGAGCGATTACGGATGACTTTCTCCAATCCGGCAAATGCGCCACCGCAAATAAAAAGTATATTGGATGTGTCAACCTGTAGAAATTCCTGTTGTGGATGTTTGCGACCACCCTGAGGCGGAACGGATGCGATAGTGCCTTCGATCAGCTTGAGGAGCGCCTGTTGCACGCCTTCTCCGGAAACATCCCTCGTGATAGAAGGATTGTCAGATTTACGTGAAATCTTGTCTATCTCGTCGATATAGACAATGCCTACCTGAGCCTTTTCGACATCGTAGTCACATTTTTGCAGGAGCTTCTGAATTATGTTTTCGACATCTTCACCGACATACCCTGCTTCGGTCAAAGTGGTTGCATCAGCAATAGTAAATGGAACATCGAGAAGGCGCGCGAGCGTTTCCGCGAGAAGGGTCTTGCCACTACCCGTAGGTCCAACTAGCAGGATGTTACTTTTACCCAACTCAACGTCATCGCGGCTCTTGCCGTGACGCAGACGTTTGTAGTGATTGTAAACCGCAACAGCCAATACTTTCTTGGCGCGTTGCTGTCCGATCACATAGTCATCCAGGATAGCCTTGATCTCTTGTGGCACCGGCAGATGGTCTTGTTTCGCGCCGCTGTTGCTCTCTTGAACTTCTTCGCGAATGATATCGTTGCAGAGATCGACGCACTCATCACAGATAAAAACTGAGGGCCCTGCTATCAGCTTTCGAACCTCATGCTGGCTCTTGCCACAGAAGGAGCAATATAGCAATTTGCTGCCATCGTCACCCGATTTAGTGGTTTTCTCGCTCATCCAACCATCCTACGTCCAAGAGTATGCCGAATACGCCACCAGACGGATCCAAGATGATGTTTTTTGGCGATATTTGCAAGGGCTTGAGGGAACTAAATCACGTTATTTGGGTTTATTCGCTGGTGAAATTCCCGCAACTGTACGATTGGCGACAACCTCGTCGACTAGGCCATAGTCCTTGCTCTGCTGGGCATTCATGAAACGATCTCGTTCGGTATCTCTTTCAATGGTTTCCAAGTTCTGACCAGTATGCTCTGCCATGAGTTCGTTGAGTCGTTGGCGGATAATAAGAATTTCTCTGGCCTGAATATCGATATCAGTTGCCTGTCCCTGGGCCCCCCCACTGGGTTGATGAATCATTGTGCGTGCATTTGGTAGACAAAACCGTTTTCCGCGAGCACCACCACTGAGAAGGAATGCACCCATGGAGGCAGCTTGGCCAATACACATTGTGCTGACGTCGGGTTTGATGAATTGCATGGTATCGTAGATCGACAGTCCTGCAGTTACTGAACCACCTGGAGAGTTGATATACAAATGGATATCCTTGTCCGGATTCTCGGATTCCAGGAACAGAAGTTGTGCGACTATGAGATTGGCCATGTGGTCTTCGATCGGACCCACAGCAAATATCACACGTTCTTTTAAAAGCCTCGAGTATATGTCATAGGCTCGCTCGCCCCGAGCGGTCTGCTCAACCACCATGGGCACCAACCCCAGATTATTGACTCTATGCTTATCCTGATCGGAAATTTGAATCGGCATACACACATTCCCAATGCTTAATTTAGTTGTCGGCAATCAACGGTATTAGCTGTAACGATCAAGATGCATTAAGTCATCGTTGGCTGCTGACTGATTGCTTCCTGGTAGCTGCATTCATGAAGTGTTACATCGGCATTTTCCAGGAGTTTTTCAACCACCTGATCCTCCAAAATCTTCGATTCCACTGCGGCAAGCTGTTGGTGATTGGCGTAGTAGTAGTCAATAACCTCCTGCGGATTTTGGTAGGTTGATGCCAGTTCCTCTATCGCACTACGGACTTTCGTCCCGTCAGGCTTCAATTCGTAGTGCGAAATATACTCAGCCAAGACCAGTCCAAGTTTTACTCGGCGCTGCGCATTTTCAGAGAACATGGAATCAGGCAGAAGGGACGCCAAATCCATACTCGGTTGTTGGGTGCCACCAAATTGCTGGAACATCTGGTTTCGCATGCCTGCAACTTCCTGGTCCACAAGAGCTTTTGGAACCTCAAGCGATTTATGGGCATCCAGCAAAGCATCCATTACTTGTTGTTTAACTTTCATTTGAACAGCGTTCTTCAACTCCCTTGTCATATTCTCCGCGACTTCCTTGCGAAATTGCTCCTCACCACCCTGGTCGACACCATATTTGCTGAAGAGGTCTTCATTCTTTTCGGCAGGAATGAGATGCTGTACCTCGTTTAGAATTACGTTGAATTCGACAGCGGCGCCCCTAAGTTCCTCGTTGTGATAATTTTCTGGAAACCGAAGTTGCAGTGAACGCTGCTCACCGACTTTCATACCCACGATACCATTTTCAAATCCTGGTATCATGCGCCCGGAACCCAACTCGAGGATGCTATCGTTAGCCGAGCCACCGGCAAACTCCTGCCCATCTCTGGTTCCAGTATAATTTATCTTCACTTTATCACCCTCGACAGCAGCGCGATCGATCGCTTCCCAACGTCCTTGTTGTTTACAAAACACGTCGATGATCCGGTCGATATCTTCGTCTCTAACGCTAGCTACGGGCTTTTGGACGGCGAACCCTTTCAAGGCTACCAACTCTACTTCGGGAAATACTTCAAATGTGGCGACATACTGGAGTTCCTTACCCTGCTCCAGATTTCTTGGCTCGAAACTGGGTTGACCTGCGGGACGGAGTTTTTCCTGGATCACCGCCTCACGAAAAGACTGGGATACTACCTCACCGACAACCTCTTGACGGATTCCGGCGCCGAATCGTTGGCGCATTACTTTCATTGGAACTTTACCTTGGCGAAACCCAGGCAGCTTCACCTTTTGAGAGGCCTTCAACAGACGATCATCGACCTCCCGATCGACCCGCTCGGCGGGCACACCAACGGTCAAGCGCCGCTCCAAATTTGAAGTCGTTTCAATAGATACCCGCATAGTTATGCCTCATCAAAATTGATCGCGGTAAGATGGTAGTGAGTGCCCAGGCATTGGGCGCTCTAATCACATTGCTTGCTGCGTGGGGTGTGTAACCTGATTTTGGTGCGGAAGGAGAGACTCGAACTCTCACACCTTGCGGCACTGGAACCTAAATCCAGCGCGTATACCAATTTCGCCACTTCCGCGAGAGCTAGTCCCAAATCCTGAATCGAGTTAAAGGAATAACTCATTCCTAACATGTTGATTAAAAAGTATTTTATGTGAGCGCCAAGCGATAATCATGACGTCGCCACAAGGGCGCTGATTCTGCCACATCCATCGGATCGGTTCAACCGTCAACGCATACAGCGCTCACTCTGGTGCTATAGCATTTTCGTGGAGCATTTACTCGGTACTCGAAGATATTTCCCGGCAAAATCAGTCTGTTAAGCAGGTGGGGTCGAAAGCAAATTCGCCACGCAACCATGCTGCAACCTCTGCAGCTGCTTCTCCGGGCAACGCTGCATACTCCGCTGCAAGGTGACGTCGCCGATCCACTCCAAGGCCAGAGAGTCCGGCATGCATAAACTCATACTTATTCTGGCATAGTTTTTCCCACGTCCGATCCCCCAGGATTCTTGATAACGCTGCATCATCCAATCCTTTGCCCCCATAGAGTTCCGCCAATCCGCTGAGTGCAGGTAAAGACAAGTGTGCCTGATTCATCGGATTACAAAAATGGCCACTCAGATAGGGCCGAAGCTCGTTGGAGCGCGCGTTCAACCGGTCCAGGAAGAGAAAATTGCTACGAACGGCGCCATCATTGACCGGATAATTGTCCCAGAGCGTGACAGGGCGAGCCAACTGGTCAACTATGGCTTGGATGTTCGCGAGTGTTATTGCTTCGGAGCAAACGAAATCACCCGTCCAGAATATATGGACATCGGGTGGGAGTTCTCGTCCTAATTGTTGCCAATACCCGCGAGGCATGGTGCCGAAAAAACGCTCTAGCACAGGATCAAAAGAATAGTACGTGGGGCATACAAGTATTTGAATGCCTGGCAGCCAATTCGATACGTCATCAAGAATTTCTGCCTGGCGATTAGCAAGTGAATCAAGATTGCCGGGCATGTCATCAAATAAAATTGCAATGAGCGATGGCGATAATTCACTCAGTTGCTTCACCTTCCGTCTGAGTTCCTCCTTCTCTCGCGCCCCGTAGTTCAGGTACAGTGCAAATGGGGAGAGCCCGATCCCCCAGTCTATACCACGACTCCGATAAACTGAGGAGAGTTCAGACAGGTCTCGCCAGGTTCCTTCGGGCCAGCATTCCTGCCATCGACGGCGTAGGAATGGGTCACTTTTAGGACAGTAAATATAGGCATTCAGTCCCGCTTCACTGAGATAATCGGCATAGTGTGCTCGGGCGAGGGTTGACCAGCTTCGACCGTAGAAGCCTTCGATCACACCGGTAAGAAAGTTCTTCGGGGGCATCAGTTGACCAAGATAACTAGTTATAGTTATAAATAATAATATTTATATCGCTAAATATTATAATACAGTCTCATAGAATTATGGAAAATTACCGAATTTAGGCGATACTTGAATCGTGACTACCTATCCCCTTGTTTTAACGGGTGGTCACAGGGGCAACTCGTGCCCCTCAACGGAAGCAATTCCTTTATGTTTCACTCCTAATGGTCTTGGTGGGTCCCTAACGGGACCCATTTTTTTGTGTACAACAGAAAATCCGTTCGATTAGAAGTTGCAAAAACGTCGCCTTTTCAGACAGTTACATCGTGTGTGTCGGACGATCGGAGGAAAGGGAGCCAGCCAGATGGTTTTCAATTTTCGCGTTCGCCGCCGCATCTTGTTCGCTGAATTGTACGCCGATCCCTGCAGTGCGATTGCCCTGAGCGCCTCGTGGAGTCACCCACACCACCTTACCGGAAATTGGAATTTTTTCCGACTCATCCATAAGAGTTAAGAGCATGAAAACCTCATCGCCGATGTCATATGCCTTGTTGGTAGGGACGAACAAGCCGCCATTATCGAGGAAAGGCATATATGCGGAGTAAAGAACGGCTTTATCTTTTATGGTAAGCGATAAAATTCCGTTACGGCTGTTTTGTTTTGTTTCACTCATATGGCGACGCCTCCGGGATGCGAGGAAATTTTATCATCGGGGCTGTTGACACCCAACTGTCTTTGGCATTTTGACAGCAACCCCATCAGAAGCAATTGCTTGTTTGGATTTGCGCCGGACGCATTCGCCTTCTTTAATTGGTGAATTTCGTCGAGTAATCCAAAAATATTTTTGGATTTACTCAATTTCAAGCGTGTTGCGGGAGTTGCTCTCACTTTCGATTCCAGACTCACAACGAGGCTGTCCAAAAATAAAATTAAGCTATCATCGGACCACAGCTGAGCGATCTCCTGCACGCTGATAGAACCAGCCAGCAACGACTCAAGTGCATGACGTTTTACGAGATACGTATTGGACGCATCGCTCAAATAGAGCTGTTTTGCCAATAACGGAAGTCCGCCAGCAATCCCAAGGAGGGATTTACTCTGTGCGGGTTCAGCGATGAAACTGTCCAGCCAATTAATACAAGATTCAGTTGAAGGTGTACGCATACGCACGATATGGCAGCGTGAACGTATGGTAGCAGGTACATTTCGCGCATTATTGCTAACCAGAATCAAATGCGTGTCATCGCCTGGTTCCTCCAGAAGTTTTAGGAGTGCGTTGTACGCATTGATATTCATCCTGTCGGCAGGCGAGATTACGATGACTTTTCGCGCACCAAATCCTGCTTTCACAGCAGCGAAATGGAGAGCGTCACGAATCTGGTCAATTTTTATCATCCGAGTGTTTTCTGCAGGCTCTACCCATCGAAGATCGCCATGATTACCCCGTGCACTCAACTCACAGGCGTGACACTTTCCGCAGTTGAGCAACTCGTTTGGCTGGCTACATAGAAGTAATCGTGTGAGTGCTAATGCAATCTGAGATTTGCCGATGTGCTCTCTGCCAGTTAACAGCAGTGCGTGTGGTAATCGATTTTCGACCAATTGTGCAGTCAGAAACTCCCATTCCTGGATTTGCCAAGGCAGGGGGTGACTCACTTGTGGCAATTCATCGTGCATATTCACAATGCTGTCATCCGCTCGGACCAGAGTGACAGCAATCTACGGGCAAATTCGAATACGTCGTGTTGTACAGCGTCCAGTGGGCGACTAACGTCTACGACGTGGTAGCGACCGCCACCGGTAGAAGCAAGATCGAGATATTTCGCTCGAACCCGCTCAAAAAAATCCAATGATTCCTGTTCGAATCGATCTAATTCTCCGCGGCTCCGCGCTCTTGAAAGGCCCACCTCTACTGGTGCATCTAGCAGAATTGTGAAGTCAGGACGCAGCGTATGCTGTACCAATAGTTCCAGCGTATGTACGACATCAGATTGAATGCCTCTACCACCACATTGATACGCGTATGTGGCATCCGTAAAACGATCGCAAATGACCCATTTTCCCTGATGGAGCGCGGGTTCAATCACTTCGAAAATGTGCTGAGCACGCGCGGCGAACATGAGTAGGAGTTCCGCTGTTGAATCGATAGGTTCATGACGAGAGCGGAGGAGTAACGAACGTATCTCTTCACCGAGGTGGGTTCCGCCCGGTTCGCGGGTAGTTACAATATCAAAGCCATGTTGCTCAAGGCAGCTTTTCAGAAATGCGATATTTGTAGACTTACCAACCCCTTCGCATCCCTCGAATGAAATAAAGAACCCTCGCGGAATCATGTTACTGTGACGCCTCTGATTTTGACCGAGCATCGTGGTGCCGTTGTATTTGATACTTTTTGACGGCTCGAGTATGTGCCTTCAAAGTAGAACTGAACATATGGCTGCCATCACCTCGAGCTACAAAGTACATATTTTGACTGTCATCCGGGTGAAGCGCTGCACGAATTGCGGCCCTGCCAGGAAGAGCGATAGGCGTTGGCGGTAGTCCCATGTGACGATAAGTGTTGTAAGAATTCGAAGCTTCTTCCAAATGCCTGCGCTTCAGGTTTCCATCGAAGTCTGTTCCCATGCCATAGATAACTGTCGGATCGGTCTGTAATCGCATGCCCTTTTGTAATCGTCGAACGAATACACCCGCTATATTCGCTCGCTCATCCGGCAACCCGGTTTCCTTCTCAATTAGTGACGCCATAATTAGCGCTTCGTACGGGGTCTTGTAAGGGAGGCTCGATGCTCTATTAGACCACTCCTCCTGTAGAACAGTAGCCATGGCTGCGTGTGCGCTTTGCAGAATACTCAAATCGGTATCACCGCGCGTGTAGCGATACGTGTCTGGAAAGAATAATCCTTCTGGATGTTCGTGCGGTGCAACCAGTTGTAAAAGTTGATCGTCGTCCGGGCCACTCAACACCAGCTTCAATGCCTCTTCCTGCGATAAAATATCCAACGCCGTTGTCAAAGTGATGCCCTCTGGCAAAGTGACTTTATAAGTTATCGTGTCACCTCGTTGTAGTAGAGACAGCATGGACAGAGCCGTAGATCCGGGTGGCAGCAGGTACTCCCCCCGCCTTATTTGGTGATCTAATCCAGTCCAGCGACCGTAGAGCAAGACCAGTTTTGGATATTTAAGTACGCCAGCAGATTGAAGAGTGGCTGTGACAGTTTGAAGAGAATCACCTTTCGAAACCAGCAGCGTATAGCCTTGGTCTGGGATGTGCAGTGGTTTGCCCCAGTGATCCCTTACCGCCCCTACTCCGGCTGCAATAAGCACTGCAGTGATAAACAGGGCTAAAACAAACCTCTGAATCATGGCAAATCTTTCAGGAAGCACTGGAACAGCGACTCACAAGTCTCGTGAAATTCCCAGCGATGTTCGCCTATTTGTACGATAGGTCGTACAGTCTGAAGACTGTTGCTGTAAAAAACTTCATCGGCGCGAAAAAGATCGTCCAGGGACAACCTGGTTTCTAGCACTTCCAATCCGATGGCGGGCGCCCACTTCTCAATGATGAGTTGACGCCGTGTGCCCGCAACACCGCATTCATGCAACTTTGGCGTCAACAATTTGCCATTGCTCACCAGAAAGATATTTCCAGCGATTACTGAGCCGATGTGCCCTGTGTGATCGAGCATAACACTCTCGTCGACCCTCTCGTTTTGCGCCTCCATTGCGGCGAGAACCTGTTCAATTCTGCACAAATGTTTGATGCGCGCCAGACGAGGTTGTAAAGACAATCGTGTTGCACTCACGTTCAACACAGCGTGTCGTTCGATTTTTGTGCAATCACGAGCAATCTCGCTGGCGTAGATCAAAATCCGTGGAACTGAATTTGTAGCCGGCGCGTAGCCACGAGGGCCGGGGCCTCTGAGTACACTCAAGCGCATTGCAGTCCATGGGCGACCTACTGTCGTAGCGCGTGCAGCCTGAGCCACTTGGGATTCTACGTCTTTTAGGCAATCGGCTATACCCAGAATCTGCAGACCTAAAGCCAAACGGGCCAAATGGTATTTGAAGAAGAGTGGATTACCTTTGTGTAGCAGCATGGTTTCGAACAGGCCGTCCCCAAAATCCAACGCCCGATCGGGCAGTGGTAGTGACGAGGTTCTTACACCATCAAGCCAAATCGAAGTCGATCCAATCACGGCTGATTGGGTTAGTTTACTCTGCTGAATAGGAGCGAGCCATTTGTACCGCCAAATCCGAAAGAATTTGATATGACGCTGTGAATCACTCGCTCCTGCGCAGTGTGAGGAACGTAGTTGAGAGTACAGCCCTCGTCGGCATGGTCGAGATTGATTGTAGGCGGAGCCACCTGATCACGCAGCGACAAAATGGAAAAGATGGCCTCGACTGCACCCGCAGCGCCCAGTAAGTGTCCGATCATCGATTTTGTTGAACTGACGGCAACTTGCGCGGCACAATTTCCGAGCACCGATTCAATAGCACGACTTTCCGCAAGATCGCCCGCGTGGGTGGAGGTTCCATGGGCGTTGATGTAGTTGATTCGATCCATCGGAATACCGGCATCCCGGATGGCGTTGCGCATAGAGGCGGCCGCCCCCCTGCCATCCTCGGGAGGCAAGGTCATGTGGTATGCGTCGCCACTCATACCAAATCCGCAGAGTTCCGCATAAATCTTTGCTCCCCGTGCCTTGGCGAATTCGTATTCCTCGAGCATGATCACACCTGCCCCATCTCCCAGCACGAAACCGTCGCGGTCCTTGTCCCAGGGGCGGGATGCTTTGGTGGGATCATCATTTCGTGTTGACAGTGCGCGAGCGGCGGCAAAGCCACCCAATCCTACGGGTGTTGTCGCCATTTCCGCACCGCCAACGAGCATTGCGTCAACTTCTCCGGACGCGATGAGTCTAGCACCAAGGCCGATGTTGTGAGTGCCTGACGTGCATGCAGTGACGACCGCAAGATTCGGACCCTGCAAATTGTATTTGACCGATAAATTGCCCGAGATCATATTGATAATTGAGCCCGGAACGAAAAATGGCGAAATTTTGCGAGGTCCTGAATCTCTTATTATTTCAGCATTCTTTTCTATTTGCCCGATTCCTCCAATACCTGAACCAATCGAGCATCCTACGCGAGGGGCTATTTCTTCAGTGATCTCCAACCCGCTATCTTCCATGGCTTGAATGCCGGCAACCATGCCAAACTGGACAAACACATCCTGTTTGCGTGCGTCCTTAGCCGATAAATAAGGAGAAATATCGAAATTTTTGACGCTCGCGCTGAAACGTGTGGTATATGCGGAGGTGTCGAAACTATCGATAGGCGCTACTCCACTTTTCCCCGCCAGAATGTTGTTCCAAGTCTCATCAACGGTATGACCAACCGGACTGACGATTCCAAGACCAGTGACGACAACTCTTCTACCAATCAAATACTCGACTCCCTTGAATAACACACTGCATATAGGGACTGCATAAAAAAGAAAAGCCGTCCTACACAAATAGAAACGGCTTCTCGTTGCGAAACGAAAATGTCAGGTGAGGTTGTTATTGATGTAGGCAATTGCCAACGCAACAGTCGTAATCTTTTCAGCTTCCTCATCTGGGATTTCCGTTTCGAACTCTTCCTCAAGCGCCATCACCAGTTCGACTGTGTCAAGTGAGTCCGCGCCCAAATCTTCCACGAACGAAGCTTCTGTCTGCACTTCCTCTTCCTTGACACCAAGTTGTTCGGCCACGATCTTCTTAACACGTTCTTCGATGCTACTCATTTTGATTGGTTCTCCTGAGATTTTTTAGTGCGTTTTATCACCGGATATAACGGTCTGAGCGCGCAGTTTACCCCGTTTTTCCAGTGAGTAATAAATTTTTTTTGCCCTGCCTGGAGCCAGGACAGTTACCCTATACTTTTCAAATATTTATCCCATGTACATTCCGCCATTTATATGAATAGTTTCCCCCGTGATATAGCCAGCAGAATCGCTGCACAAAAAACTCACCACAGCAGCAATTTCCGTGGATGTTCCGAGCCTGCCCAATGGAATTTGCTGCAACAGGCTGTTGTGCTGATCTTCGGACAAACTTCGCGTCATGTCGGTATCTATGAAGCCCGGGGCGACACAGTTAACGGTGATTGAACGTGACCCGAGTTCCCGCGCCAGGGCGCGAGAGAAACCCTCGGCGCCCGCCTTGGTTGCTGCATAATTGCTTTGTCCGGCATTGCCCATAGAACCCACCACAGACGTAATATTCACAATTCGACCCCAACGCGCTTTAGTCATACCACGCAGGCAAGCTTTGCACATCCGATAAAGCGCGTTGAGGTTGGTGTCAATTACGTCGTCCCACTCCTCATCTTTCATGCGCATCAAAATATTGTCTTTGGTGATGCCTGCGTTGTTTACGAGCACCAGTGGAGCGCCGAATCGATCCGTGACCTCTTTGACGAGTGCGATTACCTCGTCCTCATTCGCTACGTTTAATTTCATTCCATGTCCAGGGTTCGACATGTGCGCCAAGTATGATGAGATTCCGGCGGCCCCTTCTAAACTCGTCGCAGTGCCAACGACCCTATACCCATCTCCCGCAAGTGCGCCAGCAATCGCTTTGCCGATGCCACGACTGGCGCCAGTAACCAAGGCTACTTTTGCAGTTTCTGTCACGCCAGTATCTCCTCGACTTCTACGCGAGTTCCGTCGCCGTAGCGATCAGCGAATCAGGTTCTTCCACCGAATAACTTAGCAACGATTTGTCTATCCTACGATTGAGGCCGCTGAGAACTCTCCCGGGGCCGCATTCAACGAGATCGTGAACCCCAGATTGCATTATAGCCAGTACGCAACTGGTCCACTGGACTGGGCTGTGTATTTGTTCGATAAGTAAACTCCGAATTTTATGCGGATCTGTCTCCGAACTCGCATGAACATTGTGCACAACTTTTATACGGGGAGCAGAGATTTTGATATTCTCCATCGCTTCTGCCAAACGCTCGCCGGCAGGTTTCATCAATTCAGTATGGAACGGTGCACTTACAGGGAGAGTCAAAGCGCGTTTCGCACCTCGTTCTTTGAGCAGAGTGACCGCAAGCTCGACCGCACCCACCTGTCCAGCAATAACTACTTGCCCAGGAGAATTGAAATTTACCGCGGCCACGAGACCCTTCTTCTCAAAGCAGACTTCCTGGCAGACGCGGACGATAATCTCATCATCGATTCCGATAATCGCGGCCATAGCCCCTTCACCGACGGGTACAGCCTGCTGCATAAATTGTCCGCGTTGGCGGACCAACTTCACCGCATCTGGGAACTCAAGGGCAGAAGCGCAGACCAAGGCCGAAAATTCTCCCAGACTGTGCCCTGCCATGATGGATGGTAGTCCGGTGGAATTTTGCAACCATGCGCGCCACAGCGCGACGCTGGCGGTCAATAATACAGGTTGGGTTATTTCGGTTAGATTTAGGCTTTCCTGCGGTCCATTTTTGACCAATGTCCAAAGATCGTAGCCGAGCGTTTGCGATGCTTCATCGAAGGTTTCCCTCACTACGGGATAGGTTTCGTGCGCGGCGGCCAGCATACCAACCTGCTGGGAGCCCTGCCCTGGGAAAATGAACGCAAAGGACTTTGCTGCCATTTCTAGGTGTTGTCCTGTGTACTGATGAAATCAAACCCTGTGAGTCTACGAATGCCGCATTGTGTTATAGATCGGTACGGTACGTAGCGGCAGTGTGACATATGAAATTATTCTAGAAGCAAATGTTAGAAAAAGGGCCTCCTGAATAACCGTTGATCCAAAGAGCAATCAAATGTGGCAAACTGTTGTGGCCGCTTACCACACCGATCCGGCACGCAGTTTTAAAACCGAGTGCGGGGATTGCTTTACAAAACGGCGATATCAGTCGTCTCTGCCGGTATCGACCACCTTCTTTCCACGATAGAAGCCGTCTGGTGTCACATGATGCCTCAGGTGAGATTCACCGGAGGTCTGATCGATCGACAATGTGGAACCGCGTAGCGCATCGTGAGAACGACGCATACCTCGACGAGACCTGGTTTTTTTGCTTTTCTGAACAGCCATGCTTATTTACTCCTGTTTTCTACTTACTTGCCGGACTTGAGATGTTCCAGCACGTTAAAAGGATTGGACTTTTCTTTACCTAAACCGTGATCCGGGTCAGGGTCGGAATAGTCCGCAGTTTTCAAGTTGCAGTCGTCCAGTTTGTGGTAATTGAATGCGGGAAGACTCAATATCAGTTCATCTTCGACGACGTGCCTCAAGTCGCAGGTCGACTCTTTCACGATTAGGGGCTCGAGAAATTTAGGTAGATGTGATGCTTCCTCATCGCTCCAAACCAGCGCCAGCGTACTATTGGAGGTGATGTGTAGTGGCATCGCATCCAGACAGCGCTGGCAAGATACTATAATGTCTGCATCTATTGCCAAATGCAGTAAAGACCGCCGTTCCTCATCTCGTGAGAACCGCATTTCCACCCAAATTTTGCCTTCTGCACCAGCTAATAGTGGCAAAAAACGCGGTAGATCCGTCGTCTTTAAAGAGCCCGTAACGTTCAGCCCGCGTGTTACCGCTTTACGAACATCCAAATGGGTCGGTAAAGGCTCAGTCAACATAGGCGCGCATCATAGGTGCCGATTCCCGCTTTGTCAAAAATATCTTTAGAATACAAATAGTTCTTCTCAAGTGCTCTTAGTGTCGTTCGGTTTATGAATATCATACTCGCTTCTTCTTCGATTTATCGGCGGCGACTCCTTGAACGCCTCTGCCTGGAGTTCCGTTGTATTCCACCTGACGTGGATGAGACCCCGATACAGGGCGAATCGCCTGCCGAATTGTCCGTACGCTTGGCGCGGTTGAAGGCGCGATCAGTGGCGCAGCGGTATCCGCAAGCACTGGTCATTGGAAGCGATCAGGTTGCCGCAATCGAAGGCCGTATCCTGTGCAAACCGGGCAACTTAAAAAATGCTACGGAACAATTGAAACTCGCGTCAGGGCGCGAGGTTCACTTTTTCACCGCGATTGCTGTCTCGTGCGCGCAGCGGCAGGAAGAGCAGTTCCACGTGGAACCGTTCACGGCGCGATTCCGTTCTCTCTCTGATCAGCAAATCGCCAATTATCTGCATTTGGACGAGCCCTTCGATTGTGCGGGAAGTTTCAAAGTTGAACGCCTGGGAATTGCATTGTTCGATGCGCTCATTGGCAACGACCCAACGAGCATCGAGGGGCTGCCGTTGATTAAATTGACCGAATTACTTCTCAGAGCAGGTGTCGATATTCTGGGGAGGAAGTAAACAATCCTTAGGCCGCAATGGGCTTAAATTAAATCAATGAAATAAGTTTATTTTACAACATATTACGTAATTTTTGTAATGTTGTTTCTAGATGTTCGTCCAAGTCGGCTTTCAGCCAAAAAGACCCGTCATCACCAAGCGAGAAGCGCAGGGATGCGGAGTGTAGGAAGAGGCGTTTAAGTCCACTGCGGCGCGCAAATTCTTCGGATACCGTGTTGCTGTACTTTCGGTCTCCTACCAGAGGAAAGCCGGCATGTTGCGCATGAACTCTGATCTGATGCGTGCGGCCGGTTATCGGACGGGCTTCGATCAAAGTAGCACCATCGAGGCGTTCTAGCACATGGAACTCAGTCACCGCCCGCCGACCCTCCTTGCTGACGCGCACCATCCGTTCGCCGGATTGAAGTACGTTCTTCTCTAACGGCGCATCGACCACGCTTACACTTTTCGGCCATTTTCCCGCAACAAGCGCGTGGTAGCGTTTGTCGATATGCTTTTCCCGCAATTGCCGGTGTAGTTCGCGCAATATGGGCGCACGTTTCGCGATGAGGATAAGTCCGGAGGTGTCTCGATCCAGTCGATGAACCAACTCGAGAAAATGCGCATCCGGGCGCAGTTGTCGAAGGCATTCAATAAGACCAAAACTTAAACCGCTGCCCCCATGAACGGCTAGGCCGGAGGGTTTATTCAAAGCCAGTAGATTATCGTCTTCATACACGATCTGGCGGGATATCAGATCCAGCTGTTGCCGTGGGAGAGACGGCGGAGCGGATGCAGGTCCCAGTCGTAACGGCGGAATGCGCACCGTATCGCCCGGCATGACGCGATAATCTGCTCGAACCCTGCCCTTGTTAACGCGGATTTCACCGCTACGCAACGCTCGATAAAGGCGGGTCCGGGGCACCCCTTTGAGCTGTCGGACCAGATAATTGTCCAGTCGCTGGCCAGCGGCGGCATCGTCGACCGTCAAGTACCTTGGGCTAACAGGAGATGCGTCAGGGCTGTCAGGCATGGGATGCAGAAGCCATGTCAATTTATTCCGTAAGCTGCTATAGTCGGGCCGTGGTTGCACCATCGCGAGTGTTGAAGCTCGGTTCGGTGTCAACAAATCTGGCGAATGTTTGGGCCTGCGAACGAGACGCGCGGTTCCGCCAGTTCAACCACAAGAAACAAATGGAAGTCGACGTGATGGCGACATGCTAGCTGACTCAGCGATGCACAAGTGAGCACTACGCCGACAATGGATGAACCGAGCAGCAAGCTCTGCCGGGACAAAGAATCAGCTATAAAGAAGAATCGGCGTCGTCGCGTACCACAGGTGTTGCGACACTAGCAAAAAGGCAGAAGCAGTACCACATTTTGATGCCTGACGTTGTGATAACCACTCGAAAATCGGTGGTTGGCGTTTATACGATAGCCGTGTACAACCGGCCCGCAATGGCCTGAAGTACCCGGAGGATGGTTGGGATAGCCTAACCGTGTGTCCGGCCCACCGCCGGCTTTATATTTGATCTCCTGCCCCGCCAGGCCTGCAGTTACGAGGCAATGGCAATATGAAAAAAATGTTGATAAATGCAACTCAACCTGAGGAGTTGCGCGTCGCTATGGTCGATGGGCAGCGCCTGTATGACCTTGATATCGAAAACCGAACACGTCTGCAAAAGAAAGCGAGCATCTACAAGGGGAAAATCACTCGCGTCGAGCCGAGCCTGGAAGCAGCTTTTGTCGATTTTGGCGCAGAGCGACATGGCTTCCTGCCGCTAAAGGAGATTGCGCGGGAGTACTTCTACCGCAAACCCGCCAGTGAAGGTCGCGTCAAAATCAAGGAAGTAGTCAAGGAAGGAACTGAAGTTATCGTTCAGGTCGACAAGGAAGAGCGTGGAAACAAGGGCGCAGCGTTGACCACATTTATCAGCCTCGCTGGGCGGTACATGGTACTAATGCCCAATAACCCGCGCGCTGGTGGCATCTCCCGTCGCATCGAGGGGGATGATCGTTCCGAGTTGAAAGAGGCGCTCAGTGCGCTGGAAATTCCTGAGGGAATGGGCGTCATTATACGTACTGCAGGCGTGGGCCGTGCGGCGGAGGAACTCCAGTGGGATCTGAATTACCTGTTGCAGCTCTGGGATGCGATCTCGAAGGCCGCTGATCAGGCCAGGCCGAAGGAACTTTTGTTCCGGGAAAGTAATGTCATCATCAGGGCGGTTCGCGATTATCTGCGGGATGATATCAGCCAAGTATTGATCGATTCCGAGGACGCCTACAAGCAGGCGACCGATTTTGTTGCTTTGGTGATGCCCAAGTACACATCGCGTATACAACGGTATAGCGACAGCATACCGCTCTTCAACCGTTTCCAGATTGAAAGCCAGATCGAAACTGCTTTCCAGCGCGAAGTGCGGCTGCCTTCGGGCGGTTCGATCGTTATCGACCCCACCGAGGCACTGGTATCAATTGATATCAACTCCGCGCGAGCAACGCGTGGCAGTGATATCGAAGAGACCGCCCTAAACACCAATCTCGAAGCCGCCGATGAAATTGCCCGCCAGCTACGCCTTAGAGATATGGGGGGGCTGGTAGTTATCGACTTTATCGATATGCTGCTTCCGAAAAATCAGCGCAGTGTGGAGAACCGGATGCGGGATGCCTTGGAAATCGACCGGGCCCGCGTTCAGGTGGGTCGAATCTCGCGCTTCGGCCTACTGGAAATGTCCCGCCAACGACTGCGACCGTCTCTCGATGAAACCAGTTCCATCGTCTGCCCGCGCTGCACTGGCCAGGGAAGCATCAGGGACACCAAGTCTCTAGCGCTTTCAATCCTGCGGTTACTGGAGGAGGAGGCGATCAAGGATCGGAGTGCGGAAGTTCGGGCAATCGTGCCAGTTGATGTGGCCGCGTATCTACTCAATGAAAAGCGAGCGGCATTGAGTGAAATTGAACAAGACACCAAGTCACGCATCCTCGTCATTCCTAATCCCAATCTTGAAACACCGCATTTCGAAGTGCAGCGCTTGCGTGATGACGAGATCGACGGTGAGCACGAGGTCAGTTATACAGTAGACATTACTGTACCTGCGACAGACACCATCAGTGATATCCATGCAGCTCCAGTTCCCCAGCCGCAGGCGGCAGTGCAAGGTATTCCACAGCAGGCGCCAATACCCAGGGAGCGCAGCGAACCCACGGCGTCACCGGCTGAGGCACCTGCCACTAAGGCGACCGCACAACTCCAGCGAAGCCCTGATCAACGGGCACCGGAGTCGGGACTATTTTCCCGCATCATGTCTACCCTATTCGGCACAAAACCCGCTGAACGGGAGAAATCTGTTCAATCGCAGCCTGCTGAGCGTATTCCAGAGCAACGACCCGCATCCAAGGCCCCTGCGCCATCTTCTGCAAATCGACGCAACGGAAATCGTCGACGCCCCGCGCAGTCGGGTGAAGGCGCCCGATCGCAGTCCGTCAAGGCTGAGCCGGCTACAGACAACCAGAACACCCAGAACCATGAAAAGCGTGGACAAAACCGACGAGATCGAACTGGCGATACAGTCCGACCACGGAGTGAGGGGAATCGTCGCCCCAACCGGGGCAATGAACGTCGCGCGACAAGCGAGTCATTCGAGACCGTAGAATTGGAGGCTGCGTCCACGTCGTCGGCAGTGGAGACAGCTGCAGAACTGGGCAAACCACGTAAGCGACCCAGCGATATGAAGCGCACTGAGCCGCATCGTCGGCGTCGCAATCGAGGTCGCCGACCGGACGCGGAAGTAGTAAGCCGCAATGACGACGCGTTATTACAGCGTGCGCAAGAGCTTGAGGCGCCATCACCCGAGATGATGCCAGTAGCAGGAATGGAAAAACCGGGTCACACAATCTTGGGTGAACCCAATTCCGCAGCTGTTTTGCAGGACGCGCATTCGGGTGATGGGCCGGTAAGCGTGGTTAGCCTCGAAGGGTGGGAATCGGTGCCGACAGGCGATAGTGCGATCGTTGCCCACACTCCCGTCGCGGTTGAGGTCAATCGTCCCGTCACGGTACAACCTGTAGCGGAGCCATCGGTGGTGGCGAAGCCGGTCTCAAGGGAGGGAATTACCAAGGACGGGAGGGCACGTAATGATCCCAGGGTAAATGCACGCCCGGTGGGTGTGATCGATGTGACCACGTCCCGCAGGGCCATGTTCAGCGATCTGGTCGCTCCGCCGGCCGCACACAGCGGTCGCAAAGTTGCGCGCGCCAGTAACGACCCGCGTGGATCGCAGCCGGAGGTGACCCTCTCACAGGCTGCCGGTCAATCCTGAGCGGGAACACAAGAGGCCCGCGGTCTCTTGTGTCTCGACTCCATCACGGTATAATCGCGCTCGCTTCACGCGAGCGTTGAAGTGATGTGTCGTAACAATCTCCGGTGGGCTGGCTGAGTGGTCGAAAGCGGCGGTCTTGAAAACCGTTGAGGGTTTA
>CAYWWD010000047.1:0-28358 GCA_964461965.1 uncultured Halioglobus sp. | reverse complement strand
CGGCGGCTGCGGCAAATGTCTTGTAGAGGTCGACATGGTGGATCGGGGATGACATCACTGTTCCGGGCGGGATACGCGCAGGCCACTGCGCCGCGAACGGCACATGGATGCCACCCTCGAAGTGGTCCAGCTTCCATCCCCGGTATGGATGATTGATGTGCGGCAGGCCGATATACCCGGCGCCGCCGTTGTCGCTGGTGAACACCACCAGCGTATTCTCGCTGAGCCCGTTATCCGCCAGTGCCTGCTGAATGCGCCCCACACTGCGGTCCAGTGCGCGAATCATCGCCGCATAGACGCGCAGCGCATGGTCGTCGATGTGCGGGAAGGCCTCGTAATCCTCTCGCGTTGCCTGCAGCGGGTTATGAATACCCCAGTGCGCGAGGTACAGAAAGAACGGCCGGTTGCGGTTGGCCTCGATGACCTTGATCGCTTCATCCGTGTAGTAATCCGTGAGATACCCGCCAGGCTCGAAGGGCTCACCGTCGTTGAAGGTCGCCTTGTACCGGGCCGTGGCCCACACCATGCGGTCGATGCCTTCGAGCTCCTGCTTCGCGTTCACCACATCCGGGTCGTCGGGCGGCAGATAGAACGTGCCCGCCATGTTCAGGCTCTCGTCGAAGCCCTGATCGCGAGGGCGCATCCCCTCTTTCTCACCCAGATGCCATTTGCCGATATGTGCGGTGTAGTAGCCGCGCGCGTGCAGCGCTTCGGCAATGGTGATCTCGCTGGACGGCATACCCAGCTCCAGGAAGGGCGGCAGCGCTTTGGCTTTGGCGTGGTCGATGATCAGGGGCAGCGGGCCCGGAGCCAGGTCGTTCATCCACTGGAAGATGGTCGCGCCGATATTCATGAACGGCGTGAATTCGAAACCGAAGCGCGTGGAATACCGCCCGGTCAGCAGCGACGCACGCGACGGCGCGCACACCGAATTGGCGGCGTAGGCGTTATCGAAACGCACGCCGTGCCCCGCGATGGCGTCGATGTTCGGCGTCATCACGCTGCCGTCCGCCGCACCGCCGTTGTACAGCGAGACGTCGTTGAAACCCATGTCGTCCGCGAGGATGAATACGATATTCGGCGGTCGTTCTGCCGGCGGCAGGCTTGCCGTCGCCGGGCCGCGCTGCCACGCTACGGGGACATTGGGAGGAATCGGGTCGGTGATGGACTGGACGATCGGCAGCCCCCATACCAGCAGCTTGACGCGGTTGTGCCATCCAATGAGCGCTATCGCCACCACCAGTCCCGCCGCAACCAGCACCTTGTTCATAGCAGCGATACCATCAGCCCCCGACGGGGCGACACTCTGTTGTCCAGCAGGTCCTGCCACAGGCCGCTCAGCCCGTTGGCATCGCGCGTCCATTCCACAGCCATCGTATCCCGGATGCCCTGAGCGATTCCGGCGGATGCTTCCATCGCCTTCGCCATGATCACACCGCGGCCCCACTGCGCCTCGCGCCTGGCGATATGGTTCGGGGCGAAGAAAAACGTGGGAGTGGCGCCCGGCAGTGGCGCCAGCGCCCCGCCGTGCTCCCAGTGCGTGAGTCCCACCATCGCGCTTTCCACCATGTTCTCTCCCAGGTGTGTGTGCAGGGTCGTCGTCAGCCGTGCATCGCCCGACATATCGATGTACGCGGCCTTCACGTCGGCATCGATGCGCGCCTCCTCGCCGTACGCCACCACGACATCGCAGCACTGCAGCCCTTCGACGAACGCGACGTTGGCCGGTGAGGTCAGGCCGATGATGCGCTGGGCGACGTTCGCATCCGAGCGCAACAATCTGGCGAGCCCGTAGCCGGTTTTGGACGACACCGAACCGATCAGTACCTGTCCTGCACCGAAGAAGGTATTCGCCAGCAGATAGTCATACAGCAGGTACGAGGTGGCGAATAACGGGAACAGCAGGCAGCGCTCCACCTCCAGGGTGCGCAGGAATTCCGGCTCGGCCTGTGTGCGCCGGTAGACGTTGTACAGTCCCGGCAGCGCGCGGCGGTGTGCGCTCGCCTCGATGAACGCGTCGCCCAGCACCTGCCCGGGCAGCAGCACTGCATGGCTCGCCATCGGGAAGAATCCCCACAGGCGTTCGCCAACCGGCAGCGCCTCGCAGCGCGAGGCCACCACGTTCGCGCACCCCCAGACCGGCACCCTGCCCCACTCGCCCTCCGCCGGGAAGAACGACCAGTAACCCACCGATTCGCCCACGACGGCATAGGTGACGTTATTGGCCGTCAGCCCGAACTGGTCGATCGCCACGCAGACTTCACCGGGACCGGGTTCCGGCAGTGCGTGGGTCACGACTTTGGTGCGCCGGAGGTTGCTGCGATCCACCCAAAATGCAGTGCACTGTGTCATGTTGCGTTTACTCCCTTGTCAACGCCAACCCGTCCGGGAGGAGGCAGGCCTGGTGCGCTCAAAAAACTCATTCGCGTCACGGGCCTGCCCCCTCCCGGACCCTGGCGGAGTGAACTGGCAAGAGCGCGGCTGACACTTTGCCGGGTAATCGTCATGCAACATACTGCCCTGCCAGTGCGCGCACGATCTCGCGGAAGCCGGCCACCGTCTCGTCGATCACCTCCCGCGCCGTCTTGATCGACTCGATGCGCCCGCACACCTGCCCGCACAGCGGGATCGCCGCCTCCATATCGCCGCCAAAATAGAGCGACTGCAGGTTCGCCATGTTCTCCATCACGTCGATTTTGCCGAGCGGCGCCAGCGCGGCGGTGCGCTGCGTGCGCAGTGCGCGCAGCGCGGGACGGGACTCCTGGTTGAGGAAGACAGTGTCCGTTTCGGCCGCGCCGAGAATGGCCTGTTTCCAGTTGGGGTGCACCGGCGATTCGGCGCAGGACAACATGCGTGTGCCCATCTGCACGCCCTCGGCGCCCATCGCGAACGCGCCGGCCATGGACAGGCCGTCGACCATGCCGCCGGCGGCGATGATTGGCACCTCGACCCGCGAGCGGATCAGCGGCAGCAGCACCATGGTGGACACCGGACTCGGATTCTTGAAGCCGCCGCCCTCCCCGCCCTCCACTACGAGGCCGTCCACGCCCGCCTCTATCGCTTTCATCGCCATTTCCAGTGTCGGCACGACGTGGAAGACCTTGATCCCGGCCTGCTGGAACGCCTTGGTGCACACGCTCGGGCTCCCCGAGGAGGTCGTGACAAACCGGATGCCCTGCTCGATCACGAAGTCGATGATGTTCGTGCCTCGCACATACGACAGCGCCACGTTCATGCCGAAGGGCTTATCTGTCAGCGTGCGCATCTTCGCAACTTCGGCCTTGATATTGTCAAGTTCGCCTGATGCGGTTTCGATGATACCGAGCCCGCCGGCATTGCTGACCGCCGAGGCCAGTTGCGCGCGGGCGATCCAGCCCATCGGCGCCTGGATGATGGGGTATGCGGTGCCGGTCATGGCGGTGACACGATTATGGATCGGTGGGTGTGACATGGGTCGGTTCCTGGTGGCGTGTCCGAAAAATTACGCGCTGGGTTTACAACAGTTGGCCGCAGCCGGTGCCCGCGAGCGCGGCATCGACGCGAGCGCGGTCGTGTGAGCTGAGCGCCTGGTATTGCTCGCGTATCCAACGCAGGCACTTGGCCTGGTAGGGGAAGGACTGTTGCGTCCACGTCGCGCCATCGATCTGCGTCTCCCAAGTCTTCGCGCCCGCTTCCACCGCCCTGGCATTGGCCAGCAGCGCCGGCGCGTACACGCGTCCGACCTCCGTGAGCAGGCCGCGCAATGTCGCAGCGCTCTCCTCGAGCGGCAACCAGTCGTTGTCCCGCGGCTCCAGACCGCACTGGTCTTCCATGCGATCCACCCAGGCGACGGTGCGTGGCGACACCGCATGCGCAATAGCGCGCGGCGTGGGGTCGAAACCCACGAGTTGCGTGAGCTGTCCATAGAGAGCGAAGTCGCCCGCGCCCGGGCGCCGGCCCAGCAGGAAGGGCTGGCGCGACAGGTGCGCCTCCATGGCCGCAAGAAAGCGCCGGAAGCTGGCATCGATCACCGGCGCGGTGATCGAATTGGAGCCCACCACGTACAGCCGCCCCACCTGGCGCTCTGTAAACACCTGCTTGAATCGCCGGTGTACATCCACTGGCAACGTCACATCCATGCCGAACGCCAGTAGCGTGCCGGCATTATCGGCATCCGCCGCCTCAGCCCAGCGGTAGTGAAACATGTACTTGGTGCACCACTCGTCGCCGAAGTCCTCGATCAGGTAATCGATGAAGGCCAGTGCAGGATCGGACGGCAGCACGGAGCGCTCCGGGTACAGCTCCTCCAGCCGGCGGATGATCGGACTGGAATCACACGTCGGCTGCAGGGTGCCGTCCTGCGCCGGAAACAGGAACGTGGGATGAAATGTCGGCTGCGGTCTGTCGATACCCAGCGCATCCAGCGTGCCGGCGGGGTCCGCCCAGGTGATGCGGTAGGGAATGCGACGGTAGCGCAGCAGCGCAACCATTTTGCGCGTATACGGAGAGCCGGTGCCGCCGATCAGCTGCAGTCGTTCGGGAATGGGCATGGTGTGGTCTCCTGCCGAGGCAGCCGCGCGTCGTCTGGCGGGGCCTTCGTTTATATTGACACATTCTATGCCATTATGTAACGCTCAGGATACGCTGGCATGTGCAGGGCATTGACGATGCCTGCCGCTGCCTGTTTTCTTACCCATTCACAATGAACTCACGCCAGCCCATGAAAGCTCCTGTTCCAGTCGCCTGCAGGTGCCGCATCGCCTTATGCCTGAACTCCTGCTGATCGCGCTGGTAATAGTCTCGGCCACCATCGCCTGGCAACAGTATCGCTATCTGCGTATCCGCCGCGAAGCGGCCGAGGACCGGCAGCAGCTACTGCACTCGGGCGACGTCTTCCATGTGCTGGTATTTTTCCGTCTGCACACCGCCGACAAACTGGTCGAAACCGCGCGACGCTTTACCGAAGCCGTCGTTGACGGCGGCGCGGCACGGCTCATCTACGCGGGCCAATCCGCCTTCACGGTGAGTTCACAACAACTCGGACCGCGCAGCTGGGATGGCGTGTTGCTGCTGGAATATCCCTCGCGCCCGGTGTTCGAGATGTGCCGTGCCGCACCCGGGTTCACCGAGGCGAGGCGGCTGTTCGCCGAGACCTACCTCCACGGCATGCGGCGCAATCGCGGCGTGAGTTCCGACTTTCCCCTGCGCCTGCTGCGCCATCGCGCAAAGGAACTGCTGCGCGGGCGCTGGAAGCTGGCGCCGCTGCAGCCGTCACCGCAGTTCGCAACGTCCTCGAAGTACGAAACCTGGCGCGCCCGCGTCAACCGGCTGCACGCCGTGCACGAGGTCAACCGGCGGGGGCTGGTCATCTATACCCTGGTCAAGTTCAGCGCCTCGGGCTTCGAGAACGCACGCCACACCTTCAACGGCGAGCTGTTGTCGCGCATGGCCGTACTCAATCACGGTCTGCTGCACGCAGGACGCTCCGTGGCGCTGGAGGAATTCGCCCGCTTCGACAATGTCTACATCGTCTATTACCCCGGCGCCCGCTACTATGCCGAGCTGATTTCCAGCCAGTATTTTCACCAGATCGTCGACATCGATCCGCAGGGCGACATGATCCGCCTGCCGACGGTACCGATCACACACCGGCTGCTCGCCAGAACCGCTCGTTAACGTTTTTGTTTGGAGGTCTTCATGCAACTCAAGGACAGGATCATCGTCGTTACCGGCGCGGGGAGCGGGATCGGCAAGGCACTGGTGAAGGCGTTCGTCGCCGAGGGTGCCGCCACCGTGGTCGCCGCGGACATCGACGGGGACGCGGCACGCCAGACTGCCGCGGAAACCTCGTGTATCGCCATGCGCGTGGACGTCGCGAAGGAAGACGAGGTGCGGCGGCTGATCGAGGACACGGAGCGCGACGTCGGCCCCATCGACCTGTACTGCAACAATGCCGGCATCGCGATTGGCGCGAGCGAACAGGCCTCCAATGCGCAGTGGCAGTCCATCTGGGAGATCAATGTCATGGCGCACGTATACTCCGCCCGCCATCTGCTGCCACGAATGATCCAGCGCGGCGGCGGCTATTTCCTGAATACTGCTTCCGCCGCCGGCCTGCTCAACCAGATCGGTGGCGCCGCCTACGGCACGACCAAACATGCGGCGGTGGGATTCGCCGAATGGCTGGCACTGACCTACGCCCACCAGGGCATCAAGGTTTCGCTGCTGTGCCCGCAGGCGGTGCGTACGGCGATGACCGCGAACAGCGGCGACACCGCAACCCGGGCGGCAGCCACCGACGGCATGCTGGAGCCGGAGCAACTCGCCGCCATCGTGGTAGAGCACCTGCGGCGCGAGGCGTTCCTGATCCTCACGCACGACGAGGTGAAAACCTACATGCAGCGCAAGGCCGCCGACTACGACCGCTGGATCGCCGGCATGAACCGGCTGGCGCAAAAACTTGCCAGCCCGACGTAAACACCGCCCAGCGCACAGTGTCGCTGCACCCACAATCCCCGCAGTAGGAGACTCCCGATGAAAAAATCCGCGTTCGCACTGATCGTCCTCGCCGTGATCGGCGCCCTCGCCTGGAGCCTGCGCGCACCGATCGCCATGCGCCTGATGGCGGCCGGGGCAGAGCGTGCCATGACCAGTGATGCCACCGCCGCACTTGTGGACGGACTGCACCTGGTCCTGTGCGGCGCAGGCGGCCCGCTGCCCGACCCGAAACGCTCCGGTCCCTGCGTGGCGGTGTACGCCCACGACCGCCTGTTCGTCGTGGATGCCGGCACCAACGGGCTGCGCAACCTGCTGCGCATGCGCTACCCGGTCGGCAAAATCCAGGCGGTACTGCTCACCCACTTTCACTCCGATCACATCGACGGGCTCGGTGAAATGGCGACCATGCGCTGGGTCAACGGCAACAATACCCAGCCGCTGCCCGTCATCGGGCCCGAGGGCGTGCAGCAGGTTGTGGAAGGGTTCTCGCTCGCCTACCGGCAGGATGCCACAGGCCGTAACGCACACCACGGCGATGCTGTCGCGCCACCCTCCGGCGCCGGGATGGTGGCGCGCCCCTTCCCGGTGCCACCGGCAGGGCAACTGGCCACTGTCTACGACGAAGGCGGCGTGAAGATCCAGGCGCTGGTCGTCGACCACGATCCCGTCAAACCGGCGGTGGGCTACCTGTTCACCTACCAGGATCGCTCGCTGCTGGTGAGCGGCGATACCGCCAAATCCGGCAATCTTCAGCACTTCGCAGAGGGTGTCGACCTGCTGGTGCACGAGGCGCTGGCGCGCAACCTGGTTGGACTGATGCATGACACGGCAACGCGCGCAGGTGCCGGCAGCCTCGCGAAGATCACGCTCGACATACAGGACTACCACACCTCCCCGGTAGAGGCCGCCGAGATTGCACGCGACGCGGGGGTCGGGCATCTGCTCTACTACCATGTGATCCCCCCGCTTATCCTGCCCGGGATGGAAGCGGCGTGGCTGGACGGCGTGGATGCGATCTACGCGGACTACACGCTGGGGCAGGACGGCACCGCGTTTTCGCTGCCTGCAGGCTCCACAGCGATCAGGCAGACCGGCAGTCGGCTGCCGTAGTCAGGAGTGACGGCCATCACCCGGCGCCGCGTGCGCCGTGTCCCTGTGCATCGCCACGCGTATCGCGTCGATGAGATCATCCATCGACGTGCTCTTGTGCAGGTAGGTAGAGGCGCCTGCGGCCCGCATCCTGGGCTGCATCTCCTCGCGGCTGTTCATCGACAGGCCGATCACTTTCACCTGCGGAAATTCCCGCGTGATACGCCGGGTGGCCTCCACCCCGTCCAGCCGCGGCATGGAGATGTCCATGAGGATGAGGTCCGGATGCAGCAGCCGGGTTTTCTCGATGGCATCCTGTCCGTCCACCGCCTGCCCGACGATCTCGAACTCGGGCACCGATTGGAGGATCTGCGTCAGGCTGGCGCGCGATGCGTCATGGTCATCGGTCACCAGGATTCGGACGGGTCTGCGGCGAGCCAGCTGTGCTGCGCCATCCTGTTCCGCGACCCCTTCCGGTTCATCGGCGTAGGCTGCATCCGGCTCTTCACAGGCGAGCACAGGAATCGCGAGACTCCCCACCGTACCGCAACCGGGCTGGCTGTCGATGATCAGCCGGCCGCCGAGTGGCACCAGACGCTCCCGGATACTGAACAAACCGAACGATCGCGGCATGGCCAGCACGGCGTCGCTGTTGAATCCCGCACCCTCATCCGCCACGCTCAATAGCAGTTGGTTGTCCTCCAGCGTGACACTCACCGTGGCGCGCCGGACGCCGGCGTGCTTCACGACATTCAACAGCAGTTCGCGTGCCCCCTGGAACAGCAGGTCACTCACGTCCGTGGGCAAGCGCGTCATGGGCAGGGAGCCCACCACGGCAACCTCGAGCTGATAGCTCTCCTGCATCCAGTGCGCCAGCCACTGCAGCGCCGCAACCAGCCCCGCGCCGTAGAGGATTGGCGGCGCGAGTTCCATGGTGAGAGAACGCGAAACATCCAGCGCCTGATCCAGAATCTCCAGCACCTGCCGCCCGACTTCATCCACCTGTTCGCCGCAGGTAGCCCCACGCAACAGCTCAACCCGGAATTTGGCCGCGACGATCAATTGCTGATGATTGTCGTGCAGTACCTGGGCGATGCGCCTGCGCTCCTCGTTCTCCGCCTGCGTAAGCCGCGAGGCCAGCGCCCGGAACTGGGCATTGCGTTGTAACAGCTCAGAACAGGTTTTTTCCAGCTCTTCGGTCCGCTGTGCGACCCGCTCCTCCAGCGTCCGATTGAGATCGCGCAAATTTTCTTCCATCCGCTTGCGCTGGGTGATATCGCGCCCGATGGCCTGCTCGTAGATCTCGCCGCCGATCGTGAAGCTCGTCAGGGTGATCTCAGTGATGACGGGCGATCCGTCGCGTCTGCGGCCGTGCCATTCATAAATCTGCGGCGTTCCGGCTCGCGCTTCCCGCTCTCTTTCCCTGAAGAATTCGCGTGAGTCCTGGCCATTGGGCTGGAACGGCGGGAAGAAATCACCCATCGTCGCGCCGAGGATTTCCTCCCGCGAAAATCCATAGATCTCGGACAACCGGTCATTGCAGTCGATCGTGCGCGAATTTTTGTGGATCGCGATCGCGTCCCCGGCGTTCTCGAACAGGGTGCGGTAGCGCACTTCGCTGTCCCGGAGCGCGCTTTCCATGACCTGTCGCTGGGTGATGTCGCGAATCAGCAATTGCGTGCACGCCTTGCCGTCCAGCGTGAGTGACGTCAGGACCACCTCGGTCTGGACGGGTGCGCCGTCGAACCGGGTGCCGGTCCAGAGGAAGGTCTGCGGTTCCCCTGCCCGCAGTGCCGCCACCTTCTCCGCAAGGAAAGCCTGCGAATCCTGGCCATTGGGTTGCAGCGGTGGAGAGAGCGAAAAATCGGGGCGCTGCGCGATCTGCTCGCGCGTGATGCCGTAGATGTCCAGTGCGCGCTGGTTGCAATCGAGTATCCGCGTGCCATGCATGATGAAAATCCCGTCGCCGGCGTGTTCAAACAGGCTGCGGTACTGTTCCTCCTTGCGCTTCAGCGACGCCTCCAGGGCCTTGCGCTGGGTGATATCACGCACGATCGACATGACGTAACGCTCTGCACCGACCTGGAATGACGTCATCGTCACGTCAGTGTGAGTGAGCACACCGCCGGCGATCGTGCCGGTCCACTCAAACCGCTGCGGGCCTTCGGTGTACGAGGCAACCACCTTCTGGGTGAAGAATTCCCGCGAATCCTGCCCGTTGGGCTGCGTAGGCGGGAAATAGTCCGCCGTGGGGTGGTTCAGCATTTCCTCGCGCGTGCGCCCAGTGTTGATCAGGGTCTGTGCATTGAAGTCGACAACCTGGCCGTCCTTCAGGATCATGATGGCATCGCCGGCATTGTCAAACAGCGCGCGGTAACGGCTCTCGCTCGCCTGCAGCGCCTTCTCGATGGCCACCCGCCGCGGAATCTCCTTCACCGTGGCTGCAAAGCTGGCGATGCTGCCGCGCTGGTCGCGGATCGCGAAGGGATTGACGAGCACCGGGAAGCGCTCGCCACTCCTGCGTTTGAACACCAGTTCGATCTCGGCGAACTCGCCGTTGAGCGTGCGCGCCAAGGCGGCCTGGATGTGCGCTGTCTCCTCCTCGGGCCAGTAAGGGTGCGGCGCGCCACAGCCGATGAGTTCCTGCGCTGAAAACCCCGTCATCGCGCAGAACGCCGCGTTCACATCCAGGTGCACGCCCCGGGTGTCCAGGATGACGAACCCATCCTGCATGCAGTGGAAGGCCAACTCCCTGAGATTGACGAGGGAATCGGTGGGCAGGTCGATCAAGTGTTGCGGTGCATTTCCGTCCGGGGAATTGTCCATGGTGAGGCCTGGGCGTGTATTGTCGGTGGGCATCTGATTCCTTCCTCACGCCAATTGCGATCCCTCGCTGCGGGACTCACCCGGCGCCACAGTCAAAACCGAAAACAGGGTCACGGACTGTAGCTGGATAGTACACGATCAACCCGCCGGTGCGGATACAGGTGCATTCACAAGTTCGGCAAACAGCTGCTGATGATAGTCCGCGTCGCCAAACAACGTATTGATGTTCATCAGCCGCTTCACATAGGCGCCTACCGACAGTTCCTCCGTCATGCCCATGCCGCCGTGCAGCTGGATCGCCTCGCCACCGATCAGGCGCCCCGCCCTGCCCACCATGACCTTCAGGGCAAGCAGGCTGCGGTGCGCATCGCTGCTTTGGTCCTGGGCCGCGCACACCGCCCGGTAGAGCAGCGACTTCACGTTTTCGCAGGCCGCCAGCATGTCCACCATGCGGTGCTGCAGCGCCTGGAAGGAGCCGATGGCCACGTCGAACTGCCGCCGCGTCTTGCAGTATTCCAGTGTCTGGGCGTTGAGCGCCTCCATGGCGCCGAAGGCGCTGGCGCAGGCCGCCAGCTTGGCGGCGTCCACCACGCCTGCCATCAGGGCGTAGCCCTCCCCGGGCGCGCCGATCACGGCCTCCGCTTCCACATCGCGGAACGTGATGGTAGCTGCCTCCTGCCCGTCGGTCATGCGGTAGGTCGTGCGCTCGACACCCGGCGCCGCCATATCCACCAGCACCAGGGTGATGCCATCCGCAGCGGACTGCTCCCCCGTGCTGCGCGCGGCCACCACCACCTTGTGTGCGGCACCGCCATTGAGTACCACGGCTTTCTCGCCACTCACCCGCCACCGGCCATTCTCCCGCCGGGCCCGGGTGGCGATGTCGGTAATCGCGTAACGACTCTGGCGCTCCAGATACGCAAACGCGCCCTGCAGTTCACCTGCGATAAGGCGCGGCAGGTATTCGCCCTGCAGTTGCGCGCTGGCACCGGTCTGCAATAAACCACCGAACAACAGCACGGTGGGCAGGTAGGGTTCGGCCACCAGCGCGCGGCCGAACTCCTGCATCACGACCATGGTGTCGACGGGGCCACCGCCAAAGCCGCCATGCTCATCGGCGAATGGAATGGACAGCCAGCCCAGTTCGGCGAATTGCCGCCAGTGCTGGCGGCTGAAGCCGTGTTCGAGGGCCACTGCGGCGCCTCGCTGCGCGAAAGAATAGTGCTCGGCAGTAAAGCGCGCGATGCTGTCGCGCATCTGCCCCTGTTCCTCACTCAAATTGAAATTCATTGCCACCCTCCTAAAGGCCGAGCACGAACTTGGCGGTGATATTCTTCTGCACCTCGTTGGAACCGCCGTAGATGGATGAGGCGCGGCCGCGGAAATACAAACGCCGCGCGCTGTCGGCAAAGACATGGCCGAACTGGTCGGTCGCAAGTCCGCCTTGCAGCGCACCGCCATAGTAACCGGCGACATCCAGGCGCAGCTCCTGGATCGCCTGCTGGATCTGCGTGCCCTGCAGCTTGAGCAATGACGACTCCGGGCCGGGCGGCTTACCCTCGGCGATCGCGGCCAGCGCGCGCAGCTCGGTGAACTCCAGCGCCATCAGGTTGATTTCCACCTCGGTGAGGCGCCTGGCAAACAGCGGGTCATGCAGCAGCGACACGCCGCCGTTGACTTCCTGCCGCGCCAGTTCCCGCACTTCAGACAGCGCACGCTTGGAGTCCGCCACCTCGGCGATGGATAACCGTTCATGCACCAGCAGCGCCTTGGCATAGGTCCAGCCCTTGCCCTCCTCACCGACGCGATTCGCCACCGGCACACGCACGTCGTCAAAGAACACTTCGTTCAGGTGGTGAAACCCATCGATGGTTTCGATGGGGCGCACCCGGATGCCCGGGCTTTTCATGTCGATCAGCAGGAACGTGATGCCCTCCTGCTTGCGGCCGGCACTGTCGGTGCGCACCAGGCAGAAGATCCAGTCCGCGTACTGGGCATAGGTCGTCCAGATCTTGCTGCCATTCAGGATGTAATCCTCGCCCTGGCGCTGCGCGCGCATCTTCAGGGCCGCGAGGTCGGAACCGGCGCCGGGTTCGGAATAGCCCTGGCACCACCAGTCGTCGCTGCGGAGGATGCGCGGCAGGAACCTGGCCTTCTGCTCTTCGCTGCCGTAGGCGATGAGCACCGATGCCACCATGGTCACGCCGAACGCGACGGCCTCCGGCGCGCCCACCGCAGCGCGCTCACTGTTGTAAATAAAGCGCTGCGTCACCGTCCAGTTGGTGCCGCCGTGCTCCACCGGCCAGTGCGGCGCCATCCAGCCCTTGCGGTACAGGCGGCGCTGCCACTCCACCACACCCGCCTTCATGGTCGCGAGGTTGCGACAGCGCGCCGCCAGTTCCGGATCCCAGGCTGCCTGCAGGAACTCCCGCACTTCCTGCTGGAAGGCCAGGTCGGCTTCGCCAAAACGTGTGTCCATGGAATCCCTCTCAAAGATGGAAAATTGCACCGCAGGCAGGTGCGACTGGCGCCCGCATCCGCGCGCGCAATGTAATGACATAGTTTATGCCGCAACATCACAGCGGGCAACCGCCGCAGTGACGGTGGGGAGGCGCTCGCGGTGCTGGACTTCTGGCCTATAATCCGCCGCAACTCTCCGCAGGTGACAGCAAACATGGACCACGATCAACCCTACATCGCCTCGCACGCCGGTGAACAACCACAGGTGATGCGCGAACGCTTTGCGCAGTGGGGATATCTGCTCTTCAGGCAGTACGTACCGCTCGTGCAGTGCGAACGACTGCTGGATCTGCTGGTGCACGCCGCGCATCCGCATGTGCGTCGCGAAACGCAGCAGTCGCCCCGCCTGTACGGCGAGCCGTTCTTTGAAACGGACCCGGCCTGGGACGAGATCTACCCGCGCATACAGGCGCTGGAAGATTTTCACCGCTTCTTTCACCAGCGGCATATCCTCGACCTGATGGAGCGGGTCACCGGCACCGAGGCCTTCGTGTATCCGATGAAGATGGCGCGCATCTCGACACCGGGCAGGATCGGTTACGAAACGCCGCCGCACCAGGACGCCCACTCCCATCACGCAGGGCCGACCATGGCGGGCATCTGGGTGGCACTGCACGATGTCACCGCCGAGATGGGGCGCGTAAAAGTATTGCCCCGATCCCATGAACGCGGTGTACGTCCGGTATTTCGCACGCAGGGCGTGGGCGGCGTGCAATGCGAGATTTACCCCGACGAAACCACCTGGCACGTCTCGGATTTCAATGCAGGTGATGTCCTGATCTTCCACTCGCGCACGGTACACAAGGCGGAACCCAACACCACGGCGGACACAGTGCGGATCAGCATCGACACGCGATTCTGCGATCATGGCGCGCCGGTATTCTCGACCAACCTCGAACCGCACCACGGCTGGCGGATTGCAGGGCTCGACTGGCCGGCGATCTATCGCAGCTGGCACAGCACCCGGCACCAGTACTACTGGCGGGACTACCCCAACCTGTTCTGAGCAAGTTGGCGCTGGATCTCCCGGGCGATCAGCCACAGCCGGTCCTGGCCCCACAGCGAGAGGATCGCGCTGCCGCCGGCATCGAGCAGGCGAAAGCTCGGCACACCCCACAGGCCACTGCCGTACATCGCCAGGCGATTTTCCTCGAGGTCCGATTCCCAGCAGCACTCACCCAGCCTGCGACGGGCCTCTGCCCAGTTCAGCCCCGCCATCTCCACCACTTTGCGCAGCCCGCGCTCCTGCGTGAGATTGACGCCCTCGGCGAAGGCACAGCGCAGAAAAGCGCTGAGCAGTTCGATACCCCTGCCCTGCTCGCAGGCCCAGGGATAGAGGGAATAGCCGCGCCGGACAGGGTCGCCGATAGGATCGTAGACAGTGCCGAAGGGCACACCTGCCGCACGCGCTTCCCGGGCCGCGTCGCGGAAGATGTACAGGCCTTTCTGGCGCGTGGCGGGCACGCCGCGCATCACCATGGGCAGGACCGGGCGCACGACGAGCCTGACACCGCTGGCGCGCGCCAGATGCACCGCGCGATCAAAGCTGATCGCCGTGTACGGGCTGCGCAACGAGGGGTAGATCTCGAACGTGAGGCTGCCGTCATCCCGCAGCGGACCGGTGTCGATGCCCGGGCGGGGCGCCAGCAGCGGTGTGCCTGCGCGCCGGTCGGCACCGAGTGCGGCGAGGCGCAACTCCAGGTGATACAGGCGGTCGACGCCCCAGTACCACTCGCCACCGTAGTAGAACATGGCGCCGGAATAATGCCCGAGCGCCTCGCGCCGGGCGGTGCCTGCGGCGATACGATCACCGATGGCCGCCTCCGCCGCGCAGCCGTACTCATCCGCCAGCTGTTGCAGTGCCGTATCGTCATCGGCCCACAACGCGCAACCCACTGCGGCGGCACGCGCGACAAACCCCCGGTCGTCCTGCGCCGCGAGGATACCGGCGGCAAGGCGCGCCGCAGCAGGTGGCAGGTCGGCATCGTGGCGGGGAAACTGCAGTCCATACCCGGGCGCAACATGAAAGGCATCGTAGCGCGACAGTCGCAGCAGCATGTCCGGCTCGGCGGCGTTCTTGCCCAGCGGGCCGCTGACCAGGTGGCACACCACCTGGATGTCGTAACGCGCCGCGAGCGCGGCCAGCAATTGTGCGGCGAGATGGCTGTAGCCGTCCTCGACCTGATGAAAGTATTCAACCGTATGCGGCGCGCCGTGGCGAAGGCGCGCGCGCTCAACCCGGGCGCGCTCTGCGGCCAGCCGTTGTGGCTGGCAAACCCGGGTGAGCAGTTTCGACGTGACCCAGCGCAGCAGGGGGCCCGGGTCCATGGTGGCAGCACCGCCCTGCTCCTGGAATTGCTCCGCCATCGGACCCGGCCGTTCTCGAAGGTTTACCGGCTCACGTCGCCGGCTGCGCGTCCGCCACCCGCTTGCGGGCCATGAGGAAGAGCCGGCACATGACCAGCTCGAGCACGATCACCTCGGGCATGAGCGCCGCGCCGTGGAACAGGTAGGCCGCCGTGCGCAGCAGTGCTGCCACGCCCACCAGCGCCGCCGGCGTATACAGGAGCGCGGCATTGCCAGTGCCGAGACCCAGCAGGGCGAAGCCGCCGGCGACGATGAAGAATGCACCCAGGTCGCCGATCTGACTGCTGCCGGCGTCGCCGCCCAGCACCACCATGCCGATCAGCGGGGCCGCCACTGTCGGTGCTACCAGCCAGCACAGTCCGATTCCGAACAGCATGACCCCGAGCAGCGCAGCGGCCGCTTTGACCAGTTTATCCAGCATGATGTCTCTCCTAGCGTTGTACGATCCTGGCGGCGTTTTCCCTGAATTTCTTCCCGGCTTCGTCGTCGTCGAGAATACTGTCGATTTTAACCGGTACCGCAACGCCGCGCTGCAGGGCGGGCCGCTCCTTCATGGCTGACAACCAGCGGTCGAGATGCTCCAGGCCATCGCGCGAGACGCCGGACCATTTGTAGGTCCGGACCCAGCACCAGTTGGCGATGTCAGCGATGGAGTAGTCATCCGCCAGCCACTCACTCTCGCCCAGGCGACGGTCCAGCACCTCGAACAGGCGCCGGCATTCGTTCTGGTAGCGATCGATGGCGGGCTGGATTTTTTCCGGGAAGTAGCGAAAAAACACGTTCGCCTGGCCCATCATCGGACCGATGCCACCCATCTGGAACATCAGCCACTGGATGACGCGCGCCCGGCCGGCGATATCCGTCGGCAGCAGGCGCCCGGTCTTCTCCGCCAGGTAGATCATAACCGCACCCGATTCGAACACCGCGAGGTTACCGGCCTCCCGGTCCACGATCGCCGGAATGCGGCCGTTGGGATTGATGGCGAGGTAGGCCTCGCTGCGCTGCTCTCCTGCAGCGAGGTCCAGCGCGTGCACCTCATAGGGCAGGCCCAACTCCTCCAGTGTGCAGGAGGCTTTGTGCCCGTTGGGCGTGGCGGCGGTATACAGGTCGATCATGGGGTAATCCTCCACAAACAGTGTTCGGCATCATGGCACCCTGTGCCGAAGCGGGCAATCCGCGCGCCGGCACAGATACTCATTCGCGCGCCAGGATTCGGCGCAGCAGTTCGGTGGTGAGGCGTATGCTGGTCTTGCGGTTCAGGCCCTGGTGTTCGCGCAGGCGATTCCAGTGCTCGAACGAAGCCACGGCATCCACCATCTCGCGCTCATCGCCGCCCAGTGCCTGCAACTCGGGCAGCCAGTCATCGAGACCCCTGCGCAACTGGCGCTGCGCCCTGGCGTACTGCTCGCGCAGGATGGAGTAGCGCCACAACTGTGCCTTGGTGGTGAGCAGGTGGTTGCCGATGGCTTCATACACCAGCGCGTGCTGCTCCACTGCGTGCAACAGGCGCTCATCGAACGTGCCTGCGCGATCGCCACCGACGAACAGGCCCTGGTGCTGTTCACGAATAATGGTATCGGCGGTGGCGAATAAACTTTCCATGTCGGAGAAATGCCGGAAGACAGAGCGGATGCCGACACCCGCGCGCTCCGATACCTGCTGAGCGGTGGGCACCAGCACACCCTCCTCCACCAGCTTGAGCATGGCATCGATGATCGCCTGCCGGCTGCGCTCGCTGCGCCGGCGGCGACCGTCGGGTATTGCTACCGATTCCTCGTCAGTCATAGCGGGTTGGACCTGCCTCCACGCAGGTTGCGCGGCCTGCGTTGCAGGAATTGTTTTCTAATGACGCCATACATGCCATTTGTTTGCAATGCAATGTAACGCAGTGCACGGCGCACCCATCTCAACACCTGGAAATGATCGTGTCTGCCAGCTGCTGCAGGCCTGCCGCCGGATCTCTGCCGAGGCCCAGCACCGGAATGATGATGCGCGCCACGCCCGCCGCCGCGAACGCGCTGACCGCATCCAGCCCGCCCTGCAGGTTCCACAGGCAGGAAATTTCGACCGTGGCCGGATCGCGACCCACGGCGGCACAGGCAGCGGGCAGCGGCGCGAGGTGTTGCGCCAGTGCCCCTGCGGTATCGACCGGCAGGAACCAGCCATCGCCGTATCGCGCAACCCGCTCGTGAATTTTGCCCTTGGTGCCGCCGATCACGATCGGCACACCCGAGGGTTTGCCCGGTACGGGATAGCTGCGAAAGCCCGACCAGTCGATGAATTCACTGCGGTGCTCCACCACATCGCCCGACCAGACTTTCCGCATGGCGACGATGTAGTCATCAAAGCGTGCGCCGCGCCGCTCGAAGGGCACGCCCATGGCAGCGAATTCTTCGCGCAGCCAGCCGATACCGGCGCCGAGCATGAAGCGTCCACCGGAGACAAAATCCAGGCTCGCCACCTGTTTGGCCAGCAGCAGCGGGTTGGCCTGTGACAGGATGTTGACGCCCGTGCCGAGGCGCAGCGTCGTGGTGTGGGCTGCGACCGCCGCCAGCGCAATCAGCGGGTCGATGAAATTCGTGTCCGGGCGGGCGCCCATCTTGCCATCGGCGCTGTAGGGATAGCGCGAGGCGTAATCCTCCGGCACCATCACGTGCTCGAACGTCCACACCGATTCGATGCCGACGGCTTCGGCCAGCTGCGCGAGCCCCACCATCTGCTCCACGCGCTTGACCCCGACGTTGACCGGTACCAGACCGAATTTCATCGTGTGTTCTCCTGTCTCAGGCAGTGATTGCAGGCCGCTCTCCCGCCACCAGTTCCAGCTGGCCCGCCCGGCGCACCAGCCAGTGGCGGATGTCGACGTTCAGGGCATCGAGCCCACCCACGCGCGCCAGCAGGCGGTCGGCGGCGCGGCGCGCCTCGCCGCTGAGCGAATGGTAGTGCAGCCAGGGCCGCTGGAACATCCACTGCGAGTAGCTGCTGATGACGCGCTCGCCCCGCGCTGCGCCCGAGGTGAAGGGATGCATGCCCAGGAAGCGCGGGATGCTGCCGCCAGGGTTCTGCTCCAGCCAGGCGCTGTTGTGCGCGATGACATCCAGCACATCCGGCGCCTGGTCGGTAAACAGGGTTTCCAGAATGGGAAGCACGGTCTCGGGAATTTCATCGCACGGGACAAACTCGCCGGTCACTGGCGCGGGATCGTTCATCCGCTGCACCCAGGCATGCACACGCGGAGCCCGCTTGCGCATCAGAGCCAGTGGGACCGGATCGCGCCCGAGGTGCGCGTAGAGCGGCCCCATGAAACCGTAATCGCCAATGCCGGGGCACGAGCCCAGCAGGAAATCATGGCGCGCCAGGTGTCGGTCGAACTGGTCGAGGAATGCAAGGTAGGCCTCTTCGATGCCGGGGATGGTGTGCGCAGTGATCCCCAGAGCCGGCACCATACCGGCAAATACCCTGGAGGTGTGCTCGCCAATCGCGATCTGCTCCGCGCGGCTCGCATCCGGCGCACTCAGGCGCCCGAACTCGCCGAGGATAAAATCGCGCTGCTGTTCGAGCACACTCCAGCGGTAGTGCATGGCGGGGATCAGCAGCCACTCATCACCGTATAACTCCAGCAGCAGGGCAACCAGCCGCTGTACCGGTGTCGCGGGGTACACAGGGCGCTGCCGGTGCCGCGTCTCCAGAAAATCGATGATGTCAGTCGAATCCTGGATGTACTCACCGGCAGCTGTCTCCAGCACCGGCACGATTGGCGCGCCAACCCGCGGGATGATGAGAGATTTGTAGACCTCGCGGGTGGCGGCCCGCTCCTCCCAGTTGAGCCCCTTGTAGCGCAGGTACGCGCGCACCTTGCCGGTGTACAGGGAGTGGTCGGCGCCGTACAGGATGTAGTCCACAGGCATACGGTGCTCCGGCGTCAGTGGTCAGGCGAGCGCCAGCTGCGCGAGCGCGGCGACGGCAACCAGCAACAGCGCCACCGTCCAGCGCAGCGAGCTGGCGACCACCAACGGCCGCGTGGGAAAGGCGAAGGTTTTTTCCACAGCCAGCTGCTTGAACGGGTGGATGTCCTGGAATTGCGGCAGCAGGATGCACTCCAGCAGGTCGCGACGGCTGCGGTAGCGGATCAGCCCGGCAGCGCTCCAGTCGCGGCAGTCATCGCCAACGCCCCAGTGCTCGAGATTGTCCGCCAGCGCGCGACCCACATAAAACGGGTGGCCACCGCGACGCAGAATCGCCGCCAGGTAAGGCTTCTGGTACTTGTCGAGCTGGACGCCGGGTTTATCGCCCTGACCGGCACTACGCCGCAGCTTCAGGTTGTTGATCATGATGAACTCCCGGCCATCATCGGCTTCCAGAAAGCGCCGCATCACGGGCAGCGCCTCGGGCGGGAAACTCCCCGCGCGCATCCGGCTCATGAAACCCTCGACCTCATCCGGCCGGATACGCAGGCCAAATCCCACATACCAGTACCAGAAAAGGGCGTAGGCTGACGCGGCGAGTGCCCATACAACGACGGATTCTGACATACGAACACTTCCCGGAGCATGCAGCCGTTGCTGGCCGAAGGCATCGCGGCTACGGCTGCAAATATATTGACACATATCGTGCCATTAGTGATGCGGTGACGCAATCTGTCGTTCGGGTTTTCTGTATTTTTTCGCTGCAAATAGCGGTGTCGGCTCTTGATATTTGCTATAACCTACCCCAAGTAAGCTCTTGTAATCTCAATGATAGATGCGCCAGATCACGTGTTCACCGCTGCTGCATCCCGGCTTTAATGAACTTTATGCCGATTCCAGAATCGATAGGTATCCACGCCAAGCCGCCGCGCGCGGTGCCTGTCACTCCCCATGACTCACACGCCAGGTAAACGTCCCTTGAACCCACTTCGCCGTATCGAGGGCTGTATTCCCCTCGCCTTCTCCGCACTGCTGCTGTGTGCGCTGCCGCTGCCGGCATGGAGTCTCATCGATTACACCGAAGCAGAGCGCGACACCGCGATCGAGCTGGTCGAGCAATTGCAGGACAGGCACTACTCCAAGCTCAACTACGACGACAAACTCTCTTCCGAGCACCTGGACAACTACATCGACAGCCTTGATGGCAGCAAGATGTTTTTCCTCGCCTCGGATATCGCGGAGTTCGAGCCGTACCGCACGGTGATGGATGACCAACTGCGCGAAGGAAAACTGGATGCCGGCTATGCGATCTTCAATCGCTTCCATGA
This sequence comes from uncultured Halioglobus sp., assembly GCA_964461965.1. Taxonomy (GTDB): domain Bacteria; phylum Pseudomonadota; class Gammaproteobacteria; order Pseudomonadales; family Halieaceae; genus Marimicrobium. The sequence continues at coordinate 7,846 of CAYWWD010000047.1, read as the reverse complement.
ACGCCTGCAGCAACGGCTGACCAACCTCATCGAGACCCTACCGCAGGCCGTGGCCGCCATGGATTTCAACCAGGACGAAAGCATCTCGCTGGACCTGGAGCACCGCCAATGGGCCAAAGACCAGGCGGAGCTCGATGATCGCTGGCGCAAGCAGCTGAAAAACCAGGTACTGAGTCTGAAACTGGCGGACAAGCCTGCGGCCGAAATCGTGCCTACGCTCGAGAAGCGCTACAAGAGCCAGCTGAAGAGCGTCAAGCAGTACAACAGCCAGGATGTGTTCCAGATTTACGCCAATTCGCTGGCTGAATTATATGACCCGCACACGAACTACCTGTCGCCGCGTTCGACGGAAAATTTCAACATCAACATGAGCCTGTCCCTCGAAGGTATCGGCGCTGTCCTGCAGACAGAAGACGAATACACCAAGGTGAGCAGCCTGGTCGCCAAGGGCCCGGCGGATAAACAGGGTCAACTGCACCCGGCCGATCGCATCGTGGCCGTTGGACAGGGCACCGAAGGACCGATGGAGGACGTCGTCGGCTGGCGGCTGGATGAAGTCGTCGAACTGATTCGCGGCCCCAAGGACACGGTGGTTCGGCTGGAAGTCATTCCTGCAAAGTCCAAGTCCACCGACGAACGCAAAGTCATCACCATCACGCGCAACAAGGTTAAACTCGAGGAGCAGGCCGCCCAGAAAAAAGTGCTGGAAATTCCGTCGGGTGACCGGGTGATGAAAGTCGGGGTTATCGACATTCCCGCCTTTTATATCGATTTCGACGCCATGCGCCGCGGAGAAAAGGACTACAAGAGCACGACCCGGGATGTGAAGCTGCTGCTGCAGGAGCTGCAGGCCGAGGGTGTGGACGGTATCGTGATTGACCTGCGCAATAACGGCGGCGGTTCACTGCAGGAAGCCAACGATCTCACCGGCCTGTTTATCGAGTACGGCCCGACCGTGCAGATTCGCCACTCTTCGCGGCGCGTGTGGCGCGATGGCAAGCGACTGAAAGGACCCTACTACGACGGCCCCCTGGTCGTGCTGGTGAACCGGCTCAGCGCCTCGGCGTCAGAAATATTCGCCGGCGCCATGCAGGATTATCAGCGCGCGATCATTGTCGGCGACCGCTCCTTCGGAAAGGGGACGGTGCAGACGCTGATCCCCCTCACCGAAGGGCAACTCAAAATCACCGAGAGCAAGTTCTACCGGATTTCCGGCGAGAGCACGCAGCACCGCGGCGTGGTGCCGGACGTGGTATTTCCGTCGATCTACGACACGGAAGAAATCGGCGAGAGCGCACTGGACCACGCGCTCAACTGGGATCACATCAGCCCGATCCGGCACGGCAATTACGGAGATCTTTCCGTCCTGCTCCCGGCGCTGCAGGCCCAGTTCAAGGAGCGCAGTGCCAGCAACCCCGATTTCGTCTTCCTCGAAGAGCAGGTGGAGCTGGCGCAGCAGACGCGGGAGCTGAAAGAACTCCCACTGAAAGAAACGGCTCGCATCGCACTGCGCGACAGCCAGGAAGCCAAGGCACTCAGTATCGAGAACAAGCGGCGCAAGGCCGAGGGCAAGGAACCGCTGGCATCGCTGGAGCGGGACGACGATGACGCCGAGTCAGCCGCGTTCGGCGACAGTGCCGAGATCGAAGTCGATGATGACAAGAAGGGCGAGGATGCGGACGACGTGCTCCTCGACGAAGCGGGTCATGTGCTGGTGGACGCCCTGCTGCTGAAGCGTCAAGGCTTTGCAATCAACCAGGAGAAGAAACTGGCGAACCCGTGACTGGGGCCTGTCCGAACCAGGACAGGCTCTCGTGCAGGCGCACGACATCGCCGACGATGATCAGAGTAGGCGCCACCGGTTGGGCGCGCTCGACGATGCTCACCATCGACGCCAGCGTGCCGACCAATACCTTCTGCTCCAGCTGGGTACCCCGCTCCACCAGCGCCACCGGCGTATCGGGTGCGCGGCCGTGGGCCTGCAACTGTTCGCAGATCACTGGTAGTCCCAGCAAGCCCATATAGAACACCAGCGTCTCAGTCGTGGACTGGAACGCGCCCCAGTCGTGCTCGACATTGCCACCTTTGAGATGACCGGCGACAAAGCGCACCGATTGCGCGTAATCCCGGTGTGTCAGCGGAATGCCCGCGTAACAGGCCGCGCCATTGGCCGCCGTGATGCCCGGTACGACCTGGAACGGAATGCGGTGCCGCGCCAGCAGTTCGATCTCCTCCCCGCCGCGGCCGAACACGAACGGATCACCGCCCTTGAGTCGTACCACGCGTTTTCCTGCCTGTGCCAGATCGACCAGCAGCTGATTGATCTGTGGTTGCGGTACGCTGTGTTCGGCGCGCCGTTTGCCGACGTAGATGCGCCGCGCGTCGCGCCTGGCCATATCGACGATGGCGGGCGACACCAGCCGGTCGTACAGGACCACGTCGGCACTCTGCAACAGGCGCGCGGCCTTGAACGTCAGCAGGTCGGGATCACCCGGCCCCGCACCGACCAGATAGACCTCCCCACCCGTGTGCGCGCTGTTCGCAGTCAGCCGCTGGTGCAACAGTGCCTCCGCCTGCTCCTCACGGCCCGCCAGCACCTGCTCGGAAATCGCGCCCTCCAGCGCCTGCTCCCAGAACAGCCGGCGCGCCTCCTGCCGGGGAATCACGTCTTTCACCTGCTGGCGATACCGCCCCGCAAACCCGGCCAACCGTCCGTAGGCGGCGGGCACCAGGGCTTCTATCCTGCGCCGCAGGATGCGCGTCAGCACCGGGCTGCGACCGCTGCTGCTGATGGCGATGGTGAGCGGATCGCGATCGACGACCGCCGGGAAAATGAACGTGCACAGCTGCGGCGCATCGACCACGTTCACGAGGATGGAGCGCGCGACCGCGTCGCGGTGCACCTGTTCATTGACTTGTCTGTCGGGTGTTGCCGCGACCACCAGTCGACGGCCGTGCAGGCAGTCCTGCCGGTAGCTCTCCTGCAGCCAGCTCCCGCCGTGCGCCGCCAACAGCGCCTGCAACTCGCCCTCGATCGCAGGCGACACCACCTGCAGCCTGGCGCCGGCGCGCACCAACAGGTGCGCCTTGCGCGTGGCAACCTCGCCGCCGCCCACCAGCAGCACAGGGACATCGGTGAGTTGCAGGCAGACGGGCAGGAATTCCACGCCCCTAGCGTCCCAGCTCGCGCAATCCACCCAGGTAGGGTTGCAGTAGCTCGGGCACGGCGATGGTCCCGTCGCGACGCTGGTAATTCTCCAGAATGGCGACCAGAGTGCGCCCCACAGCCAGTCCCGAGCCGTTGAGGGTGTGCAGCAGTTCCGGTTTCCCGGTTTCGGGATTGCGCCAACGGGCCTGCATCCGACGCGCCTGGTAATCACCGAAGCTGCTGCAGGAGGATATCTCGCGGTAGGTGTCCTGCGCCGGGAGCCACACTTCGAGGTCGTAGGTTTTCAGCGCATTGAAGCCCATGTCGCCGGTGCACAGAATCACCTTGCGGTAGGGTAACTCAAGCATCCTCAGCACAGTCTCCGCATGGCCCGTCAATTGCTCGAGCGCGGCCGCCGATTGCGCAGGTCGCACCAGGTGCACCAGCTCGATTTTCTCGAACTGGTGCTGGCGGATCATGCCGCGCGTATCCCTGCCGTAGCTGCCGGCCTCACTGCGAAAGCACGGCGTGTGGCAGGCAAAGCGGATACCGTGCTCGCCCAGCTCCCCATCCTCGAAAATGCGGTCGCGGGCGATATTCGTAACCGGCACTTCCGCCGTGGGGATGAGGTAGAGATCCTGCTCTGCGCGCAGCTTGAACAGGTCGTCCTCGAATTTGGGCAGCTGTCCGGTACCCAGCAGGGACTCACGGTTGACGATATACGGGACATACACTTCCTGATAACCGTGCTGCCGGGTATGCAGGTCCAGCATGAACTGGATCAGGGCGCGGTGCAGCTGCGCGAGCTGTCCGTACAGCACGGTAAAACGGGAGCCGGTGATTTTTGCTGCCGTGTCGCTGTCCAGCAGGCGCAGCGCCTCGCCCAGGGCCACGTGATCCCGGGCTTCAAAGTCGAACACGGCCGGCGTGCCCCAGCGCGTCACTTCGATGTTGTCCGCCTCGCTCCGACCCTCGGGCACATCGCTCGCCGGAAGGTTCGGCGTCGAGAGCAACAACTCCTCCAGCGCCGCCTGGGCCAGCCCTGCCTCCTCGGTCAGCGTGTGGAGCTGCAGTGCAATTTTTTCCAGCGTGGCATTTACCTGGGCTTTCGCGTCGTCGATGCTCACGCCCTGCCCGACCAGCACGCCGATTTTTTTGGAGGCGCTCTTGCGTTCGGCCAACAGCGACTGGCTGTCGATATCCGCCTGCTTGCGACGCGCATCCAGCGCGAGGAAGCGCGCCGTATCAAAGGTAAAACCGCGCGTTGCCAGTGCCCTGGCCACGCCCTGGGGGTCTTGCCTGACGGCCCTGAGATCCAGCATCCGAGGAATTCCTGTTACCTGGTTACAAACGAAGACGATGCACGCACCGCCGGTTTAGGTCACGATCCGAGTCAGGTGCACTGCGAGACCGGCCAAAGCGACGCAGAGCACAGCACTGCCGATCATATACGCAGCGGCAAGTCCGAGGCGCCCTGCTTCCAGCAGCGTGATGGTCTCGATCGAAAAGGTCGAGAACGTCGTGAAGGCGCCCAGGAAACCGACGATCAGAATACCTCGCCAGGGTGGCGCAAACATTTGCCGTTCAACGAGGATGACATACAGAATCCCGATTGCGAGTGAGCCCAGCAGATTCACCAGCAGCGTGCCAAACGGAAAAACGCCGCCCCACGACCGGAATATCCAGTTTGCCAGCACATGGCGCGCAACAGCGCCGCCAGCGCCTCCGAGCGCGATGCAAACGAGGTAGTTCATTCCAGCCGGACCGGTTTAATCGTAGCGCCGTATTGTACTGGTTTTGTCCCGTTCCCGCAGGTAATTGAGCTTCTCCTGGATCTTCTGTTCCAGCCCGCGGTTCACGGGAAAATAGTACTGCCTGTCCCGCAACGCCTCGGGAAAATAATTTTCGCCCGCGGCATACCCGTCGGGTTCGTCATGAGCGTAGCGGTAATCTGCACCGTGCTCCATGGTTTTCATCAGCGCGGTCGGAGCGTTGCGCAGATGCAGCGGCACCTCCTGCGTGCTCCCCTCCCCGACATCGGCCCGCGCCGCGTTGTAGGCAGCGTACAGTGCATTGCTCTTGGCCGCACAGGCGAGGTACACAATGGCCTGCGCGATCGCGAGTTCGCCCTCCGGGCTGCCGAGACGCTCCTGCACCTGCCAGGCCTCCAGGGCCAGCGTCAACGCGCGCGGATCGGCATTGCCGATGTCTTCGCTCGCCATACGCACCACGCGGCGAGCGACGTAGAGAGGGTCGCAGCCGCCGTCGAGCATGCGGCAGAACCAGTAGAGTGCGGCGTCCGGCGCGCTGCCGCGAACGGCCTTGTGCAAAGCACTGATCTGGTCATAGAACAGGTCGCCGCCCTTGTCGAAGCGCCGCAGCGATGCCTGCAATACTTCATCCAGGATGCTGTCCGTAATCCGCCCGCCCGGTGCAAGATCGGCCGCCAGCTCCAGCAGGTTCAGCGCGCGGCGCGCATCGCCGTCGGCCTGGCTGGCAATCCGCTCCAGGCAGCCAGATTCCGCAGACACGCCATCCCCCAGCGCGAGCATGCCGCGAATGAGCACGCTCTCGATATCGGCGACGTCAAGCGTGCGCAGCTTGTACACGCGCGCCCGCGACAGCAGCGCATTGTTCAATTCGAACGAGGGATTCTCCGTGGTCGCGCCGATGAAGATCAGCGTGCCGTCCTCCACGAATGGCAGGAACGCATCCTGCTGCGCCTTGTTGAAGCGGTGTACCTCGTCGACGAACAACACCGTATCACGGCCCTGTTGTTTGTACTGTTGCGCCTGGGCTATTGCGTCGCGGATGTCCTTGACACCACCGAGCACGGCTGAGAGTTGCAAAAAGTGCGAGTGGGCGTGGCCGGCGGCAATCCGGGCGAGCGTCGTCTTGCCCACCCCGGGTGGGCCCCAGAAAATCATCGAGTGCAGCTGGCGGGAATCGATAGCCTGGCGCAGTGGCCTGCCCGGGGCCAGCAGATGAGCCTGCCCGGCATACTCGCCGAGAGAGTTGGGGCGTAGGCGCGCCGCGAGCGGCTGGTAGCCGCCGGCCTGCGCTGCTGTCTGGGTGGAGGGAGCCGAAGCGTCTGCGAACAGGTCACTCGTCATAGTAGAAGAGGTCGGCCCCGGGTGGTGGGCTGAAAACGAAGTCAGCGGCACTGAGCGCACTCTCGCTGTCCAGGTCGGTGAATTTGATCACCACATTCTGGTCGAGGTTGTCCTGGATCTCCATGCCGGTGAGCCGGGCTCCATCGAGGTACAGTGTGAGCTGTTTAAAGCCCACGTCGCGCGAAACCGGGGTCAGCACGAACGCACCTGCAGCCTTGCGCACGACCTGGAACTTCTCGCGCAAGGTGTTTTCATCCCCGCCCAGGAGCTGCAGCGGGGCCATGTCGGCATCGGTCGTGACGGGGCGGCGCGTGACGGTCTCGAGGTCGCGATCGTGGTGCCAGATATATTGTGGTCCGGCGATGATCAGCTGCTGGTCCGGACTCTGGATTTCCCAGGAAAAATATCCCGGTCGCAGCAGCCTGAATCGGCCGCTGGACTCCCCCAAAAGCGCATTGTCCTGTCCGTACTGTTGCTGTGAGAACTTGCCCTGCAACTGTCGTACAGGCGCCAGGGCAGTGATCAGATCATCGACGTCGCTTCCCGCCTGCGCCGATGCGACCGGGAACAACAGCAGGATCGCCAGCCACAGGATCAGAAAATTTTTCATTGTCAGCGTTCCGGTTTGTGCGCTCAGGCTTCTCGGGGGGGTGGCGCCAGCACTTCGCGCTGACCGTTGCTGCCCATGTCGGAAACGACACCCGCTGCCTCCATGGCCTCGATCAGCCGCGCGGCGCGATTGTAGCCGATCCGCAGTTTGCGCTGCACGGAGGAAATGGACGCGCGGCGACTCTGCGTCACATAGTAGACCGCTTCATCGTAGAGGGAGTCGTTCTCGTCATCCTGTTCTTCCGCCTCGGACTGCAGCTCGCCCGGCGTCACCGGTGTATTGCTGCCCTCGTCGAGCAGCCCGTCGATGTACAGCGGCGTGCCGCGCCGTTTCCAGTCCGCCACCACGCGGTGCACCTCGTCATCGCTACAGAACGCACCGTGTACCCGCGTCGGCACGCCGCTGCCCGGAGGCAGGTACAGCATGTCGCCGTGACCCAGCAGTTGCTCGGCGCCGCCCTGATCCAGGATGGTGCGCGAATCGATCTTGGACGAGACCTGGAATGCGATGCGGGTCGGCACGTTGGCCTTGATCAGACCGGTGATCACATCCACCGAGGGCCGCTGGGTGGCCAGCACCAGGTGGATACCGGCGGCGCGCGCTTTCTGCGCGATACGGGCGATCAGTTGCTCCACCTTCTTGCCCACCACCATCATCATGTCGGCGAATTCGTCGATCACCACCACGATGCTGGGCAGCCGCTCCAGCGGCGGCGCAGTCTGCTGCTCGTCGGTCACCATCAGAACGGGTTCGGGTTTCCACATCGGATCGCTGAGCGGTGTACCAGATTTCTGCGCGTCGTCGATCTTCCGGTTGTAGCCGGCGAGATTGCGTACACCCAGAAACGCCATCAGCTTGTAGCGTCGTTCCATTTCCGCCACGCACCAGCGCAGGGCATTGGCGGCGTCTTTCATGTCGGTGATGACGGGCGTCAGCAGATGCGGGATACCCTCGTACACCGAGAGTTCCAGCATC
>CAYWWD010000046.1:0-28559 GCA_964461965.1 uncultured Halioglobus sp. | reverse complement strand
GCTGCGCCTGCTGCGCAAATGGGACACGATCAACTCGTATGTGCCCGCACCGGTCACCACCGACTGCGGCAGGGATACCGACACCGCGGTGTTGTATTTCGGCACCAGTGAAGAGTCTTCCCGCGAGGCGCTGGACTATCTGGCGGAGGAGGGCATCCACATGAATGCCATGCGTGTGCGCGCTTTTCCGTTCAATCAGGATGTGCAGCGATTCATCGAGCGCCACAAACGCGTATTTGTCATTGAGCAGAATCGCGACGCTCAGCTGCGCACGCTGTTGATGGCGGAATTTGAGTTCGGCCCGGACAAACTCAAGTCGGTGTTGTGTTTTGACGGCAGCCCCATCAGCGCTCGCAATATTCGCAAACAGATCAAGAAGCACCTCAACGGCGACAACGTGTTGCCGCTGCATCGCAAAATCGCGTCGGCTCGCGCTGGAGAATCCCTATGAGTTACCAGGTTCCAAAGTTCCGGCACCCACAACTACCGGTCAATGACCTGGGATACACCAAGGCGGCCTACGAGGGTGCGATATCCACGCTTTGCGCCGGTTGCGGCCATGATTCCATCAGCGGAGCCATTGTGCGGGCCTGCCATGAATTGTCCATCGAGCCGCACAAGATCGCCAAGCTCTCGGGCATCGGCTGCTCCTCGAAGACGCCGACCTACTTCCTCGGCAAGTCCCACGGCTTCAACTCCGTGCATGGCCGCATGCCCTCGGTGGTGACGGGTGCGGCGCTGGCCAATCGCGACCTGTTGTACTTGGGTGTCTCTGGCGATGGCGATACAGCATCCATTGGCATGGGGCAATTCGCGCATGTGGCCAGGCGCAATCTGAACATGGTGTACATCGTCATGAACAACGGGTGCTATGGCCTGACCAAGGGGCAGGATTCAGCCACCGCTGACCGGGGCTCGGCGAGCAAGAAAGGGGAGCCCAACCTGTACAGTTCCATCGACCTGTGCGGCACTGCGCTACAGATGGGCGCCACGTTCGTGGCGCGCAGTTTCTCCGGTGACAAGGAGCAACTGGTGCCGCTGATCAAAGCGGCGATTTCGCATCGCGGTTTCGCGCTGATCGATGTCATATCGCCCTGCGTGACCTTCAATAACAACTCGAAATCCACCAAGAGTTACGACTTCGTGCGCGAGCACTCCGAGGCCACCGGCACGATCGATTTCGTGCCGATGCACAAGGAGATCACTACCCAGTACCAGCCGGGCCATACGCACGAGGTCACCCTGCACGATGGCTCTTCCATACATCTGTACAAGGTAGATGAATCGCTCGATCCCTTCGACCGACGTTCGGCACTGGCAGCACTGGAAGATCATCGCTATTCGGGATCGATCCTGACCGGCCTGATCTACCTGAACAAGGATTCGCGCGACCTGCACGAGGTTCTCGAGACTTCACAGCGCCCCCTGAACGTACTCGATGAAGCAGATCTTTGCCCGGGGAACAAGATGCTGGTCAACATCAACGCCAGCTTGCGTTGACGCGCGGGAGCAGCACTGGACGCAGGCGCCAGGCCGGTCACATCGTGTAACGGTCTTGTGGTGACCTGCGCTGTCATGTAATTGTCATGTTTCCCTCTTTTAATAGCTGCGGCTGGCAATTTGAGGGCGTCTTCGCCTATGAGCATGCATACGGTACTGATCGTCGATGACGAGTCTGCCATTCGCGACATGCTGCGCATGGCACTCGAGTTGGCGGAATTTCGCTGTCTCGAAGCCGGGGATACCCGCACTGCCTACCGGTTGATTGTGGATGAGCGACCAGCGCTCGTGCTGCTCGACTGGATGCTGCCAGGCGGCAGCGGCGTGGAGCTCCTGCGTCGCCTCAAACGCGAGGACCTGACGCGGGAGATGCCAGTGATCATGCTGACGGCGAAGACAACGGAAGACAATGTTATACAGGGTCTCGAAGTCGGCGCCGATGACTACATCACCAAACCGTTTGCACCGCGCGAGTTGATTGCGCGCATCAAGGCCCAGTTGCGTCGAGCCGTTGGCGGCGTGGATGGCGAGCGTCTGCGAGTAGCCCAACTCGTCCTCGATGGCGACAGCAAGCGTATATTCATCGCCGACCAACCGCTGGAGATGGGGCCGACGGAGTTCAACCTGCTGCGGTTCTTTATGTCACATCCAGAGAGGGCTTACACGCGGGGACAACTGCTCGACCAGGTCTGGGGCGCGAACGTGTATGTGGAGGAGCGCACGGTCGATGTCCATATTCGGCGCCTGCGCAAGGCGCTGCAGTCGGCAGCCGGCGACTACAGCAACCTGATCCAGACTGTGCGCGGGACGGGCTACCGATTCTCCGCGCGCGGCCTGGCGTAGGCGCCTGCCGCGACATGGGCTGGGTTGGCGCAGCGCTGCGCATCCTGCTGCTGTTGATGCTGGCCGCCGGGCTCGGGGCGTTTTATGGTCATGCCCGCGAGGCAGTCATCCTGGTTTTGCTGGTGCTCGTTGGCATAACGCTGTACCAAATGAATCGCGTGCAGAAATGGCTGCTTGCACCCGATGCGCTGCCGCCCTCGGCCTCTGGCGAGTGGGGCGTGCTGATCGAGCGGCTGGACGTGCGGCGCAGGGCCAACCGCCAGGCGCAGGCAGTGTTGGAATCAACGGTGGAGTACCTGCAGGATTCCTTTGCGGCGATGCGCGACGGCGTGGTGATGGTGAACGAAGCCGGGGCCATCACCTGGCTGAACCAGGCGGCAGGGCCCCTGTTGGGCCTGCGCTACCCGGAAGACAGGGGACAGACCCTGACCAACCTGGTTCGAGCGCCCGCTTTCAATCGCTACTTCCTCGCCCGTGACTACTCGCATCCGCTGCAATACCTGGTCGTGGAAGGCAACCAGAGACGCTATCTGCGCATCGAGATTACTCGGTTCGGTGACAGTGAGCGGCTATTGTTTATTCGTGATGTGAGCAGTGCCGTGCAGACGGAGCAGATGCGCAGCGATTTCGTTGCCAATGTGTCGCACGAACTGCGTACGCCGCTCACGGTCATCAACGGCTACCTCGGAACCTTTCTAGACAGCGCGGATGAACTGCCGGGGCGCTACGTGAAACCCCTGCAGCAGATGGCTCAGCAAACGCGACGGATGGAAAGCCTGCTCAAGGATCTCCTGTGGCTGTCGCGGATTGAAAGTGATAGTCGGGAAGCCAGGCGCGAGTGGCTCGATATGCGGGGTTTGCTGCATGAATTGCGCGACGAACTGGCCGAGGCTTACACCGAGTCGAATGTGATTCTCGATCTCACGGTGGATGACAAAATCCAGGGCGACTACCGGCAGGTCTACAGTGCGATCTCGAATCTTGCGAGTAATGCGATCAAGTACAGTCCACCGGGCAGCCCTGTGACCATCAGTTGGGGATTGCAGCAGGGAAATCATGTACTGCAGGTTCGCGATCAAGGGATCGGTATCGAAGCCGTTCATATTCCACGGTTGACGGAGCGATTCTACCGCGTCGATGACAGCCGCAATTCCGAAACCGGTGGCACGGGTCTCGGTCTTGCCATTGTGAAGCACGTGGCTGCGGCGCATGGCGCGCTGCTGCGAATTGAGAGTAAACTGGGGGAGGGTAGCACCTTCACCCTTGTATTTAGCGAGTGAGGCAAACGTTATGTTGAAGAAGGAAGACTACCAGCAGCACATCTCCGCGAAATTCAACACGGAACTGGAATCCCTGCGCAATCACATGCTCTCCATGGGCGGCAAGGTCGAGCAGCAACTGACTACCGCGCTAGATGCGCTGATGCAGATGGACAGCGGGGAAGCAGAGCGCATCGTGCGGCGGGACAGCGAAGTCAACCAGATGGAAATGGCTATCGACGATGAGTGTGCAACGATACTCGCGCGACGCCAACCCACCGCCAGTGACCTGCGGCTCGTGATTGCGATTATCAAGGTAAACCGGGATCTGGAGCGTATCGGTGACGAGGCGGCCAAGGTCGCCAAACAGGCGGTACGTGTATCGGAGGACGGTATGTCGCCCAGTAACTGTATCGAGATCAGGCACATCGGTGCGCTGGTTGTGGTCATGCTGCGCCAGGCGCTGGACGCCTTCGCCCGGCTGGATGTGGATCTCGCGGTGGAAGTGGTCAAGGGCGACGATGAGGTCGACAAGGAGTATGGCAGTGCGATGCGCAGCCTGGTGACCTTCATGGTGGAAGACCCGCGCAGCATCGGCGCCATTCTCAATGAGATGTGGGCGCTGCGCAGCCTCGAACGTATCGGCGATCACGCCTGCAACATTGCCGAACACGTCGTGTACCTGGTCCAGGGCCTCGATGTCAGGCACGGTCGGCTCAACGAACTGAACGAGAGGTCGCTGGGGCAGTAGCCAATCGTGGATTGCGAACGCACAACGGATTGTGAAGGGTTCATTCGCGTTGTCACATAATCGTCACAAATCGCACCTAGACTGCGTAGCGCACCCCAAGGCAGAGCCCGGGGTGAGTCCCCGTCAATGCCATGGAGCTCACAGCGCGTGAAATACCCTCTCGTAACAACAATCATCATGCTTGCAGTGATTGGTAGCAGCAACAGTGTGCAGGCAGCTGGCCGTGACAGTATCAGCATCGTGGGCTCTTCCACGGTTTACCCGTTCGCCACGGTGGTGGCGGAACGATTTGGCCGCGCCACCCGATTCAAGGCGCCGAGGATTGAGTCCACCGGCACCGGTGGCGGCATGAAATTGTTCTGTAACGGCGTGGGTGCCAGCACCCCCGATATCACCAATGCCTCGCGCCGTATCAAGCAGAGCGAGTACGACAGTTGCGTCAGCAATGGCGTGACGGACATCGTGGAAGTCCTGGTGGGTTATGACGGTATCGTGATGGCCAATACCAGCACCGCACCGCGCTACCAGCTGAGCCTCAAGGATATCTACCAGGCGCTGGCCAAGGACCTCCCTGGTGCCGACGGCAAGCTCGCGCCGAATCCACACAAAACCTGGCGCGATGTGAATCCCACGCTGCCGGCGACGAAAATCGAAGTGCTCGGTCCGCCGCCGACGTCGGGAACCCGGGACGCGTTCGCGGAACTGGCGATGGCCGCAGGAGCCAAGTCGATTCCGAGTCTGAAGGCGCTCTCTGAGTTGCCCGCCGACCAGCCCGCAGCGATCAAGGCTGCCATGGCGGCACTCGGCATTCCGGCTGGCATCTATGACGCCCTGTTGCAGAAGCAGGGAAAAGCACCAAAAGGCGAGGATGTGTTTGTGACGGCGGCCTACGCGATCCGCGAAGATGGCGCGTACATCGAAGCTGGCGAGAACGATAACCTTATCGTGCAGAAGCTGGAAGCCAACCCCAACGCACTGGGTATCTTCGGCTTCGCGTTTCTCGAAGAAAATGCCGACCAGGTGCAAGGATCAGTCATCGATAATGTGACCCCCGATTTCGATTCCATCACCGAGGGCAGGTACCCCATATCGCGTCCCCTGTATTTCTATATCAAAGAGGCACATGTGGGTAAAATTGCCGGCATTCAGGAATTCGCCATCGAGTTTACGTCCGACAGGGCGATGGGTGAGGACGGTTACCTCGCCGAAAAAGGGTTGATCACCCTGGGCGCGGAGGCACTAAAGCGGGTGCAGGCGGATGTCAGGGAACTCAAGCGTCTCGAAATGTGAGCTTGCGAACGAATCCCATGAACCCGATGACATGTTTGGCGAGCTGGCAGTTGCCCCGACTCCGGTCAGGGGGTCGCCGTCGTAACGTGGCGAGGGAAGCAAAGCGATAATGCAGACAACCACCGTTTTCCTGGTTCTCATCGCGCTGTGTGCCGGCAGCTTCTTCATGGGGCGCAATCGGTCGCAGGTGGTGGCGATGCGCCTGGGTGGATTGACCACCTTGCATTCGCTGCCCAAGCATTACGGCTATATGGCAGCGGCGTGGGCGGCGCTACCGGCGCTACTGGTGCTCGCCCTGTGGACAGGGTTTGAATCCAGCGTGTTGCATACGCTGGTTGTCGCTAGTCTGCCGCAGGAAATCCAGTCGTTGCCCGACGACCAACTCGGGCTCTATTACAACCAGATCCAGGGTTTCGCCCGGGGTGCCATGGATGCCGCTGATCTGAACCAGGTTCAGTTACAGGCGGCGACGCACTACAGTGAACTGGCGCAATCGTCCAGCCGGCTCAAGGCGGCACTGGTGTTCATCGTGGCGGTGGTGGGTGCGCTCCTGGCGCTGCGGCGTGTTACACCGGCGCTCAGGGCACGCAACCACGTCGAAGGCATTATCGAATGGTTGTTGTTTGGTTGCTCCTTCCTGGCGGTGATCACCACACTTGGTATCGTGCTCTCGGTGATGTTTGAAGCCGTCCGTTTTTTCCAGATCGTGCCTGTCACGGACTTCATTTTAGGCTTGCACTGGAGCCCGCAGATGGCGATTCGCGCTGACCAGGTCGGGGCGTCGGGTTCGTTCGGCTTCATACCGCTACTGGTGGGCACGCTGCTGATTTCCGCAGTGGCCCTGCTTATCGCGGTGCCCGTAGGCCTGATGTCGGCGATCTATTTGTCCGAATATGCCAGCCGGGGATTTCGTGGTGTGACCAAACCGGTGCTGGAGATTCTGGCCGGCGTACCGACGGTCGTATACGGCTTTTTTGCGGCGCTGACTGTCGCCCCGTTCATACGCGATGTGGGCCAGTCGCTCGGGCTGGATGTTGCGTCGGAGAGTGCGCTCGCCGCCGGCCTCGTGATGGGAATCATGATCATTCCCTTCGTCATGTCGCTCTCGGATGACATCATCAACGCAGTACCGGACAGCCTGCGGGAGGCCTCGCTGGGCATGGGCGCGACGATGAACGAGACCATCCGCAACGTAGTCCTGCCTGCGGCGTTACCCGGCATCGTCGGTGGTGTCCTGCTCGCGGCGTCAAGGGCCATCGGGGAAACCATGATTGTCGTCATGGCGGCCGGTTTGTCCGCCAGGCTCACGATCAACCCGCTGGAAGCGGTTACAACCATCACGGTACAGATCGTTACGCTGTTGGTCGGAGACCAGGAGTTTGACAATCCAAAGACGCTGGCTGCGTTTGCGCTCGGGGTTGTGTTGTTCTTCGTGACGCTGGCGCTTAACGTCGTTGCCCTGTACGTCGTACGCAAATATCGGGAACAGTATGACTGATGATTCCACCGTAAATACTACCGACGCGATCAAGGCTTCATTGAGGAAGCGCTACGCCCGTGAACGACGGTTCCAGTGGTACGGAAAGTTTGCCGTACTGATCGGATTTGTGTTCCTGTTTGTACTGCTCGCGGATATTGTGATCAAAGGCGCGCCGGCGTTTACACAGCACTACATCCGGTTGGCGATCCATTTCGATACCGCGCTACTGGGCATCGGTGAAAACCCCTCGGCAGAGGATATCGCGGCAGGTGATTTCAACGCGGTGATCAAAAGCAGCTTGCGGGCGATGTTCCCTGCAGTGACTGGCCGCAGCGACAAAATCCGGCTCTACCGGCTCATCAGCATGGGCGCGGAGTATGCATTGCGGGATATGGTCATCGAGAACCCTCAACTTCTTGGCACGACCCAGGACGTCTGGTTGCTGGCCCATGCGGAAGCAGGGAGCTACCTGAAGGGCCAGATCGACCCCAGATCGCCGGAAGCAGCGCGCAGGGTGAAGGATGAGCAGATTGCGTGGCTGGATGCATTGCGCGAGCAGGGTAGGACGGAGTCCCGCTTCAACAGCACGTTCTTCCTGTCGGGTGACTCGCGCGAGCCGGAACTGGCAGGCATCAAAGCGGCGCTGTACGGCTCGTTTTTCACATTGCTGGTGACGTTTTGCATTGCGTTTCCGGTGGGCGTGATGGCTGCGATCTACCTCGAGGAATTTGCGCCGCACAATCGCCTCACCGATCTTATCGAGATCAATATCAACAATCTCGCAGCTGTTCCGTCGATCGTGTTCGGCTTGCTCGGGCTTGCAGTGTTCATCAATTACCTGGAATTCCCGCGCTCCGCGCCACTGGTTGGCGGTATGGTGCTGGCCCTGATGACTCTGCCGACCATCATCATAACCTCCAGGGCTGGAATACAGTCGGTATCGCCCTCCATTTATGAGGCCGCCATGGGCGTGGGTGCGTCGAAATTGCAGACGGTATTCCACCATGTATTGCCCGTCGCAATGCCCGGCATCCTGACAGGTTCTATTATCGGTATGGCGCACGCGCTGGGCGAGACCGCGCCGCTGCTGATGATCGGCATGGTGGCTTTTATCATGGACGTTCCGGCCGGCGTAATGGAGCCGTCGACGGTGCTTCCCGTGCAGATTTACCTGTGGGCAGACAGCCCGGAGCGGGGATTTACAGAGAAGACGTCGGCCGCCATTATAGTGTTGATGGGATTTCTGATCCTGATGAACGCGCTGGCCGTATACCTGCGTAAACGGTTCGAGGTGCGGTAATGCAGCGGATGTTCAGCAGTTCAGGCTCTAATGAGGTACACGCGCCAGTTGCCGAGGCGCGCCAAGCCGGCACCTCCGGCGTGAAAACTCCTTCTGCCAGCGAGAATCGACCACTGGATATCAAGCAACAACTCGGCGACCGGAATACCCAAACCATCGGCGCGCCCTTCGTCGCCGATGCAAAGATGTCGGCCCGCCACGTCAATGTGTTCTACGGTGAAAAACAGGCTATTTCGGATGTATCCCTGGACATTGGCCGCAATGAAGTGCTGGCCATGATCGGCCCGTCCGGCTGTGGCAAATCCACGTTTCTGCGCTCGCTCAATCGCATGAACGACATTATTCCAATCTGCAAGGTGGATGGGGAGATTACACTGGATGGCGAAGACATCTACAAAAGTGACCAGGACACCGTGCTTTTACGCGCGCGGGTTGGCATGGTGTTCCAGAAGCCGAATCCCTTCCCCAAATCGATTTACGAAAATGTCGCCTATGGTCCGCGTATTCACGGGCTCGCGCACAGCAAGTCCGCCATGGATGAAATCGTCGAACGCAGCTTGCGTCGTGCCAGCCTTTTTGACGAGGTGAAGGATCAACTCGACAAGCCCGGCACAGGATTGTCCGGTGGACAGCAACAACGACTGTGCATCGCTCGTGCGATCGCCGTCAGCCCCGAGGTCATTCTCATGGATGAACCCTGTTCCGCGCTGGACCCGATTGCCACGGCGCGTATCGAGGAGCTGATCGACGAGCTCAAAGAGAACTACACGATTGCTATCGTCACCCACTCAATGCAGCAGGCGGCGCGAGTGTCACAGAGAACGGCGTATTTTCACCTCGGCAGGTTGGTGGAAGTGGGTAGTACCAAGGATATTTTCACCAATCCCAAGCACCAGTTGACGGAGAACTACATTACCGGCCGCTTCGGCTGAGAGGCGTTTATTGAAGGCGACTGCACACTTAACGCACGGAGCCTCCGCCATCCACCGAAAGCACCTGCCCGGTAATGAACGATGCCCTGTCGCTGGAGAGGAAGCTGACGGCTTCCGCGATTTCCTCCGGTTCTCCCAGGCGGTTCATGACGGCAGATTTTTTCAGGCCTTCCGCGATGGCAGGCTGCTCCTGGAAATAACGTTCCACCCCGGGAGTGCGGATCACGCCCGGCGAGACTGCATTGATGCGGATGCCCTGGGCACCGTACTCGGCGGCGGCGCTCTTGGTCAGGATATTGACGCCGCCCTTGGCGGCCGCATACGCCGTATTGAACGCCTGCCCGCGCAGGGAGGAGTTCGAGGAGATATTTACAATTGCGCCCCCGCCTGATTGCAGCATGGCCGCAATCTCATGCTTCATACACAGCCAGGTGTTGGTCAGGCACATCTCCAGGGTCTGGTCGAAGACACTGCGCTCGTACTCGTGAATGGGCCCTGCACCGCGACTGAGCGCGGCGCTGTTGCAGGCAATGTCCACACGGCCAAATCGCGACACCGTAAAATCCACCATGGCTTTTACCGATTCTTCCTTGCTGACATCACCGCTGATGAAAGCCGCCACGCCACCCGCCGCTTCGATCAGGCGCACGGTTTCCCTGCCCATCTCTTCGTTGAAGTCGGCGACCACAACCTGCGCCCCCTCCCTGGCGTAGGAGATGGCGATTGCCCGTCCGATGCCCTGCCCGGAACCGGTGACGAGACCAATTTTGTTTTCCAGCATGCGCATGACTCTACTCCTTCTGTGAATGGGTTACGGGTGCCTCGCGCAGCGCCACCAGCACCATTGGGACTACCAGTACAGCCGCGAGCAGGCCGGTCCAGACAGCCTTGAAGAGTGCATACTGTCCCGGGCCAATGTCCTCGACGCCTAGCAGCCGGAATCCCAGCAGGGTCAGCGGCGCGAAAATCAACATACCTATCAATCCAAACAGCAGGGCGCTTATGAATGTGTTGGCAGGAAAGCGGTCCGCCAGCGCTTGTATCCGGGAGGACGCACCGAGGTGGATGGGCTGCAGGGTTCCTTTTTTCAGCTTGCCGCGCTGTAGCGGAATGACAATGAGCGCGACAATCAGCGGGAGCAGGAATCCGGTGGCGACCAGGTCGATGACGAAACTGTGCTCGCCGCTCCAGCGCAGGGCCGGTCCGCGTCGGAGTAACAGCCATGCAATCACACCGTTAAATACGGTATTGGATATGCCCGACACCAGGGCTTCGTGCCGGATATGCGCCTTATGCGTATCGGCTCCCTGCATAACGTCACTCCCGACTGCTGTGTATGGCAGGCGATTATGGCACGCCAGGCAGGGTGAAGGTATAGGTCTTCGGAGCGTGCTCGCTGGATTGGCGGCTCCCGCGCCGCTACCCGTTATATACGGCCTGCGGTTCCAGCGCATGGGATTGCGGGTGCGTGGTCGCTGGCACATAATTGCCGCTCCCGTCGATCAGTAGTTTGCCCATGACACAGAAAAATCCACCCGAAGCTGCGTCGTTGCAGGCGCTTACAGGTCATCGCTTGGGGCCCTATATCAGTCACAATGCCGTCAGTGCAACGCAGATCTGGCAGTGGTGCTCAGTCATGGGTGATCGCAATCCACTTTATGCTCCGGGGGAGAAGCAGCTCGCGCCGCCGGCCATGATGCAAATGTGGACGATGCGCGATGTGGACGATCGCTATGCACCGGGCTCGACCGATGCACACCCGTACCAGGTGTTCGAAGTGATGTCGGCTATGGGTTATCCAGCCAATGTCGCCGTCAGTTACGATATCGACTTTTACCGCTACCTGCACATCGGCGAGCGTCCTCTGCACTACACCAGCGTGGCCGCAATTAGTGAGCGGAAAAAAACTGCGCTGGGCGAGGGCTACTTCGTAACCGAAAAGGTGGAATACCTGACCCGGCATGACGAACCATTTGCTGAAGCACGCATTACCTATTTTCAGTACACGCCTGCAGTGGCAGCAGGTTCCGAGGCTTCCACGCAGACACCGGCATCGCGGGTCGACGGTGCGGGCCAGGAGTCCGTTGTCGTTCAAGCAGACACGCGGCAACCGGACTACAGCACGCTGTCGGTTGCAACATTGCGAGTGGGTGACAAACTGCCTGAGCTCTTGATTCCGATCACGCACCGGCTGATCGTGGCCGGCGCCATCGCGACGCAGGATTTCACGCCCGTGCATCACAACGAACCGGTGGCGAAGGCGGCCGGGATGCCGGATATTTTTATGAATATCCTGACCACCTGCGGCCTGACTACTCGGTATCTCACCGATTGGGCAGGCAGTGGCAGTCGACTGGCGCGGATCACGTTCAAGCTGATGGCGCCAAACCTGCCCGGTGATGTGATGCGCCTGCGAGGTGAAGTGAGCGCGGTCACGCCCGGCCCGGATGGCGGGCAAGTGGAAGTTGCATTCAGTGGGTTGAACCGACTGGGCACCCACATTTCCGGCACTGCCATCCTGGCGTTGCCACACACTGACGAGTAACAGCATGAACAGATCGCGATTTGAGGGACAGGTAGCTATCGTCACCGGTGGCAGCATGGGTATCGGGCGCAGTACCGTCCTGCAGCTGGTGGCGGAAGGTGCGCACGTGGTGAGTTGCGCGCGCCGCAAGCCAAAACTGGACGAATTGTCGGCGGCGGTGAAAGGTCTGCCGGGCAGTTTTTCCGGCTGTGAACTGGATGTCGGCGACACCGAAGCGTTTGCCCGTTTGATCAACGACACGGCGCAGAAACATGGCCGGCTGGATGTACTGGTCAACAACGCACCTTCCGTGATTGGCGGCATGGTGGTGGAGCAATCCCTGAAGGACTGGCGTGCCAATTTTGGCATCGGTGTCGACAGTGTCTTTATCGGCGTCCAGGCGGCGCTGCGTATCATGATTCCCCAGCGTCGCGGCTCTATCATCAATATTTCATCGGTGAGCAGTCTGCGCGCCGGCATCGCATCAGGTGCCTACGGCGCCGCCAAGGCTGCGCTCAACCAGTTCAGCCTGTGCGCGGCCATGGAGGCGGCGCCGCACAATGTCCGTATCAACGTGGTTGCCCCCGGCGCGGTTGAAACACCGGGGTTGAATGCAGCAACCCTCAAGAATGACGCGGTGAAAAAGATCATAACTGACGCGATACCGATGCAGCGTGCCGCTACTCCGGAAGAGGTTGCCCAGGTGATTTGCTTCCTCGGGTCCGAGGAGGCATCCTTTGTGACAGGGGTTATCTTGCCAGTGGACGGAGGCAAGACATCGCAGCTGTATGTCCCCGCCTTCGACATCACCAACCTGGATAACCAGGCCGCCGATCGCTAGGACCTGAATCCGGCCGGTAAGTCTCTGAAAGTGTGCAGTTTCTCACAGCTAATTCCGTTGTCCTGTCGTCGCAGTGATGTACGATGGAGCCATAGATCAGTGCGCAAGCACTGCCCCCGGACACCGGAGAGAGTTATGGTATTGCAAGCAGCCCAGAAAGAATTGAGGAGCCGGTCGCCGCATGTGGGCTTCCCGGTGCTGGCATTGGAGGCGCTGGTCGTCATTACCTTCAGCATCTTCCTGGTAGGTGTGTTCGCCTGATCCCGCTGGCGCTTCCCTGCGTGAGGCGCCGAGCGCCGGAATCTCCCCTAATCTCCCATCACGCCGCACCGAGATGACGCCACAGCGACGTCCTGGTGCGCTTTTCACTCGCTTAAGTTTGATCCTCGTCACAATACTGTCACGGTGACTCGTTAGTCTGTCTCCTGTACGGTTTATCGCAACGACCGTTACCCTACATTTCTGGAGGAACACACATGAAACGGATGCTCTGGCTGGTGCTGGCGTTTGTATTTACCGGCAATTCCAGTGCCCACGCCCAGGTATCGAAAGCCGAATGGGAGGAGTTCAAGGCGCAATTCGCTGCCATGAGTGAACGCGTCAAGGCGCTCGAGATCGAAAACCAGAAACTGCGAGAGGCCAGCAGCAAAACCATCAAGGTGGAGGATCTCGCGGCGACCAATGCCGAAGTGGATACGCTCAAGAAGCGATCCACTGCGGCGTCCTGGGCAGAGAAGATCAAATGGCAGGGCGATTTCCGGTATCGCTATGAAGACATCGATCAAGAAGGGAGCAATAACCGCGACCGCCATCGTATCGCTGCGCGCCCGGGCCTGGTGGTGAAAACCGGCGACACCACCGAAGTGGGTTTCGGACTGGCCACAGGGGGAGACAACCCGGTCTCGACCATGCAGACCCTGGGTGACGGCAGTGCGAAGAAAGATATCGACGTGGATCTGGCCTACTTCAAGTGGCATGCCTTCGACGGCACAGATGTCAATGCCGGAAGGTTCGCCAACCCGTTCTACACCATGCAGAAGAGCCAGCTGATCTGGGATACGGATTTTAGGCAGGAGGGCGGCGCGGTAAGCTGGGAGGACGACCGCTACTTTGCCAACGCCGTCTACAGTTTCCTGCAGAGCGACAGCGCCGTGGGCGAGTACGGGATATTCGGCACCCAGATGGGTGCGACCTTCAATCCGCGGGAGGACACAGCGCTGACCGCGGCCATCGCCTACTACGATATCCCCACCAAAGGGGAGGAGCCTGCCTATAATGATGACTTTTTTGGAAACTCATCGGTGACAAAGAACGGTGTGGAAGTGTACGAGTACGACTACCAGCTGCTCAACGCATCGCTCAATGTTGATCTGAACGTACTTGACCTGCCCATCAGCCTGTTTGTCGATTACGTGGAAAACCGTGACGCAAACGACCTCGAGACAGGCTACCTGGTTGGTATCCAGCTTGGGAATGCCAAGCGTCGAGGGAGCTGGCAGTTGCAGTACCAGTATGAGGACCTCGAAGCGAATGCGACCCTGGGACTGGTCACGGCATCCGATTTTGCCGGTGGCGGCACGGACGGAAAGGGCAGTACGTTCGCTGCCCGCTATGCTATCGATGACCAGTGGTTTGTGGGCACCACGTACTTTTTCGACAACCGCACCGGTGTCGCGCTGGGCGATAACGAAAGTTACGATCGCCTGCAACTCGATACCGGCTTCAAGTACTAGCCGATCAGTTGCGCAGGGTGCTCCCCCTTGGTGACACCCGGCCCGGCAAAGTGCACAGACCGGCTGTATTTGCAGTGCTCTACCTCTCCGCTACAATGGCGCGGTTTTTTTTCAACGCGTGAAGCCAGCACTAACCGGGAAATTCCGTGAGCCGATACTGGAGTGATGTGGTCAATACCCTGACACCGTATGTGCCAGGCGAACAACCGCAGCTCAAAAATCTGGTCAAGCTCAATACCAACGAATCTCCCTATCCACCGTCACCCGGAGTGCTGGAGGCTATACGTGCGGTCACCGGCGATTCACTGCGCCGGTATCCCGATCCGGAATCTGCCGCGCTGCGGCAGAGCATCGCGGCGCGCCATGGCCTGCAGCCCGAACAGGTGTTTGTCGGCAATGGCTCGGACGAAGTTATCGCGCTGGCGTTCCTAGCGTTGTTCAAGCACGATCAACCTCTGTATTTCCCGGACATCAGCTACAGCTTTTATCCGGTCTGGGCTGAGCTGTTCGGTATCGACTACCGCACCATACCTGTGGCGCAGGATTTCACGATCGACCCACTGGTGTACCCGCAGAACAACGGCGGGATTATCCTGCCGAACCCCAATGCGCCAACCGGTGTGCTGCTCAGTCTCAACAAAGTTAGCGCGTTGCTCCGACGCAGCGCCGGCTCCGCCGTAGTGATCGACGAGGCTTACATCGATTTCGGTGGAGAGTCGGCGGCTGGGCTGATCGACGAATTCGATAACCTGCTAGTGGTGCAGACACTGTCGAAATCCCGGTCATTGGCGGGCCTGCGTGTGGGGTTCGCCATGGGTAATGTCGCGCTGATCGAGGCGTTGGGCCGGGTGAAAAATTCCTTCAATTCCTATCCACTGGATGTGATTGCGCAGCGGGCGGCCCTGGCATCGTTAGAAGACGAGGTTTACTTTCGCGAATGCTGCGAACGGGTGATCCGCTCGCGCGAATCACTGTGCGCCGCCATGAGCGCAATGGGCTTCGAGATATTGCCATCGTTCGCCAATTTCATTTTTGCCTCCCATCCGCGGTTCCCGGCCCGGGAGTTATTTCTGAAGTTGCGCGAGCAGGGTGTTGTGGTCAGGTATTTCGATAAGCCCAGGATCGAAAATCACCTGCGCATCAGCATCGGCAGCGACGAAGACAATGCTGCCCTGCTGGCCGCGCTGGACGTGGCGCTGCATTAACCGCGAATCGCTCGCCGTGGCGAATGCCGGCAAGCGGGCGCCTAGACCTTTTTCAGTACTACGCTGCCGATACTGTACCCGGCGCCGAAGGAGCACAGTACGCCGAGATCACCACTGACCAGATCCGCGCGGTGCTTGTGGAACGCGATGATCGAGCCTGCCGAACTGGTGTTGGCGTATTCATCGAGAATGGTCGGTGCTTCCTGCTCCGTGGCATCACGCCCCAGTACCCGCCGAGCGATGAGCTGGTTCATGCTGAGGTTGGCCTGGTGTAGCCAGAGCCGCTTGATGGACGCAGGTGCGATACCCAGCAAATCTATCTGTGCGGATATCTGTGCTGCCACTGCGGGACAGACCTCCTTGAATACCTTGCGTCCTTCCTGCACGAACAGTTTGTCCGGTGCGCCGACGCCGGATTCCGCACCGCGATTCAGGAAGCCGAAGTTGTTGCGAATGTTGCTCGAATAGATGGTCTGTAATTTGGTGTCCACAACCGCGTACTGCTCTGTAGCGGTTGCAGTGGTGCTGCTTTCGATGATAACGGCAGTGCAGACATCACCGAAGATGAAATGTGAGTCGCGGTCACGGAAGTTCAGGTGGCCGCTGCAGATCTCGGGATTGACCATCAGTACGCAGCGTGCGCTTCCAGTACTGACCGCGTCTCGCGCCTGTTGGATGCC
The DNA here is from genome assembly GCA_964461965.1 of uncultured Halioglobus sp. GTDB lineage: Bacteria > Pseudomonadota > Gammaproteobacteria > Pseudomonadales > Halieaceae > Marimicrobium. The sequence goes on along the minus strand of CAYWWD010000046.1, from coordinate 12,221 downwards.
AAATGTGGCCGATGAGCAGGCTACATTCATGTCGAAGGCGTAACCCTTGATGCCGAGCGCATCCTGGATTTCGATCGCCATGGCCGGGTAAGGGCGCTGCATATTGGATGCCGCGACGATTACCGCGTCGATGTCCGCCGCGGTTTTCCCCGCCTGCGCCATGGCTTCGCGAGCCGCAGCTACGCCCATCTCGCATTGGATGGATTGCGCATCGTTGGCGCGCTCTGGCAGCTCGGGTACCAGGCGTCGAGGGTCGATGATGCCACTCTTGTTGATGACATAACGCGACTTGATGCCGGAGGCTTTTTCCACGAATTCCGCGGATGAAGGCAGCAGGGCTGTGAGTTCGCCCGCCGCGATCGCCTGGGCGTGTTCGGCGTTGAAAGCCTCGACGTACTGATTAAAGGACCTTACCAGCTCCTCGTTACTGATGGACTCCGGCGGCGTGTAGAGACCGGTACCGCTGATCACGATGTCGGGCATGGCATTCGCTTCCTGTTAGACGCGTTTGCCGACGGGTACGAAATCCCGTTGCTGGTACCCCGTGTACAACTGCCGTGGCCGGCCGATCCGGTAGCTGCCGCTGATCATTTCGTTCCAGTGCGCGATCCAGCCGACGGTGCGACCGACCGCGAAGATGACCGTGAACATGCTGGTGGGAATACCGATCGCCTTGAGGATGATGCCTGAGTAAAAGTCCACGTTGGGATACAGCTTTTTCTCGATGAAGTAAGGATCCGACAGGGCGATTTCCTCGAGGCGTTTGGCGATGTCCAGTAATGGGTCCTGTTGGATGCCCAGTTCTGCCAGCACTTCGTCGGCGGTCTGCTTCATCACTTTGGCGCGCGGGTCGAAGTTCTTGTACACACGGTGTCCGAAGCCCATCAGGCGGAACGGGTCGTTCTTGTCCTTGGCGCGTGCAACAAACTCGTCGATCCGGGAGACGTGACCGATCTCCTGCAGCATCTTCAGGACCGCTTCGTTTGCGCCACCGTGGGATGGCCCCCACAGGGCAGCGATTCCAGCGGCGATGCAGGCGAACGGATTGGCACCGGAGGAGCCCGCGAGGCGCACAGTCGACGTGGAGGCGTTCTGCTCATGGTCCGCGTGTAGCAGGAAGATGCGGTCCATCGCCCTGGCCAGCACCGGGCTGATCTTGCTGGGCTCGCAAGGGTTGCCGAACATCATGTGCAGGAAATTTTCGGCATACCCGAGATTGTTGTTCGGGTACATGAATGGTTGGCCCATAGAGTACTTGTAGCTCATTGCGGCAAGCGTGGGCATTTTCGCGATCAACCTGAACGCGGCGATCTGCCGATGGTACTCGTCGGAGATCTCCAGAGCGTCATGGTAGAAGGCCGATAGCGCGCCGACGACGCCGCACATGATTGCCATGGGATGGGCGTCGCGGCGAAAACCATTGAAAAAGGTACGGATCTGCTCGTGAACCATGGTGTGCCGGTGCACTGTGCCGACAAAATTTTCCTTCTGCTTTGCGGTGGGGAGTTCACCGTTCAGCAACAGATAGCAGGTCTCGAGATAATCAGATTCTTCCGCCAGCTGTTCGATGGGATAGCCCCGGTGCAGCAGGATGCCTTTGTCGCCGTCGATGAAAGTAATCTGGGATTCGCAGGCAGCAGTGGAAACAAACCCCGGGTCAAACGTGAACATATGTTGAGCGGTCAGGCCTCCCACATCGACCACGTCCGGTCCTAGCGTGCCGGAGTAAACGGGGAGCTCAATCGGATCGGCAATTCCATCGATCGTCAGAGTCGCCTTTTTGTTGCTCATCGGAGGGTCCTGGGAAGTGTCAAATCGGGGGGCCTCACTATAAAGTCTCGGAGATTTTTGTCAATTGAACTCGCGCGCGAAGCGCTGAATTCCCGGTGGTAGAGCAGTGTTTGATTCCGTCGCGGCGCATGCGGCCGTCACGTGCCGAGCACTTGCCGCGCAGGCGCAGTACGGTCGGAACAGGTTTGAATTTATCGGCGTAAATGCCTATAATCGCGCGCGTTTCGCCAGTGCGGCCACAGTCACGGCTTGAGTGTCATCACGCAGTCCGCAAACCCTTTAACCGCCCGCCGGGCGTCAGCAGAACGGTACTTTAATGTGAAAGACAAACGCCCCGTAAATCTGGACATCGGCTCCATGCGACTTCCGATCACCGCATGGGCCTCCATTACACACCGCGCCTCGGGCGTGTTTCTGTTTGCCGGCATCGCTGTACTCCTGTGGGCCCTCGACGCGAGCCTGGCGAGCCCCGAGAGCTTCGCAGCGTTGAAGCAGACCTTCGACAGCACGCTGTTCAAGCTGGTGTTATGGGCAGTGGTGTCGGGGTTGATCTACCACATGCTCGCGGGCATCAAGCACCTGGTGATGGACATGGGAATCGGCGAGAGCATGGAGGGAGGTAAACGCGGTGTGCGCATCGTGGTGGGTCTCTCCATCGTACTCATTTTCCTGGCGGGGATCTGGATATGGTAACGGCAGCAACAAACCTCGGTCGATCCGGGGTATACGATTGGCTGATGCAGCGCGTCGGCGCTGTGGTCCTGTTGGCTTACCTCCTGTATATCGGGGTCGTGGTGCTGTGTGGTGGCGCCGATAATTATGTCGAATGGAAAGCCCTCTATTCACAAACCTGGATGCGGGTCTTCAGCCTGCTGGCGCTGTTATCGCTCGCTGCGCATGCCTGGGTTGGCCTGTGGACCGTGTTCACAGATTACCTGACAGTGCGCATGCTGGGGCCTTCTGCGAATATGCTTCGCTTTGGTGTGCTGTGCATTGCGGGGGTCATCATGTTTACGTATGTGATCTGGGGCATCCAGATCCTGTGGGGATTGTGAGAATGGCGGCGCTGCGAACTATTTCATTTGACGGCGTGATCGTCGGCGGCGGCGGTGCGGGCATGCGCGCCGCCCTGCAACTGGCCCAGTCCGGATTCAAGACTGCGGTGATCTCGAAGGTGTTCCCCACCCGTTCCCATACGGTGTCGGCACAAGGTGGTATCACCTGCGCCATTGCCTCCGCTGACCCGAACGACGACTGGCGCTGGCATATGTATGACACGGTCAAGGGCTCTGACTACATCGGCGACCAGGACGCGATTGAATATATGTGCAGCGTGGGGCCGCAAGCGGTGTTTGAACTCGAGCACATGGGCCTGCCATTCTCCCGTACAGAAGAGGGCCGCATTTACCAGCGCCCCTTTGGCGGGCAATCCAAGAACTACGGCGAGGGTGGGCAGGCTGCCCGAACCTGCGCAGCGGCTGACCGCACCGGACACGCACTCCTGCATACGCTGTACCAGGGCAACCTGAAGAACCAGACCGTGTTTTTCAATGAGTGGTTCGCCGTCGACCTGGTGAAAAACCAGGATGGCGCAGTGGTTGGTGTGATCGCCATCTGCATGGAAACCGGTGAGACGGTGTTTGTGAAATCGAGTGCCACCGTGCTGGCCACGGGTGGTGCGGGCCGCATTTACGCGTCCACCACCAACGCGCATATCAACACCGGCGACGGTGTCGGCATGGCGTTGCGTGCGGGCTTCCCGGTGCAGGATATCGAGATGTGGCAGTTCCACCCCACGGGTATCGCTGGCGCGGGTGTGCTGGTGACCGAGGGCTGCCGGGGTGAGGGCGGCTACCTCATCAATAAAGATGGCGAGCGTTTCATGGAGCGCTATGCCCCTAACGCCAAGGATCTCGCCGGCCGCGACGTGGTAGCGCGCTCGATGGTTCTGGAGATCATCGAAGGTCGGGGTTGCGGACCTAACGGCGATTATGTGTACCTGAAGCTGGATCACCTCGGGGAGGAAGTGCTGGAGAGCCGGCTGCCGGGTATTTGCGAACTATCTCGCACCTTCGCGCATGCCGACCCGGTGAAGGAGCCGGTGCCGGTCGTACCCACCTGCCACTATATGATGGGCGGCATCCCCACCAACGTGCACGGCCAGGCATTGACCGTGGACTCACAGGGCAGGGATACGGTCATTCCCGGCCTGTATGCCTGTGGCGAAGTCGCCTGTGTGTCCGTGCACGGCGCCAACCGCCTCGGCGGAAATTCGCTGCTGGATCTCGTTGTATTTGGTCGCGCCTCTGGCCTGTTCATCGAGAAAGCGCTGCGCGAGGGTGTCGAGATGCGCGAGGCTTCCGCGAGCGATATGGAGCAGGGGATGTCCCGGCTCGACCGGCTCAACCACTCCACCGGTGGTGAAAACGTCGCCGACCTGCGCAAGGAACTGCAGACCACCATGCAGAACCACTTCGGCGTGTTCCGCGATGGTCCGTTTATGCAGGAAGGCATCAACAAGCTGGCCAGCCTGCGCGAGCGTGTGGCGAATGCGAAGTTGCAGGACAAGAGCATGGCCTATAACACCGCGCGTATCGAGGCGCTCGAATTGCAAAACCTGTTCGAGGTGGCGGAAGCCACGGCCATCACTGCCGAGGCGCGCAAGGAGAGCCGCGGAGCGCATGCCCGCAATGATTTTGAATCCCGCGACGATGAAAACTGGCTTTGCCACTCCCTGTACTTCCCCACGGATAAGCGCGTGGGCAAGCGAGCGGTCAATTTCGAGCCGAAAACGGTGGCAACGTTCAAACCGAAAACGCGGACTTATTAAGGGTACAGACAATGCTGCAGGTCAGTATATATCGCTATAACCCCGAAACGGACAAAGAGCCGTACATGCAGGACGTACAGGTCGACACCGGCGGCAAGGACCTGATGGTGCTGGATGTGATGGAGATGATCAAGGCACAGGACACCACGTTAGCCTACCGACGTTCCTGCCGCGAGGGAGTTTGTGGCTCCGACGGCGTGAACATCAGCGGTGTCAATGGCCTGGCCTGCATCACGCCGCTGTCGAAGGCGGTTCGCGACAACCATCTGGTGCTGCGACCGCTACCGGGCCTGCCGGTGATCCGCGACCTGGTCGTCGATATGGGCCAGTTCTATGCACAGTACGAAAAAGTACAACCCTACCTGCAGAACCATACGCCGGCTCCCGCCATCGAGCGCCTGCAATCCCCCGAGGACCGCGAAAAACTCGACGGCCTGTACGAATGTATTCTCTGCGCCTGCTGCTCGACCGGTTGCCCGTCGTTCTGGTGGAACCCCGACCGCTTCATCGGGCCCGCCGGTCTGCTGCAGGCCTACCGCTTCCTGGCGGATTCCCGCGACACCGCGACCGAGGAGCGATTGGCGAGGCTGGACGATCCCTTCAGTGTTTTTCGCTGTCACGGCATCCAGAACTGTGTCAATGTGTGCCCCAAGGGCCTCAACCCCACGCGGGCGATCGGCCACATTCGGAACATGCTGTTGACACGTGCCACGTAACGTTAAGTTATATTCGTAACTAATTGTTTTTATTGTTTTAAGTAGTTCTCCGTAGCACGCAGACCGGTGCGGCGGTACCCCCGTAGCGCATGCCTTATGCCGCGAGCGCTGCCCCGACACACCCCGGCCGCGCATGCCGTTGCGGGGTCGGCCAGGCGAGGGGGGTTGCAGGCTACGCCCCGGGAGAGGTCCGAATGCAAAATGCTTCGATGGAAATGCTGTGGCAGAGCTCCCATATCGCGGGCGGCAACGCCACCTACGTCGAAAATTTGTACGAGTCGTACCTGAAAGACCCGAATGGCGTGCCCGAACAGTGGCGCGATTATTTCGACAAACTCCCGATGGTCGCCTCGGACATCGTCCAGATCAAGGACGTCCCGCACTCTGTGATCCGCGAGCGTTTCGCCCAGATCAGCAAGATGCGCGTGCGCACCGAGGCCACCGTGCAGCACGACTCCCAGGCGACGGAGTACGAACGCAAACAGGTTCGCGTGGTGCAGATGATTTCTGCCTACCGCCAGCGCGGGCACCAGAAGGCGAACCTCGACCCGCTCGGCCTCTGGCAGCGCGAGCAGGTTGCGGATCTGGAACTCGGGTTCCACCAGCTGTCCACTGCGGATTTCGACACCGTATTCCAGACCGGCACCCTGCATATCGGCAAGGCGGACGCCACGCTGGGCGAGATTTACGCGGCGTTGGAGCGCACTTATTGCAATACGATTGGCGCGGAGTTCATGCACATCGTCGATACCGCCGAGCGCCACTGGATCATGCAGCGCATGGAATCGGTGCGCTCTGCGCCGGATTATGGCACGGCGGTGCAGTTGCAACTGCTCAACCAGTTGATCAATGCCGAAGGCTTGGAAAAATCCCTCGCGTCCAAATACCCGGGGACCAAGCGCTTCGGCCTGGAAGGCGGGGAAAGCCTGATCCCCATGTTGTCGGAGATGGTGCAGCGCTGCGGTTCCTACGGTGCGCAGGAGATTGTGATCGGCATGGCGCACCGCGGCCGGCTCAATGTGCTGATCAATATCCTGGGCAAGAATCCCTCGGAACTGTTCGCCGAGTTCGAGGGTAAATCACTGTACGGTAGCTCCGGCGATGTAAAGTATCACCAGGGTTTCTCGTCCAACATCATGACGCCGGGTGGCGAACTGCACCTGGCGTTGTCGTTCAACCCGTCCCATCTGGAAATTGTGTCGCCGGTGGTGGAAGGGTCCGTGCGCGCCCGGCAGGAGCGACGGCAGGACGCCAGGGGCGATCGGGTGGTGCCGATCGTGGTGCATGGCGATGCGGCATTCGCCGGCCAGGGTGTGGTGATGGAAACCTTCCAGATGTCGCAGACGCGTGCCTATCGCACCGGCGGCACCATTCATATCGTGCTGAACAACCAGGTTGGATTCACCACCAGCAAACGCGAGGACGCACGCTCTACCGAGTACTGCACCGATGTTGCGAAGATGGTGCGGGCGCCGATTTTCCACGTCAACGCCGACGATCCCGAGGCGGTCCTGTTCGTTACGCAACTCGCTGTGGACTACCGCAACGAGTTCCGCAAGGACGTGGTGATTGATCTCGTGTGCTACCGCCGTCGCGGCCACAATGAGGCCGATGAGCCATCGGTCACACAGCCTCTCATGTACAACCGGATCAGCAAGCATAAGACCACCCAGGAGTTGTATGCCGAGACGCTGGTCGGCCGCGGGCTGATCAGCGACGCCGAGGTACAGGCGCTGGTAGATCGCTACCGGGAGGCGCTGGATCGCAGCGCGCCGCTGGTGAGCGGGCTGGTCTCGGAACCCAACAAATCCCTGTTCGTGGACTGGACGCCTTACCTCGGCCACCAGTGGACCCTGCAGTGCGATACGCGCATGGACCTCCAGGCGCTGCAGGCGCTGGCCCAGCAGACGAACGTGACGCCTGACGGCTTCCCGCTGCAGCGCCAGGTGTCGAAGATACTCGAAGACCGGCGCAAAATGGCAGCAGGCGCCATGCCGGTGAACTGGGGCTTTGCCGAAAACCTGGCCTATGCATCGCTACTGCAGGCCGGCTATCCGGTGCGCCTGACAGGGCAGGACGTCGGGCGCGGCACCTTCTCGCATCGCCATGCGATTTTGCACAACCAGAAGGACGGCAGCGCGTACATTCCCCTGCAGCACATCGGCGCCGATCAGGCCAAGTTTGTGATCTTCGACTCGCTGTTATCGGAAGAGGCGGTGTTGGCGTTTGAATACGGTTATGCCACCACTCTCCCGCAGGGGCTGGTGATCTGGGAGGCGCAGTTCGGCGATTTTGCCAATGGCGCGCAAGTGGTTATCGACCAGTTCATTACCAGTGGCGAACACAAATGGTCGCGTCTATGCGGCCTGACCATGCTGCTGCCGCACGGGTATGAGGGCCAGGGTCCGGAACACTCATCGGCGCGGCTGGAGCGCTTCATGCAACTCTCCGCTGAACACAATATCCAGGTGTGCGTGCCCACCACGCCGGCGCAGGTGTTCCACATGCTGCGCCGACAGGCCATCCGCCCGCTGCGCAAACCACTGGTGGTAATGTCACCCAAAAGCCTGTTGCGCCACAAGGAGGCGATCTCCACCATCGAGGAGCTCGCCGGGGGCCATTTCCACAATGTTCTCGATGACACCGACCCCGTCGACAAGTCGCAGGTAAAGCGCATCATCCTGTGCAGCGGAAAGGTGTTTTACGACCTGCGCGCCGTGCGGCGCGAACGCGGTCTGGACCACATCGCGATCCTGCGCCTGGAGCAGTTGTATCCCTTTCCCGAAGCGGAATTGCAGAGGATACTCTCGGAATCCTACCCCAACCTCGTGGATGCGGTGTGGTGCCAGGAGGAGCCGATGAACCAGGGGGCCTGGTACGCCAGCCAGCACCACATGCGGCGCGTGATCCAGCGCCACAAGGTGGATGTGTACCTGCGCTATGTGGGCCGTGAATCATCGGCAGCGCCCGCGGCGGGGTACATGGCCCTGCACCTGGAACAGATGCAGAAGTTTATCGACGAAGCCCTGGGCGAAATGCCCTGGGGCACTTAGCGGTCACCAGCATTTCTTAAAGGAAGCGAAATGGCTATCGAAATCAAGGCGCCGACCTTTCCCGAATCCATCGTCGATGGTGAGGTGGCGGCGTGGCACAAGGCGGAAGGCGAGGCGGTGTCGCGCGATGAGTTGATCGTGGAGATCGAGACGGACAAGGTGGTGCTCGAGGTCGTCGCGCCCGCGGACGGTGTGATCACAAAGATACACGCTCAACAGGGCGCCACCGTCGTCAGCGAGCAGTTATTGGCCACGCTGGAGCAGGACGTTGCCGCCACCAAGGCTCCCCAGGCGGGCGCCGCCGTGCCTGCAGCCGCGGCAAAAACTGCCGCCGATCCCGCGGCGCTGGACGTGCTCGGTCCTGCAGTCCGGCAACTGGTCGAGAAGCACAAGCTGGTTGTCGCCGATATTCAGGGGAGTGGAAAAGGTGGCCGTATCACCAAAGAGGATGTGCTGAAACACCTGCAGGCACGCGATGCGGCGCCGGCAGCCGCACCTGCCCGCCCTGCGACTTCGACTGCACCTGCGGCAAGCAGCCAGGAGCCGGTACGCCTGTCCAGCGAACGTGTGGAGCGGCGGGTACCGATGACGCGAATGCGCGCGCGGATTGCGGAGCGACTGCTCAACGCCTCCCAGCAGACGGCCATGCTCAGCACCTTCAACGAAGTCAACATGGCGCCGGTTATGGCGTTGCGCGAAAAGTACCGCGACCAGTTCGAGAAAACGCACAAGGGTACCCGGTTGGGATTCATGGGCTTTTTCGTCAAGGCCGCCTGTGAAGCCCTCAAGCGCTTTCCGGCGGTGAATGCGTCCATCGACGGGAACGACATCGTCTACCACGGCTACCAGGATATCGGTGTGGCCGTTTCCACCGAGGGCGGCCTGGTGGTGCCGGTATTGCGCGATGCGGATTTCATGAGCCTCGCGGACATCGAGGCCGCACTCAAGGACTTGAGCGTACGGGCCAGGGACAACAAACTTTCGATCGAGGACATGACCGGCGGCACATTCACCGTGACCAATGGCGGTGTGTACGGCTCGCTGCTGTCCACGCCCATTCTCAATCCGCCGCAGACCGGCATCCTGGGTATGCACAAAATCCAGGACCGCCCGATGGCGGTGAATGGCGAGGTGGTGATCCTGCCCATGATGTACCTGGCGCTGACCTACGATCACCGCCTGATTGACGGCAAGACCGCCGTGCAGTTCCTGGTGGCGATCAAGGACCTGATCGAAGATCCGGCCAGGATACTGCTGCAACTGTGAAAGTAATGATGACTGGGAACAACCATGCCTGACAAATTTGACGTAGTGGTAATCGGCTCGGGACCGGCGGGTTACGTGGCCGCGATCAGGGCTGCGCAACTGGGCCTCAACACCGCCTGTGTCGAGCAGTGGCGCAACGACGGGGGCAAGGTGCAACTCGGTGGCACCTGCCTGAACGTGGGATGTATTCCCTCAAAGGCACTGCTAGACAGCAGCTACAAGTTCGCCGAGGTCCGCGACAGCCTGTCCGTGCACGGTATTTCGGTGGCAGCCCCGCACATGGATGTCGCCGCCATGGTGGCGCGCAAGGACAAAATCATCCAGCAGTTGACCGGCGGTATCGCGGGCCTGTTCAAGCACAACGGCGTCACGACGATCTCCGGCAAGGCCAGGGTGCTGGCCGGCGCGAAAGTGGAGGTGACGGATCACGATGGCAAGACGCAGGTGCTGGATGCAACCAATGTGATCATCGCTGCCGGTTCAGTGCCGGTGAATATTCCGCCGGCACCCGTGGACAATCAGTACATCATCGATTCCAGCGGCGCGTTGACGCTGGACGCGGTGCCCGCCCGTCTGGGCGTGATCGGCGCCGGGGTGATCGGCCTCGAACTCGGCAGTGTGTGGCGCCGGCTGGGTTCCGAGGTGGTGCTGCTGGAAGCGCTCGATGAATTCCTGCCGATGATGGATGTGCAGGTCGCGAAGGAAGCTGGCAAGATTTTCAGGAAACAGGGCCTGGATATCCGCCTCGGCGCCCGCGTCACCAAAGCCGACGTCAAGGACGGGCAGGTCGTAGTGACCTACACCGGCGGCGATGGCGAGCACACTGAGATTTTCGACCGCCTGATCGTCGCGGTGGGTCGGCGGCCGAACTCAGAAGGGCTGTTCGCCTCGGACAGCGGCGTGACGCTGGACGAACGCGGCTTCATCTATGTCAACGATGTCTGCGAAACCGAGGCCCCGCATGTGTATGCGGTGGGTGATGTGGTGCGCGGCCCGATGCTGGCGCACAAGGGTTCGGAAGAGGGCATCATGGTGGTGGAGCGGATCGCGGGACACCAGGCGCAGATGAATTACGACTGCATCCCGTCGGTGATCTACACGCATCCGGAGATTGCCGCCGTGGGCAAGACCGAGCAGGAACTGAAAGCAGAGGGCGTCCCATTCAAGTCAGGGGTGTTTCCCTTTGCCGCCAGCGGACGGGCACTGGCAGCCGACTCGCCGGAAGGCATGGTGAAGATGCTTGCCCATGCCGAGACGGATCGCATCCTCGGGTGCCATATCGTCGGCGCCTCGGCGGCCGATCTGGTGCAACAGGTGGTGATCGCCATGGAATTCGGATCCAGCGCGGAAGATCTGGCGCTGACAGTGTTCGGTCACCCGACGCTATCCGAAGCGGTGCACGAAGCAGCGCTGGCGGTGGAGGGGCGCGCCATCCATATCGCCAATCGCAAGAAGTAGCAGGGCTCGCCCGTGTGCGTACAACAGAATAAGTCGCCGACGCGCACGGATTCTCACGGGCGATCGCGTGCAGTTGCTGCTGCCGGATCGCTTCCATCAACAACGGTCAGGAAATGACAACGGGATAAGACATGAATCTTCATGAATATCAGGGTAAACAACTGTTTGCCGAGTATGGCTTGCCAGTGTCCAAGGGGTTTGCGGTCGATACCCCGCAGGATGCGGCGGCCGCGGCGGACAAAATTGGCGGCGACAAATGGGTGGTCAAGGCCCAGGTCCATGCCGGGGGGAGGGGTAAAGCCGGCGGTGTGAAGCTGGTCAAAAGCAAAGCCGAAATCGAAGCCTTTGCCAAGCAGTGGCTCGGCAAGCGACTGGTGACCTACCAGACGGATGAGCGCGGACAACCGGTCAGCAAGATTCTGGTGGAATCGTGCACGGATATCGCCGACGAACTGTACCTGGGCGCCGTGGTGGATCGTGCGTCGCGCCGCATCGTGTTCATGGCATCCACCGAAGGCGGTGTAGAGATCGAGAAGGTGGCGGAGGAGACCCCCGAGAAAATCCTGCGCGCCACCATCGACCCGCTGGTGGGCCCGCAGCCCTACCAGGGCCGCGAACTGGCGTTCCAGCTGGGGCTGTCCGGTGACCAGATCAAGCAGTTCGTGCACATCTTCATGGGGCTGGCCCAGTTGTTCATCGACAAAGACCTCGCGTTGATCGAGGTCAACCCCCTGGTCATCACCGAGCAGGGCAAGCTGCACTGCCTGGATGCGAAGATCGGCGTGGACGGCAACGCGCTGTTCCGCCAGAGCGCCCTGCAGGCGATGCACGACCCCAGCCAGGACGACGAGCGCGAAGCCCACGCTGCGAAGTGGGAACTCAACTATGTGGCCCTGGACGGCAACATCGGCTGCATGGTCAACGGCGCAGGTCTTGCGATGGGCACCATGGACATCGTTGCGCTGCACGGCGGTTTCCCCGCCAACTTCCTGGACGTGGGCGGTGGCGCCACCAAGGAGCGTGTGTCGGAGGCGTTCAAGATTATTTTGTCGGATGACAAGGTCAAAGCCGTCCTCATCAACATCTTCGGCGGCATCGTGCGCTGTG
>CAYWWD010000045.1:0-29442 GCA_964461965.1 uncultured Halioglobus sp. | reverse complement strand
CCTCGGCCTGATCTACCGCAAATTCCAGGGTGTGCTGGACGCCGAGGGCGTGACAATACAGCCAGTGCACACCTTCCAGGAGGAGCGCACCAACATCACCTACTACGACAACGTGTTCGTCCCTGACAGTTATCGTCTGGGCGAGGTGGACGGCGGCGTGAAGGTGATGGCCGGCGCGCTGGAGATCGAGCAGGGGATGACCTTTGCACGCCACCACGGCGAGTTGCTGCGCGTGGCGGAGCGTTTCTGCCGCACTGTTCAGCGCGACGGCAAACCCATGATCGACGACCCCACCGTGCGGCGGCGCCTGGCGGCGTCAGCGGCCAATCTCGCCGCCGCGCAGGTGCTGCACTGCCGCACCCTGTGGACGGCCGCTGAGCGCAAACCGAATTTCGCCTACGGCCCGGCATCGAAAATGTTTTCGTCGGAAGCCTATAAGACGGATGCCTTCGATCTGTTCAACCTCACCGCGCCGGAGAGCCTGGCTTTCGCATCAAAGGACGCCGCACACATCAACCTGTGCTTTCGCCATGCGCAGGTGGCGACGATTTACGGCGGCACCAGCGAAGTGCACCGCAGCATGATCGCGGAAAGCCAGCTCGGGCTGCCGCGCACGCGCTGACGATGGCGGCGGCAGCGGAATCTTGTTTCGAATGGAGGTGACGACATGAGCGACTATCGGGGCAAGACAGTGGCGATCACGGGTGCGGCCTCCGGTCTTGGCGCCGCCATGGCGGACGTTTTTGCCGCCGCCGGCGCGCATCTTGCGCTGTTCGACATCGATACGGCGCGGGTGGAAGAGAAAGCCACCGCACTGCGCGGCCAGGGCCGGGAGGTGCTCGCCATGGGTGTCGATGTGGTGGACAACGCAGCGCTGGCCGCTGCGGCGGAGGCAGTCGCGGCCCGCTTCGGCCGCTGTGACGTGCTGTGCGCCAATGTTGGCGTACAGCAGTTCGGCGCCATCGACTGCCTCGCGCCGCAGGACTGGTCCTGGGTGATGTCCGTCAATGTGCTGGGCGTGATCGGCACGGTGAAGGCGTTTCTTCCGCTGCTGCGCCAGACCGATGGTGAGCGGCATATCGTGCTCACCGCATCGTCCAGCTTTTTTACACCCGGTGTGCGCATGGCGGCGTACGTGACATCCAAGTATGCCGTCGTGGGCTACGGCGAAGTCTTGCGGGAAGAGCTGGCCGGTGAGGGCATCCACGTCGCGTTGCTGTTCCCGGCTGGCATGAGCACCCGGCATCTGGCGAGCAGTGCCGCGTGCGGCAAACCGAGGGCAATACCATGACACTGGACCCACTGCAGACGCTGATCGACCTGGAAGCGATCCGCCAGTTGAAGGCGCGGTATTTCCGCTGCCTCGACACCAAGGACTGGGCGGGCTGGACCTGCGTATTCGAGCCCGAATTTGAGCATGAGATGGTCGCCGAGCAGATCCGGCACAAGGGTCCGCGCGAGGATTTCGTTACGTTCGTGTCGCAGGCGCTGGAAGGCGTGGTGACGGTGCACCACGGCCACAATCCGGAGATCGAGCTGACCTCGCCCACCACGGCGAAAGCGATCTGGCCGTTCGTCGACCGGTTGAAGCCGGGTGCAAATGCACCGGCCAGTGCACCGGCGATGGTAGGCTACGGGCACTACCATGAAACGTATGTGAAGTCGGACGCGGGCTGGCGCATCAGCACGCAGCGCGTCACGCGGCTGCGCACGGATTTCGGCGTCGACCACTGATGCCGGTACCTGGACAACAGGGTGGGGAGGAGACGTGGACGTCATCGTAACGGAAGACCAGCGCATGCTGCAGGCGGCCACGCGCCGCTACCTGGAGGATCGCGCGCCCATCGGCGCGTTGCGACGACTCGCCGAGCAGCAGCAGGCGTATGCCGCTGCGTCCTGGCGCGAGGCCGTGGCGCAGGGCTGGCTGGGGCTGTTTATACCCGAAGCGCTCGGCGGTCTCGCGGAATCCGCCCAAGGAGTGATCGACGCGGCGATTCTCGCTGAGGAACTGGGCCGGGTGGTGTACGCAGGCCCTTTCCTGTCCAACAGCGTGGTGGCGTTCGCGCTCGTCCACTCGGGCAGCGCCGCGCAGCAGTCGGCGCTGTTGCCGACCCTGGCCGCAGGCGAGAGCTGTGCGGCGTGGTGCTTTGCCGCACCCGGTGTCAAAGGCGGTGTCGAGCCACACGGCGTTCGCGTGCTGCGCACCAGCACGGGTTTTGCGCTCACCGGTCTGGCGGCCAATGTGCAGGACGCCGGCAGCGCGGAGCATCTGTTGGTTACGGCACAGGGGGAGAATGGCCTGTCCCAGTTCCTGATCGCGCCATCGACCCCTGGCATTACCGTTGCACGCCTGGAGACGCTCGACCTGGGCAGGCAACTCGCCGCGGTGGCGTTCTCCGATGTGCAGGTGACAGCCGACGCCCTGCTGGGAGAGTGTGGTCGCGCGGCGCCAGCATTCGAGCGACAACTACAGCTGGCGCTGGTGCTGCACTGCGCGGAGACGGTGGGCGTCGTCGATCGCGCGCTGGAATTCACGCTGGAGTACGTGCAACTGCGTTACGCCTTCGGCCGGCCCATCGGCTCTTTCCAGTCGCTCAAGCATCGGCTCGCCGATCACGCGACCCAGCTCGAAGGTGCCAAAGCTGCGGTGGCGCATGCGGCACGAGCGGTGCACACCGGCGCGCCCGATGCCGCGATTGCCGTCAGCGTCGCCAAGAGCCACTGCGGGCGCTGGGGTACCGAGATCGTGCGCGACTGCCTGCACCTGCACGGCGGCATCGGCATGACTTGGGATCACGACATTCATTTCTACCTGCGCCGGGCGGTATCCAACGAGGCGCTGTGGGGCGGCACTGCTGTGCATCACGAGCGCCTGTGCCAGCTCGCGGGACTGTGAGGATCACCACCATGAATCGAGCTGTACCACACTCCGGCGACAACGACGCACAACGTGCGTTTCGCGACCAGGTGCGATCCTGGCTGCGGCAGCATCTACCGCCCCGCCGCGCCGACGAGGCGCCCATGGATTGGGAGAACAAGGCGCTGGTGGACACCGACCGGCGCATCCAGCGCGCGCTGTGGGACGGTGGCCTGGCGGGCATCACGTTGCCGCGCGACTATGGCGGCCTCGGGCTGGATGCGCGCTATGAGGAAATCTTCCACGAGGAAGCCGAGCCCTACCGCCTGCCCTGGCACTTCGGCAACGCGTTCAACGTGGTCGTGCCGACACTGCTGGCACACGCGAGCGAGGAACTCAAACAGCGTTATCTGCCGGCGATCCTGCGCGGCGAGCACCTCTGGTGCCAGCTGCTCTCCGAGCCGTCGGGCGGGTCGGACCTCGCGGGGCTGCAGATGCGCGCCGTGTTGCGCGGTGACCACTGGGTGCTGAACGGCTCCAAAGTCTGGACCACGGGCGGCCTCGACTGCGACATGGGGCTGTGCCTCGCCCGCACCGATCCCACCGTGCCCAAGCACGCCGGCCTCACCATGTTCATTGTCAGCATGCGTTCGCCCGGTATCACCATCACGCCGCTGCGGCTGATTCGTGGCAAGAGTGATTTCTGCCAGGAGTTCCTGGACGAGGTTATGGTGCCGGCGGATCACGTCGTCGGTACGGTCAACGATGGCTGGACCGTCGCCAGTACGCAACTCGCCGCCGAGCGCATCGGCATGGCGCGCGGTTGGCATGCGGGGATGAAGGCCGCCGTGGAAAGTGAAAGCATCGAACTTGCATCTCAATATGGGGAGCTGGCGCGTGCGCTCGGCGTTGCCGAGGATGCACATGCGCGACAGCTCATCGGCGAGGCCTATGTGATCGACGCGGTCTACGCGCTCATCACGCGCCGGATTTCCGTCGGCCTGCGCACGAAAACGCTGCCGCCAACGGCCGGCGCCCTCTCCAGCCTGATGGCGGCCCGTACCAGCGTGCGCCGCACCGCTCTGCTCTCGGAGCTGACCGGTCCGGCGGGCGTCGCCGTCACCCCGGGCGGCGAGGGGCCGGTGTGGGGCATGGACCGGGTCTGCACCCACCGCATTGGTGGCGGCACCACGGAAATGCAGTTGAACGCCGTCGCCGAGCGCTACCTCGGCCTGCCGCGCGAACCGAGCGCGGACAACACGGTGCCGTTCAACCAGCGGAGGAATTCAGGATCCCGGCCCGACCAATCTGGCTGAGCAGGGAGGCGGTATCGAGGTAGATCCGCTCGTTCACGATCTTCTCGCCTGCAAAGAAGAACAGTGCCACGACCGGAACGCGAAACGCTTTCCCGGTAGGTTCCAGGCCGAGGAACGGGCCGAGGTTGGTGCCGAGCAGGTCGAATTCGGTGATGACCACATCGTCGGCAAAGTGATAGCGCACGTTCTCGTGCCGCTGGTCGGGAAAGGCGATGCGCTGGTTGCGGTGGTAGGCGAGCACTTCGTCATCGCCGTCGTAGACCTGGCCGGTCGCCATGATTTCATAATGCGGTCGGCCATTGAAGGTGCCCAGGCAGGCGGCCCAGTCGTGATCGACCTCGGACTGGAAGTGCGTCTGCAATACGGCCAGGCGGCGCTGGCGCAGACTGTCATCGGTCACTGGCGATGTTCTCCCATTAGCAGAAACTGCCGCGTAAAAAATGCCGCGTGTCCCGGTCGGGGGAGCACGCGGCTGGACGGACCTGCGCTTAAAACCGGTTGGCGACGGCCAGGTGTTCAGGGAACGCTCCGTTCGCCAGATTCATGCCGCCGGCGCGGCGCAGGTCGGCGATACCCTCGTCGACCCGCCCGAGCAACAGGCGCATGACACCGCGGTGGTACACGTAGTTCGCGTCGCTGTTGCCGCTGGCTGCGACCGCCCGATCACAGGCGCGCTCGGCCTTAGTGTAGTCGCCGTTCTCGAAGTATGCGCGGCACATCAGGTCGCTGGCCGCGGCTTCCGTGCGCCAGCGGCGCATCTCGGCGCTGCGACCCTGCAGCAGCGCCAGCGCGCGCTCCGGGTAGCCGTGCTGCAGCGCCGCTTCGGCTTTGCGCAGCGCAGTGGGCTGGTAATGGTCGAGTGTGTCGGCGCTGGCGGCGCCGTGCCATAACAGGCCGGCGACGGATGCTGCGGCAAGCAGTGAGGCAAATTTTCCATGGCGTTTCATCGTCGTTCCTCCACTATCAATCAGGGGACGTGGGATTCACTCTATACCTGACATTAACGTATAGCCATTCAATGAATACATAGTTAGTATGCATTCATGCATGGCAAAGACCCACTTCGCGACTGGGCGGACATCCGCCTGTTTCTGGCAATCCTCGATCGGGGCAGCCTGGTCGCGGCGGCTGAACATCTCAACCTGACCCAGCCCAGCGTCGGCCGCCGGCTGGCGGCCATGGAGAAGCGATTCGGTACGCCGCTATTCGTGCGCGCCGGCCGCCGCATGCAACTCACCGACTCCGGCGTGGCCATCCTCGACAGCGCCCGGCGCATGGAGCGCGAGATGCTGGCCATCGAGCGCAGCCTGGAAGTGCAGTCCACGGCCCTGTGTGGGGAAGTCACCATCTCTGCCACGGAGGGTACGGGAACGGAGTGGTTGACACCGGTGTTGCTGGATTTTCACGCGCAGTACCCGGAGATCCTCCTCAAGGTACAGATCGAGAACCGTGCGGTGGACCTGATCCGCCGTGAAGCAGACATTGCGCTGCGCCTCGGCCAGCCGGTGCAGCCGGACCTGATCGCGAAGCGGCTGGTGACGGTCGGCTTCGGTCTCTACGCGAGCAAAGCCTACCTGCGCAATGCGCCGCCGCTGGAATCACTGGAGGATTTACGCGCCCACCAGCTGGTTGGCCTGCAGCCTCTGGGTCCCAGCATGCAGGCGGCCGCGCTGTTCCCCGTGGAACCGGTGCCCGCCAGTCAGTACGTGTACGCCACCAACAGCTCACAAGCCCTGATTTCCGCCGTGCAGGCAGGTTTCGGTATCGGCATTCTGTCGCATCGCTGGGCCGGCATCGCCGGGCGCCTCACGCGCGTGCTGCCGGACTACACTGCGGCGGCTATCGACCTGTGGCTGGTGACCCATGAGGAACTGCGCCACAGCGCGCGCATCCGCGCGGTCTTTGACTTCATCGCCGCGCGTGCGTTGAAGGATGCTCAGTTGTTCGAACGCGGGACGCAGGAATAACGCGACGTACCGCGCGCGGCCCCGGCGTGCGCGCTGCATTCACCCCTGCCGGCCTCAGGCGGGGGGCTGTGCCTGCAACAGCGCCCGCAACGCCGGGCGGTCGAGCTTTCCGGTCGCGCCGTGCGGGATGTCGGCCTGCGAGGTGACGAGGAGCCAGCGTGACGGCAGCTTGAAGGCGCTGAGGCGTTCGCGGGCCGCGCGCTGCAGATCGCCGATGCCGGGCGCTTTCGTGGATGCGACGATCACCGCCGCGCCGATGGCGATGGCGCCATTGAGCGCAATGTCGGTGACGTAGGCGCGTTGCACGCCGGGAATGGTTTCCAGCGCAGACGCGATTTCCAGCGGGAACACCGTCGCGCCCTTGATCTTGACCATGTCATCGCGGCGGCCGGCGTAATACAGGAAACCGTCGGCGTCGAGATGACCGAGGTCGCCACCGTCGTACCAGCCATCGGGGGTGAAAATCTCCTCGCGTTCGCGCCCGCAGATGCCGCGCAGGATATTGCGGCCACCGACCTGTATGGCGCCGACCGTGCCGGCGGGCACCGGCGCGCCAGTGTCCACGTCCATGATGCGCACCTGCATGCCGTCGAAGGGACGGCCGCAACTGCCCCATTTGTCGCGCGGCATGCCCTCATCCAGTGGGTAGCCGCAGAAGGGCCCGAAGGTTTCGGTCATGCCGAACAGCGTCGCGCGACTACCGGGCGCACCGCGCAACGCAGCCGGCAGCAGTGGTTCCAGGCTGCCAGGCGTCAGGCTGGAGAGGTCGGTGCCCGCAAAGTCGGGATGGCTGGCGAGCGCGGCCGCCTGATCGGGCCAGCCGCGAAACAGCGTGGCGCGCTCGCGCTGCAAAAATTCCAGTGTTGTTCCTGGCTTCGGCGAGGATTCGGTCAGCAGCGTAGCGCCGGCGTTGAGCGCGGAGATCAGCCCGGCGGCGAAGCCGCCGACCCAGAAGAACGGCATCGGCAGATAGAGCCGCGTCGGTGCGCGCACGCAGCGGTCGACGAGCCCTGCCGCATTGGCGCGCAGCGCGCCGCCGTGGGTATGGATGACGCCCTTGGGCGCGCCGCTGCTGCCGGAGGTGAAGATCACGGCCAGGTCGTCGCCGGGTTGCACCCGCGCTTCGAGCGCCAGGGCCACGGTTGCCGCTGCCGCCGGTGGCTTGCCGTCGTCCTGCGGTTCGTCCGTCCACCAGACCGCGCGCAGCGCAGGCAGGCTGGCGCGGTCGATGGCGGTGAACTCGGACCGATAATCGCGCGTGCGCAGCGCCGGCGCGGCGATGAGGTGGCGAACGCCCGCGACGGCGAGTTGCGCATTGAGCTCGGGTGTACGCAGCAGCGTGCTCAGCGGCACCAGTACGGCGCCGATGCGCATTACAGCGTACGCGTTGACTGCCCACTCGATGCAGTTGGGCATCGACAGCGCGACACGATGCCCCTTGTTCACACCCCGGGATACCAGCCAGGCTGCGCGCCCGGCGCTGCGCCGGTTGAGCTCGCCATAGGTGATCCGCGCCGTGTCATCGACCACGGCCTCGCGGTGCGGACAGTCCGTGGCGCGTTGTACGAGCAGGGCGGGCAGTGTTTCAAGGCTCACGGAACAGCTCCAGCAGGCGCTTGCTATCCACCTTGCCGCTGGACAGCGTCGGCAGGTCACGCTCCGCCACGGCGACAATCCGCTTCGGCACCTTGTAGGCGGACAGCCGCTGCCTGAGACGTTCCCGCAGCGCCTCGGCGTCGAACGCCGCATCGCCCACCAGTACCGCTGCAACCACCTCCCCGCGCTGCGGGTCGGGCAGGCCGATCACGAACGCCATGCGCCCATCGGTGACTGCGCTGATCGCCGCTTCCACTTCGCGCGGGGAGACCTGTGCGCCCGAGGTGCGGATGATGTCGCCGCTGCGGCCTTTGAAATAGAACTCGCCGTCGTCGTCTCGTGTGAACATATCGCCGGTGTGGAACCAGCTGTCGGCGTCGAAGCACTGCCAGCGTTCGCGCCCGTAGTAGCCCTGCATCAGGTTGGGGCCGCGCACCCACAGTTCGCCTTCGTTTGCGTCTCTGCCAGTGTCGGGATCGACGATACGCGCCTCGATGCCGGGCACCGGCCGGCCGAAGCTGCCACGCTGGTGCGCTGGCAGGTCCCTGTCGACGTCACCGTACAACGACACGCTGCCGGTCTCGGTCGCGCCCAGCAGGTTACTGCGCAGTCCGGGGTCCGCCGGGCGCACCGCTGCCGGCATGATCGGGTACAGGTTGCCGCGGCGCAGGCAGTCGAGGTTGCGTTCTGCGAAGCTTGGGTCGCGGGCAAGCGCGAGCACGGTCGATGCCACGCCGTTGCACATCGTGGGCTGCTGTGCTTCGAGCAGGTCGAGCGTGGCGGCCGGTGTGCCGCTCGCACAGACCAGGCGCGCGCCGGCGATGAGCGTGGCGAGGAAACTGTACGCCAGTCCGCCGATCCAGAAGAACGGGGAATTGGAGAACAGGCAGTCGGCCTGTGTGTAACCGCGCAGCGCGTTCTGGCGCCGCATGTTGCGTATCACCTGTCCGTGCGTGTGCACCACGCCCTTGGGTGCACTGGTGGAACCAGAGGTGTGGACGATGGCCAGCGTATCGGCCGGGCTGACCTGCGCTTCGGCGGCGGCCACGCGCGCGGCATCCCCCGCGTCGCCGCCGGCCAGTTCCGTGATACCGAACCACACCTGGCGCAGCACCGGCAGCTCGGGCAGCAGCAGGTGCGCCTGGTTCTGCGTGCCGAGGGCGTCCGCGATGATCTGGCGCAGGTCGCGCCCCTGGCAGGATTCGGCCGCGACCAGGTACTCCACATCCGCGCCGCGCAGCAGGCCGCGAAGTTCGAGCGCCGTCGAGAGCGTGCTGAAGGGCAGCGCAATCGCGCCGATGCGGGTGATGCCGAGAAAACAGACCGCGAATTCCACGCTGTTGCCGAACAACATGGCGATGTGGCTGCCACGCCCCGCGCCGTGACGCAGCAAGGCGCCGGCCAGCTGGCGCGAGCGCCGTTCTACGCCGGCGTAGGAAATATCGGCGTCGTTGACGACCAGCAGCGTGCGCTCGCCCAGCGCGCACTGCGCGCGAACCAAGCCGCCGAGAGTGTCGGAATTCATGCCGGTGCAAAGATCGCTTCGAGCTCGAACTTGCGGATCTTGCCGGAAGCCGTCATCGGCATGGCGTCCACGAAATGCCAGGCCCTGGGCACCTTGAAACTGGCGACATACTGCGCGACGTGGCGCTCCAGTTCCGCACTGCCGGCTCTGGCGCCGGGTTGCAGCTTGATGACCGCGCCCACATCCTGGCCAAGACGCGTATGCGGCACGCCGACCACGGCGGCCATCAACACGTCGGGGTGGGCCAGCAGGGCATTCTCGATTTCCACGGGGTACACGTTCTCACCACCGCGGATAATCAACTCGCGCAGGCGGCCCTTGATCCTGCAGTAGCCTTCGGCATCCAGCGAGCCCAGGTCGCCGGTGTGCAGGAAGCCGTCCTCTTCGATGGTCTGTTGCGTGGCCTGTGCATTGTCCCAGTAGCCGTCCATGCACAGCGGTCCGCGCAGGCAGATTTCGCCGATCTCACCGAGGCGCCGTGTCGCGCCGCTGTCCGGGTCGATAATTTTGAGCTCGATGTGTGGCAGGGGCCTGCCCACCGTGTCACAGGCGATCTCCACCGGATCGTCCGGCAGCGTGGCCGAGATGATGGGAAACTCCGACTGCCCGTAGCCGATCCCGGCGCGCGCACCGAGGCGGTCGAAGATGGCGCGCGCAAGGTCAACTGACACGCTGGCGCCACCCAGCGACACGGATTTCAGCCGCGCGGTAGCGGGCAGTTCACCGGAGGCCAGCAGGTCGTGCCACATGGTTGGCACGCCGCCCATGCGCGTGGCGCGCACGACGGGCATCAGCCGGATGAGCTGGTCGCGGTCGAACTGTTCCAGCACCACGAATGAACCACCCACGCCGAGCGCGCCGAGCACCACGGCGCAGGAGCCGCCGATGTGATGAAAGGGCAGTGCGTTGAGCCAGACATCGTCCTCGCCAGCGCCTTCGCAATGCGGCCGCAACCAGCCGCCGAGCAGGCAGGCGCGATGGCTCAGCAGTGCGCCCTTGGCCATACCGGTCGTGCCGCTGGTGAACTGGATCAGGAACGGATCGGCCTCGGCAACGCGGGGCAGTGGAGTGTCCGCGGTGTGGCCCGCGAGATCGGCGATCGCCTGCACGGGCAGCACGGTGCAGCCACTGGCTTCGGCCACACGCTGTGAGAGCTCGCGCCCCGCGTGGTCCAGGCCGACAAACAGTAGCGCCGGCCGGGTGAGCGCCAGCGCATGCCCGACCTCTCGATCCGTCCATGCGGTGTTGAAGGGTGTGAGGATGGTGCCGGCGAGGGCGCAGGCGTACTGCAGGATCACTGATTCGACGGTATTGCGCGACCACAGCGCGATACGCTCACCGGGCGGGTGTCGTGCCGCCAGTGCGCGAGCGCAGTTTGTCGCGCGTCGCGCGAGCTCGCGATAGGTGATGCCGGTCAGCGTGTCCGATGCAGGGTCGGTCAGGTGGTAGAGCGCGGGGCGATCGCCGCTGTCGCGCGCGTGACGGCACAGCAACTCGCCCACCGTGCACGCCGGCAGCGTAACGCTGCGCTCTGGCAGCCAATGAGCCGGGCCGTCAGCGGCGTGTAGCGCCAAACCCACGGTTCAGGCGTCCGGCCACGGATCGATCCGGGCGAGCTCGGGCGCAAGACCTGAGAATGCCGGTGCGCGCTTGTCGCGGAACGCGGCGATACCCTCGGCGAAATCCGCGCTGGCCAGCGAGGCGTTGAGCCACTGCTCCGACTGGCGATACGCCTCGGGGAGTGTGGTCATCAGGTCGCGGTACACCTGCTGCTTGATCGTGCGCATAGCCCAGGGTGAGCACTCTGCGGCGAGCGCAGTGCAGTACGCGAGGCTCTGCGACAGCAGCTCGTCGGCATCAAACAAACGGTTCACCAGGCCGAGGCGCAGCGCTTCCTCGCCCTCGACCACCCGCCCCGACAGCAGCAGCTCCAGTGTGTTGGCACAGCCGATGATGCGCGACAACTGCCACGAGATGCCGACCTCGGCGATCAGCCCGCGCTTGGCGTACGGCGCCGCAATGCGCACATCGCGCGCGGCGAAACGCACATCGGCACACAATGCCTGTTGCAGCCCGACCGTGTAGCACGCACCGTGCAGCGCGGCGACGATCGGCTTGCCGATGGTCAGCGGGTGGAGATAGCCGCGCGGGTCGCGGTCCGGCGTCCTGCCGCCGCTGGCCGCGATGTTGTGCAGGCCCTGCATGTCCGCGCCCGCGCAGAAGCCGCGCCCGGCACCGTGCACCAGGATCACGTGTACGGCGGCATCGGCCGCGAGGCGATCCAGCGTGTTGAAGTACAGCGTGCCCATCGCCGGTGTCCAGGCATTCAGCCGGTCGGGGCGGTTCAGCGTGACGATGCCCACTTTGTCGCGCACTTCGACCAGTATCGCCGGTGGCTGGCCGTCCTCGTCGGGCCAGAACTGGCTCACGGGTTGGCGCCCGCGGTCAGCGCGGCGACGTTGTCGCGCATGATGCGCCGCCGGTCGTCCGCGCTGAAGGTCTCTACCGTCTCCAGGAAGTCGAGCGGGCGCACCACGCCCTCGACATGCGGCCAGTCACTGCCGAACAGGATGCGCTCCACCGGCATCAGCTTGGCGAGCGCGTCGAGGTTGTCCTCCCAGAAGGGCGTGACCCAGATATGTTCGTTGAACTGGTCGACCGGATTTTTCGCGTAGTAGCCTTTGGTCTGCGCATGGCCGCGGAACAGACGCACCAGTAGCGGTGCCACCCAGCTCGCCCCGTTCTCGATCGAGGCCACGCGCAGGCGCGGGAAGCGCTCGAACACCTTGTGGCAGACCAGCGCACCGAAGAAGTCCGGCACGGCGCGCTGCGAGGTGACCACCTTGCGCAGCGGCGTGACGTGGAACCCCGAATAATCCTCCCACGGCTCCCACATCTTGCCGAGGAAGTCGTAGCCGTCATCGCCGGCGTGCGGCGCGACGACGATGTTGGCCTCCTGCACGCGCGACCAGAACGGATCGAACTGCTCTGCGCCCGGCGAGGTCGCGCCGCTCTTTGTGTACACCGGGCCGTTGCGCAGCGAGACGACCTTCGCGCCCTGTTGTATGCACCACTCGATCTCCTCCACCGCCCAGTCGGGATCGGAGAGGGATATCACCGGCGCTGCGAAAATGCGGTCCTTGTAGGCAAAGCCCCAGTCTTCCGCCAGCCAGCGATTGAAAGCGCGCAGGGTGGCGAGGCAGGCGTCGATGTCCGGCTGGTAGGCCACTTCGATGGTCACGGCCAGCGTGGGGAACAGCCAGCTCGCGCCGACACCCTGTTCGTCCATGACGGCGAGCCGCGCGTCGCGATCGCGGTACTCGGGCCGGATCGGCTCGAGGTCGCCCATGGCGGTTTTCATGTCGGCGCCATCGAGCTTGGCGGCGTAGTAGTCGTGCATGCATCCCGGTTTGGCGACCGGGTCGAAGGTCGGGTTGGGAATATAGTTGAACAGCTTGTCGCCCAGCATCAGCTTCTTGCGGCCCTTCAATTCCACCCATTTCGGGCCGCGCCGGTTCCACTGCTTGCCGAGATGGCGGGTCAGTGCGTCTTCGGATTCGTAGTAGTGGCTGTCAGCATCGAAGGCGGCAAAACCCAGCGCAGGGTTGATCTTCACGCTGGTGGCATTGCCGGCGAAGCGGTCGAGTTCAACAGTCTCAGTCATTGTCTCCTCCCGGAATTCACCTGATGCGTGCGTGCGTGCGCGTCAGGCGGGCAGCTTGAGCAGGCGACGGGCATTGCCCGACAAAAAGGCCGGCCATACGTTCTCGCGCAACGGCAGGTTTTCCAGTTCGTCGAAGATGCGGCTGAGTTCCAGCCCGAAGGGGTAGTAGCCGGCGTACAGCACCTTGTCCGCACCGCGCGTGTTCGCGTAGTCAATAATAGCTTTCGGAATGTATTTCGGTGCGAAGCCGGAGGTGGAGTAGTAGAGGTTCGGCCACTTGAGCATGAGCTTGACCGCCAGATTCTCCCAGGGCTCCGCCCCGTGCCGCATCACCAGCTTCAATTCCGGAAAGTCGTAGCACACCTCGTCCAGGTGGCCGACATATTGCGCCATCATCTTGACCCTTGGGCCGGGGACGCCGGTGGTGACGAACACCGGCAGATCCAGTTCGACGCATTTGGTGTAGACGGGATACCACAGCTTGTCGTTGATGGGGATTTGCGGGTTCACGCCCGAGGGAAAGATCGTTACCGCGCGGATGCCGAGCTCGGCGTGCGCCCGGGTGATGTCGCGCACCTGGTCCATGACGCGATTGCCGTCGGCGGCGAGGCTGCCGAGGAAGCGGTGCGGATGCTCGCGCACTGCCTGTACCGCGCGCGCATCCGACAGGCTGACCAGTCCGTACTCGATCCCGTACTCATCCATCAGTGCCAGTGTTTCCCGCACGGAGGCCTGCGGATCGTCCCCGGCGCCGAGTTCGGGTGGAATATCGCGGAACATGTAGCCGTGCGGGTGGTGGTCCGCCTTGTCCGCCTCTTTCAGGGCGGCGACCGGCGCCACATGCCGGTGCGCGCGAAAGCCAATCAGCGTATCGACGATTCCCGTTCGCGCGAATGTCATGGCACCTTCTTTTGTATCAGCACTTTTGTTGATGTAACACGGACGTTGGCCGAGCATCGCGCCAGCAGCCCGATTTTCATCAAATAGTTAACTGATAACAGCGGATAAAGTCAACCACCCATGCCACCGGGAAAGCGGCTTTCACTAATCCGATAAAACCCTATAAAGACCTGCAAAATATGCATTTTATTAAGATTGCCTACAACGAAACGCAGGTGCGTAGTGGAATCGATAGGCTGGACATTGCCTTCAAACAGTTAAATGATTAATCTGGCGAAACCGCAGCCCCCGCGCAGTCGGGCAACAGGACTGTGGTCGACGTGATGAGGAGTAATGGCCCGTGACTGACGACAAGGACGACAGCGGCGAAGCGAGCGCGCCCGAGGACCTGTCCAAGAGTATCCTGTACGAGGTCATCGAGGAGCATATCTGCCGCATCACGCTGAACCGGCCACAGCGCCGCAACGCCATCGCCGTGCCCGGCATGAACGAGCTGCTGGCGCAACTCCTGGAACGGGCGCAGGACGACGACCGGGTGAAGGTGGTGATCCTGGCGGCGAATGGCCCGGATTTCTGCGCCGGCGAGGACACCCGCAAGGTACCGGTGGAAACCTATGGCCTGAAGAAGGGCGAGCGGCTGCCGCAGTCCATCCGCATGCGCGAAATCCGCAAGACCTATGAATCCATGCAGCGCGGCCTGATCTGGGGCGACAAGGTGGTGATCGCGGCCTGCCAGGGCAACGTCATGGGCCTCGGATTTTCCTACGCCCTGGCCTGCGACCTGCTGGTGGCGTCTATCGATGCCCGCTTCGCGCGGCGACAGTCGCGCATCGGCTTCGCCGCGTTCGACGGCCAGATGCCGATCGCGCTGCTGAAGCTCGGCCTCAACCGCGGCATGGAAATCCTGCTGACCGGGCGCAGTATCACCGCGCTGGAGTTGAAAGAGTGGGGCGTGGCCAACTCGGTGGTGGAGCCGGACCAGCTCGCCGCGGAAGCGCTGCGCTACGCACGTGCCATCGCCGCCCTGTCCACGGACGGCCTGCAGTTAGGCAAGCGCGCCCTGCACCAGTTCTATCACGGCGTGGGCATGGCCGGATTCCAGAATTTTGCCAGCATCGGCCACCCCTTGTTCACCAATCTCGTGTGGCGCGAGGACGAGCACAACTTCCTGCGCGAACGCAACACGCACGGCAACAAGGAGGCGTGGCGACGCCTGAACGACCTATTCAGTGATCTGGGATTCGATTGAGAGGACTCTGGCATGCAGATGAATGACATGGTACTGGTGAGCGTCGACGACCACATCACCGAGCCGGGCGACGTTTTCGACCGGCATCTGACCGGCGCGGCGCTGGCATCCGCACCCAAACTCAAGACGACGGAGGCCGGCACGAATTATTGGGAGTACAACGGCATACAGATTCCCTCCGTCGGTTTGAACGCCGTGGTCGGGCGCCCGCCCGAGGAATACGGCATGGAGCCGACCTCGTTCGCCCAGTTGCGCGAGGGCTGCTACGACGTGCACGCGCGCATCCGCGACATGAACGTCAACGGCATTGCCGCATCCCTGAACTTCCCGAGTTTCACCGGGCTGGACGGCGGCCTGTTCTATGCCGCGCCCGACAAGGCCACGGGTTTGCGCCACCTGCAGGCCTACAACGACTGGCACGTCGACGAGTGGTGTGGCGCCTATCCCGGGCGTTTCATCCCCTGCGGCCTGCTGCCGCTGTGGGACATGGACGCCGCCGTGGGCGAGCTGAAGCGGCTGGCGGCAAAGGGCTGCCACGCGGTGTCCGTCAACGACAATCCCGCCGCGCGCGGACTGCCGAGCATTCACAAGGACTACTGGGAGCCGTTGTGGCAAACCGTCTCGGAGCTCGGCACCACGATCTGCCTGCATATCGGCTCCGGACACCCCGCGCCGCACGCCTCGATGGACACGCCGATCGAGGCGTGGATCACCACCATGCCGATGTCGATCTCGATCGGCGCCGCGGACTGGATGAATCTCGCCGCCCTGCATCGCTACCCCACGCTGCGGATCGCGCTGTCGGAGGGCGGCATCGGCTGGATACCGTATTTCATGGAGCGCGCCGATTTCAGCCACCAGCAGCACCACGCGTGGACGCATTCCAACCAGTACATGGGTGAGCGCAAGCCCAGCGAGGTGTTCAGACAGCACTTTCTCAATTGTTTCATCGACGATGTCTTTGGCCTTCAGAACATCGAGTGGATCGGCGAGGACAATATCGCCTACGAATGTGACTACCCGCACTCCGACACACTGTGGCCGAAGTCGCCCGAGGTGCTGTGGGAGTCGATCCGGCACCTGAGCGATACGCAGATCGATAAGATCACCCACCGTAACGCCATGCGCGATTTCCAGTTCGATCCGTTCGCGCACCACAATAAACAGGATTTGTCCGTGGGAGCGCTGCGCGCACAGGCGAAAGCGCAGCAGGTCGATACCGCGTTCCAATCCAACGGGGGTGCCGCGCCGCTTGCCGACGGGGAAGTCGCGCGCGTGGTGACCTCGGCCGATGTCGTCGCGATGTTCAAAGCCATCGGCCGGCGATCCTAGCGACGCGTCCCTCCGTATCGACAGGTCGTCGATACTTCCTATACTTCAGGGGGCGATGATCATCGCGGAGGAGCTCATGGCGCACACCTACTTTGTAACCGGCGGCACCGGATTCATCGGCCGCTTCCTGATACCCAAACTGCTCGACCGTGGCGGCCGCGTATGCATGCTGGTGCGCGAGCAGTCACTCGGCAAGGTGGATCAACTTCGCGCGTTGTGGGGTGTCGACGAGACCCAGTTGTTCGCCGTCACCGGGGAGCTCGGCAAGTTGCGCCTCGGTGTCTCGCGCGCCGCGCTGGCCTCACTGAAGGGGCGCGTGAATCACTTCGTGCACCTTGCGGCGATCTACGACATAGCGGCGGATGCGCAGGCGCAAATCGAGGCCAATGTCGAGGGCACCCGCCACGCGCTGGCCTGCGCGAAGGCCATGGCCGCCGGCTGCTTCCACCATGTGAGCTCCATCGCGGCGGCCGGGCTTTACAAGGGCACCTTCACCGAGGATATGTTCGAGGAGGCCACGGGACTCGATAATCCCTACTACCGCACCAAACACGATGCCGAGGCACTGGTGCGGCGCGAACGCGGCATCCCCTGGCGCATCTACCGCCCCGGCGTGGTGGTCGGCCACTCCGCGACGGGGGAGATGGACAAAATCGACGGCCCTTACTTTTTCTTTCCGGCGATACGCCAGGTGAGCAGCGTGCTACCCGGCTGGCTGCGCGCGGTGGCGACGCAGGGCGGTACGATCAATATCGTACCGGTGGATTTCGTGGTCGACGCGATGGATTACCTGATGCACGCGCGCAACCAGAATGGACAAACGTTCTTTCTCACCGATCCACAGGGTATCTCGGTGGGCGACCTGGTGCGCGTGCTGCTCGTGGCCTCGCGCGGGCCGAAGCTCTCGGTGGTCAAGGCGCGCACGCTGGGGAAACTGCTCGATGAGGCGCCGGTGCGGCGGGTCGCCCGGGCACTGCCGGTGAACAAGGCGGTCGGTGCGGTGCTGAAGCGCTATGGCATCCCGATGGAGGCGCTGGCATTCGTCGGCTATCCCACGCGCTTCGATTCGACCAAAACACGCAAGCTCCTCGCCCGGGGAGGAATCGAATGCCCGCCCTTCGAGTCTTACGCCGGCGTGATCTGGCGGTATTGGGAGGAGCACCTGGCGCCGCGCGCGAGATCGCGCGCGGGCGCTGCGCCGTCATGGGCCAGAGTGCTGGGGCAGGCGGTCGGTCGCCGTACGCCGCGCGGCCTCGGACGCGAGGTCAAGGGGAAGGTGGTGGTCGTGACCGGGGCGAGTTCGGGCATCGGGCGTGACTGCGCGCTGCAGCTGGCCAAAGCCGGGGCGATTCTCGTGCTGGCGGCGCGCACGCCGGAAAAGCTAGCGGACACTATCCGCGACATCCGGTCGCGCGGCGGCGAGGGCTACGCCTACCCCTGCGACATCGCCGACATGGCCGACTGCGACCGTTTCATCGCCCAAATCCTGCAGCAGCACGGCGGCGTGGATATCCTGATCAACAACGCCGGCCGCTCGATCCGCCGCTCCGTGAAACACTCGTTTGAGCGCTTCCACGATTATGAGCGCACCATGCAGCTCAACTATTTTGGCGCGCTCCGGCTCATCATGGGGTTCGCGCCGGGCATGCTGGAGCGCAAGCGGGGGCACATCATCAATATTTCCTCGATCGGCGTACTGGCGAGCCCGCCGCGCTTTTCCGCCTACGTGGCTTCCAAGGCCGCGCTGGACGCCTTCTCATGGTGTGCCGCGTCGGAGTTTGCCGATCGCGACGTGCGCTTCACGACGATCAACATGCCGCTGGTGCGCACGCCGATGATCGCGCCCACCCGGCTCTACGATGCTTTCCCGACGCTCACCCCCGAGCAGGCCGCGAACCTGGTGATGCGTGCGATCGTGGAGAAGCCGAAGCGCGTGGCCACCGGACTGGGACTGGCGGGTGCGGTGGCGCAGGCGGTAGCCCCTGAAATAAGCCAGTTCGTGCTCAACCAGGCCTATCACCTGTTCCCCGATTCGGCCGCCGCGCGCGGCGTGCAGGGGACGGAGCCCGCCGGGGAAGCCAAGCGTGTGCCGAGGGGTTCCATCGACCTGGCGCGGCGCTTGTTTGCGCAGGTATTCAGCGGGGTGCACTGGTAGGTGCGCTCGTGGTTTGGCGCGGCGAATATTGCCAGCGCAGCGCCTGCTGAGTGCAGGGCTACTTCGGGCGCGGCTTGCTGAATGCCTCTACCGCCGCGTGGTGCGCTTCCGTCGTGTGCATCAGCGCCTGCACGGCAGCGGCTGATTCCAGCGCGGTTGCCAGTGTGCCCTGGCGCGCCTGCAGCATCAGGCGCTTGGCCTGCTGCACCGCCTGCGGCGGATTGGCCGCGATGCGCAGCGCCAGTGCGCGCGCTGCGTCCAGCAGTTGCGCATCGGGCACCACACGCGATACCAGCCCGCAGGCGAGTGCGTCCTCCGCACTGATCGTCTCGCCCGTGAACGCCATCTCCGCGGCTTTGGAAAACCCGACCACCCGCTGCAACAGCCACGCACCGCCGTCACCCGGAATCAGTCCCAGACGCACGAAATTTTCCGCGAAGCGCGCGCTCTCGCCGGCGATGCGGATGTCGCACATACAGGCGAGATCGCAGCCCGCACCCATCGCCGCGCCGTTCACGGCGGCGATCACCGGCTTGTGCAGCTGTTCGAACAAGCGCGGAATGCGCTGGATACCGCGCCGATAATTGCCGGGCGTCTGCGATGGTTGCGCACTCACCAGGCTGCCCGGCGCATCGCTCAACATGGTCTTGAGGTTGCCGCCGGAAGAGAACGACTTGCCGGCGCCGGTGAGGATGATGACGCGCACCGCATGGTCGGCATCCGCGTCCTCCAGCGCGCGTACCAATGCGTCCACCATCGGCAGGTCCGAGATGGGATTGTGCGCATCCGGAAGGTTCAACGTGAGGACGGCGATGCCGTCCTGGGTGTCGGTGAGTACGTGGCTCATAAGGTGTCCTGGCAATGATGGATAGAAGCGCTGCGCCGTGTATTGGATATATCGATCATAATCCGTTTGCAGGTTGTCGCGACAGGTGAAGCGGGTAGATAGAATCCAAGGAGTGAGCATTAATCGGGTACGGCCCACCGGAACCGTGTGGCGACAGGATGTCGCCACCCGAGCCTGTACATGGATGTACGCTTTTTGGCGTGTTCCGGTGGGCCGTGCCTGACTAATGCGTCCTCGGAGAAGGGCATCCAGATTACGACACAGCTATTCATCCTGGAATGCGGTGTCATTCCTTGTGCTTTTATATAATATATAGATAAGTAAAATACTCTGAGGCGACTTCGATGATCGTTTCCCACGCCCGCCGCCAGACCCTGGGTGACTTGTTGCGCCGTACCGCCCGGCGTGTGCCGCAACGCATGGCGTTGCTGTGTGGCGAGACGCAGTGGAGCTACGCCGAACTGGATGCGGTGGTCGACAATTTGTGCGCGGCACTGCCTGGGATCGGCATCGAGGCGGGCGACAAAGTGGCGATCCTCGCGCGCAATTCCCATGCGTTTATTGCGATGCGCTTCGCGCTGGCGCGCGCCGGCGCCGTGCTGGTGCCGATCAATTTCATGCTCAACGCCGACGAGGTCGCATTCATCCTGCGTCACAGCGGCGCGCGCGTACTGTGCACCGATACGGGCCTTTCCGAACTGGCGCGCGCGGCGGCGGCCAGGGACACCGGGGTAGAGACGCTGGTCTGGCTGCCGGGCGAGGTCCCCGCCGAGCCTTGTGCCGACATGCTGTCGTATCACGATCTGTTGCGCGCAGGGCAGGGGATGCCGTTGCCACAACCCGATTTGCACGGCGGGATGCTGGCGCAGATTCTGTACACCAGCGGCACCGAATCGCTGCCCAAGGGAGCGATGCTCGCGCACGACAGCGTGATTGCGCAGTACATCAGTGTGATGACGGCGGCGGAGTACCGCAGTCATCGTGGTGAAGCAGGGCATGGCGCAGGATGCATCCGCGGTGGTCGAGCATTGCCGGGGCCATCTGGCGCATTTCAAGTGTCCCAAGCGCGTGCTGTTTGCCGACACGCTGCCGCGCAATCCCAGCGGCAAGATACTGAAGCGCGATCTGCGTAAGACCTACGAGGTGGACACACAACTGTAAGTCCCATCCTGTGCCCACTTTGTGGGTGGTATGGCCAACCTGACGCAGCACTTTGTGGAGCGCGCCAAGCCAGCTGCAAACAAAAGCGGCGCCGGCACTTCAATGCGCCGCAACCTCCGCTTGTCTGTCGCCTGACCGCGCATCGTCCGCTTCCGCGGCCAGTATTTCCGATATCCCGACAGGAGCCAATTGCGGAAATTTGGTTGGCCAAAGGGTTATTAACGTAGTATATTCTTACGTATAAAATAAAGGCTGCCGTAACCCGGGTAGCCGGCATTTCATTTTTCGATTCGTCTTAGCAGTCGTCCGGAGGCATCCATGGATACCTATAAAATGTTTATCGCCGGTGAGCAGGTCGGCGCATTGAGCGGCAAAACGATGCAGGTCGTCGATCCGGGGACGGGCGAAGCCTTTGCGGAGGTGCCGTGTTGTGACGAGCGCGATGTCAATGCCGCGGTAGCGGCCGCGCGTGAAGCCTTTGACAGCGGAATCTGGAGCGGCCTGTCACCCAGCGCCCGCGCTGACATCATGATCCAGTTTGCCGATCTGGTTGAACTGAATTCTACTCGCATCGCCACGGCCGATAGCCGCAGTAACGGCAGCCCCCTGGGTTGGGCCGTGGGTGGCCTGTGGGTCGCGTGTAATTCGACGCGCAATCTGGCCTGGTATGCCGCCAACAAGTTCCCGTGGGAGGAAGAAGTCGCGATGTCGGGCTCCATTTTCGCCTTTGGCGAAAATATTGTCCGTCGCGAACCGCTCGGTGTCTGTGTCGCGATCACGCCCTGGAACGTGCCATTTTCCATGGCGATGTGGAAGATCGCCCATGCGCTGGTCATGGGTAACACGCTGGTGCTCAAGCCCGCCTCGTCCACGCCGCTCTCGGCGGTGATGATTGCCGAGCTGGCGCACCAGGCCGGTATACCGAAAGGGGTTTTGAACGTAGTCACCGGCCCGGGGGGCAGCATTGGCGAAGCGCTGTGTTCTCATCCGGGGGTGGACAAAGTCTCCCTGACCGGCAGCAGTGATGTCGGCAAAGCCTCCATGGCGTTTGCCGCCAGGAACATTACGCCGGTGACGCTGGAACTGGGTGGAAAATCGGCCAATATCATCCTGGAGGATGCCGATATCGACGTTGCCGTCGACGGCGCCATCGCCGCCAACTTCCAGAATGCCGGCCAGGTCTGTATCTCCGGCTCGCGCCTGTTGTTATCGCGCAAGATACACGATGTGTTCATCGCGCGTTTATGCGAGCGCATCAAGGACCTGAAAGTCGGCTACCAGTTGTTGCCCGATACCACGATGGGGCCATTGAGCAGCCAGAAGCAGCTCGACACCGTTGCGCGGTATGTCGATCTCGGCCGGGCCGAAGGTGCCACGGTCGCCTGCGGCGGCCACCGGTTGACAGGCCCTGGGTATGACCAGGGCTACTACTATGCCCCCACGATTCTGACCAATGTTAAAAACACCATGCGAGTCGCGCGCGAGGAAATTTTCGGTCCGGTACTGGTGGTGATTCCCTTTTCGACTGACGAAGAAGCCATTGCGATCGCCAACGACAGCGACTATGGGCTGGCCGGCGCCGTGTATTCCACCGACATCGCGTGGGCGCGTGGCATCGCCAACCGGGTTCGCACCGGTATCCTGTCGATCAATGATATTTCCATGCTCTCCGACTTCGTGCCGTTCGGCGGCTATAAAGCCAGCGGCATTGGCCGCGAGTTCGGCGAGGAAGGGCTGAAGCACTACACACAGTTGAAATCGATCTACACCTCGAACGAAGCGACCGCAAACCGCGCGACGTTCGGGGCGGTGTTTGACTACCCCAAGGGCGAGAAGTTCGTGCATTCGTCCCCCACCAAGGTTGTCTGTGGTCCGAAATCAGTGACCGGCCTCAAGAGCGAATTACGTAAACTCAAGGCCAAACGCGCCGTGATCATCACCGACGCCGGCATACGCGCTGCGGGATTGCTCGATCGCGCCATTCACGCTGCCGGAGACCGTTGTGTCGGTGTGTTCGACCAGGTGGTGCCGGATCCGACGTACGAGTGTGCCCAGGCGGCGCTCGACTACTGCCGCGCGGTGGACGCGGACAGCGTGATCAGCCTCGGGGGCGGCAGTTCCATCGATTGTGCCAAACTCACGCTCGTCGCGCTGAGCAACGGCGGCTCGGCCATTCAGAACATGAACCTGCTGCGTTTCGAAAATGTTCTGTTGCCGCACATTGCGATTCCTACCGCGCATGGAACCGGTAGCGAGGTTTCCGCGACGGCGGTCATCACGAACAGCCGCCTGCATCGAAAATTTTTCCTCAACGGTCTTAATCTGTACCCGAACGTCGCGATTCTGGATCCCACACTGGTGACCGGCCTGCCCAAATCCCTGAGCGTTGGCACGGGAATGGATGCGCTGACGCACGCCATCGAAAGCGTGGTCAACCCGGATGCAAGTCCAATCGGCATCGCCCTTGGGCTACAGTCGGTCCGTATGATCAAGGAGAATTTGCCGAAAGTGGTGGCCAATGGCGATGATCTCGTCGCCCGCCAGAACATGCTGGCGGCGTCGACGCTGGCCGGCATTGCGCTCAATGCCGGCCTCGGCATCGCGCACTGTTACTCGCACACGGTCGGTACCCTGTTTGGCCTGCACCACGGCACCGGCTGTGGTATCGCGCTGCCCGCGGCCATGCGTTTCAACCGGGATTTCGCCACCGCCAGGTTGGTCGATGTTGCAAATGCCCTGGGCGTCGATACCCATGAACTGAGCACGGATGCCGCGGCGGACGCGGCCGCTGACGCCGTGGAGGCGCTCATGCAGGAGGTCGGTCAGCCGCGGCGCCTGTCCGAACTCGTTGCGGTCGATCACATCAACGCACATTTCGAGCAGTTCGTCACCGGCGTAATGAGTGATCCGAGCACCATGTTCAATCCGCGGCCCGTCAACGACCCGGTCGCGGTGACGCAGTTCGTCCGCAGTACGATTTGAACCGCTGCGCGCAAATTCCATTGGAATTGCCCGGTGGTTCCGCATGCGTTAACGATATCCAGTTGAAGAGGTAGCACACCGTGTTCCAGGTTTTTGCAGCCACCCCGGAAAAGATGGGGCCGGGTGAAATCGGCGCCTATGCCGCGCGCGCGGAGGCCATGGGCTTTGATGGCTTGCACGTCCCCGATGCCATCCACGACGGCCTGCTGTTGTCCGCCATGGCGTTATCCGCGACCACCAAATTGATCGTCGGCACCGGTGTGCTGGTGGCGTTTCCGCGCAGCCCGATGACCGTGGCCGTTGCCAGCTGGGATCTGCAAAGTATGTCCGGCGGCCGCTTCGAGCTGGGCCTGGGCACGCAGATCAAGCAGAACATCGAGCAGCGCTACTGTGCGCGCTGGGATTCACCGGTGGCGCAGCTGCGCGAGTACGTACAGTCGCTGAAGGCGATTTTCCAGTCCTTCCAGACCGGCGAGAAGCTGGATTTTCGCGGGGAGCACTACCAGTTCACCCGCCTGCAGCCGTTCTTTAATCCAGGACCTATCGATCACCCCGATATACCTGTGCTTTGCGGTGCGATTGGACCTGCCATGACGCGCATGGTGGGCCGGGTAGCGGATGGCATGATCACCCATCCCACCAACACACCGCCGCAGTATCTCCGTGAGGTTTGCCTGCCGCGCCTGCAGGCGGGTTTCGAGCTTGCCGGCAAGAGCCCAGAAAATTTCAAACTTATTCTGGGACCACTCACCGCGACGGGCGGGAACGAAGAAAGCGTGGCACGGGAGTGGGAGCGGATGCGCGGCCTGTTGGCATTCCTGTTCTCCACGCCGGCCTACTGGCCCAGCCTGGAGCTGTTTGGTTGGGAAGCGAAGGGCCAGCAGTTGCTCGACATGACCCGAGCGGGGGAGTGGCAGAAAATGCCTGAAATCCTCGACGATGACATGCTCGACAAGTTCGTGCCGCGCGGCACCTATGCCGAGATCGATGCCGTGCTCAAGGCGCGCTACCGTGATCTCGCACGGCGTATAACCTTCCCCGTGCCGGCCAATCCGGCCGATGACAGCCTGGCGGCGGCAGCGATTGCGCGGTTGAAAGGCTAATCAACGACTTCCAGCTTGGCCTCCTTTCGAATGAGATGGCAGGAGTCCATGAAGGCGCTGTTCCGCCCATCTCCTGGCCATTCCTTGCTCCGGCCTCACTCCCTGAAACTGACCCGAAATGCTCAAAGGCCACAAGCTAGGCCATGCAGTCCGTCTCCAGCGCCTGTCTGCTGGACTTCTTGGTGTTGCACTCGTCCGGGAAGGTCGTGAAAACCCACTCGGCGATCTGCTGCGCGGAGAATTTCTCTTCAGGATGCGCGGTCAAGAAGTCGACGACTGCCTTGCCAAGGTTAAGGGCCATGTAGTTGTTCCTCTGGCATCACTCGGCCATGGCCTTCAACAATGCATCGCGGGCGTCGGAGTAGAACTGGATGTCGATCTTGGTTGCCATGTCGTCGGACAAGTCGACCAACTGGCGCCTACATGCAACCGGCATCAGCAGCGAGGTCGCACCTTTTTCAACGGCGATCTCGGCAATGGTGACGGCGTTGTGGACGGGCTCGATTGAGCCCCCTAGATTGATCTCTCCAACGATGATCAGGCCGCCGCGCACGCTTCGCTTCAAGAGCGACGTGCACAAGGCAACCAGAGATGCCACGCCCAGCTTCGCCCCGGACTTTGCTGCATCAAAAGCCCGCAGCTGGACTGTGAACTCGTGCTGTCTTGGATCTTTGTCGCCAACCAACTGCATGGATCTGGCGTACAGGTTCTGCTCAGCGAAGCCGATGCTCTCGCGGAATGCGGGTGGAATTGGCTTGTTGAGTACCTTCACACCCGACCCAGGCCCTTCGTTGACCTCGATGCGGTAGAGGCCGGAGCCTTCCTCACCGCCGCCCGGGCTGATGGTCCAGACCTGGCCTGGCTCCAGCGGATCGCCGCCGATGCTGTTTTCGCTTTGCAGCTCCGGCGTAGAGACGAACTTTTCGACCCCGTCCGCGCCCATGATGTAGCTGAAGTGCGTATTGCGAAACTCGGCCGCGCCCACACGCTTCTGCTGCTCTTTGACTCGGCGTCGAACCTCCATGGCGATGCGAACGGCCCATTCCAGGTCTTCCTCGGGGACCGGGACATCCGCGCTCGGGTACAGTAGTTTGAGCAAGCCGCTAACCGTCTTGTTGACCGCATTCGTGTCGCGGCCAGACAGGGCGCCGCCAAAGAAGACGCGATTCTGCAACTCGCTCACGCGGCTCTGATTGCGAAGTTGGCTCCAGCACTCGGACAGAAAGTCGCTGACCAAGCCGAAGTGGTTGGTCACCAATTCTTTGTTGATCTTAGGTACGTCCCACCCCGGCAAGAATGCATGAATACGGTCCATGAACGCGGTGTCATCCCGCATTTCTGGAGGCATTGGCCCAAAGAGGTGACCAACACGCTGCTGGTGCTCTACATCGACGTCGAAGTTGCCAACCATCACGATGCTGCCATCGGCGCGGATGCTCTCTTTACCTCGGCTGAACTCACCGGATTCCATGTAGCCCTTCATGATGTTCACGCCGTCCTTCTGGTCGAAGGAAATGCCCGACACCTCGTCGAAGCAGACCACGTCGTATTGGCACACCAAGCCCCGGCGACCCTTGGCTGTGTTCTCCACGAACATCTTGGCAACGGTAGCTTTGCCGCCTGACACCAGGTGAGCGTAGGGCGAAACCTGCTGGAACAGATGGCTCTTGCCGGTGCCGCGAGGCCCGAGTTCAACCAGGTTGTAGTTGCGTTCGACAAACGGCACCATGCGCAGCAGCAGCGCATTCTTCTGTCGTTCGTTCAAACCAGCAGGTTCGATCCCAATGGACCGGAGCAGAAACGACTTCCACTCCTCGGACGTGAATTCTGCGCGTGCCTTGGACAGTGTCTCCAGCACGTCGCGTTTCGACAGCTGAATCTCCCGCAGCGACGTGATACCAAACGGACGCCCCTTGGCTTCCTGCGCGATCGCCACATCGAACGTCACTCCCAGCTCGGCATAGAAGCCACCTGTCAGCATTCGTTCGTGTTGGTTCACCAGCTCGCTGCTGATCCGCACATCCGTCAGGCGCAGGCTCGGCAGGCTGGCGACGTACTCGCCCTTGTTGTCCACGCGCGCCGTCACGATGTCAATGATCTTTACCTCGCCGGTCTCCAGAGCCTTGGCCTTGAACAGCTCTTCCTCGCCGGCGCGCACCGTGCGGGATTTGAGCTGGCGTTGAACAATCTCCAACCCTTCATCGATCTCCTCTTGATCGGTGCTGGCGCAGTAACGCCCGAGCATGAACTCCACCACGTAGGTGGGGACCGGAAATTGCCGACTAAAGGTGCGGACCAAGTCTTTCCGGACTAGGTAACCGTCCAACACCGAGGCGGCTTTTTTGTCTATCTGATCCAATTCAATCATTCATCATCCTCCGCCAATCAGGGTGTTTGCCTCGGCCACCAGATTGCCGGTCGCACTGAGCAGGACCAAAAACGCCGCGCGGCCTTGCAGTTCTTCGTTCTCAACAACCACCGATGCGGTGCCGTTGTCCTTGAGTGGCTTCACGCTCACGACCACGCTGGACGCCGGGTCGCCAGCCTGGGTGCGAATGTCCAGGGACAAATTCGCGTACTGACCATCCACGGCCACCGTGCAGCGCAAACCCTTCCAGGCGATGTCGGTCACCTCGGCCACATGCTTTCCTGAGGCGCTCCCGCTTCGGGTCACCTCCAGATCCAGCGTGAGACACTCTTGTAGGCTCAGGCCGCCGTGGTTGTAATCCACCGATTTGCTATAGCAGCTCACGCCATCGGCCAGCGCGAACTGCTGATGGGGGTTCCAAAACCAGGGGTATAAACGCTCATTGGTGGATGCGCCAGGCTTGATCGAAGCGCAGCGCCCCCATTTGTTGTCGGCGAGGTCTTTGGATAGCGGGATCGTGGGCAGCTTGCCCGGCATGAGCAGCCAGCCGTGGTCGGTCACCACCCTGACGCTGTTCCAACCGGCAGCCAACAAGGCACCGATGCGTTCAGCTATTTCTGCCAGAAGCGGGTCGAGGTGCTTGGCCAACTTCCAACCGCGCGCGTGTCCCTCGCTGTCGATGTCGCCAAATTCGCACCACGCGTTGCCCTGGCCGTCACCATTCTCGGTGCGGTCCAGCACTTTCCACTGGTTGTCGTTCAGCAGCTTTTTCAAGTGGTAGCCGCCCTTGAGCGACTGGCCCGTCGCAGCGACGCAGGGTTCGAAGTCATCGCAGTCGTCGGTGCCGCTGATCAAGCTGCGCACTGGAGAAACAGCAGCCTTGCCGGTCGCCGTCACACTGGGCAATGCCGTCCAGTTCACCGATTCCGTGATTTGATAGCCGCGCGCCTCCAATCTTGCCGCTAGGCGGCGCGCCGCATCAAAGCGCAAGCCGTCAACAAACAGCACGCATTGCCCACTCACCCGATAAAAAGCCGGCGCTTCTGCGATTCGCCCGCCCGCGTATAAGGAACCAGCGATCAGCTTTTGCAGGTAGCGCGCAGACTCCTCCAGCCAGGGCAGATAGATCGCCCGCACGGCAGCCGTCACCGCATCGACGTCGGGCGCCTTGTCTACACACGACAGCGCTGACAGAACCGCATCGTCGGCACGCCAACCCTGCGTGGCATAGCCGGCCTGTAAATCAGCGACCGAGCCGGCCGCCAACGCCGTCTTGGTGACCTCCGCAACCACTGCCAAGTGCTTGATGGCGAGGGACAGCGGCGACTCGCCCAACTCAGCCCACACCAGCTCACGGCGCAGCGCATGGGTCTTCTCGAGCTCTAGCAGCCGCTTCCTGGCTTCGTGCGCCGGCATATGGCTTAAGGCGAGCAGGTCACGCTGGAGCGCTTGTTCCTGTTCCTCGTTCCATTGTGGCCAGCCACCAGCAGACTCAGCCGTGACGAAGAGATCAAAAATCGGTGGCTTGCACTGGCAGATTCGGTTCGGGATGTTGGGGTAACGCGTCGGCGCTTCGCTGTAGCGTTCCCACACCGAATGCCAGGGTCCCTCGCGCGTCGCCAGCTTGCTGGCACCCGCCAGAACGCCATCGGCCTGGGGGTTGAACGCCAGCTGTGACTTGCAGACCTCCACAAACGCCTTCCACTCGTTGGCGCCGCGCGTGGTCTGGAACGCGTCGCCCAGGTCCAACCACTGCAACAGGTCGCGCACCGGGTCGCCGCCGGTCAGCAGGGTGTTGAAGTAGTCTTTGTCCAGCCGCTTGCCCTTCAGCAGCTCCAGTTCTTCATCCAGCAGCCGGTACAGCGCCAGTTGCATGGCGTTTTTGGCATCGTTGTCCTGGGCCACGTCCAGGCTCATGCCGCCTTGGTCGGACTTCAGGAAGGCCATGATGGTCCAGTCCTTTGCGTT
Source organism: uncultured Halioglobus sp. (assembly GCA_964461965.1). GTDB lineage: Bacteria > Pseudomonadota > Gammaproteobacteria > Pseudomonadales > Halieaceae > Marimicrobium. Next base: position 452 of record CAYWWD010000045.1, on the reverse strand, counting down.
CGCCTGCGACCAGATCACGCCCCGGTACTGCAGCTCGGCCAAGGGTTTCAAGAGCTCCGGGCAGTCTTCGATCGCCCGCAGGTCCTGGCGGCTCACGCCGGGCAGGTAGAACACCGGCACGCGGTCGGCGGGCAAAGTGACATCGGGCGCCTTGCCTGCAATTACGCAGCGCAGCCAGATGGCCGGCCCCGTGCGGTCCTCGGCCGCGTAGTCGCCCAGCACCAGCAGCTCCGCCAGTTCGCTCTGAAGGCGGGGGATCACTGCCTCCCACTGGCGATCCTTGTCGGGCCACAGGATGCACGAGGGCATGACTTGAACCTCGGGGTTGAAGATCGTCGAGTCGCGCAGGGTCTTGACCAGATGTTCGATCACGCGCATGGCTGGCCCTCCGTCATGGCGAAGAGCTGCGAGACCGGGTAGTTGTTGACCGACTTGATCATAGGGACTCAATC
>CAYWWD010000044.1:0-29554 GCA_964461965.1 uncultured Halioglobus sp. | reverse complement strand
GGCATCACCATGGTCACCGGCAGGCCGTCGCTGACCATGCCCTTGACCATCTGGTGGCTGATGAATTTCGAGAGTATGTATTCACTCGCCCACGGCCAGCTGTTGAATGCGGTTTTCTCCGTGGCCCAGCCGCCGTTGCCGACAACGCCAATGGCCGCGACGCTGCTGGTGAACACGATTTTCTCCACACCGGCCGCCATTGCGGCTTCCATCATGCAGCGCGCACCATCCACGTTGATCTTGAAATGCAGGTCCGGGTCTTTCGTCCAGATCGCAAACAGCGCGGCGAGGTGATAGAGCTGCTGCACGCCCTGCACGGCGCGCGCCAGCGACGGCGGGTCCAGCAGGTTGCCCTCAACGAACTCCACGTCCATGCCCTTGAGTGGCGAGCGGTCCTCGCCAGGCATCACCATCACGCGCACCTGGTCGCCGCGTTCAAGGCACAAACGGGTGACGTGATTGCCGATAAAGCCGGTGGCGCCGGTGATGAGGACTTTGGCCATCGCACTGTTTCCTGTCGAGAATTTGGATCGGCCGTATCTTAGCAGCCCACAGAGCCACCGGCATGGCGCATTCGGTCAATCTGCACAGTAGCGTGTGGTGCCAGCAATGGTGGCTTTACATTTGGTCGATGGCGCGGGACAGTGAGTCGCGACCGTATCTCCCAGACCTGATGACGAGGAACCTCCCATGACGAAACTGCGACCCGTGCTCCTGGCGATACTCCTGCTGCTCGCCGGTCAGCTCCCCCTCGCCCACGCCGCCGACAACAATGCCGCACTGGCGAAGGTCATTGCTGAGCGCAGCGACGAGGACAAGGCCCGCGATGCCGAACGGCACCCGCAGCAGACGCTTGAGTTCTTCGACGTCGCGCCGGGCATGACGGTCGCGGAAGGATTGCCAGGCGGCGGCTGGTACACCCGCATACTCGCCAACTACCTCGGCGCAAATGGCGCTCTGTACGGCGTGAACTACGCCGACCGCGTGTGGCCCATGCTCGACGTCGCCACGCCGGACTGGGTGGCCGCGCGCATCGCCGCTACCAGCGAGTTTCCCGCTCAGGTCGCGATCTATACCGACAATGGCATCAAGGCGCGCGGATTCACGTTCGAAACTGTGCCGGCAGACGTGAAGGGAACCGTCGACCGCGTGCTGCTGATCCGTGCTCTGCACAACCTGCACCGGTTCGAGAAGCAACACGGCACACTCAGCCGTGCGTTATCCGCCGTGCACGACATGCTCAAGGACGACGGCCTGGTCGGCGTCGAGCAGCACCGCGCGCCAGCCACCGCAACCGATGCGTGGGCAGACGGCAGCCATGGCTACCTGAAGGAAGCCGCGGTGATAGCGCTGTTCGAGCAGGCAGGTTTTACGCTGGTGACCACGAGTGAGATCAACGCCAACCCCAGAGACAAGCCAGCAGGGAATGATTCCGTCTGGCGCCTTCCGCCGACGCTGCGCGGCAGCGAGGATGACCCGCAGCGGCGCGCTGCCATGCTCGCCATCGGGGAATCGGACCGCATGACGCTGCTGTTCCGCAAAACGCCCTGAACGCAGCCGGGCAGGCAGTAGCCCTGCTCCCCCTGCTTCCGGGCACGAACCGGGCATCAAGGGAAGTAGCAACCCGACAAGAAATGCAATTTGGTTATTTTGTGGTATAGAAACATATCATGTAGTTATTTCTTGCACCCCCTACTGACCTGCCTATACTCAAATCATGGCGGTTTATTGGGTGACTACCAATTGAGGGCAACCGCCAGATTTGTGGGAAAGCTGGCAAACATTTGTCAGAGGTGTTTGCCGCCAGGGGACGGTATCCGGTTTTTGCGGGTCGGATAGACAACACCCAGGCTCACAACAACACAGAGCTTTACCCTTCCAACGCCGTTGCTACCTGCCTTGCAACGGCGTTTTTTTTGCGCGCGCGATAGGGCTGGCTCCCCTGCCCGCTACCGCGGGCGTCCGAGCCAACTCGATCGGAATCAGCTATCCTTCCAATAAACTATAAGGACGCGCCATGACGACCGTGAAACAACTGCTGCACGATATTGAAGAGGCGCCCGATGGCCCGCGCGTGACGGCCATCTTCGATTTCGACGGCACGCTCATCGCCGGGTATTCAGCGGTCGCTTTTATCCGCGAACAACTGCGGCGCGGCGACCTCTCCCCCCGACAGTTCGCCGAACTGGCACGCGCCGCGACCAACTTCGGGCTGGGCAACCTGGGCTTCTCGGGCATGATGGCCATCACCGCGCAGTTCATGCGTGGTATTGAGGAAGAGACCTACCACGAGGTCGGCCGGGCGCTGTACACCCGACAGATTGCGCGCCTCATCTACCCCGAGTCGCGGGCGCTGGTGGAGGCGCACCGCGCAAAGGGCCACACGCTGGCGATCATTTCCTCCGCCACCCGCTACCAGGTGGACGCCGCTGCCGCAGACCTCGGCATCGAGCATGTGCTGTGCACGCGCCTGGAGGTCAAAGACGGCAAATTTACCGGCAGCGTGATCAGCCCCACCTGCTTCGGGAAGGGCAAAGTGGTGGCGGCAGAAGCGCTGGCGAAGAAACACCGCGCTGACCTCGACAAAAGCTTTTTCTACTCCGATAGCCACGATGATCTGCAATTGCTGGAGCGCGTCGGTAAACCGAGGGCACTGAATCCGGGCGGCAACCTGGAGCGCATCGCACGCGCGCGGCAATGGCCTATCGCAAAGTTCGGCAGCCGGGGGCGGCCCACGCTCGCGCAGTTCGCGCGCTCGGTCGCCGCCACCAGCTCGGTAGTGACTTCCTTCATGGCGGGCCTGCCGGTGTACGCACTCACCGGCTCACGGCGCGAATCACAGAACTTTTCATTCTCGCTGTTTGCCGACACGGCCAGCGCGCTGATCGGCATGGATCTGAAAGTGAAGGGTGAGGAACATTTGTGGTCGCACCGGCCAGCGGTGTTTATCTTCAATCACCAGAGTAAGGCGGATGTCGTCATCATCGCCAAACTGCTGCGCCGCGATTTCGCCGGTGTGGGCAAGCAGGAGATCAAGAAGGAGACGCCCATCCTCGGCATGGTGCTGGAACTGGGCGGCGTGGTGTTCATCGACCGCGCCGACGGCAAGAGCGCCATCAATGCCATGCAGCCGCTGGTGGAGGCGATGCGCAAGCAGGGCAAGTCGGTGGTGATCGCGCCGGAGGGCACGCGCACGGTCTCGCCCACCATGGCGCCGTTCAAGAAAGGCGCGTTCTACCTCGCCATGCAGGCGGGCGTGCCCATCGTGCCGATTGTGATACACAACGCCGGCGACGTGGCGCCCAAGGGCGACTTCGTGTTTCGGCCCGCGACGGTCGAGGTGACGGTGCTGCCGCCGGTGGAGACCGGCGCGTGGAGCGCCCAGCACATGGACGAGCAGGTGCGGCAGGTGCGCAACCAGTTCGCGCGCGTACTCGGCCAACCCGAGCAGGGCGCGGGCAAACCGCCGGCTCGTGCGATCAACGGCGGCGCGACTGCCCGGCCCCGGGCGGCCAGGGGTGGCAGGGCGCCCGCCAAAAAACGCGCCGCCGCGCGCAAGGCGACACCCGGCAAGGCGCGCCCCAAGCAACAGGGAGTGCGAATGGCGCGCAAATCGCCGGTAAAGGCCCATCCCCAGCCGCGAACCGTGCGATAACCACCCGGTGGATCTCACCGGTAAATACCAGTTGCACTCACCGTGGCTGGGCAGCAGCCAGGACGTCCTGTTCATCCTCGATACGCGCAACGGGTTCGAGCAGGACGTGCTGGCCGGGTGGATTCGCCACCACACCCCACCGGGCAGCAGCGCGACCACGGTCTGCCTGGACCTGGGCGATGAGGGCCAGGACTTTGACAGCGCGCCGCTGATGGATGCACTCACCCTGTCCGGTGATACGCAGGTGGTGCCGCTGCGCGTCGCGTGGGTTCCTTCCCAGGCGGATATCGATTCGGGTCCGCGCATGCGCGATTTCTTCCTCGGTGACCCTCGTCACCCGAGCGCGGCACGCGGTAAAAAAATCCTGCGCACGGCGCCAGAGCGCATGCACCTGTTGCGGGGCGAACCCGATTCCATCGCCAGCCTGCGCGCGCGCTTTGATCTCGGCTACGAACCGGGTGCCGCCGAGGCGCAGCGCGATTTCGCCGATTTCGTCGCGCGCCAGGCCGCGGTGGTGCTGGACCTCGCCGAGCGCCGTCTGCAGGGCGGACGCTACAAAGTCCCGCGCCACGTGGCGAGCAGCCTGCTGGCGAGCCGTGGCTTCAACGAGGCCGTGGACGCACTCGCCGCGCAGACGGGGACGCCCAAGCCGAAACTGATGAAAGAGGCCGCAGGCTACATGGAAGAGATGGTGTCGCGGCCACGTACTTTCTGGCTGGATTTTTACGCCCGGTTCAACAACTTCTGCTTGGGGCTGGGGTACGAGAAGAAGATCGTCTGCGACCAGGCCGAGGTGGAGAAGATGCGCCAGATGGTGCGTGAGTATCCCTCCATGCTGCTGTGGACTCACAAAACCTACCTTGACGGTATGGTGGTGCCCAAGCTGCTGTACGACAACGATTTCCCCATGCCGCACATGTTCGGCGGCGCCAACATGAATTTTCCCGGCCTGGGCTTCCTGCTGCACCGGGCCGGCGCCATCTTCATCCGTCGCAGCTTCCAGGACAACGAGTTGTACAAACTCACGCTGCGCCACTACATCGGCTATCTCATGGAAAAGCGCTTCCCTATGAACTGGGCGTTCGAAGGCACGCGCTCCCGCCTGGGCAAACTGATGCCGCCCCGCTACGGCCTGTTGAAATATGTGCTGGAGGCCTGTTACGCCACGCACGCCCGCAACATTCATATCATCCCCATCTCCATCAACTACGACCTGATCCGCGATGTCGAGGAGTACGCGACGGAGCAGACCGGCCGCGGCAAGGGCGCCGAATCGCTGCGCTGGCTGATCGGTTACATCCGCAGCCTCGCACGGCCCATGGGCAAGATCTACGTCGATATCGGCGAGCCGGTGGTGCTGCAGAGCGCCCCCGACCCGGAAGACAAGCTCGCGCTGTCCAAGATCGCCTTCGAAGTCGCGGTGCAGGCGAACCAGGTCACGGCCATCACCTTTCCCTCGCTGGTCACCATGAGCCTGCTAGGCGCGGCGCCCAAGGCACTCACCCAGAACGAGGTCGTAGCCGACCTGCGCGCGCTGCTGCGCTGGGCGCAGAGCAGGAACCTGCGGATTTCGGAGGACTTCAACCCGGCGTACGCGGACCAGTTGCCCGGCATGATCGACATCATGATCGACGAAGGCATTGTCACCCGCTTCGACGAGGGCCCGGAGGCGGTGTATGGCATCGGACTGGACCAGCACGCAGTGGCAAGCTACTACCGCAACACCGTCATTCACTTTTTCGTGAACAAGGCCATCATCGAACTCGCGCTGCTCAAGGCCAGCGAGAACGAGGGGCCGGGCGCGCTGGATGTGTTCTGGGCGGAAGTCGACCAGTTGCGCGACCTGTTCAAGTTCGAATTCTTCTATGCCCCCACCGAGGAGTTTCACCAGCAGATTCGCGAGGAACTGGATCGCTACCACGCAAACTGGCACATCGTACTCGGACAGGGCACGCTCGGCTTCGGCCAGTTGTTGAACCAGATGATCCCGCTCGTCTCCCATGTCACGCTGCTGATCTACACTGAGGCCTACTCGGTGGTGGCCGCACTCGCCGCGCGCCTGCCGCACACGGAGGCGCTCGACGAAGAAACGTGCGTCGCCTCCGCGCTGAAGTTCGGCCGCCAGGCGTACCTGCAGCGGCGTATCAGCAGCGAGGCCTCGATTGGCAAGCTGCTGTTCAGGAACGGCTATAAGATGTTACAAAGCCGGCGACTGGTCGAGGCTGGCGAAGCGGAGCTCGCGGAGCGGCGGCTGGAGGAATCCAACCAGTTGCGCGACCTGTTGCGCCGGCTGGACCTGATCCGCGCCATCGGCGTGGCCAGTCGCGGCAGTTGATGACAAAGGGCGATGCGCATCAGCCAGCGAAAGCTGGCTGCTCGGCGCCGGACCTGTTACAGGAGAGCTATCACGATGTCAGAACTGAACGTCGCCGTGCTGGGAGGAGGTTCCTGGGGAACGACCGTCGCGGCGCTGGTCTCGCGCAATGCGCCCGTCATTCTCTGGGCGCGGAATCCGGCAACGGTGGACGAGATCAATACGCACCATACCAACGAGGTCTATCTCCCCGGCGCGACGCTGCCGGAGGCGCTGGTCGCCACCGCTGAACTGGCGGAGGCTGTGCGCGGTGCGGATGTCATCGTGATGGGGATTCCCTCGCAGAATTTCCGGCAGGTGCTGGTGGAAGCGAAACCGTACATCCGCGCCTGGGTGCCGGTGATCAGCCTGACCAAAGGCCTGGAGCTCGACACGCGCATGCGCATGACACAGATCATCAACGAGGTGTTGCCGGGGCACCCGGTCGGCGTGCTGACCGGCCCTAACCTAGCGCGGGAGATCATGGCGGGGCAGGCCGCCGCCGGCGTGATCGCAATGCAGGACCCGATCATCGTCCAGGAGTTGCAGACCATTTTCAAAAGCGGCTTGTTCCGCGTGTACACCAACACCGACGTGATCGGCTGCGAACTCGGCGGTGTGCTGAAAAACATCATCGCCATCGCCGTGGGGATGGGCGATGGCCAGGGCGCCGGCGACAACACGCGCGCCGGGCTTATCACGCGCGGCCTCGCGGAAATCACGCGGCTCGGTGTAGCGATGGGTGGGCGTCCGGAAACCTTCGCCGGGCTCGCCGGGATGGGCGACATGATCGCCACCTGCACCAGCCCGCAGAGCCGCAACCGCCACGTCGGCATCCAACTGGGCAAGGGCCGCAGCATGGATGAGATCATCAGCGAGATGGTGATGGTTGCCGAGGGCGCCAAGAGCGCACCGGCGGTGATGGCGCTCGCCGAGGAATACGGCGTGGAAATGCCTATCGCGCGCGACGTGTATCGCGTGTTATCCGGAGATGCGACCGCCAGTCGCGCGTTCCGCGGACTGCTGCGCGTGGAAGCGGGCGCGGAGTCGGAACCCGGTTAGCAGATCGCGGCGCGCTGGGGCATAATGCCGCGCAAGTCGCGCTGGCTGCGGTAGTCCTATCTGCAGCATCGGTGCGTAACGTTCTGCACCGCAACACCATCAACACTCGCAGGCAGGGGATGAAAATGTCGCTTTCCAGGGCGGTACGCACAGTCATGGCCGTGGCAGCAGTCACTGCCGCGATTGCGGTATCCGCGGCAACCCCCGCCCCGGCCTCCCTGACCACAACCGCAACAACCACTCCCTCGCGCTTCACCGCGTTGAAGGGCAACCCGGGCCTGCACTCCGCCTCCGCGCTGGTGCTGGATGGCAAGGGCAACCTGATCTACGGCAAGGATGTGGATGCGGTGCGACCCATCGCGTCCATCACCAAGCTGATGACAGCCATGGTTGTACTCGATGCCGACCTCGATCTCGATGAACACATCACCATCACTGAGGAGGACCGCGATCATGTGCGCATGACAGGTTCACGCCTCGCGGTGGGCGCGACGCTGCCGCGCCGCGACCTGTTGCTGCTGGCACTGATGTCATCCGAAAACCGCGCGGCCGCCGCGCTCGGCCGCGCCTATCCCGGTGGCAAGCGCGAGTTTGTTGCGCGCATGAACAGCAAGGCGGCAAGCCTTGGCATGCACGACAGTCATTTCGCCGATCCCTCGGGGCTCGATGCGCGCAACGTATCCACCGCCAGCGACCTGGCCAAAATGCTCTCTGCTGCGCGTCGATACCCACTGATCACCGAGGCTACCACTACGACGGATTCAACCGTGACGCCTTACGCCCGGCGCGGACCTCTCACCTTCAACAATACCAACCGCCTGCTCAAGAGCGCGGACTGGCACATCGGCCTCAGCAAGACCGGCTACATCCACGAAGCCGGCCGCTGCCTGGTCATGCAGGCCACTATCGCCGGCGAGGAAATCTCCATCGTGCTGTTGAATTCGTTCGGCAAGCTGACGCCCTACGGCGATTCCAATCGCCTGCGCAAGTGGATGCTGGCCAGCGGCTAAGCCATTGGGCGCTGTCGCGACACGCCCGGCTTGACCACTTGCTGGCGTGCTGAAAGACTGGGCCTCCGTCCAGAGCGCGGGACACTCCCATGATCAATCGCCGCCATGTTCTTCAGCTGAGCGCCGGCCTGTTGGCCTTTCCAGTTTTGCAGGAGCGTGCGCAAGCGGGCAGCGCAACGCCCGCCACAACGGCAATGCCGCCCGCTGCTGCCGTTGCAACGCCCGGCTCCGGCACGCTGCCGCTGATACAACGCCCGATTCCCAGCACCGGTGAATTGCTGCCGGTGATGGGCATGGGCACGTCGCTCACCTTCGATACCGAAGGCGACGCCGAATCGCTGGCCACGCTCAGCGCGGTCTTGCGGCTGTTTTTCGACTACGGCGGCAAGGTGATCGACTCGTCACCCATGTACGGCAATGCCGAGTCTCGCGTCGGCGACGTGTTGCGCGCCCTGCCGACACCGCCGCCAATCTTTGCCGCCACCAAGGTCTGGACCACCGGCGAGCAGCGCGGCATCGAGCAGATGGAGGAATCCGCACGACGCATGCACGTCAAGGTTTTTGACCTTATCGCTGTGCACAACCTGAAGGACTGGAAGACGCAGCTTGCGACACTCAAACGCTGGAAGCGCGAAGGCAGGGTGCGCTACATCGGTATCACGACCTCGCACGGCCGCGATCACGAGGCCCTGATGGAGATCATGCGCAACGAACCGCTGGATTTCGTGCAGTTCAGTTACAACATCGAGGACCGGGAGGCAGAACAGTCCCTGCTGCCGCTGGCACAGGAGCGCGGTATCGCCACGATGATCAACCGCCCGTTCCAGCAGGGCGCGATCTTCGGCAAAGCGCGCGGGCGCGATCTCCCTGCACTCGCTGCGGAACTCGATTGCACGAGCTGGGCGCAGTTTTTCCTCAAGTTCATACTCGGCCATCCGGCAGTCACCTGCATCATCCCGGCCACTGAAAAGGCGGACCACATGAAGGACAACATGCAGGCCAATTTCGGCCGCGTGCCGAATGCCGCTCAGCGGGAAGACATGTTGCGCATCTTCGAGTCTTTCTAGCGTGAACGATTCCGCCGCACCAGCGGGGTGGCTACAACGTGCGCTCGCGCGCGCCTGCGATATCCGCCCGGAAGAAACTCGCGCCACGCTGGCGTCTTTCCTCCTGGTGCTGCTGCTGATGGGCGCGTACTACATCCTGCGGCCGGTGCGTGACGCACTGGCCAGCGACTGGAGCGATGCCGAAGTCAGCTGGCTGTGGACGTTCACCTTTTTTCTCAGCGCCATCGCGGTTTCACTGTATGGCGGTGCCGTTGCGCGGATCCGTTTCCAACGGCTGGTACCGTCTGTGTACGGCCTGTTTGCCACCAGCTTCATACTGTTCTACGCCGGCGAGCACCTGCTGCGGGAATCCGTGCTGCTGGACAAGGCGTTCTACCTCTGGATCAGCCTGTTCAGCCTGTTCCATATCTCGGTGTTCTGGAGCTTCATGGCCGAAACTTTTTCCAAGGGGCAGGCAACCCGTCTGTTCGGATTTATCGGCGCCGGAGCCAGCGTTGGCGCCATCATCGGCCCGGCCACTGCGGCATTGCTGGTCGGTGACCTGGGCACCGACCCCCTGCTGTTGATCGCCGCGATCATTGTGTTCCTCACGCTGCCCCTGGTGCGCTGGGTGCAGACGTTGAAAATCGCCGAGCTGGCGCCGCTACAGAGTGTGGAAGGCGGCAGCGCGCCCATCGGCGGTAACCCGCTGGCGGGTTTCGTCGAGTTCGTGCAGAGCCGCTACCTGCTCAGTATCGGCCTGTTCATCTTCTTCCTCACCAGCATCAGCGCATTTGTCTATTTTGCGCAGAAGAATCTGCTTGCGCCCTACGATGTTCAGACCCGCACCCAGATCCTGGCGGGCATCGACCTGGCGGTCAACGGCCTCACGGTGCTGGTTGCGATCTTTGCCACCGGGCGCATGGCGAGCCGTCTGGGTCTACCGTTTACACTGGCATCGATTCCCGTGCTCATAGGCACGGGCCTGGTGTTGCTGGCTGCGGCGCCGATGGTAAGTGTAATCGTGGCACTGCAGATCGTGCGGCGCGCGGGCGACTACGCTGTGTCACGGCCGGCGCGGGAGGTGCTGTTCACCGCCGTGGATCGCGAAACACGCTTCAAGGCCAAGCCCGTGATCGATATCGTGATCTACCGGGGCGGCGATATGCTCAGCGCCTGGGGTTTTACCGCCCTGACCCAACTGCTGGGGCTCAGCCTTGGCGCAGTAGCGCTGGTGGGAACAGGTATCACGGCCCTCTGGGCCGTTACCGGGATCTACCTGGGTCGGCGTTTCAACGCGATGGTTCCCACGGCAGCGTCGCCCGACACGCCCGCATCGCCGCAACACAAGTTGAATAGTTGAGCCGGGGGGCAATCCTTGGCTATCTGGTCCGAACGGACGATACTGGCCGGACCGGCTGTGACTATACTTACCGGTTCCTGAATCTTTCCATATCGACAAGGTGACAACATGGCGAAAGCGGCGGAGTACAACCTGGGCCCAAATACCTTTCCCCGGGGCTGGTTCATAGTGGCGGAGAGCAGCGAGCTGGATAAAGGCCCCATGGCCGTGCGCTACTTCGGCCAGGATCTCGCGCTGTACCGCGGACAGAGCGGCAAACCGGTCATGCTGGATGCCTACTGCGCGCATATGGGCACGCACCTGACCGCCAGCACCAGCGCCATGCTCGTGAAGAATGGGGCGCAAATCGAAGGCGACTCCATCCGCTGCCCCTACCACGGCTGGCGCTACAACTCGGCCGGTGAAGTGGACAACATCCCCTACCACGATGGACCCTGCCCCAAATCCGCCTCCATCCGCTCCTACCCGGTGGTAGACAGCATGGGCTGCGTGATGGCCTGGTACGACCCGGACGGACGTGCACCGGATTACGATCCTCCTTTCCTGCCCCAATGGGACGACCCGCAGTGGGTGCGCTGGGAACTGGATCACCTCGGCGAGCTGTCGATTCACTCGCAGGAGATCCTCGACAACATGGCGGACGTACGCCACCTCGGCCCCACCCATGGCGCGCCCAGTGAGTATTTCGAGAATGAGTTCAAAGACCACGTCTATGTGCAACGCCAGGGCGGCCCGATGCAGCTCTACAAGACTTACCTGTACACCACGACCTGGTATACCGGGCCGGGCGTCCTGCTGTCCAAGCAGGTATTCGGCGGCAACGAGATATTCGAGCTGATCGCCAACACGCCGGTGGACGACGGCCGGACCAAATGCTTCCACGCCTGCCTGTACAAGGGCAGCGCGAATCCCGCAAGTGACGCCGATCGCGCTGCGGCAAAACAGGCGCAGGCCGGCGCGCTCGAAGCATTCGGTGCGGACTTCAACGTCTGGGCCAACAAGCGGCCTGCCATCAAGATCATGCAGATGAAGACCGACGGACCTTTCCGCACCGGGCGCAAGTGGTACCTGCAGTTCTTCAGCACACCGGAAGACGCACGGGCCATACAGCTCGAGCTCAACGGTATTTTGCACACCGAAGGCATGGCGACGCCGGCCGAGCGCAATCACAATATCGACCAAGGGCTGCCGTTTTAGCGGATTAGCACTTACGACGTCTGCTGCGGGAGCCTCTGGTTCGATGAAGTCGCTCGTGGTACTCACTGTTCTGTTCGGCGTGCTGGCCGGCTGTGCCACCAGCCCGACCGGACGTTCACAGTTGATGCTGGTATCGCCGGAGTCCGCCATCGTGGAATCGAAGAAGGCGTACATCAGCACGGTGCAGGAGCTGGGGAAGGACGACAAATTGCTCAATGATCCTGCGCTGTCGAAACGCGTGGCCACCATCACAGGCCGACTCGTGACGATCGCGGTGGAAAAATTTCCCGCTACCGCCAACTGGGAGTGGAGTGTGGCCATCGTGGACGACCCGAAAGTGGTGAACGCCTGGTGCATGGCAGGCGGGCGCATGGCGGTGTACAGCGGATTGTTCCAGAAACTCAAGCTCACGGACGATGAATTTGCGCAGATCATGGGGCATGAGATCGCCCATGCACTGGCCAACCACACCGCAGAGCGCATGTCGCGCGCCATGGCGACGACGCTCGGCGTGGTCGCCATCGGCGCAATGTCCGACCGGCCTACTGTCGCCATGGGCGGCGCAGCGCTGGCGGCAAAAGTGGCGCTCGACCTGCCCAACAGCCGGACCGCAGAAGCAGAGGCGGACCAGATCGGCATGGAACTGGCAGTGCTCGCGGGGTTTGACCCCGATGCCGCTGTGACCCTGTGGCGGAAGATGGCCGCCCAGGGTGGCGCCAATCCTCCGCAGTTCCTGAGCACCCATCCAGCGCCCGGCAATCGCGAGCAGTCGCTGGCGGCGATGATCCCGGCGATGCGTGAACTCAATCCCGATGGCAAACGCGCTGCGGTACACCCGGTGCAGATCGTTCACTAAAACGCTCCGAACCTGTGGGAACCACGTCTCGCTTTAGTCCACTTCCCCGGACTGCACTCGGCGTTTCAGTAGTACGCACCGGAAATGTCATATAAGCTAACGCCAGATTTCGCCAAAAAACCTGCGGAAAAAACCACTTTCAGTTTGTGCCTAATGGTTAGGCCGCACGCCGCGCCGACTCGAGTAATTCAGGTAAGACCATCATGACCAGCGCCTCTCTCTACCTTTCGCCCGGCTTCTTTATAACGCTGGGCAGCAAACGCCAGGTGATCCACCTGATGTTGCTCACCGGCAATTTCAGGAAAGCCACGCCGGCGCGCCTGGCGGTCATCGATGCGTTGAGCAAAGGGTTCCACGGGGAGATCGAAGCGTTGGTCGCGGATGTGGCAAAACACGCCAAGGGCAGCCCGCCCGCCATTCGCGAGTTTATTGCGCACCTCGACGCGTCCGGTTACGTCACTCACTGCGCACCGCCAGCCCGCGCGATCGAGGAGCCGGCTGGAACGGCGGGCTCTGCCGGCACGGGCGATGTCAACATCGCCACGCCTGCAGGCCTGGTGGCTCACGCAGGGCGGTACCTCTGGTACGACCACGATGGCGCGCTGCGACTCAGCCTGGACAAGGCCGAAGTAGTTGCCGCCTCCATTTTCAGCGAATCCATCTCCGTTGCGGCGGCACGTGAACAGTATCTTGCGGAGGGCAAACCGGGGGCACTCGACAGACAGCAGTTCGACGCACTGGTATCGCGCCTGACCGGTGCCGGCCTGTTGGTCACGGCGCGCGGCGTCGGCGAGGAGAAAGAAACCCCGCTGGTTGAAACGGTTGACCTGCATGAAGTGCAGAGCCTGGTAGATGCCAGGGTGGCTGCGCACGACGCGGCAATGACCGGTTCTTCAAACTCACTAGTGCCTGTAGTCCCCGTGAATACGATAAAGGGCATGGCACCGCTGGCACTGGGCCTGCTGGTGGCCTACGCCATGGAGTACGAGGAAAAGCGGCTGTGCGATCGCTACAATTTTGTCCCCATGTTTTTGACCGACGAAACCCGTCTCGTGAAGCGTGGCACGTCACCGAGTATCTACCTCTTTTCCAACTACATCTGGAATATCGAGATCAACCTGCAACTCTCGGCGGCAATCAAGGCGATCAGCCCCGGTAGTATCACCATTCATGGCGGGCCCAATACGCCTTCCTACGAGAAGGACTGCGAACAATTTTTTAGCGACAACCCGCACGTCGATGTGACGGTCAGGGGCGAGGGCGAACTGACGTTCGCCGAATTGCTGGCGGCGCTCGACACCTCCAACCTGAATAATCTGGAGGTTCTGCGCACTATCCCCGGACTGAGTTATCGCAGTGGGAGTGGTGTACAACGCACCGGCAATCGCGACCGCATCGCCGATCTCGATACCATTCCCTCCCCCTATCTCCTCGGATTGTTCGATGAATTCGGCTCCGTTGGCGCCGGCGCCGTGATCGAAACCAACCGGGGTTGCCCCTATGGTTGCACGTTCTGCGACTGGGGCTCGGCTACGCTGTCCAAAGTCCGCAGGTTCGATCTCGAGCGGGTTTACCAGGAACTGGAATGGTCCGCTAAACACCAGATCGAGGATGCATCCATCGGCGATGCCAACTTCGGGATGCTGGAGCGCGATGTCGCCATCACGGAAAAAATTGCCGAGCTGAAGCGCACGTACGGTTTCCCGCGCTCGGTCGCTATCAATTACGCGAAGAACCAGGTCCAGTACCTGCGCCAGATCATCGACATTATGGCCAGTGTGGAAATCCTGGCCGAGGGCGTGGTATCGCTGCAGACGACGGATGAGCGGGCGCTCAAGGTGATCAAACGGTCAAACATCAAGCTGGACAAGTACAACGAGCTCTCCACCGAGTTCCGCAAGGCCCGGTTACCGCTGGCGGCTGACATCATGATGGGGCTTCCGGGCTCGACTCTGCGCTCCTTCAAAACCGATCTGCAGCGCTGCACCGATCGCGATATTCGTGTGCGGGCCAATCCCACCCAACTACTCCCCAACAGCCCGATGAATGAACCGGGCTATCGCAAGGAGCACGGCATCGTAGCGGCCCCCGGTGAATGGCTGAAGGAAACTGCTAGCTACACGCGCGAGGAATGGGAGGAAATGGATCACCTGCGGATGGCGTACTACCTGTTCGACACCTACGGCATCCTGCGCTATGTATCGCGCTATGTGCGCAGCGTGACCGGAATGGGCGAGGTCGAGTTTTACGACAAGGTGCAGACTGAAGTGTTGCACAACCCGGACACATGGCCAATCATTTCGACGTCGCTCAAATCGCTGGAGCGCTACATGGCGCCGCCCGGTTCATGGGGTTTGTTCATGAATGAAGTGCACCGTTTCCTGGTGGATCATTTAGGCCTGCAGGACGACTCCGCCCTGCGCACCACGCTGGCTGTGCAGCATGCGCACCTGCCTTCTCCGGATCGCAAATTTCCTATCGTGGTGGAACTGGAGCACGACTTCATCGCCTGGCAGGAAGCGATATTCACCAGCCGGGAAGAAGGCCACCGGGAAGATTGGCAGGATCAGATACCACCGTTGTCTGAGTTTGGGCCTACGTCGTTTACGATAAATGACCCCAACAGTGTCTGCATCCGCGACATCGGGCACCACAAGAATGTGCTGGATGTGAACGTGCGCTCCTGGGATCTCGACTCTCCTTTAGCCAGACCGCGTCTCGGCATCACAACCAGGTAGTCACCGGGTATTGCACAGCGCTTTCCGCTGCTAATTTCTGCTCCAGCGCCGGATCTTTTCTTCACACTCCCAATAGGAGCTCGCCACATCCTGCCGACCTTCAGTGTGTGCAAGAAACTCCACGCCGCGTTGACGTGGCGCTGCCATGCCATACTTTCACGCACGGCGGATTATTGCCTAGAATACTCTCGTAGCACCCCCTTGTAGTTATCCAGGAGAATCGCGGAATGCCGACCCGGCTGGATACGGCGCAGTTGCGCCAGCTCGACCAGGCACACTACCTGCACCCGTTCACCGACCTGCGCGGCTACAGCCAGCACGGCGGACGCATCCTGTCGCGCGCGGAGCACGTCTATATCTATGACAGCGATGACAACAAGCTGCTGGATGGCATGTCAGGACTGTGGTGCTGCAACCTCGGCTACAGCCAGACGAGCATCAAGGATGCAATCTACGCACAACTGCAGGAGCTGCCCTACTACAACAGCTTTTTCCAGTGCGCCAACCAGGCCGCCGTGGAGTTGGCGCGCGCCCTGGTGGAGGTAACACCATCACAGTTCAATCATGTGTTCTTTACCAATTCCGGTTCCGAGGCCAACGACACGAACCTGAAACTGGTGCAGCGTTACTACCAATGCCTGGGCAAACCGGACAAGCATCTGATCATCAGCCGCAAAAATGCGTATCACGGATCGACCATCGCAGCCTCGCTGCTGGGCGGCATGCCAGCCATGCACAGACAGACGCGCGGCCTCGATTACATCCACCATATCAACCAGCCGCACTGGTTTGCCGAAGGTGGCGACGAGGAGCCGCAACAATTCGGCCGGCGTATGGCGCGTGAGCTGGAGCAGAAGATCGACGAGCTGGGCGAGTCGCGCGTGGCGGCGTTTATCGCCGAGCCAGTGCAGGGGGCCGGCGGTGTCATCATCCCACCTGACTCCTATTGGCCCGAGATCAAACGCATTTGCGCAGAGCGTGACATCCTGTTGATCATGGATGAGGTGATCTGTGGCTTCGGTCGTACCGGCAACTGGTTCGGTTGCCAGACCTACGACCTGCAGCCAGACCTGATGACCTTCGCCAAGGCGGTCACCAATGGATACCTGCCGCTCGGCGGGGTGATGGTCGGCGACAAGGTTGCCGATGTACTGCTGGCCCACGACGGCGAGTTCGCGCACGGCCTCACGTACTCGGGCCACCCGGCCGCCTGTGCTGCAGGCATAGCCACATTGAACGTGTACCGCAAGAAGAAAATCGTGGAGTCAACCGCAGGCAAGCTCGCGCCATATTTTCGCGAGTGCCTGCACACCCTCGCCGACCACCGCATTGCCGGAGAGGTGCGTTGCCTTGGTATGCTCGGCGCGGTAGAGCTGGTGCGCGACAAAGCCTCACGGGAACGGCTGGCGCCCAATGCCGGGGGCGCCGTGTACTGCCGCAACCGGGCCATTGCTGCCGGACTCATGGTGCGCCAGACTGCGGACGCCATGATCACCGCGCCCCCGTTGATCTGTAACCGGCGCGAGATCGACCGTCTGGTCAGCCTGCTGGCGCAGGCGCTGGATGAAACTGCCGCGCACTACAACGTGCATTGAAGTCGTGACAACACGATTTGAACCGTGGTTTGAGTGGCCAT
The DNA here is from genome assembly GCA_964461965.1 of uncultured Halioglobus sp. GTDB lineage: Bacteria > Pseudomonadota > Gammaproteobacteria > Pseudomonadales > Halieaceae > Marimicrobium. The sequence continues at coordinate 12,638 of CAYWWD010000044.1, read as the reverse complement.
GCCGGACGTAGAATTTGCACGATTAGACGGCGACGTTGACAGATATCCGCTGTCCACGCCCTATAATCAACAAATTAGTGATTTCGACAATTCACCCGTCTCCAGGAGGATAGCAACATGAGTAAGCGTCGCGTGCTGAACAAGAAAAATCTGAATATCGTGGAGGGCCTGCCGCTACAGGCAAGCGCCGGCGGCATCGAGGAGCTGCGCCGCGATATCCAGCGCCTGATGGACATGGAAGCGATCCGGCAACTCAAGTACGCCTATTTCCGCTGCATCGATACCGCCAACCTGGAGGAACTGGCCACGTTGTTCCACGAAGACGTCACCGTGCACTTCATTGGCGGCAGCTATGAATGGAACGTACAGGGCAAGGCAGATTATGTCGCCAATATCGGCAAGTCCTTCAGCAACGAAGCCGTGGGGCAACACAACGCGCACCACCCGGAAATACAGATGCTGAGCGACACCGAGGCCACCGCGCTGTGGTACCTGGCCGACAACATGTGGATCCTCAATCACAATATGAAAACCTATGGCACGGCACTTTATCGCGACCGCTACCTGAAAGTGGACGGCAAATGGCTGATCAAGGACACCAGCTACGAGCGTATCTACGAAATCACCGACAAACTGGAAGAGCGGCCCAACCTGAAATCCCATTACCTCGGCGTGCACGGGCCGGCAGCGCAGTTTTAGTTGTTTCCGTGCAACGGTGGTCGCGAGAAACAATTGAGCGGGTGCTGCGTGCAGCAGTCAGGTTTGATTAGCGCGCGAGCAACTCACGGTACTCGTCGAGCCGCGCCTGCGCATCAATTCCAAACAGGATTTCACACGCTTCCAGCAGCCCGGGTGCATTGACGATTTCCTCGCGCCGCACCACTTCCTCGATCTTGGAACGGCGGCGCATGAAATCCTCCAGTTTCACGATCATTTCGCGGCGGGCCGCCAGCTCGATCTCACAGCGGGTGTACTCAGCGTTACTGATCAGCAGCTGTGCTTCGCGCGCATCGGCGCGGATCCGTTCCAGCAGGCCGAATGCGGTCTCGCCGTAGCGGCGCCAGAACCGTTCCGACAGAGGTTCCGAAGATGACGGATCGGTGAGGCTGTCGAGATCCATCAACTGCGCCTGCAACATGAATTCCGCGCGCAGTTCTGCGCCGGGTTCGCCATACCATTTGTTGTCGGGCGCCGGCACGGGGATGCCGAGCCGTTTGACCCACGCCGCCACCTCGTCGCCTACGTTGAGGCAATCGGTCAGTTTTCCACCGAAGATGCTGATGTGCTGCCTGTTTTCGTCTACTTCGATCACATGTTTGCGCGACAGTTGCACCCAATCGCCAGCGCCGCCTTCACCCGAACTCACCAGCGGACGCACACCGACCCGCTCGGCGATGATATTAGCCGTGGTCAGCGGTGGATCGAGATCCAGCAGCCGATTGGCGTTATCCAGCACGAAGGCGCGGTCAGCATCCGTCATGCGCACATCCGGTGAATCGACTTGCGTGTCGGTGGTGCCGATACACGTTCGGGGGCCCATAGGGATCAGGAAGAACAGCCGTCCATCACTGGCAAAGAATGTCAACACGCGTTTGTTGTCAGTGATCTTGTCCACCACCAGGTGAACGCCCTTGGAAAACAGGTGATGATGCCGTGTCTGCTCGCCGACCAGCGTGTTGTATGCATCCACCCACGGCCCACAGGCATTGATCACCGCGCGTGCGCGGATATCGAAACTCTCCCCGGTGATCACATCCCGGGCGCAGGTGATCCACTGCTCGCCTTCGCGCCGCGCTCCCGTGGCTTCAACGTAATTGGCCGCAATACAGCCGAAGTTGAGGCTCTTGCGGATGAAATTGAAAACGAAGCGCGCGTCGTTGTCGTGCAGGTAGCAGTCGGAATACTCCACACCCCCCGCAGCCCTGCGGGTATTCACAACCGGTTCCGCTGCTTCGATACCTCGGCTGCTCAGGTAGCGCGGTGCCCGTGTCGCGAAGCGACCCATGATCCAGTACAACACACTGCCGAGGAATACGAAGAGCGGGTGAAATCGAAAGCCGCGCTGTACGGTAGTAAGAAAGCGAATTTCCTTTACGGTAGCTGGAAATGCCTGCATCAGCCGGTTGCGCGAGCGGCACAGTTTGTCGACCAGCAGAAATTCCCAACTCTCGAGGTACTTGATCCCGCCCCAGGCCAGGTTGGAGGAATTGGAGCTCACGCCACCTGCAAAATCGCCTCGCTCGATCAGCGCCACACGCACGCCACGGCCCGCCAGCGACGCGGCGGCGACGGCGCCGTTGATGCCGCCGCCGACCACCAGCACATCGAAGCTGTGTGCGTGCAGTTTGTTGACATTGCTGTTGCGCAGTGTGACGACCATGCGGCTAGAGCTTCCAATGGCGTCGACACAGCGCAATGAAATGCTGTGCGCTGTCGCTGAGCGTCCTGCCAGCGCGATAGTACAGTCCGGCCTGTTTTTCGATCCGGCCGAAGGATACGTCGTTCATGATACGGAAGCTGGCACAGCTCGGATGTTCCTCCAGCAGTTTGCGGTCGAGGAAGGTCACACCCATGCCCTGCTCCACCATGTAGATGCGCAGCGACAGGCTGCTCACTTCCCACACCGTGCTGAACTGGTCGCGCAAGCGCAGAATGGAAGGGCGCATGTCAGGGTTATCGAGAGCCGATGCAATCAGCGGTGTCAGTTTCAGCGCGCGTTCATCGCCGCTCATCATGTCCTCGTAGCGCGCGTGCTTCGGGCTGACCACCAGGTGCCTGGAGTCGCGGTACAGCGGAATCGTTTCAAACGCGACCATATCCTTCTGGAAGGGTCCGAGGCCCAGCTCCACGTTGCCGGAGAGCACAGCGGCGATAATGCTGCGCGAGGGCATCTCGGCCACTTTCAATCGTGTGTGGGGGTTTTCCCGATAGAACGCGCTGATCAAGGCTGGTGCATAGAAGCGGTTGAGGGAGGCGGAGAGCGCCAGGCTCAAGGTCCCGGTTTTCCCCTGTTTTAACTGCCCAATGTCCTCCAGGGCTTGCTGTTCGCCGCGCAACACATCCACCGCGTGTTCGAACAATCGCTTGCCCACATCTGTCAGCCGCAACTCCTTGCCTCGCTGCAGCAGGGGCGCCTCCAGCTTGTGCTCCAGTCCTGCAACCGCCTGGCTCACGGCTGACTGGCTGAGGTGCAGGGCGTCTGCGGCCCGCTTGAACCCGCCTTCCTCGATGACCGCGCGCAATGCCCGTAGCTCGCTGTTCTCAAAGCGCATATCAGCACTCCTAATACTTGAATAAGTATATTTAATTCAACTGATTATTCTGCCCGGCCTATACTGTGAAAAAGTACCAAAAATGAGCGTGTGCCTATGTCCGCAAATGAAACCCCCTTCTCTACTGACCTCGCCGGCGTGATCGTCGGGGAGACTGCCATCTCCGACGTACAGGGCGACACAGGCCTGTTGAGCTATCGCGGGATCGACATCAATGAACTGATTGGGGTTCCATTCCTGCATGTAGTCTGGCTGGTCCTGTTCGGCGAGTGGCCCGACGAACGCAAGAAGAGCCGGCTAAAGGCGTTCATGTGCAAGCACACCCGCCTGACGCACGCGGAAATCGATCTGCTGCAGCAGGTGCCAAAATCGCTGCACCCCATGCTCGTGCTGCAGGGGCTGGTTCCTCTGCTTACCCTGCCGGAAGAGGAGACCCTGGACGTTGGCCTGGATGCCGAGCACGGCCTGTTCCTCGCAGCAAAGATCACCGCGCTGGTCGCCGCCCGTCACCGCCTCTCGCAGAACAAGGCGATCCTCCAGCCCGTGCCTGGCCTGCTGTTCCACGAAAACTTCCTGACCATGTTCAATGGCAGCGGCCCGACCGAGGAACAGCGCCGCATGCTGGACGCCGCGCAGATCCTGCAGATGGAGCACAGCTTCAACTGTGGCACCTTTGCCGGCCGCGTCTGCGCCAGTTCGCTGGCGCCGATACAATCCAGCATCTCCGCGTCGATCGGAACACTGTTTGGCCGCCTGCACGGCGGGGCCGACCAGGCTGCGCTGGAGATGGCCATGCAGATCGGCAGCCCGGAGAAGGCCGAGGCGTACGTTCACAATGCGCTCGCCAACAAGGAGAAGATTATGGGTATGGGCCACCGCGAGTACCGCACGGTGGACCCGCGCGCCAAGTTGCTCAAACCCATGGCAATGGAACTGTGCCAGGGCAAGGAGAGCAAGCATCTTCTCGCCACACTGATCGCGGTCGAGGAGGCCTGCCAGCGCGAATTCGCAGGCAAAGGCAAAGAGATCTGGGCTAATGTCGAGTTCTACAAGGGCGCAGTCTTCCACAGCCTCGGCATACCCACCCACTATTTCACCGCCATGTTCGCGATGGCGCGCGTTTACGGCTATATCGCGCACTTCCTGGAATTCCGTCGCGACAGCCGGCTGATCCGCCCGCGCGCGCTGTATACCGGGCCGACGGTCGGCAGCCGCAGCAAAAAAACGGCCGCCTGATTCCGCTGGCGTAATCCGCGCCTGCGGCAACTTCACGTCCAATACCCCACCGCCGCACGACGTGGCGGCAGGGTGCTGCCAGCGGAAATGGAGCAGGCATATTTGCCAAACCGGAAACGAACGTATCGCTCCCGATCACGTTTCGCATCGTCCGCAGCGCGGATGACACGGTGATTGCAACCTCTGCCGTCCATGCGTATAAATCTGGGCGACACACTCCAGGGAAGCAGCAGGCCCATTCAATGCGGATTGCGGTAATCGCACTCGCCGTCGTACTACTGGCTGCCTGTGCCGACAAAAATAGTGATGAAGCGCTGGGCACGCTGGAACGCGATCGCATCGTGCTGAAGGCCACCGCCGATGAAATCATCGTCGATCAACCGATTACCGAAGGCACTCTGGTTACAGCAGGAACCGTGTTGGTTCAACTCGACGATGCGCGTCAGCAGGCGGTGGTGGCCCGCGCCCGCGCTGAAGTGGCGCAAGCCACTGCCCGGCTCGAGGAACTGCGCAATGGTGCTCGCGCCGAGGATATCGCCGCCGCCAGCGCGCGCGTGGCGGGTGCGCGCGCCGCTGTGGTGGAAACCACCGCCAACCACGCGCGGGTTAAAAAGCTGTTGCAGCAGAAACTCGCCGCCCAGGCTGCGCTGGACACCTCGCAGGCCAACCGCGATGCGGCCGAAGCCGCGCTGCAATCGGCGCAGGAAGAGCTGCTGCGCCTCACCAACGGCACGCGCCGGGAGCAGCTGGATCAAGGCGCAGCCACCCTTGCCGCCGCAAATGCGCAGCTCGCGCTCGAGCAGGAGAAACTGGCCGATCTCACCGTCACCGCCACCCGCGACGCCTGGCTGGACAGCCTGCCGTGGCATGTCGGCGAGCGCGTCACACTGGGCGCGACTGTGGCGGTGCTGCTCGCAGGCGATGCACCCTATGCCAGGGTATATATACCCGAGCCGTGGCGAGCAAGACTGCAGGTCGGCGATCGCAGGCTCGTGCACGTGGACGGTATCGACCAGCCGCTGACCGGCCGGCTGCGCTGGATCGCCACCGACCCGGCGTTCACACCGTACTACGCACTCAATGCCAGCGACCGGGCGCGCCTGGTGTACATGGCGGAGTTCGAACTCGAAGGCGGCGAACAACTCCCTACCGGTGTGCCGGCGCAGGTCATGCTGGCCGATGACTGAGTCTACGCATGGCTGAGCTCGCGATCCAGGCGCGGGCGCTGCGCAAGCAGTTCGGCGAAGTCGTCGCCGTGGACGGCGTCGACCTCGACATCCCGGCTGGGCAGATCTACGGCTTCCTCGGGCCCAACGGCTCGGGCAAGACCACCATCATCCGCATTCTCTGCGGCCTGCTCACGCCCTCGGGTGGCGATGTCCGCGTGCTGGGCCTGGACATTCCCGCCCAGGCCGAGACCCTGCGTCGCCGGATCGGCTACATGACGCAGAAATTTTCGCTGTACGACAATCTCACAGTGCAGGAGAACATGCAGTTTATGGCGCGCGTCTATGGCCTGCCGCGTCGCGACGCCCCGGCGCGCATCAAGGAATTGCTGGATCGCTACGCGCTCGCGCCCCTGCGCGACCGCTTCGCCCAAGCGATGAGCGGTGGCCAGCGCCAGCGGCTCGCGCTGGCCGTGGCCACCCTGCACTCGCCGACGCTGCTGTTCCTCGATGAACCCACCTCGGCGGTGGACCCGGAAAATCGCCGCGACTTCTGGGAAAAGCTCTTCGACCTCAGCGACGCCGGCACCACCATCCTCGTCTCCACGCACTACATGGACGAGGCAGAGCGCTGCCACCAGCTCGCAATCCTGGAGACCGGGCACCTGCGCATCCAGGGCACGCCGCAAACACTGCTGGCTCAACTCAACGACCGCGTGGTGGAAATCGGCGGCGCCAACCTGCGCCAGGTGAAGGAGCAGGCACTGCGCCTGCCACAGGTGCAATCCGCCGCGCAGCAGGGCGTACGACTGCGCGTACTGTTGCGGCCCGGCACACCGGAGCCGGTGCGCTACCTGCGCGAGCACCTGGCGGGCGGGGAGCTCACCCTGAACGACGCCCAGCCCAGTCTTGAAGATGTGTTCGTCGCCTCCACCGGCAGCGGAGCCCGGCAGTGAGCTCGCTGCAGCGCATCGGCGCGGTCACCACCAAGGAGTTCAAGCAGCTCGCCCGGGACCGGGTGAGCTTCGGCCTGATCGTGATGATCCCGCTGCTGCAGTTGCTGGTGTTCGGCTACGCGATCAGCACCATCGTGCGCCACATTCCCATCGCCGTGGTGGACGGCAGTGGCAGCGCGGTGGCGCGCGCCATCACCGAGCAGGTGCGCGTGACGCAGGTCGTGGATGTCGTCGCGCACTATGCGACCGCCGCCGAGGCCGAAGCCGCCATCGTCGCCGGCACTGTGCGCGCGGCGCTGATTTTCCCGGAGAACCTCACGCAGCGCGCCGCCGGCGGCGAGCCGGTGGGGCAGTGGCTGGTCGATGGCTCCGACACCATGGTGAGTTCCGCCCTGCTGGCGCTGCGCTCCATGCCGTTGCACCTGGAAGCCGGCGCGCCGCCGGGTGCCTACCAGGCGCCAACCGCGAGCTTTGAAGTCGCGCTGTTCTTCAACCCGGAGCGCCGCTCGGAAGTGAACATCGTCCCCGGCCTCGCCGTCATCATCCTCACCATGACGCTGGTGCTGTTCACCTCGGTGGCGCTGGTGCGCGAGCGCGAGTACGGCAACCTGGAACTGCTGATCACCACGCCCATTCACCCGCTGGAGCTGATGGTGGGCAAACTGGTGCCCTACATTTTTGTCGGTCTGACCCAGATCATCATCATCCTGGGACTGGGCTGGCTGGTGTTCGACGTGCCGATGCAGGGCTCGTTGCCAGACCTGATCGCGGTCACCCTGCCGTTTATCGCCGCCAGCCTCACGCTGGGCCTGTTGCTCTCCACGGTGGCCGAAACCCAGATGCAGGCCATGCAGATGACGTTCTTCCTGATGCTGCTCTCGGTATTGCTCAGCGGTTTCATGTTTCCCTATGACGCCATGCCCAAAGTCGCGCAGTACATCGCCGAGTCCCTGCCCGCCACGCATTTCATGCGACTGATACGCGGTGTCTACCTGCGCGGTGCGACTGCGGGGCAGTTACTGCCGGATATTCTCTGGCTGCTGGGCTTTACCGCCATCATGCTGACCATCGCCACCAAGCGCTTCCGCAAATCGCTGGATTGATGCCGCGCATGATCTCCCGCGCAATCACTATCGCCTGTCTTCTGCTCGCCTCGCTCACGCTGTTGGCCTGCGGCAGCGGGGAATCGAATGTCACGCGCGGCAACCGCGAGGGCATCTTGCATTTCGGCAATGGCTCGGAGCCGCAGGGCCTGGACCCGCATGTCGTCACCGGCATTCCGGAGAGCCACATCGTCAGCGCCCTGTTCGAAGGGCTGGCCGTGAAGAACCCGTACACGCTGGAGCCAGAGCCCGGCGTTGCACAATCGTGGGATATCAGCGAGGACGGTCTCACCGTCACGTTTCACCTCAATCCCGCCGCGCGTTGGTCCAACGGCGATGCGATGACGGCGGAGGACTACGTCTGGTCCTGGCAGCGCGCGCTGAGCCCGGCGATGGGCAACCAGTATGCGTACATGCTGTACCCGGTGGAGAACGCGGAGGCCTTCGCCACGGGCAAGCTCGATGATTTTGGCGAGGTGGGCGTGAAGGCGCTGGATACGCACACCTTGCAAGTGCGCCTGAATGCACCGACGCCCTACTTCATCCAGCTCATGGACCACCAGAGCACCTACGCCGTGCACCGGCCCACGATTGAAAAGTTCGGCAAGGCAACCGACCGCTTCACGCCGTGGACGCGCGTGGAAAATATCGTCGGCAACGGCCCGTTCCGGCTCAAGGACTGGCAGCTCAATCGCCGCATCACGGTGGAAAAGAACGCTGCCTACTGGGATCGCGACAGGGTGGCGCTGCACGGCATCGTGTTCTACCCCACGGAAAACCTCTCCAGCGAGGAGCGCATGTTCCGCGTGGGCCAGTTGCATTACACCCAGACCGTGCCGCTGGATAAGATCCCGGTATACCGCGCGATGGCAGGCAGTCCCTACGTCAACGCGCCCTACCTCGGCACGTACTACTACCTGCTCAATACCAGCAAGCCGCCACTGGATGACGTGCGCGTGCGGCAGGCGCTGTCCATGGCCATCGACCGCGAACGCCTCAACGACACGGTGCTGCACGGCACCAACGTGGCGGCCTACAGCATCACGCCGCCCGGCACACTGGGCTACCAACCGCCGCAAGTGTTCCAGTACGATGTGGCGAAGGCGCGGCAGTTGCTGGCTGATGCGGGCTACCCCGACGGCGACGGCTGGCCGGGGCTGGAACTCACCTACAACACCAGCGAAAGCCATCTCAAGATCGCGGTGGCGCTGCAGCAGATGTGGCGGGAGACGCTGGGCATCGACGTGACGCTGGTGAACCAGGAGTGGAAGGTCTACCTCGACTCGATCGACCAAATGGATTTCCAGATGGCGCGGCGCGGCTGGATCGGCGACTACGTCGACCCGAACAATTTCCTCGACCTGTTCCTGTGCCAGGGCGGCAACAACAACACCGGCTTCTGCGATCCAGTGTACGACGAACTCATCCTACGCCGCGCGCCACAGGCGAAAACGCGCGAGGAGCGCTACGCGATCTTCCGCGAAGCGGAGACGCGACTCATGGAGCAAATGCCGATCATCCCGCTCTACACCTACACCAGCAATCACCTGATCCAACCCAGCGTGCGCGGCATGCCGCCCAACCTGATGGACTCGGTGAACTTCAAGTACGTGTCGCTGGAACCGAACGGGGAGGCGGCGCGCTAGCATGTGGCGCTTTATCGGCTATCGCGTGCTGCAGGCCATCCCCGTGTTACTGGTCGTGATCACCGTGACATTTTTCCTGGTGCGCGTGGCACCGGGCGGCCCGTTCTCCAGTGAAAAAGCCGTGATACCCGAAGTGAAGGCCGCGCTGGAAGCGCAATACGGTCTCGACCGACCGCTGTGGCGACAGTACACGACTTATCTCGGCGATCTGGCACAGGGAGACCTCGGCCCATCCTTCAAGTACCCGGGGCGCAGCGTCAATGAGTTGATCGCGGCGGGCTTTCCGGTCACTGCGGAGCTCGGGTTGTACGCGCTGCTGGTCGCGCTCGGCATCGGGGCAACGGCGGGCATCATCGCCGCGTTGCGACCGAACACAGCGCAGGACTATGTGCCGATGTCGGCCGCAATGATCGGTATTTGCATGCCGTCCTTCCTCCTCGGCCCGCTGCTGATCCTGGTGTTCGGCATTTATCTCGACTGGCTGCCGGTGTCCGGCTGGGGCGATATTCCCCGGGACAAAATTCTGCCGTCCATCACGCTGGGTTCGGCGTACGCGGCGTACATCGCCCGATTGAGCCGCGCGGGCATGCTGGAGGTGATGACGCAGGATTACATCCGCACCGCGCGCGCCAAGGGCCTGCCCGAATGGCAGGTGGTGCTGCGCCATGCGCTGCGCGGCGGCCTGATCCCGGTGGTGGCATTTCTCGGGCCGGCGTTCGCGGGGTTGCTGTCCGGTTCCTTCGTGGTGGAGACCATCTTCCAGATTCCCGGCCTCGGGCGATTCTATGTGCAGGCCGCGTTCAATCGCGATTACACGATGATTCTCGGCACCACCGTGTTCCTCGCCGCGCTGATCGTGCTGTTCAACCTGTTGTCCGACGTGCTGGCAGCGTGGATGAATCCACGACTGCGCGTGCAATGGAGTGAACGTTAGATGACTGTACCGGCGATCATCAGCCTGGCTGAAGCGGAGCAGGCTACTTCGCTGTGGCAGGACGCATGGTGGCGATTGCGGCGCAATCGCCTGGCGGTGTGCGGCCTTGTTGTGCTGATTGCATTCACTGTCCTCGCCGCGCTGACGCCATGGATCGCCCCCTACGACTACGCGCAACAGAATCTTGAGCTCGGCGCCACGCCGCCTTCGGTGGCGCATTGGCTGGGTACAGACACCTTCGGCCGCGACCTGCTCACGCTGATCCTGTACGGCGGACGCATCTCCCTGGCGGTGGGTTTCATCGCCACGGCAGTTGCATTGCTGATCGGCGTGACCTGGGGCGCAATCGCCGGTTACTCCGGCGGCCGCGTGGATGCAGTGATGATGCGTTTGGTCGACATTCTCTACGCCCTGCCCTTCATGATTTTCATCGTGCTGCTGATGGTGGTGTTCGGGCGCAATCTGCTGCTGTTGTTCCTCGCCATCGGGGCGGTGGAATGGCTGACCATGGCGCGCATCATGCGCGCGCAGGTGCAGAGCCTGCGCCAGCAGGAGTTTGTCGAAGCCGCTGTATCGCTGGGCTTGTCACCGGCAGCCATTATCCGGCGACACCTGATACCCAATGCGCTGGGGCCGATCATCGTGTACACCACGCTGACGATACCCAGTGTCATGCTGCTGGAAGCGTTCCTCAGTTTCCTCGGCCTCGGCGTACAGCCTCCGCAGACTTCCTGGGGGCTGTTGATTTCCTATGGCGCGGAATCGATGGAGGAGTATCCCTGGCTCCTGCTGTTCCCGGGGCTGGCGTTGACGCTCACGCTGTTCTCACTCAACTTCCTCGGCGACGGCCTGCGCGACGCGCTGGACGTGCGCGGGGCGAAAGACTGAACGCATGCTGCAGGTGGAAAACCTGAGCGTCAGTTTCGTCACCCGCATGGGAATCAACCGCGCGGTGGATGACGTCAGCTTCAGCGTGGATGCCGGGCGGATCACTGCGATCATCGGTGAATCCGGCTCGGGCAAATCGGTCGCGTGTTACAGCCTTCTGGGGCTCATCCCGCAGCCACCCGGCCGTATCGATGGCGGCCGTGCGCTCTTCGCAGGCCGGGATCTGTTGCAACTGCCAGCGGGCGAGCTGCGCCGCATTCGCGGCCGCGAGATCGCCATGGTGTTCCAGGACCCGATGACCTGCCTCAACCCCTACATGACCGTGGGTGCGCAGTTGGTGGAACCACTGCGCTATCACCAAAAGGTCTCGCGCGCGGACGCTCGACAGCGCGCGCTGGCGCTGCTGGAGGAAGTGGGCCTGCGCGATCCCGCCATCACATTCAACAACCATCCGCACCAGCTCTCCGGTGGCATGCGCCAGCGGGTGATGATCGCCATGGCACTGATCAATGAACCGACATTGCTGATTGCCGACGAGCCCACCACCGCGCTCGATGTCACCATTCAGGCACAGATTCTCGAATTGCTCTGCGCACTGCAGCGCAGGCGCGAGTTCGGCGTGCTGTTTATCAGCCACAACCTCGCCGTGGTCGCCGATATTGCCGATCAGATCGTGGTGATGCAGGCGGGCAAGGTGGTGGAAACCGGTGGCCGCGACGCCATTTTCCGGCGCGCGAGCCATCCCTACACGCGGAAACTGCTGGCAGCGATTCCACGCGGCAGCAACCCGCATGCGCCGCTGCCGACTGAGACGCTGCTCACCGTGCGCCATCTGTCCACCGTGTTTGCGCAGGGAAGCACAACCGTGAAGGCCGTCGATGATGTCAGTTTCGAGGTACGGCGCGGCGAGGTGCTGGGGCTGGTTGGCGAGTCGGGCAGCGGCAAGTCCACTATCGGGCGTTCGCTTCTGCGCCTGGTGCCTGTCACCGGCGGGACAGTGACGTTCGACGGCATCGAGGTGACCGCGCTAGATGCGCAAGAGCTCACCATCCTGCGACGTCGCATGCAGCTCATCTTCCAGGATCCGTTCGCCTCACTGAATCCGCGCATGACGGTGTACGAGACGCTGGCCGAACCACTGCTGCTGCACGGCGTCGCCACGCGCGCAACGGTTGCGGAACGTGTGCTGAGTCTGATGGATGACGTCGGTCTGGCCCGCGCGTTTGTGCGCAAGTACCCGCACGAGTTCTCTGGCGGCCAGCGCCAGCGCATTGCAATCGGCCGCGCGTTGGCGACGCGCCCCGACTTCGTGGTGGCGGATGAGCCGGTATCGGCGCTGGATGTCACCATTCAAGCGCAAATACTGGACCTGCTGCGCGAGCTGGGCCGCGAGTATGGCTTGACGATGCTGTTCATCTCGCACGATCTGGCGGTGGT
>CAYWWD010000043.1:0-30636 GCA_964461965.1 uncultured Halioglobus sp. | reverse complement strand
CCGCCGCCTGATAGCTTACATAACCCGTAACTTCAGGCTCATTTCAGGATTGGAATATACTGAAATCCCCTAGGTCTGCGAACGCTTCGCACAGACTGGAAGCAGCCCAAGTGACAGGCCGAATGACCCTTGACCCCACGCCGCTTTGTGGGCAACATACCCCGCCTAGTTCACAGGCCTGTAGCTGTTTTTCTCCTACAGCCATTCCATCCACCCGAATAGTCTTTGGAGAATCCATGAAGGTTCTTGTTGCCGTAAAGCGCGTCGTTGACTACAACGTGAAGGTACGCGCTAAAGCGGATGGCAGCGACGTCGATCTCAACAACGTCAAAATGGCCATCAATCCATTCTGTGAAATTGCCGTCGAAGAGGCGGTGCGATTGAAGGAAGCTGGCATCGCTACTGAGGTAATTGCCGTTTCCGTCGGCGATAAAAGCTGCCAGGAGCAGATTCGCACTGCGCTGGCGCTGGGAGCCGACCGGGGGATTCAGATCGATACGCAGGGTAAGGTGGAGCCGCTGGTGGTTGCAAAACTGCTCAAGGCAGTGGTGGACAAGGAGCAGCCGCAACTCGTAATTCTCGGCAAGCAATCCATCGATGGCGATAACAACCAGACCGGCCAGATGCTTGGTGCCCTGGCAAAAATGGGGCAGGGGACTTTCGCCTCCAAGGTGACCGTAGACGGTGATAAGGTCAATGTCTTGCGCGAGATCGATGGGGGACTGCAGACGGTCAGTCTGAAACTCCCCGCAATTGTCACTACCGACTTGCGTCTCAATGAACCCCGGTATGCCTCGCTGCCCAACATCATGAAGGCAAAGAAAAAGCCCCTGGATGTCTTCACGCCAGAAGATCTCGGCGTCGCTGTCACGTCTCACCTGACACAGGTCAAAGTCCAGCCTCCTGCAGCCCGAAAAGCGGGCATCAAGGTCAAGGATGTGCAGGAATTAGTGGATAAACTGAAGAACGAAGCAAAGGTAATCGCATGAGCACTCTGGTTATTGCGGAACATGACAAAAACAGCCTGAAGGTTTCCACCCTCAATACTATCGCTGCAGCTAAAGTCATGGGCGGCAGTGTAGACATTCTGGTTGCGGGCGCCAATTGCGGCGCGGTGGCCACTGCTGCGGCAGCGGTACCTGGCATCGGTAAGGTGCTGGTAGCCGACAATGCAGTGTACGGACACCAGTTGGCGGAAAACGTCAGTCTTCTGATCGCCGAGGTCGCGGCCAACTACGACAACATCCTTGCACCCGCCACGGCTAACTGTAAAAACTTTATGCCGCGCGTCGCGGCGCTGCTGGACGTAGCGCAAATTTCAGAGATCGTATCGGTCGAGTCGGCGGATACCTTCCAGCGCCCGATCTATGCCGGCAACGTCATTGCGACGGTGAAGAGCACGGATGCCAAGAAAGTCATAACAGTTCGAACCACTGCCTACGACGCCGTACCGGCAACCGGCGGCTCGGCAACGGTTGAGAACCTGTCTGCCGTACACGACGCCGGGATTTCTGCGTTTATCAGCGAAGAAGTCGCAGTGTCGGAACGGCCGGAACTGACATCCGCTTCGGTGGTGATCTCGGGTGGCAGAGGTATGCAGAACGGGGAAAATTTCAAACTGCTGGATGGTATCGCCGACAAACTGGGCGCGGCAATTGGCGCCTCCCGCGCGGCGGTCGACGCAGGATTTGTTCCCAACGACATGCAGGTTGGCCAAACCGGCAAGATCGTGGCGCCTGACCTGTATATCGCTGTGGGCATCTCCGGCGCCATCCAGCACTTGGCGGGCATGAAGGATTCCAAGGTAATCGTGGCCATCAATAAAGACGAGGATGCACCCATCTTCCAGGTGGCGGACTATGGCTTGGTCGCCGACCTGTTTGTTGCACTCCCAGAACTGGAAGCCAAACTCTAAAATAGTTGTTGCAGCCGCAGCTGGAAAAAACCGGCCCCTGTGGCCGGTTTTTTTTGACTGTGTTTCAATCCCGCCGCAATCGATCGGATATCGCAATCGGGGTAGGGTAGTTGAATACTACGATATAGGACGATACCAGTAACGTGATGATCGTAGTCGCCTGGATCAACAGCGAAGCCTGCTCTGTAATCAGTGCGCCGCCTGCTGCGACATAGGCTATGAGCAGGGAAAATTCGCTGGCCTGGCCCAGTCGAAAACCTAAATCCCATCCGAGCCGCTGTTTTTCACTCACGCCTTTGAGCAGGTAGCGGAATACCACTGGCTTTAATGCCAGGATCAGCACGGCAAGCACAAGTGCAGGAACCAGAACCTGGTAAAGAACGGAAAACTGAAATCGCGCTCCGACTGAGAAAAAGAACAGGATAAGAAAGAAATCCCGCAGCGGTTTCAAATTGACGGCTATGTACTGTGAAATCGGGCTCGTGGCGATGGTGATGCCGGCGATGAACGCACCAATTTCCGCCGACAGACCAAGTGCGACAGCAGCCTCGGCGACGCCAAGACACCAACCGATTGCGAGCAGGAAGATGTACTCATGGAAGCGATCGAACCGGGCGATCAGGGGTAGCAGCACATACCGCACCAGCATCAGAGCTACACCAGCAAGTACTGGGAAACTGAGCAAGGTAATCACGAGCGTGTCACCGAGGCTGCTCTCGCCCGAGACACTCACGCCCATCACTACCATCAAGACGATTGCCAGTAGATCCTGCAACAGGAGGAGGCCGATCATCAACTCGCCGATATACCGATGATGCAACACCGTAGTCGGTAGCAGTTTGATGCCGATAATGGTGGAGGAAAACATCATCGCGGCGCCTACCACAAGGCTGTCCCGCGTGGTGTAACCAAACGCCAGAGTCACACCCGTCCCCAAGGCCAGGAATATGGCGGAACTACACAGGGCGACCACCGTCGACTTGCGTAAAGTCGACCACAACGCCTGGGGCTGCATGTCGAGGCCAAGTAAAAACAGCAGGAATATGATTCCTACATGCCCGATATCGGAGAGTAGACGGAGGTCCGTCACCAGCGACAATCCATACGGGCCGATACACGCACCCAGCGCCATGTAGGCGATGATCAACGGCTGTCGTGTGTACAGGGCAAGCGAGGCAAATATTGCCGCCCCACTAAAGATCAGGAAGAACGAAAAGGTGACGCTGCTTAAATCCATTTCCTGGTCTGTTCCGGGAGCTGGTAAAAAGTGTAATCAAACCAGCCGCAGATAGAAACTCAATGGGGAACCTGCGTGCGCCTGCGGAACAGTGGTAACGGCTGGTCAACGGCCGCCTGGTAGCTCTCGCTGAAGTCAGCCAAACTTCCCAGCGCTGCTTCCAGCCGGGAGTCATCCGCCATCTGGAAGGCATTGAACCCGCAACGACGGAGGTAAGTAAGCTGGTCGCGGATAAAATTACCCGCAGCGCGTAATTCCCCGGCATATCCATGCTCGCGCAGGTTACGCGCGTAGGAGAATCCCCGGCCATCAGTGAACAAAGGGAAGTTGATCACGATCAATTGAATCTGGGCCAGATGGTCGAACAACTCATCGGGTTCCTGCCCCGGCTCCAATTGCACAGCACTACCGCTTTTGTCGGCCAACAGCAACCACTGTTCCAGGTTGCATACCTGGCCGGTTGCAGGCGAACTCAACTGCGGATCCTGTGGAACCCACGTATCGTCCACGATAACGCCATCTTTAATCAGCCGTGGCATATACCCTCTCTTTAAATGGCTCTATACCGACTCGCCGGAAGGTCTGCAAAAAGCTTTCCTCCTCTTTGCGCAATGTCACATAGGTAGACAGGAGAGTTTCGATTACTCCGGGCATATCGTCCTGCTTGAACGACGGGCCAAGGATAGTACCAAGGGAGGCATCCTTCGCCTGGCTACCGCCCAGACAGACCTGGTAGTACTCCTGTCCTTTCTTATCCACGCCCAAAATGCCGATATGCCCGATGTGGTGATGCCCACAGGCGTTCATGCAACCACTGATATTCAGCTCCAGTGGGCCGAGGTCATACACATAGTCGAGATCGTCAAAACGTGCCTGAATGGCTTCGGCGACTGGCAGCGATTTGGCATTGGCCAGAGAGCAGTAGTCGCCGCCGGGGCAACAGATAATGTCGGTGAGGTAACCGATGTTCGCTGTGGCCAACCCCGCTGCCTGGAGTTGTTGCCACAACTCGTACAGATTGGACATCTGTACATCGCCCAGTACCAGGTTTTGTTCGTGCGTACTGCGAGCCTCCCCGAATGAATATCTATCGGCGAGATCGGCAACCAGTTCCAATTGTTCTGCGGTGATATCGCCAGGCGCATGTCCGGTCGCTTTCAGGGAGACTGTCACGATTCGGTAACCGGGTATGCGATGCTCTAGTGTATTGCGTTGCACCCAATTACCGAAAACCGGATCGCTGTCGCATCTGGATTGAAGCGCCGCAGAGGCGGCAGCTCCGTCAAGCACCAGATAGTCAGGATCCGTGAAGAATGAACGAGCGCGGTCGATTTCTTCATTGGTCAGGGTTGTAGGGCCGTCCTTGAGTGTCGCCCATTCGCGCTCTACGGCTGCGCGGAATGCATCCACGCCCATGGCCTTGACCAAAATTTTGATACGGGCTTTGAACTTGTTGTCCCGTCGCCCAAACTTGTTGTACACACGCAGGATTGCCTCCACGTAGGTCAACAGGTGTTTCTTCTCCAGCCACTCGCAAATCACGGCGCCGATGGCCGGGGTCCGCCCCAACCCGCCACCCACGAGCACCTTGAAACCGATTTCATTGCTTGCATTGACGACCAGTTCAATACCGATATCGTGATGGTGTATGGCCGCGCGATCTTCTCGCGAGCCGCATACTGCAATCTTGAACTTCCGCGGCAGAAAGGCGAACTCCGGATGCAGGGTCGACCACTGTCGGATGATTTCACAATACGGCCTCGGATCCTCCAGTTCGTCACATGCAACCCCCGCGAACTGATCTGTGGTGGTGTTGCGAACACAATTCCCGCTGGTCTGGATAGAGTGCATCTGTACCGAAGCGAGTTCAGCCAGAATGTCCGGCACCTCGGCCAGGACGGGCCAGTTCAACTGTACATTCTGCCGCGTACTAACATGAGCGTAGCCCTTATCGTAGGTTCGCGTGATATAGGCCAGCTTGCGCAGTTGCCTGCTATTCAACAATCCGTACGGTACCGCGATACGCAGCATAGGCGCCTGTCGCTGCAGGTAGAGCCCATTCTGCAAGCGCAGCGGCAAGAATTCAGAATCGGAGATCTCACCACCCAGAAATCGCGCCGTCTGGTCGCGAAATTGCGCTACCCGCTCATCAACAATTTTCTGGTCGTACTGGTCGTAAACGTACATTCACTCATCCCGCCCTGAATCTGGGCCGAGTCCAACTTGATTTTGAAAATGCGCTACCTTAACAGAAAACAGGCGCCCATAAATAGTCATAATATTCATAAGCTTAGATTCGAGCTTGTCATGCGTAATGCGTTGCTGGGAGACTGCGGCGAGCGCTTTGGCGCTGCGGGAAAGTTGGTATAATGCCGCGCCCAACCAACCCCATCGAGAGCACGCTATGTCAGAGAATCACAAGCAGGAACACAACCCCGACGGCCTGGCCGATGCCGGCGCCACCATCGCCATCATCACGATCGTGGTCATTGCAATGTACATGTGGCTGTCAGGAATGCCGACCTAGGGCTCACAGGGGTGCCTCGCTAATGGCCGGCACCCTTGACTACCATCTGCACCACGAGCACCACCACACCGATAAATACCAGCGTAAAAAAGATGCCTGCGGCGATAAACACGCCAATGCGCCCCTGTTTGAAATCCCGTTCGCGATTTTTGCTGCTCTGCACACCCAGGCCTGCCGCAAATACGCTGCCCACGACCTGCAGCGGATTCAGTTTTGGGGGTTTCTCACTGCGGTTTTGGCGACTGTTCTCTGTCTCGTTGCTTTCAGTTGTCATCTCAGTAACTCAGGTTTGGCCGCAGCCAGCGTTCAATTTCCTTAACGGGCACTCCCTTGCGTCCAGACAAGTCCTCCACCTGATCGCGCCCAATCTTGCCAACTGCAAAGTAGCGCGCCTCGGGATGTGAAAAGTAGAATCCGCTGACGGATGCTGCCGGCGACATGGCAAAACTTTCCGACAGGACTACACCACTGGCGTTAGTCGCATCGAGCAACCTGAAGAGCGTGGCCTTTTCCGTGTGGTCGGGGCATGCTGGGTAACCCGGTGCCGGACGAATGCCACGGTAACGTTCACCGATCAATTCTTCGGCAGTCAGGGACTCCTCTGCATCATATCCCCACAGCTCCCGGCGCACCAATCGGTGAAGGTATTCGGCGAAGGATTCTGCGAGGCGATCGGCGAGGGCTTTCACCATGATGCTGTTGTAATCATCATGCTGCGCCATAAATTCGGCGACGAGCTCGTCGACACCATGTCCCGTGGTCACGCAGAATCCCCCGATGTAGTCATTCACACCGGAGCGCTCAGGAGCAACAAAGTCAGCCAGGCTTAAATTTGGCTTGCCGTCTGCTTTTTGCGTCTGCTGACGCAGGTGATGCAGAGTCGCGATCGGCTCCGAACGGGAGTCGTCCGCGTAAATGACGATATCATCCGCGCCAACACGCGCGGCGGGCCAGAATCCGACCACCGCCCGTGCCGTCAGCAACTTTTCATCGACGATGCGTTTCAGCATGGCCCGGGCATCCTCATATAGCTCCCTGGCGTGCGCACCAACCACGTCGTCCTCAAAAATCTTCGGAAACTTTCCAGCAAGCTCCCAAGTGATAAAAAACGGTGTCCAGTCAATCGTATCCACCAGCTCTGCCAGCGGATAGTCGTCGAAAACGCGTGTGCCAATAAACGCCGGCCGTGGTGGGGTATAGCTGCTGAAGTCGAGCGCGATGCCATTGGAGATCGCCTCGGTGTAGGCAAGCTCCAATTCACGGGGCTTGCGATTGGCCACGCGTTCACGCACAACCACATATTCTTCCTGCAGTTCGCGCACGAATTTTTCCTTGCCGAGGCCGACCAACTGCGTCACCACCGCCACACTGCGGGACGCGTCCGGAACGTACACCACGGCATCCCTGTCGTATTGCGGCTCGATCTTAACTGCCGTGTGCGCCTTCGAGGTGGTGGCACCGCCGATCATCAGTGGTACGTTGAAATCGAGACGCTGCATCTCGCTGGCGACGTGCACCATTTCATCCAGCGATGGCGTAATCAGGCCGCTGAGGCCGATGACATCGACCGCCTCTTCGCGAGCAACCTGCAGCACTTTTTCACAGGGCACCATCACGCCGAGGTCTATCACCTCGAAGTTATTGCACTGCAGCACGATGCCGACAATATTCTTGCCGATATCGTGAACATCGCCCTTGACCGTCGCCATCAGGATTTTTCCGTTGGTCGAGTTGCCATCGGTTTTTTCCAGTTCGATAAACGGCTGCAGGTGCGCGACGGCCTGCTTCATGACGCGCGCACTCTTGACCACCTGCGGGAGGAACATTTTTCCCGTACCAAACAGGTCACCGACGATGTTCATGCCATCCATCAGCGGGCCTTCGATCACCTCGATCGGACGGGCGTATTTCAGCCGTGCTTCCTCCGCATCCTCGACGATCCAGGTGGTAATCCCTTTTACGAGGGCGTGCGCGAGCCGTTTCTCCACGTCCTGCTCGCGCCAGCTCAGGTCCTCGGTCCGATTCTCGCTCCCACCGGCCTCGCGGTAGCGCTCGGCGAGCGCGAGCAGACGTTCGGTACCGTCAGGCGTCCGGTTGAGGATGACATCCTCGACTACGTCCCTCAGTTCAGCAGGAAGTTCATCGTACACCGCCAATTGCCCGGCATTGACGATGCCCATATCCATTCCCGCACGGATTGCGTGGTACAGGAACACCGAGTGCATGGCCTCGCGCACCCGGTCATTGCCGCGGAATGAAAACGACACATTGGATACGCCGCCCGACACCAGCGCTCCGGGCAGTTCGGCCTTGATATAACGCGTCGCTTCGATGAACTCCACGGCATAGTTATTGTGTTCCTCGATACCAGTCGCAATGGCGAAAATATTGGGGTCGAAAATAATGTCGTTCGGATTGAACGCAAGTTTCTCCACCAGAAGGTCGTAGCTGCGCTTGCAGATATCCTTGCGTCGTTGCAGGTTGTCGGCCTGGCCGTTTTCATCAAACGCCATCACCACCACGGCGGCACCGTAGCGCTGGCACAGGCGGGCCTGGGCGAGAAACTCCTCTTCACCGGCCTTGAGGCTGATGGAGTTCACTATAGCCTTGCCCTGTATGCACTTCAGTCCTGCCTCGATGACGCTCCACTTCGAGGAATCGATCATGATCGGAACACGGCAGATATCCGGTTCGGATGCGATCAGGTTCAAGAAAGTGACCATTGCCGCTTTCGAATCGAGCATCCCTTCATCCATGTTGATGTCGATGACCTGCGCGCCATCCTCCACCTGGGCGCGAGCCACCGCGAGCGCTTCATCGAAGCGGCCGTCGAGAACCAGCCGCTTGAATTTTGCAGAACCGGTGACGTTGCAGCGCTCGCCCACGTTTACGAAGAGGCTGCCCGCCGTGATATTGAATGGCTCCAGGCCACTTAAGCGGCACGCCGGCTCATGGTGGGGGAGTGGGCGGGGGGGCACATTCTCACAGGCATGGGCGATCGCCCGGATATGTGCCGGGGTAGTACCACAGCAACCGCCTGCCAGGTTGAGGAAACCGCGTCCGGCAAACTCCCGGTAGTCCCGCTCCATGATGTCGGGTGTTTCGTCAAATTCCCCAAAAGCGTTCGGCAACCCGGCATTCAGGTGCGCGCTGAAGTAGCAGTCGCTGACCTTGGAAAGTTCCTCCACAAAAGGGCGAATTTCACGATAGGGTCGACCGCAGTTGCTGCCTACGATAAGCGGCCTGGCGTGCGCGACGGCATTCCAGAAGGCCTCGGGATTCTGCCCCGACAAGACCCGCCCGCTGATATCGGGGAAGGTCACTGAAATCATGATGGGCAGTTCCCGGCCCAACTCATCGAACACTTCTTTGACGGCGAATATCGCTGCCTTGGCATTGAGTGTATCGAAGATGGTTTCGATCATGATCAGGTCGACACCGCCCTCCATGAGCGCCCGCGTCGCATTGGCATAATCCTCGCGCAGTTCATCGAAACTGATACCCCGAGCGCCCGGATCGTTCACATCAGGAGAGATCGACGCCGTTTTGGGCGTGGGGCCGAGTACGCCGGCCACGAATCGCGGCCGATCGGGTGTCTGCGCGGTGATTTCATCCGCCACCTGCCGGGCGATTTTCGCGGCCGCCAGGTTCTGTTCTACCGCCAGCGCGCTCAGGTCGTAATCCGACTGTGCAATGGCGGTGCTGCCAAAGGTATTGGTCTCTATGATGTCTGCGCCCGCTTCGAGATACTCGCGGTGAATCTTGGCGATGATGTCCGGCCGCACGAGGTTCAGTATCTCGTTGTTACCCTTGAGATCGGATCCATGACCGGCAAAACGTTCACCGCGAAAGTCCGCTTCGGTCAGCTTTTCGGCCTGGATCATGGTTCCCATGGCACCGTCGATGATAAGGATGCGCTGTTCCAGGGCCCGCTCCAGGGGTCCCGGACGTGATTTGTCACTCGTCATTGGATTGCCTTAGGGTGTGAAGTGGAGACGCATCCCCACCTATAAAAAATGAGCCGTCATACTAACAGATTGCCGGTTGCATTGAAGTTGGGTTCCAGTCACAGCGCACAGTTTGGTATAATAACCTAGTAAATTACTCGGATTGGATCTACCCATGGTTACTATTACGGAATCAGCCCAGGACTACCTCGCGGAGTTGCTGTCCAAACAGCAGGATGCACTCGGCGTCAGGGTTTTCATCAACCAGCCGGGAACACCTCGCGCCGAGACCTGTATCGCGTACTGCCGTGAAGGCGACCTGCAGGACGGCGACAAACTCGAGGAACTGGCGAAATTCAAGGTCTGGTACGAACAGCGCAGCCTGCCATTCCTGGAAGATGCGCTGGTGGATTACTCCAAGGATCGCATGGGCGGCCAACTGACCATCAAGGCCCCCAACGCCAAGTTACCGCGGGTCGACGACAACAGCTCGATCGAGGATCGCGTCAACTATGTGCTGTACAACGAAATCAACCCGGCGCTGGCGTCACACGGGGGAGAGGTCAGCTTGATCGAAATCACGGAGCAGATGGTCGCCATCCTGAAGTTCGGCGGCGGCTGCCAGGGTTGCAGTGCGGTAGACCAAACTCTCAAGGGCGGAGTGGAAAAAACACTGCTGGAGCAGATCCCGCAACTGACCGGTGTGCGTGACACCACCGATCACAGCGACACCTCAAAGGCTTACTACTGATCCGATCAGGATCGAGTTGCCGCGGCTGCGCCGGGCGTCCTGCGCTGACGCGACGGCAGTGCATCCCGTATCTTGTCGCGCAGGGCGCGCAGGGCGCGCTCGGTGCTGTCCCAGTCGATACAGCCGTCCGTGACGGATAAGCCATATTCGAGCTCGGCGAGATTCACCGGAATCGCCTGGTTACCCGCTTTCAGATTGCTCTCGATCATCAGCCCGATGATCGAGGTATTGCCCTCGAGAATCTGGTTCGCCACGTTGTCCACGACCAGTGGCTGCAATTCCGGTTGCTTGTTGGAGTTGGCGTGACTGCAATCGACCATGATGTTGCGGGCGACGCCGGCACTGGCCAGCGCATCCTCGCACAGTTTGATATGCACTGAGTCGTAGTTGGGACCAGCAGTGCCACCGCGCAGCACAATGTGGCCGTAGGGGTTACCCTTGGTGGTGAACACCGACACTTGGCCGAGGCTGTTGATGCCCAGGAATCGGTGCGGTTTGGCGACCGAGTTGAGGGCATTGATGGCCACGGTGAGGCCACCGTCCGTACCATTTTTGAAGCCGACGGCGCTGGAGAGGCCGCTGGCCATTTCCCGGTGCGTCTGTGATTCTGTCGTGCGGGCGCCGATGGCAGTCCAACTGATCAGATCCTGCAGGTACTGTGGAGAAATTGGGTCGAGCGCCTCGGTGGAGGTGGGCAGGCCGATTTCCAGAATATCCAGCAGCAACTTGCGCGCAATGTGCAACCCCTCTTCGATCTTGAAGGAGTCATCGAGATAGGGGTCATTGACCAACCCTTTCCACCCAACGGTGGTGCGCGGCTTTTCGAAATACACTCGCATGACAATGTACAGTGTGTCAGCGAGCTCATCCGCGAGCGCCTTCAGGCGACGCGCGTAGTCAAGTGCCGCCACCGGGTCGTGAATGGAGCAGGGGCCGACAACCACAAAGATACGGTGGTCATTGCGGTCCAGGATATCTTCAATGACCCGCCGGCTCGCGAGCAGCGTATCGTGTACACCGCGCGGCGTGGGTAGTGCGGATTTCAACTGCGCAGGGGTAATCAGGATATCCTGTGAGGCGACATTGACGTTGTGGACTTCGATGTTGTTGCTCATCGTTCATTACCTGATAAAGTGTTCCCGGTCGATTCCGGCCCACGCTGAGACGGGCTATGGCAGCAGACAGTCGCAATCCGGGCGCGGAATTTTATAGTAGTCACAGCGCCTTGTGTAGGCGTGCCAGTATCTTCAACTTTCCTCTCCGGAGTTTTGCGTGGCCCAGCGCCTCTACGACATCGCGGCGCTTGAGCCCCTGATCCGGGACGGCTACACCTTCCTCACTCCCAACCAGCGATTGGCAAGGCGCATCAAACTGCAGTGGGACACGCTGCGTGCGGCGGCAGGCGATCGCGCCTGGCAGCCGCTGCCAGTGCACACTCTTGAAGACTGGCTGCTCCGTCGCTGGTCGCTGGCGATTAGCCTGGGGGGCTTACCACCTGCGACGCTGCTGAGCAGCGCACAGACGCTGGAATTGTGGCGGCAGATCATCGTTGAGCACCGGGAACAGACATCCCACGTGCAGCTGCTGCTCCCTGCCGTCGCTGCTGAACTTGCCCAGCAGGCCCGTGACCTGCTGAAACGCTGGCAGGTTGATGAAACAAACCCCGCCATGCGTCAGTGGTTCATGCTGGATCGCGACTGTGCGACGTTCTGGCACTGGCTTCGATCATTTGAACGGAGACTGGAGCAGTCGGCGCTCTGCACACCGGCAGACTGCCTGGCACAGTTGCCGTTCGCTGCCGGTCACCTGCCTGCGGTCCGCGTCGTATTGCTGGAATTCGACGATATTCCGCCCCTGCTGGACACCGCGCTGAATGCAGTTTGCAGTCAGGCCGTGAGGTTTGCTGCACCCGGCGGCGCGGCGCGCCGCATAGCGCACCCATTCAACAGTCATCGCGACGAACTGCAGGCGGTCGCCGCCTGGGCCGCCGGCCTGCACCGCGCGGAACCGACCACCACCGTCGGCATTGTGCCTGGCGACATGTACGGCGACCGCCTGGCGCTGGAATACCTCCTGCGGCGAGAGTTCGATTGCCTGGGGGGGAACTACAACAGCCTGCCGGTGAACTTTTCTACCGGCACCCCCCTGGCGCAGGTTCCACTGGTGCGCGACGCGCTGGCAGTCCTTGCGATGGGCCTGCCACAGACGACGGTGACTTCCGTGGTCAACGTGCTGCATTCACGTTTCCTCGACGTAAAGGATGCGCGGAGCGAACTCCCACAGCGCCTGATCAACGGATTGTTTGCGACGGGAAGGGAGACCATTACCGTCAGGGAACTGCGTCGCATCGCCCGGCAATGTAGCAGTGGCGATGAACATGGCCTGCGCCTCGGCCAGCACCTGCAGGCCCTATCCAATCGGCGCGAGTTGCGTAGATCCGCGCCGCCCTCGACATGGGCGACGCAACTGGGTGACGTGCTAGCGCTGTGGGGCTGGCCTGGCCCGGGGCTCGATTCCGTTGAGCATCAGCAACTGGCGTTGTGGTTGCGCACGCTGGATGAACTCAGGGCGTTTGACGCAGTCTGCGGTGTGATCGATTACAGCCAGGCACTTACCCTGCTACGCGACTGCTGTACCCGCCAGGTGTCACACCCGCAGTCGGCCGACAGCCCGATCCAGGTGCTCGGACCGCTGGAAGCTGCGGGCCTTGCCTTTGACCATTTGTGGCTTTGTGGGATGCAGGCTGCAAGCTGGCCGGCGCCGCCACGTCCAAACCCCTTCATCCCGCTGTCACTGCAGTCACGCCTGCGTATGCCGCACGCCGATCCCAACCGCGAGCTGGCCTTCAGTACGGCGCTGCTGGAGCGCTACGCCCGGGCCAGTCGCACCTTGCACGCCAGTTACGCCCGGCAGGACGACGGCATACCGCACGCACCTAGCGCGTTGCTCGCAGCATTTGAGGAGCAGGCTATGCCGGCGCCACCGGCGCCCGACGGGACTGCAGAGTGCGAGCCGGTATCGCTCGAAACGGTAACTGATTTCAGTGCACCGCGACTCACCCTCGTGGAGCGCGCAGGCCTGACGGGTGGTAGCCGTGTTCTGGAGGACCAGTCCCAGTGCCCGTTTCGTGCTTTCGCACGCCACCGCCTGCGAATCGCAACGCCGGTGGCGCCGGCATCGGCACTGCCCCCAAATGAGCGCGGCGTGCTGTTACACGCGGCATTGCATGCGTTGTGGGGAGAACTCGGCAATCTCGCAACACTGCGCGCGATGACGGCCACCCGGCAGATGCACACCGTGGAAAACGCGATTGAAACAGCTTTCGCGTCCGTGCCCGCTGCGACGAAACGGCGCGCCGGCGCCGCCTACTGGCACCTGGAGCGACAGCGTCTCGCCGGGTTGCTCGGCGAATGGCTTGCCGTGGAGCGCGAACGCAGCGAGTTTTCGGTGATTGAGCGGGAGACGGCGATCGCGCTGGAACTTGGCGAACTGCCGCTGCGGCTGCGCATCGATCGGGTTGACCAGATGCCGGACGGCGCGCGCGTGGTCATCGATTACAAATCGGGCAACTGCAGTGTGCGCGACTGGCTGGGTGATCGGCCCGCCAGACCACAGCTTTTGCTGTATGCCGTGGCCGGGGCCGATACCACTGCAGCGCTGGCCTTCGCCCGGGTCAAACGCGGTGACTGCGGCTTTGCGGGACTCGGGCGCATCGCGGTGGCGCAGGGTATACGCACCGAATTACCGCAAGCGGGTGCGGACGGAGAAGCCATGAAGAACTGGGATGCGCTGAACCTGCACTGGCGCGCAACGCTCGAGCGCCTCGCCGTGGCATTCGTGCAGGGCGAGGCACCGGTGGACCCGCGCGATGCCAGCGCCTGTTCTCACTGTGGTCTGCAGCCGTTGTGTCGAGTCGGGGCTTCCACGGCGGACAGTGAGGCACTCGAGCGGTGACTGCGCTCGCCGACACCGCTGCGCGCACCGCAGCAATCGATCCACGCAACAGCTATTGCGTCAGCGCGCCGGCCGGCTCCGGCAAGACTGAGTTGCTGATACAGCGCTACCTGGCCCTGCTGTCGCACGTGCGCCGGCCTGAACAGGTGCTGGCGATCACCTTCACCCGAAAAGCGGCGGCCGAGATGCGGGAGCGGGTGACGCAGGCACTGCGCGACGCCCAGGCGAAACTGCCCTGCGTCAGCGCGCACGCACAGGTGACTCGGACACAGGCAGAGGCCGCACTGGCCATGGACGAGCGCGAAAACTGGGGACTGCTGCACACTGCGTCGCGCTTCAATATCCGAACCATCGACAGCTTCTGCGCTTCCCTGGCGCGACAGATGCCGGTGCTCAGCCAGATCGGCGGCCAGGCTGACGCCGAGGACGATGTCACCGCGCTCTACGCCGAAGCGGTAGTGGGCTTGTACGCGCTGCTGGAGGAAGCACATCCGGTGGCTGCTGACCTCGCGGCCCTACTGCTGCATTTCGACAACGACTGGGATCGCCTGGGGCAGCTCCTGGTCGCCATGCTGGCGCGCCGCGAGCAGTGGCGTGGTTATCTGGGAATCCACCGGGAACCCGCGGAGTCCGAGGCCTATCTCATCGCAACTGTGGAAGCGCTGGTGATCGACAGGCTGCGCGAGACGGCCGCGCTGCTGTCACCCTTTACACCGCAACTGCTGGCACTGCTGCAATACGCTGCCGCCAATCTCGCAACGTCAGTACCGCTGCGCCTTCCCGGCAGCGCGCCGCAGGACCTTCCCGAGTGGTACCCGTTGCTCAACCTGCTGCTGACGAAGACTGGAGACTGGCGAAAATCACCGGGTAGCCGCGAAGGTTTTCCCGCCGGGAGGGGAGAGGAGCGGCAACGCAAGGCGCAGTGGCGGGAGTTGCTGCCGCAGCTGCAGGGGGTTGACGGCCTGCGCGAGCGCCTGGCGTCGATCCGCTGCCTCCCAGCCGTAGAATCAGGCAGCCTCTCCTGGAAGGTGGCATTACACCTGTCGCGCCTGCTGCCGGTTCTGGCCGCGCAGTTGCTGCTGGTGTTCCGCCGCCACGAAGTGGTGGATCACAGCCAGGTTGCGGCGTCTGCGCTCCTCGCGCTGGGCGATGATGACGCCCCCACAGAGTTGTCGTTACGGCTGGATTACCGGATCGAACACATCCTGGTGGATGAATTCCAGGACACCGCCATCACGCAGTTCGAGCTGCTGCACAAGCTGACGCGAGGATGGGGTGAACGCAATGCGTTGCATCCGGCATCGCCGCGCACGCTGCTGATCGTCGGCGACGGCATGCAATCCATCTATGGCTTTCGCGGCGCCAACGTCGGCCTGTTCCTGCGCGCACGGCGCGAGGGCTTCAACGGCGTGGTGCCCCGGTATCTGGAATTGCGTTGCAATTTTCGTTCGGACGCCGGCGTGGTGAACTGGGTGAACCGCACCTTTCAACGGGCATTCCCCGCGCGCGACGACGCCTCCCGTTCGCAGATCGGCTTCCGCGAGGCAAGCCCCGTGCGACCGCTCGCCTGCACGGATGCGGTCGCGACGCACGCCTTCACGGGCGCGACCGCGCGTGAGCAGGAAGTCGGATTTGTCTGTGATGCAATTGCCGACACGTTGGCGCACGGTGGCGGAACCGTCGCTGTGCTTGGGCGCAATCGCAGTCATCTGCAACCGATCATTCGGCGCCTGAAGCAGATGCACATTCCATACAGTGCGCCCGAACTCGACAGCCTTGCCGAGTCCCCCGTGGTGACGGACCTGGTAACGCTGTGCCGCGCGCTGGTGAACGAGTTTGATCGCCTGGCCTGGTTCGCACTGTTGCGCGCACCCTGGTGTGGCTTGCGCCTGGCGGATTTGCTCGCTGTAGCGGAGGCCGCGCGGCACGGGTCCGTCTGGGCCAGCCTCGGCAACGCAGCGGCACATGAGCAAATAAGCACCGACGGTCGCAATCGACTGCTGCGCATCCTTCCCGTTCTGCAACGGGCGATGAACACGCGTGACCGACTGGACCTGCGCGTATGGATCGAACAGACCTGGCGTGGGCTGGGCGGTCCGATGTGCTGTCCCAATGCCGAGCACCTGCACGACGCCGAGAGTTTCCTGCAGCTCCTGGAAGCGACCGACATGGCGGGTGCGGTTCTTGACCTCAACTGGCTCGAGTCGCAGGTGCGTCGACGTTTCATGGCGTCCGGAGACCCCAAGAGCCAGGTACAGCTGATGACACTGCACAAGTCCAAGGGTCTGGAATTCGATTGTGTGATCATCCCCCAGCTCGATCGAGTGCCCCGCCAGGACGCACGCGAAATACTGTTGTGGGACGAGCATACCAACAGCGATGGCGAGCGCGCCTTCCTGCTGGCCGCCGACGACCACAGCCCGCCGCACGAACCGACGCTGTACAATTTCCTGCAAGTGCAGCGCAGCCGGAAGTCGCTGCTGGAGAACACCCGGTTACTCTACGTGGGTGCAACACGGGCGATTAGCCGGCTGGTCCTGTGCGCCACTGTCTCCCTGGATACCCGTTCGCGGGAATACCGCGAACCCGCAGCTCGCAGTCTCCTGCACTGCATCTGGCCCGACTTTGCCGCGCAGATGCAGGTGCATGACAGCGCAGATGACCTAACGCGCCAAACAGGCCGCCGAGAGTTTCCTGGCCTGGTTCGTTTGCGTCGAATGGCGCCGGAGCTTCCCGTGGCGGTGGCACCGGATACCGGGCTGGCGTCGACAGCAGCCCCTGTGGCTGCCCACGACAATCACACCGAGCGGGTGATTGGCACTGTGGTACATCTGGCGCTCCAGGAACTGGCGGAGCGGGCATCCCTGCCGGACGCGCTCTGCGAGAACGACCTGCACCGCTGGCGCGCCGGACTGCGGCAGAACGGCGTGTGGGGTCCGACACTGGAACCTGCGCTGGTACAGGTGGTGGATTCGGTATCCCTGGCCCTGCGCGCAGGCGGCAGAGGGCGCTGGATACTGGCGTCGACGCACGCCGAAGCACGCAGCGAATGGGCGTTGACAATCGTCGACGCGGGCGGCGCGATCCGCGATATCATCATCGATCGCAGTTTTATCGACCGTGCAACCGGAGAGCGCTGGGTGATCGATTACAAAACGAGCCGTCCCATCCCGGGTGAATCCGTAGCAGAGTTCGCGGCCCGCCAGAGCGCCACCTACCTTGACCAGTTGCGCACCTACCGCGACGCCGTGCGCGCACTGGAAAACGCGCCTGTGCGCTGCGCACTGTATTTCACCGCGCTGGGTCTACTGCACGCAATCCCGGAGCTGGATTTTCCACCGTGTAAGACGGGCCTGACACCATGAAACTGTCCCACGGGGCATCCATTCGTCACATCGTTATCCTGACCGGCGCCGGCGTCTCGGCGGAGTCCGGGCTCGCGACATTCCGCGATTCCGATGGCCTGTGGGAGAAACACGACCCCATGACGATTGCCACGCCAGAGGCATTCCAGCGCGACCCCGCGCTGGTCTATCGCTTCTACAACGCGCGCCGCAATCAGTTGGCGGAGGTGGCGCCCAACGCCGCGCACCGCGCGATCGCACGCCTGCAGTCACAGTTCCCGGGCGAGGTGTTCCTGATTACACAGAATGTGGACGACCTGCATGAACGCGGCGGCAGCCAGCAGGTCTGCCATATGCACGGCGAGCTGAATAAAAAACTGTGCCAGGCCTGTCGTGCATCACTACCGGCTGAGGCCGACTACAACGCCGCAAGTGTCTGCCCGCGCTGCGGCGTCGGTGGGAAACTGCGTCCGGATATCGTTTGGTTCGGTGAAATCCCGTACCACATGGAGCGCATCGAACTGCAACTACGCCGCTGCAACCTGTTTATTGCCGTGGGGACCTCCGGCGTGGTCTACCCGGCTGCCGGCTTCGTGCAACAGGCGCTGGCAGGTGGCGCCTTCGCGGTCGAGGTCAACCGCGAAGTGAGTGACGTGACGGGATATTTCCACGAGCAGCGCCGCGGGTTTGCCACGGTTGAAGTAGCGGCGCTGGTCGAGGAACTATTGGCTGGATGACCCGATCCACGCCAGGCGTGGGCGGCTCAGTGCCCGGTTTTCGGTTTTTTCTCCAGCGTCAGTGCCATCGCCTCGGTGAATACCACGACCAGCTTCTGCCCGACGCTGACTTTTTTCATCTTCTCCGGTTCGACGTCCCCGACGTAATGGGTCTTGCCGCGCGAGTCCTTGAGACTGACCACGCCGGTGTCCGGGTTCAAACCTTCGATGGTGACGACGGCCCGCACCATGCGCGCTGCATCGACCCCGGGTGTTGTGCCGTCATTGGACAGCGCGCCTTCCTTGACCTCCACCCAGGGCTCGGCGAGTTCCGCTTCGGTGGGCGCGCGCAATTCCGTTTCCAACGCCGCGAAGAATGTCCCCACCAGCCGGTCACCGACATTCACCTCTTCAAGTTTGATCACTTTTTCTGGCGCCACTACCGTCATCGCGGTTCCCTCGCCGGTCCTCAGGCTGACCTCCCGCGTCTGCAGGTCGATTGCCGTGACCTCCGCTTCCACCTGCACCGCGACGGCGCGTCCCGCTTCTTCCGGAACTGCTGGAGCTGCCGGCGGGCTGTCCTCTGCAATAGCGGGCAGTACCAGCCCCGCGACCGACAACAGGCTGCCGCACGCCAGGCCCACGACTGATTTTTTCATTGCGTTCACGTTGTACCTCCTCAGATTTGACCGGCCAGCCGGACACTCGAACCATCGAGCGCCCGGTGAAAATCACCGGCTGGCGATTTCGCTGCCTACCTTACGCCCCGAGACTCGAACCGCGCAATATGCGGGT
This sequence comes from uncultured Halioglobus sp., assembly GCA_964461965.1. Taxonomy (GTDB): domain Bacteria; phylum Pseudomonadota; class Gammaproteobacteria; order Pseudomonadales; family Halieaceae; genus Marimicrobium. Next base: position 11,450 of record CAYWWD010000043.1, on the reverse strand, counting down.
CTTGCTAACTTCCCTCAATCCTTCTGCGCCATCACGACGGTAAACCTGGCATTGGCGGCGCATTGTTCCACACGGCGGAACTCACGGCGCAGCAGCGGTACATAATCCAGATGCCGATTGGCCACGAGGTACATCCGCCCACCGGGCAGGAGGTGACCGCTGCACTGCCGGAGCAGGTGGCGGCCGGCGGATTCCGTGACGGTATGCTCGTGATGAAACGGTGGATTGCACAGGATCAGTTGCGCCGGCGCCCCGTGATAATTCTGCAAGCCATCGCCGTGGTGGAAACTGAAGCGCTCTCGCTCCTGCGCAAATAACCGCCCGGCATTGGCTTGCGCGGAGGCTATCGCCATGGCGGATTCGTCGCAGAACACCACACTGCGGGCAAGCCCCTGACCCGCCGCAGCCAACCCCAGCACCCCGTTGCCACAGGCCAGATCGATGACGCTTTCCACAGGCTGCGCGCCGCGCAATTGCTGCAGCAGTAAGCGGGTTCCACCATCCAGTTGCTCCCGGCTGAAGACGTTCGGCAGCCCGTACAGCAGGTCGCCCACCGGCTCGCAGTGGTAGCCCGTGGACGACTGTACGTCCGGTGCCCGTCGGTGGTCGCGGACGGCGCAGAACAGGCGCGCCTTGCGCTGCCCGGGCCGGCGCTCAGTCGGGCCTATCCAGTGCTCCAGCAGTGCCGCCGTGTGTGGTGACAGGTGCTTGTCCATTCCCGCGGCCGCGACGGTCGCGCCCGGCGCCAGCGAGTGCGCAAGCTGCGCGAGTTGGTACTCGAAGTAGGAACGCAATTTGGGTACGCGCATGACCACCAGTTCCAGCGCGGCAGGTGGTGCCTGCGTACTCCAGAGCACCGCCGTCCCGGCGCGGCCGTTGGCCTCTGCGTTGCGCCGCAGGGCGATGGCTGCGAGCGCCGAATCCGTCCACATCGCCTGCGGCTGTAAGGCCACGCTGAGTGCGCCAAAGGCATCATTGACCACCAGCAGCCGGGAACCGGGGACGCTGCGGCGCCTAACTTCCTCCAGCAGTAGTTCGTCGGCACTGCACCAGGCACGCAGCGGCTCAGTGGGCCGGGAGGGATAGCGCGCCAGGTTGAAGTCGCCAAACGGCGAGTGCATGACGGTTGGCATCGGCCTTGCCATGACGTGGGTTGGGTGCCGGCTGTGCGCCGTGGATTCTCAGCCGCCGTTTTGGTGCAGTTTGAGCATCTGCCCTGGCTGCAGGTGATCGCCGGGGTCTAGCGCGTTCCAGGCGATCAGTTGATTGACCGTCACCTTGAACCGGTTGGCGATGCCGTACAGGGAATCGCCGCTGCACACTTTGTAGGCCTCTGGACGCGCACTGGAAGCCACCTTTGGCACCGACTTGGCATCGCCCGGAATCCGCAGGGTTTCTCCTGCTTGAATCTTGCTGCTGCGGAGGCTGTTAGCCTGTTGCAGTGCCGCCACCTGCGTGTCGAACTTCCTCGCGATCAGGGCGAGGCTGTCGCCCGGCTGGATACGGTACGTTTCCCATTGCACCAGTTCCTGAGGACTCAGTTTTGCAATGTTGTACTCGAATCGATCGCGCGTACCCACCGGCAGCAGTATTTCGGAGGTGGGAGACAGTTCGAAGGATTCGCTGAGCTGGCCGGGGTTCAATGCACGCAGGGTATCGACGTCCACGCCGGCCAGCGCCGCCGCCTGGGAGAGCTCCGAAACGCCGCCGGCGTCCACTGCCTCAAACGCTGGCGTGTTCTCCACGGCGGGAATGTCGACATCAAACCGTTCGGGATCTGAGACTATCTGCGCCAACGCGATGAGTTTCGGTACGTAATCACGGGCTTTGGCGGGCAGGTCCAGCGACCAGTAGTCAGTGGCCAGCCCCTTTTCTGCATTGGCGGCCTGGGCGCGCGCGACATTCCCCGCACCGGAGTTGTACGCGGCAACCGCCAGCATCCAGTCCCCGTCAAACTCATCGTGCAGGTGCTGCAGGTAATCCAGCGCAACTTCCGTGGAATCCTGCAGGGCGTGACGACCGTCGTAATGCGCATCCTTCTCAAGCCCGAGCCGGGTACCGGTCTGCGGCATTATCTGCCACAGGCCGGCCGCGCCTCCTGGCGATCTGGCAAACGGGTTGAGACCGCTCTCGATCATCGGGATGAGCGCAATCTCCATGGGCATATCGCGCTTCTGTACTTCCTCGACGATGTAGTAAAGGTAGAAATCGGCGCGGTCGGCCATCAGGGGGAGGTAGTTGCGCTGGCTGAGAAACTCGGTGCGCTCCCGGTCGATGCGCGGACTCTGCGCATTTTCCCAGCGCAGGTCCTCGCGAATCCGCTCCCAAAGGTCGTCCGGTTGCTGGTCCGACGATCGCAGCGGCGGCGAGGAGACGGGGAGTGGGGTGGCTGCCTTTTCCGGGCGAGCAGGCGCCGCCGACGCTTTCCTGGTGCCGTGATAAAAGTAGGAGCCCGTGGACGAACCCGCCGCGAATGCCATCCCTGACGGTGCCATCGGGGACTGGCAGGCAAGCAGGGCTAAACTATAAGTGACTATAGATAGCCGCAGTAAGTAATTGAAATAAAGAATTTTAGTATCCTTCCTTCATTGCCAGCAGCCTATTGTATTGAGCTTCGGTGGTAATGCCAGTGATATCTAAATTTTTATGGACTAACTGAAAACTTTGAACTATTCCCGTAAATACGACATGTGGCTCGTATTACACCCCAGCGGCGACCGGGAGGCAAGCCTGCCAGAGCGGGGCTCCGGCAAACACAGAAGGGGTATTGACCAGCGGCGCCGAGGCTAACGACCGCAGCACATGCGGCCGGTTCCCCACACGCGGGCGTTTCCCGACACCGGTCTGTCTATCGGAACCACCATCGGGTGCAGGTTGCGCTGCACCAGAGGAGTGCCCTCGGATGCAATCCGGATGAAATACAGTACTATGGCGCCTTGTAGACGGGGCGTGAGGCCCCAATCCAATCCAATCCAATCCACAGCACAACGCAGGGACTTTCACCCGGGAATGCCACCGCCAACTGTAGACGCCCTGGCCGAACTCGAGCGCTGGTACACCCGCGCCAACGGCCAGTACCTGTTGCAGGCAACCCGTGCGGCGATGCAGGACCTGCTGGACACCTCATTTGGCTATCACATCCTGCAGCTCGGCGTGTCGGGCGCGCGGCCGCTGTACGAGGGCAGTCCGATCAATCATCGGGTGTACTGCGCACCGCGGCAGGGTGCAGGCGCAGGCGTGATCGCGGAGGCCGAGGAGTTACCGCTGGAGAGCGACAGCGTCGACGCCGTCATCGCCCATCACTGCCTGGAATTTGCCGAACACCCGCACCAGGTACTGCGCGAAATCCAGCGTGTGCTGACACCGCAGGGACAACTGCTGGTGGTGGGCTTCAATCCCTTCAGCCTGCTCGGATGCAACACCGGCCTGCGCGCTGTCCTGCGTGACCCGCTATGGTCGCGCCACCGCCCGGTGAGCCAGCATCGCCTCTCAGACTGGCTGCACCTGCTGGGATGTGAGGTACTTGAAACCCGGCGCCTGTACTGCCTGCCGCCCGTCGGCGGCGGTCGCCTGCGCGGTGCTGTCGCCGCCGGCGATCGCTGGGGCGCACAACATAATCTGCCCTTTGGCGGCCTGTACATCCTGCATGCCACCAAACAGGTCGCCGGCGTGCACCGGCAACGTCGACCGCTGCGCGCGCGCCGGGGGCACCTGATCCCGCTGGTTCCGGAACCTGCACCGACACCGCGTGCAGCCTCAGGCGCGCGCCGTGCGCCTCTGGCGAACGGGAACGCTGCGGCTTGAAGGTGGTGGAGATTTACACTGACGGCGCCTGCCGGGGCAACCCCGGACCTGGCGGCTGGGGTGCTGTGCTGCGCTACGGCGGCGCCGAGCGGGAGCTGTACGGAGGGGAATGGGAAACCACCAACAACCGTATGGAACTGCGTGCGGCCATCGAAGGCCTCAGGGCGCTTTCCCGCTCTTGCACCGTCGATCTCACCACCGACTCCGTGTACGTTCGCAATGGCATCACCACCTGGCTCGAAGACTGGAAGCGCAGGGGCTGGAAAACGGCGGGGCGCAAACCCGTGAAGAATATTGACCTGTGGCAGGCACTGGATGCCGAAAACCGGCGTCATGACGTGCGCTGGCACTGGGTGAAAGGGCACAGCGGCCACGCCGGGAACGAACGCGCGGACCAGTTGGCCAACCGCGGTATCGATGAGCTGCGGCGCTGAAGATCGTCGCTAGACCACAGCGACGAAACCCTGCACGGCACAGGCGCAAGCCACTGGAGGCACAACCGACATGAGACAAATCGTACTCGACACGGAGACCACCGGCCTGGAGGTTTCGCAGGGCCACCGCATCATCGAAATCGGCTGTGTCGAACTCATCAACCGTAAGCTGACCGGCAACCACTTCCACTGCTACGTCAATCCCGGCCGTGAAATCGACCAGGGAGCGATCGAGGTGCACGGCATCACTGAAGAGTTCCTTGCGGACAAACCCCCGTTTGAGAGCATCGCCATCGATTTCATCGACTTCCTGCGCGGCGCCGAGTTGATCATTCACAACGCCCCGTTTGACCTGGGCTTCCTCGACAGCGAGTTACAGCGCCTGCCCGGGCCAGCGGTACGTATGGCTGAGCTGTGCACCGTAACGGACACCCTGGTGATGGCGCGTGCCAAGCACCCCGGGCAGCGCAACAACCTCGATGCGTTGTGCCAGCGCTACAGTGTCGACAACTCACAGCGTGAGCTGCACGGGGCGCTGCTCGACGCCGAGATCCTCGCGGACGTGTACCTCGCGATGACCGGCGGCCAGACGGCGCTGCAGCTGTCGGAGTCGGGCACCGATGACGGCGGGCACGCGCGGGCGGAACAGATCGTGCGATTGGATATGATGCGCCCGGCGCTGCCGGTTATCGCCGCCAGCGCCGAGGAACGCATCGCCCACGAAGCCCTGCTCGACAGTATCGCCGCTGGCAGCGGCGGCAGGGTGGTGTGGCGGAAGGGCAACGCCAGCGGGCAGTAAATCAACCGCCGGTGCGCCGACCTTGCTCCTGCGTGCACCCGGACATACTATAGCCGCCTCGCCGCCACCGCCGCCGGACTACCGATGTTTCGACCCGACAACCTGCCGCCGCAGGACAACGAACAGGAATTGCTGGTCGTGTTCCAGGGCGGGCAATTGCTGAGCGACATGCGCTCCAGTATGGGGTGCCTGATCGCACGGCAGCAGGTGCAGCAGAACGGGTGGACACTGGTGCGACGCCAGTTCCTCGGCTATTGGTTCGACCAGCCCTGCTACGTCATCGAGATCGACACCGTCGATGAACCCGACCCGATGCATTACCAGAAGGGCAACCTGTACCACATCCTCGGCCGGGTGGACGAACAGCTCTTCGCGCTCGCCGGGCGCGCCTCGCAGTTGCTCGACTGGGAACGCGACCACCAGTTCTGCGGTCGTTGCGGCAGCCGTATGCGCGTGGACACGCAGGAGCGGGCGATGCGTTGCGATCCCTGCCGCACCGTCAATTACCCGCGCATCGCACCCTGTGTGATCGTGTTGGTAACGCGCGGGGAAGAACTGCTGCTGGCGCGCAACGCCAACTTCCCCCAGCCGATGTACAGCACGCTGGCTGGCTTCATCGAGGCGGGAGAGACGGCCGAGACCACGCTGGCGCGTGAAGTGCGCGAGGAAGTGGGCGTGGCAATCGCCAATGTGCGCTATTTCCGCTCCCAATCCTGGCCCTTTCCCAACCAGCTCATGCTGGGGTTTTTCGCCGAGTATGCCGGCGGCGAGATCGTGTGCGACGGTACAGAAATTGCCGACGCTCGCTGGTTCCACTACCGCGAGCTGCCCATGATACCGCCGGCCTCGTCGATTTCCGGGCAACTGATCCAACATTACATCGCGACCCTCAAGTAAGCACGCTGGAGTTATTCCTTGGACTATCTGTTTGAATACGGGCTATTCCTCGCCCAGGCGGTGACCATCGTCGCCGCCATCCTGATCCTGGTCGTAGGCCTGGTGTCGATCGGCATGCGACAGCGCGCAGACCTGCATGAAGGTCACATCGAAATTCGCGACATCAATGAGAAATACCGGCACATCGGCGAGATCATTCGCAGCTCCGTCGATGATCCGGAAACGCTAAAACTACGCAAAAAGGCCGAAAAGAAAAACGAGAAGGCCAAAGCCAGGGCCGCTAAAAAGCATGCCAGGCAGGGCGGGTCCGATGGGAGCGAGCAGCGCCGCAAACGCCTGTTCGTGCTGAATTTCGATGGTGACATCCGGGCCAGCGCCGCCGAAAACCTGCGCGAGGAGATCTCCGCCATTCTCCCTGAGATTGCACCGGGCGACGAAGTGCTGGTGAAGCTGGAAAGCCCGGGCGGCCTGGTGCACAGCTACGGCCTCGCGGCCAGCCAGTTGCAGCGCATACGCAACGCGAAGGTTCCGCTGATCGTCGCGGTCGACAAAGTAGCCGCCAGTGGCGGGTATATGATGGCCTGCGTCGCCGACCGTATCATCGCCGCACCGTTCGCGGTGCTCGGTTCGATCGGCGTTCTCGCCCAGCTTCCCAATTTTCACCGCCTGCTGCAGAAACACGATATCGATTTCGAGTTACTCACCGCGGGGGAATATAAACGCACGCTGACCATGTTCGGGGAAAATACCGACCGGGGCCGCGAAAAATTCGTCGAAGAACTGGAGGAAACCCACAGCCTGTTCAAGAGCTTCGTGAGCGCCAACCGCCCGGCGCTGAATATCGCGAAAGTCGCCACCGGCGAGGTGTGGTACGGCCAGAACGCGCTGAGTGAAGGGCTCGTCGATGAATTGCAGACCAGCGATGCGTTTGTGCAGGAACGACTTGCGGACTGGGACGTCTTCGAAGTGCGTTTTGCGCACAAGAAGAACTGGCAGGAGAAGCTGGGCCTCGCTGCTGAAGGCGCCCTGGAGCGCGCCTTCCTGAAAATCTGGCAGCGCGGGCAGAGTGGCCCGAACATCTAGCGATCCAGTTCCCTGCAGATACGCATCCATGACGCGACTGATTCCAGATGAAACCGCGTGCGGGGCAGGGCAAAGTAAAACGTACGGCGCATGTTGCGACGGGGCAGGGTCAGCGGCACGAGATCGCCGTTGGCGAAGTTTTTCTGCAGTACGATCCGCGACAGGCAGCCGATACCGAGGCCCGATTCCACCGCGTTCTTGATCGCCTCGTTGTGCTTCAACTCCAGGTAGATATTGAGATCCGGCAGCAGACCGGCAAGCGCCCGGTCAAACGTCTGCCGCGCGCCCGAGTCGGGCTCCCGCAGGATCCACTGCGCCTCCCGGATGTCCCTGTTGCTCAGCGATTTCTTTCCCGAGAGCGGGTGGTCGGCAGCGCAGAACACGACCAGTTCATCGTCCCGCCAGGCGACCAGCTCCAGCTCCCGGTGGTGCACTTCACCCTCGATCATGCCGATGTCCACCTCGAAGTTGAGGACGCGGGCGACGACATCGGGCGTGTTGGCAATATCGAGTTGCACATCCGCTTCCGGGTAACGGGCCAGATAACCGGCAAGGCAGCGCGTCGCCAGGTGATTGCCGATGGTAAAACTCGCCCCGACTTTGATATGGCCAAGTTCCCGGTGGTCCAGCAGCTTATGCTCGAACGCCTGGCAGTGGGCCAGCAGGTTCTCCGCCTCCCTGCGCAGGCTGCGCCCGATCGAGTTCAAGGCCAGTTTATTGCCGGTGCGATCGAACAGGCGCACATCATAGGTGTGTTCCAGTGTCAGCAGCGCCTCGCTGGCGGCGGACTGGGACATATGCAGGCTCTGGGCAGCCCGCGAGATGTTCTGGTGTTTCGCCACGGCGAGGAATATCTGCAACTGCCTGAGGGTGTACTTCACGTCCTGCCTCTGCGCCCGACGGCGGCTCGAATGGTACCGGAAAAACCGGTAGTTATATCCATAATATCCTGTTTTACATGGACACCACATAGCCTTATCCTGCGCCGCCATGGGAGCGCTGCCCGTGCACGGCAGCCATCGATAACACAGCGAAGGAGACCACGGGCATGGCGGAGCAAAAGGCAACCAACGTTCACTGGCACGAAGGCGATATCACGCGTGACCATCGCGGCAAACTGCTCGGCCACAAAGGTGCGACGCTGTGGTTTACCGGCCTCTCCGGCAGCGGCAAGAGCACAGTGGCGGTGGAACTGGAAGGCACACTGCACGACATGGGCATCCTCTCCTACCGTCTCGATGGCGACAACGTGCGCATGGGCATCAACAAGAACCTGGGCTTTTCCGCCGAGGATCGCACCGAGAACATCCGCCGGATCGGCGAGGTTGCCAAGCTGTTCGTGGATTGCGGCGTGATTGCGCTCAGCAGCTTCATCAGCCCCTACAAAGCCGACCGCGACCAGGTGCGCGCCCTGCACGAGGCCGCCGGCATGGACTTCATCGAAGTGTTCGTGGACTGCTCGCTGGCCGCCGCGGAAAGCCGTGATCCCAAGGGCCTGTACAAAAAGGCGAGGGCGGGCGAAATCAAGAATTTCACCGGCATCGACGATCCCTACGAGGCACCCGCGAAGCCGGAAATCCACCTGCACTCTGACAAGCAAAGCCTGCAGGAAGAAGTACAGGTCATACTCAGTGTGCTGCGCGAGCGCGGCATCATCAGTCAGTAATCAGGAGAACACGATGATCAAGCCACACGGTTCCGACACCCTCAATCCGCTTTTTGTCTACGACACCAGCAAGCGCAATGCACTGGTCGCGGAGGCGGAAAAACTGCCATCGCTGTTGCTCAATTCCGCCGCGGCTGCCAACGCGGTCATGCTGGGCGGCGGGTACTTCAATCCGCTCACCGGCTACATGAATCTCGCCGACGCCCTCAGCGTCACCGAAAAGATGCGCACTGTGGATGGACTGTTCTTCCCCGTTCCCATCGTCAACCTTACGCATGAGGCCGGGATCGCGGCGGGCAGCCGCATTGCACTGCGCGACCCCAACGTCAAAGGCAATCCGGTGCTGGCGATCATGGAAGTCGACGCCGTGGAGCACGTCAGCGACGCACAGATCAGCTACATGGTGGAGAAAATCTTCCGCACGCAGGATGAAAAGCACCCGGGGGTGGCCACGTTCACCAGCCTCGGGCGCACGCTGTTGTCAGGGCCCATCCAGGTACTGAATTTCTCCTACTTCCAGACGGAGTTTCCTGACACCTTCCGCACTGCAGTGGAAATCCGCAATGAGATCGCCGAGCACGGCTGGGACAAGGTCGTGGCCTTCCAGACCCGCAATCCCATGCACCGGGCGCATGAGGAACTGTGCCGCATGGCGATGGAGCAGTTGAACGCCGATGGTGTCCTGATCCACATGCTGCTGGGTAAGCTCAAGCCGGGCGACATCCCCGCCGAAGTGCGCGATGCCGCCATCCGCAAGATGGTCGAACTGTATTTCCCGCCAAACTCGGTGATGGTCACCGGTTACGGCTTCGACATGCTGTACGCAGGCCCGCGCGAAGCCGTGCTGCATGCCGTGTTCCGGCAGAACTGTGGCTGCAGCTACCTAATTGTAGGTCGCGATCACGCCGGCGTCGGGAGCTACTATGGCGGCTTTGACGCACAGACGATCTTCGACGAGGAAGTGCCGGAAGGTGCCTTGGAACTGCAAATCTTCAAGGCCGACCACACCGCATTCAGCAAGAAGCTGGGCAAGGTGGTGATGATGCGCGACGCACCGGATCACACCGACGAGGACTTCGTGATACTTTCGGGCACCAAGGTGCGCGAGATGCTCGGCAAGGGTATTGCGCCGCCGCCGGAGTTCTCGCGCCCCGAGGTGGCAAAGATACTCTCCGACTACTACCAGGCCCTCGACAAACAGTGAGACGACAGTGCGCGGCCGCGATCGGCCGCGCCCCCTTCATGCGGTGATGCTATGAACTACGATGTCTTCAACGGCGATGCGGACGGCATCTGCTCCCTGTTGCAACTGCGCAAGGCCGAACCGCGCGAGGCGACGCTGGTTACCGGCGTCAAGCGCGACATCGACCTGCTGGAAAAGGTGAATGCCGCCGCCGGCGACCGCATCACGGTGCTGGATGTGTCGCTGGACAAGAACCGGGGCGCACTCGATCGAGCGCTCGCTGCCGGCGCGTCGGTGTTCTACGTCGACCACCATTTCCCGGGCGACATCCCCGCGCATGCAAACCTCACGACCATCATCAATGAAGCTGCCGATGTCTGTACCGCGGCGCTGGTCAACGGGCACCTCAAGGGGCAGCACCTGGACTGGGCAGTCACCGGCGCATTCGGCGACAACCTGAAAGCCACCGCGCAGAGCCTGGCGAAGGGACTGGACATTTCCGCCGCCGACCTCGCATCGCTGGAGGAACTCGGCACCTATATCAATTACAACGGCTACGGCCCGGCGCTCGCCGACCTGCATTTCGATCCGAAAGAGTTGTACCTCAAGCTGTATGCGGCGGACGGCCCGCTGGATTTCGTGCGCCACTCGCCGGACTTCACCAAACTCAGCAACGGCTACCGCGAGGACATGGCGCAGGCCGAGGCGCTGCAGCCTCTGCACGGCACCAGAACCACTGCGGTATTCCTGCTGCCCGACGAAGCCTGGGCGAGGCGGGTGAGCGGCGTATACAGCAACGACCTGGCGACCAACCATCCCGACCGTGCCCACGCTGTGCTCACACTGAACGCCAAAGGCAATTACCTCATCAGTGTGCGCGCGCCACTCTCCAACAAGCGCGGCGCGGCGGAATTGTGCATGCAGTTCCCCACCGGCGGCGGCCGCGCGGCGGCGGCCGGCATCAACGACTTGCCGCTAGAGCGGCTGCAGGATTTCGTCGACGCGTTCGAGCGGGCCTATTCCGGCTAAAGGACGACGGCCGCGGCATTGGCGACCAGCCGCCCGGTGATCGCGGCGCCCATCAAAACAACGGCGGCGGTAGCGCGCTCGCAGGCGCAGGCGCCGGCGTGCTACTTGTCATCCGGTCAGCCTCGCCGACCCAACCCCCGCCCATCGCCTTGTAGATGTTCACCGCCGAGGCAAACACCTGCGCGCGAATCGACGCCAGATTCAACTCCGCCGGGAATAGCGCCTGCTCGGCCTGCAGCACGGTGGAGTAGGGTGCGTAGCCGCCGTTGTATTGCAGTCTTGCCAGGTCGCTGTACTGCCGCAGCGCGGCCACCAGCTTGACCTGCGCGTCCAGCTGTTCACGTAACTTCTGGTTCGCGACCAGCGCATTGTCCACATCGGCAAAGGCGTTGCGGATAGACAACTGATAGCTGAGCAGCGCCGCCTTTTGCGCGGCTTGTGCCTGCGCCACCTGACCGCTGACCGCGCCGAAGCTGAAGATCGGGCCGGTCAACGAGCCGGTGTAGTTCCATGCCCGGGACGGCCCGTCAAACAGGTCCGACAAGTCCGTGCTGG
>CAYWWD010000042.1:0-31219 GCA_964461965.1 uncultured Halioglobus sp. | reverse complement strand
CAGATAGTGCTGTACTTGTTGCAGCCATCCTTGTTCGAGACGTAGGCGCAGGGGCCCTCGACCCTGGGCTGCGGAAGGTGATCGAATTTTTCGATTTCCGGAAAGCTCACATCCACGACCAGCGTGCCGCCCGGCCCGCGCCGGTCCATCATCTCTGGCAGGCGGTGCAGGGTTTGCGGCCCGAACACGAGGTCGACATACGGCGCGCGCCGGCCGATTTCCGCGCCCTCCTGGCTCGCCACGCAACCTCCCACACCGATGATCAACTCGGGATTGCGCTTTTTCAGGTGTTTCCAGCGACCCAGCTGATGGAATACCTTTTCCTGAGCCTTTTCCCTTATGGAACAGGTATTTAACAGGATGACGTCGGCCTCTTCCGGGTTGTCCGTGGCGACCAGGCCGTGGCTTTCCTGCAGCAGGTCGCGCATACGGGCCGAGTCGTACTCGTTCATCTGGCAGCCGTGGGTCTTGATGTAGAGTTTCTTGCTCACCGGTCTGTGGCAGCGGGACGGCCGCTGGCGGGGCTCCAACGCGAAAAGGGGCTGCGGATTGTACAGACTCTGCACTGGCAAGCCTAGTGCAGTGCTTCTCCCGCAGCGCGGGAAACTGGTATTCTGCGGTTGGGGTGGTAGTATCGACGCCCTCCAGAATCCGGCACCTGCCACTGTCGCACTTGCGCGCGCAAGGGTGCCAGCGGGCGACCGGCGTTACACGAGAGTACGATGGCAAACCAATCCGTATACAAGGTGATCTTCCAGAACGGCAACCAGGTGTTCGAAGTGTTCGCCCGCCAGATCTACCAGAGTGATATGTGGGGCTTTATCGAAGTCGAGGAATTTGTGTTCGGCGAGCGCTCGGCGATCCTGGTGGACCCGGGGGAGGAGAAACTCAAGAACGAATTCAGCGGCGTCAAGCGCAGCTATATCCCCCTGCAGGCGATCATCCGCATCGACGAGGTGGATAAAGAAGGCAGCAGCAAGATTTCGAGCGTGTCCTCCGCCGAGAGCAATGTCACCAAATTCCCCTTCGCAGGCATACATCCCGGCCAGAAAGGCGGCGAGGAATAGCCCGGCGGTCGACAAATGATGCGAAACCGGCCCGCGCGGCAGTTCAGGTCTTACCTTGAGGTGTTCATCCTTGCACTGGGCGTGCTGCTCGCCGGGTTCGTGCGCGCAGAGTCCGACCCCAGCGACGAACGATCCGTGGCCAACGGTGCACAGCTTTACGCGGTCTTTTGCAGCGACTGCCATGGCAGTGATACCGCCAACCGCTTCGACCAGCTGTATGCACCTGATGCGTCCGACGCCGCAGACGAGGAATACCAGAAGCTGATCGACATTGTGGCGCAGGAGGAGTCCGCCCAGCTCATCGTCGTACCCCAGGAAGACGATCCGTGGCCGGAATGGGCGGAGCGGCCGGATCCCAATGCGGAACAGGCGCCGGACGAAAAATCCGAGGTTATGAACACCTTGGCTGCCGTGATTGACGAAGCCCACGGTATCAAGCCGGCGGGCGCGCGCAGCGATGCAGCGGCGACGAACGATGCACTGCCGGATGAGCCGCCCGAGGCTGCCGGGCCATCCGGCGGGTTCGAACCCGTGCCGGGTGCCACCAACCTCGCCGATCCCGCGTCGTACCTCTACGGCACCTCCGAGGACGAGCTATTCGAAAGCATCGCCGAGGGCACGGGCGAGGCCATGCCCGGCTTTCTCACCGAACTCGGCGGTGAGGAAGGCGTCCGCGACGTGGTGAATTACATCCGCAGTTTCTGGGTCGAGGACTGGCTGTATTGAGCCTCGCCTCATGCGCGAAGCGAGCGCGTTGGTTCAGCCAGAGCGCTGCTCGAGGGCTGCGAGTTTTACGCAGACGACGAACGCCTCGACCGCAGCCTGCACATCTGCCAGTGAGGGAAACGTCGGCGACAGGCGAATATTACTGTCGTCGGGGTCCTGCCCGTAGGGGTACGTCGCCCCTGCGGGTGTCAGCTTCACGCCGATCTGATCCGCCAGGCGCACCACGCGGCGCGCCAGTCCCGGTAGTGTGTTGAAGGAGATGAAATAACCGCCGCGCGGCGCCGTCCACACGCCCATGCCGCTGCCCTGCAGTTCGCGGTTCAGTACCTCGAGCACACATTCGAAACGTGGCCGGATGATGGTCGCGTGCGCCGCCATGTGCCGCGCCAGGGTCTGCTCATCGGCGAGAAAGCGTACGTGCCGCAACTGGTTCACCTTGTCGGGCCCGATGGTCTGGAAGCCGAGGTGCCGTTTCAGCGCCGCCATGTTCCGGTCGCTGCCGGCCATGAAGGCGACGCCCGCGCCCGCGAATGTGATCTTGGACGTGGAGCCAAACTGGAACACGCTGTCCAGGGTGCCGTGCCGGCGGCAGTATTCGTGGATCGAGGCCAGTGGGGGCGCATCGTCGTAGAGTGTGTGGATCGCATAGGCGTTGTCCCACATGACCACGAAGTGCTCCGGCGCGATAAGGCCGAGGCGGGCGATGCGCTCCACCGTTTTTTCGCTGTAGACACAGCCTGTGGGATTGGAGAAGCGCGGCACGCACCACATGCCCTTGATAGCGGCGTCTGCTTTAACCAGCGCCTCAACCTGGTCCATGTCCGGCCCGTCGTCCAGCAGCGGTACGGTGATCATTTCGATCCCGAGGTGCTCGCAGATGGCGAAGTGTCGGTCGTAACCCGGCGCGGGGCACAGGAATTTCACGGTGTCGTGGTTGCCCCAGGCGGATGCCGGCCCGGCCAGCCCTTCGTTGAGGGCAAAATCGATGGTGCTGTACATCAGTGTCAGGCTGGAGTTGCCGCCGATCAGGGTGTGCTCCGGCGGCGCCTGCAGCATCCGTGCAAATAAAGCCCGGGCCTCCGACAGGCCGTCAAGCCCACCGTAGTTGCGCACGTCGGTGCCATCGGCGGCGCGGTAATTGCCGCCGAGAATGCCGTCGAGCGGGTCTGACAGCGCGACCTGCTCCGTGCAGGGTTTACCGCGCGTGAGGTCCAGCGCGAGCTTGCGGGATTTCAGCGCGTCGTACTGCTGCTGCAGGGCATCCAGTTGCGTCGCGAGTTCGGTGGCTGAGAGCTCATCGATGTGCACGGTGTGGTCCTCGTGTAGGGGTGGGTCGGCAGGAAAGCGCGGCAGTATACCGGTAACCGCCGCGCGGCAGTACGCCCTCCGACGCTTGAAAATTGCGCCTTCGACCATATAAAGCAGAAATTGGCCAGATTGACGGCCTTTCAATGACACGGGATCGGATGGCGATGAGTGAACAGGAACAGTCGGGAGAGCCGGCGGTGGAGCCCCAGAGCGAGAGCCGCCAGGCTCCCGCGGTAGCCGACGATGTCCTGCCTGATACGCTGCACCTGATCCCGATTCCCCACCGGCCGTTCTTTCCCGGACAGGTGCAGCCCATAGCGATCAACCCCCACGAATGGGGGAGCACACTGGAGGCAGTGCGCGCGGCAGGGCATAGCCTGGTCGGGCTGTCTTACGTGGACATGGCGGAATCCAGCGGCGCCCAGCCGCGGCAGTTCCCGGACATTGGCTGCGTGGTGCGCCTGCACCGCCCGCCGGGCCTCCCTGCCGAGCAGGCGGGGCACTTCCTGGTGCAGGGCGTCAAGCGCTTTCGCATCGTGCGCTGGCTCAGCGAAGAGCCGCCTTACCTGGTGCAGGTCGAATACCCGCGCAGCCAGGGCGATCGCCACTCCGACGAAATCAAGGCCTATGCCATGGCCCTGATCAAGCAGATCCGGGAACTGCTGCCACTCAACCCGCTGTACAGCGAGGAATTGAAACACTACCTCGCCAACTTCAGCCCCAGCCAGCCCAGCCTGCTGGCGGATTTTTCCGCGGCGCTGACCACGGCCACCGGCGAGCAGTTGCAGGAGATCCTCGATACCTTGCCGCTGCGCTCACGCATGGAGAAGGTGCTGACGCTGCTGCGCAAGGAGCGCGAAGTGGCCGAGCTGCAGGGGCAGATTACGCGCGCGGTCAATGAGCAGGTGACGGAAAACCAGCGGGAATTTTTCCTGCGCGAACAGCTCAAGATCATCCAGAAGGAACTGGGTATCTCCAAGGACGACCGCACCTCCGACGTGGAGGTGTTCGAGGAGCGCATCAAGGATCTTACGCTGCCAGCGATGGCGGACAAACGCATCCGCGAGGAACTGCACAAACTGTCGGTGCTGGAGACGGGCTCGCCGGAGTACGGCGTCACGCGCAACTACCTCGACTGGGCCACCAGTGTGCCCTGGGGTGTGCACTCCATCGACAATCTTGACCTGGCGCATGCGCGCACCGTGTTGAATGCGCATCACGAAGGCCTGGACGACGTAAAGTCCCGCATCCTGGAATTCCTGGCGGTGGGCGCGTTCAAGGGTGAGATCGCCGGCTCCATCCTGCTGCTGGTGGGGCCGCCCGGTGTCGGCAAGACCAGCGTCGGCCGCTCCGTAGCCGACGCGCTGGGGCGCAAGTTCTACCGCTTCAGTCTCGGCGGTATGCGCGACGAGGCGGAGATCAAGGGCCACCGGCGCACCTACATCGGCGCCATGCCGGGCAAGTTCGTGCAGGCGCTGAAGGAAGTGGAGGTGGCGAACCCGGTGATCATGCTGGACGAGATCGACAAGATCGGTGCTTCCTACCAGGGCGATCCCGCGTCCGCGCTGCTGGAAGTGCTGGACCCGGAGCAGAACAGCGAATTCCTGGACCATTACCTGGATCTGCGGGTCGATCTGTCCAAGGTGTTGTTCATCTGCACCGCCAACCAGCTCGACACGATTCCCGGGCCGCTGCTCGACCGCATGGAAGTCATCCGGCTCTCGGGCTACATCGCCGAGGAAAAACTGTTTATCGCCCGCAATCACCTGTGGCCAAAGCAATTGAAGCGCCACGGACTCAAGGATGAGCAGTTGAAGATCAACGACGCCGGTCTCAAGTACGTCATCGATTCCTATTGCCGGGAAGCGGGCGTGCGCACACTGGACAAACAGCTGGCGCGCATCATGCGCAAGTCGATCGTGCGCCTGCTCGGCGGCGCCGAAGACCGGTTGCGCGTCGGCAAGAAGGACATCGAGGAACTGCTCGGCAAACCGCCGTTCCCGCCGGAGCGGCCGCTGCGCGGTCTGGGCGTGGTTACCGGGCTTGCCTGGACGGCGCTGGGCGGCGCGACGCTGCCGATCGAGTCATCGCGGGTGCACACACTCAATCGCGGCTTCAAGCTGACTGGGCGGCTCGGCGAAGTGATGAAGGAATCCGCGGAAATCGCCTACAGTTACGTCGTCGCCCACTTGCGCGAATACGGCTGCGACCCCGACTTCTTCGATATCAGCATGGTGCACCTGCACGTGCCGGAGGGTGCGACACCCAAGGATGGGCCGAGCGCCG
Organism: uncultured Halioglobus sp.; assembly: GCA_964461965.1. Lineage (GTDB taxonomy): Bacteria > Pseudomonadota > Gammaproteobacteria > Pseudomonadales > Halieaceae > Marimicrobium. The sequence goes on along the minus strand of CAYWWD010000042.1, from coordinate 25,832 downwards.
GCATCACCATGGCGACCTCGCTGGTATCGCTGGCGCGGCGCGAGCGCATCAAGCGCCCGCTGGCAATGACCGGCGAAATGACGCTGACCGGGCAGGTGCTGCCGGTCGGCGGCATCCGCGAGAAAGTGATTGCCGCGCGACGCAGCCGCATCATGGAGCTGATCCTGCCCTGGGGCAACCGCCGCGACTTCGAGGAATTGCCGGCGTACCTGCGCGAGGGGATCAACATCCACTTCGCGCGCAATTTCCGCGAGGTGTTTGAATTCGTGTTTGACGAGCATCGGGTGGATGAGGCGCTGCACTGAACCGAACGTCGTCAGCACTCGGTACAGATATATCATGCTGCGATCGCAGGTCTGGCGGTCAGGCACTCTCAGGGTACGGCCATAGGCTCGCGGGGATTTTTGGGCGGCTGCGGAACTCAACCATTTTTTGCTGCGCAAAAAATAGGGATTCGTACAGTCCTCGCCGAAAGCTCCCCAAAAATCCCCGCGAGCCTAAGCATGGCCTACAACCCTGAGAGTGCCTGACCGCCAGACCTGCAAGTCCGGTATACACACCGAATTACAATACCCCCGGCACCCGCGCAGTCACGATCGCCCGCCGTGGCGCCGGATATCCCTCGATCGTCCTGCCCGCGTCGAGCGGATCTAGGAAATCGGCGAGCGAATGAAACGTCATCCACTCGGTGGAGCGTTGCTCCTGCGTGGTGGTGACGCAGACATCCACCAATTGCACATCGACCAGCCCGAGTTTGCGCAGCCAGCTCAACAAGGTCTCGCAGCTTGGCAGGAACCAGACATTGCCCATGCGCGCGTAGCGGCCCTCGGGTACCAGCGTGTCGCCCACCTTGCCCTCGATCACCAGTGTTTCCAGCACCAGCTGGCCGCCGGGCCGCAGGCAGTCCTTCAGCTCCAGCAGGTGATCCAGCGGCGAGCGCCGGTGGTAGAGCACGCCCATGGAAAACACCGTATCGAACGCCCGCAGCGCAGGCGGCACCTGCTCCATCGCCAGTGGCAGAACCCAGATGTTGTCCTGCTGCAGATACCGCTGCAGGGCCCAGAACTGCACCACGAACAGCGGCGTGGGATCGATGCCGATCACTTCCCGCGCGCCCGCGCCCAGCATGCGCCAGCAGTGGTAGCCGCTGCCGCAGCCGACATCCAGCACGCGGCGACCTTCCAGCGGATCGAGCGCCGCGCGCAGACGCTCCCACTTCCAGTCGGAGCGCCACTCCGTGTCGATGTGAATGCCGAACAATTCGAAGGGACCCTTGCGCCACGGGTGCAACGCGCGCAGCGCCGCGCGCAGCTGCGCCGTTGCGGCCTCACTCACAGCTCCTGCGCTGCTCGCGCCCACCCGCGCCCGGTCGAGGTGAACCGCATCGGCGTGCACTGCGGGGAGATCCTGCAACGCCTGCAACCAGCGCGGCAGATCGCCGTAACGTTGCGGCGACAGGCCGGCGGCGAGTTGCGACTTCAGCGCCTGCGCCCAGCTATCCAGCTCGCCGCCACGCCAGCGCTCGATCAGCGGTTGGTAGTCCATTACTTGAGCGCGACGAGGGAGGCGAAGTTGAAGCACTGGAACCAGACGTCGCAGCTGCTGAATCCGGCTGCCGCGATGCGCTGGCGGTGGCGCTGCAGTGTCTCGGGCAGCAGTACCGTCTCCAGCGCGCTGCGTTTGCGCGCGATTTCCAGTTCGCTGTAGCCGTTGGCGCGCTTGAACTGTTCGTGCAGGTCGATGTTGAGCGCGTCCAGGTGCGGGTCTGCAAACATGACTTTTTCCGACAGCACCATGATGCCGCCGGGCGTAAGGCCCTGGTAGATGCGCTCGATCACCGCATCGCGCACCTCCCGGGGAATGAACTGCAGCGTGAAGTTCAGAACTACTACCGAGGCATTCGCTATCGCCACATCCTGGATATCAGCGCAGGTCAGGAGTACTGGCGTGTCGTGGACATCGGTCTCGATCACGGTGCGGCAGCGTTCCAGCATGGCGTTGGAGTTATCCACGCCGACGATGCGGCAGCCCGGCTGCCGCAGGTTCTGGCGCATGGCCAGGGTGGACGCGCCCAGGGAGCAGCCGAGATCGTAGAGGTTACTGCCGGCTACCGCGTACCTTCCCGCCATGATGCCCGTCATGGCCACGATGGTGGCGTAGCCGGGCACCGAGCGCCGGATCATGTCCGGGAAGACGCGGGCCACGCTGTCATCGAAGGTGAACAGGCCGGGTGTCGACAGCGGATTGGCGTAGAGGGCGTCGCGGGAATCAGTCACAGGTATCGGTCACAGGGTTCGGGGCGAAGAAAAATGTGGCGAAATGCGGAAAAATCTAGCCAGCACTATAAATTTAGCATGATTTTTTGAACTGTATCGACAAAGTTTGCAATGACTTCCTGTTCGCGGGGTAGCCAAAATGCCAGAGTGAGCTACCTGCAGGGGAGCTTTATGCCGAGTTTGAAGCAATTATCCACTCCTGGTTCACGCCCACCGCGCTTGCGGCACAGCATGCTCGAATTATCCCGCGTCATGCTGGAACTGGGCAGTACCGCGATGCTCTCCCCGCTATTGCGATCCCTGCCGCGGGGCGATGGTCACACCATCATGACCATACCCGGGTTCATGGGTGCGGATGGCTCCACGGCGCAGTTGCGCCGTTTCCTCAACGAGCGCGGCTATCGCGCCATTCCCTGGGGGCTCGGGCGCAATGGCATCGAGGCGCGCTCGCAGAATATCGATGATTTCCTCGCCCATCGCACGGCCACCGAGGATGCCATTGCGGTACGCATCGAGGACGAGTTCAGGTCAACCCGCCGCAAACTGACATTGATCGGCTGGAGCCTCGGCGGACTGTACGCGGTCGCGCTCGCGCACCGCTACCCGCAGTGGATTCGCGAGGTGATCACCCTCGGCACGCCGTACGGCGATCCGCGCGGTACCGCACTGTTCAGCGTGATGGGCAGTATCTACCACCACGCCGTCGAGGAAAGCGCGCTGCAGCGCTGGGTCGCGCACACCTACCGGGGCGGCAAGCTGAAAGTGCCGGTGCTGGCCCTGTACAGCGAGAGCGACGGCATCGTCGGCCCGAGCATCGCCAGGTGCCAGGGCGACCCGCGCTATGTCACCAATGTGGCGGTCTTCGCCAGCCATGTGGGCTTTCCCTTCAACCCCATCGTGTTCGCCCTGATCGCCAATCATCTGGTGGCGCCGGGCGAGCGCTCGTGGTGGTGCCGCAGCAAGCGCCTCCAGCCTTTCGCGCGAATAGCACCGGCCAGCTGACGGCGAGCCGGGCGGCCGGGCTATAATCCCGCGCCCCTGCCAGGAACGCCCGCATGCTGCCGGAAAACTTCCCCTGTGATCCCGCCCACCTGTGGCGGCATTTTTACGCGCTCACCCAGATTCCCCGGCCCTCCCGGCAGGAGGCTGCGGTGCGTGAGTACGTACTGGGCCAGGCGCGGGATGCGGGGCACTCCTGGCGCATGGATGACGAGGGCAATGTGGTGGTGACGGTGCCCGCCACGCCGGGCTTCGAGCCTCGCGGCACGGTGATCATCCAGAATCACCTCGACATGGTCACCGTCAAAACGGCGGATAAAGAGCACGATTTCAGCCGTGATCCGCTGACGCTCACCGTCGAAGAGGGCTGGTTGCGGGCCGATCGCACTACGCTGGGCGCTGACAATGGCGTGGGCTGTGCGGCAGCGCTGGCCCTGATGACCGACCCCACCGTGGCGCATCCGCCACTGGAGCTGTTGTTTACAGTGGATGAGGAAACGGGCCTCGGCGGCGCGCTGCGCCTCGACGCGTCCCTGCTCAGCGGCACGCGCATGCTGAACCTCGACACCGAGGAGTGGCAGGAGCTGTACGTCGGCTGTACCGGCGGTGCGGGCTGGCAACTGTCGCGCGATTTCGCCACGCAGCCAGCGCCGGCGGATGCTCGGCACTGGCAGCTTGCCATCGGAGGGCTGGCGGGTGGGCATTCGGGTATCCAGATCCACGAACAGCTCGGCAATGCGATCAAGCTGCTGGTGCAGTGTCTGCACGGGCTTGAAGGTGTGCAGCTCGCCGCGCTGGACGTTGGCGTTGCGCACAACGTCATCCCGCGCGAAGGCAGTGTCTCATTCGCCTGCCCGGCAGCGGCAGGTGAGGAACTTGCGGCGCGCGTGGAGCAGGTGCGGCAGCAGGCCCTCAGCTACCTGCCCGAGGCGGACAGCAGGCTGGTGTTCGAGCTGCGCGCTGCGCAAGCCGGCGCGGTGTGCAGTGCCGCGGATAGCGCGGCGCTGCTCGATCTGCTCGGTGCGTTCCCGCACGGTGTGCAAGCGTACAACCTGGCACTGGGCTCGGCCCTCGCAGACCTCAGCATCAACCTCGCGATTGCGCGCCTGCGGCACGGCGCGTTCCTGCTGGAGTCCAGCTACCGGTTTTTCAATGAGCACCAAAGCCTGCCGCTGCAACATACAGTGCTCGCGCTGGCACGGGCGTATGGACTGAAGGTGAAAACCGTCGTCGGCTACCCCGGCTGGCAACCCGATCTCGGGAGTCCGCTGCTGGCGCAGGGCTGCGCGCTGCACGAGAAACTCTTCGGCCGCGCACCGGCGGTGAAGGCGATTCACGCCGGGCTCGAGTGCGGGATTCTGAAAGGCAAGAAGCCCGAGCTCGACATCCTGTCGTTCGGCCCAACCATCCGCGGTGCGCATTCGCCCACCGAGCGTCTGCAGATCGATACCGTCAAGCCATTCTGGCAGTTCCTGACGGCGTTGCTGGCACAGATGTAACCGCGCTGGCCGGCCGATGCACATGAACAGGCTCATTCGACATCTGCGGGCCAGGCCGCGATTGTTTATCTGCGCACTGGCAGGGCTGTTGACTGGATGGCTGATTCCCCAGACCCTGGTGTCCATGGCGAGCACACGGGCGCTACTGGGCTGGGGCACCGGTATCTCGCTGTATCTGCTGCTGTGCATGATCATGATCAGCCGCGCTACGAAGGAGAGCCTGCGCTCCCAGGCGCAGTTGGAGGACGAGGGGCAATGGGTGATCCTGACGCTGGTGATCGTTGCGGCGATCGCCAGCCTGGTTGCCATCATCCTGGAGCTCGGCGCCGCCAACAAACTCGACGCCGCCGAGAGGTACGCACATATCGGCCTGGCGCTGTATACGATTGTCGCCTCCTGGGCGTTCACACATATGATGTTCGGCCTGCATTACGCGCATCAGTATTATCTGGCGTCAGCCAATGCGCGGCCTACTGGACTCCAGTTTCCTGGCGATGATGCACCGGACTATGGTGATTTCCTGTACTTTGCTTTCATAATAGGTACGTCAGGGCAAACCGCCGATGTGAATATTAGCTCCACGAGTATGCGACGCGTTGCGGTGTTGCATTGCGTGCTGGCGTTTTTCTTCAACACCACCGTACTGGCGCTGACCATCAATATCGCGGCCAGTCTGTTTTAACCACAGAGAGTAGATGAGGGAGCAGACGAGTTCCCGGGGATTCCATGCTGCACGCTTTACAACAACTTCCCGCCGATCCCATCCTCGGCCTGTCCGCTGCCTGTCGCGCCGATCCGAACCCGCACAAGGTCGACCTCACCATTGGCATCTACATGGACGAGCAGGGCCTGTGCCCGGTGTTCGACGCCGTGCAGCAGGCACAACGCGCGCTGGTGGCTGAGGAGGCGAGCAAGGCGTACCTGCCAGCCGCCGGCGATGAGCGCTTCAACACCGGGATACAGCGGCTGGTGCTGGGCGCGGACAGCCCGGCGCTGGCCGCAGGGCGCGTGACCAGTATCCAGACTACCGGCGGTTGCGGCGCACTGCGCGTCGGGGCCGAAGTGATCCACGCCGCCGCGCCCGGCGCGCGGGTGTGGGTGTCCGACCCGACCTGGCCGGTGCACATCCCGCTGCTGGGTAGTGTGGGTCTTCAGTTCAAGAGCTACCGCTATTATGAACCGGCGACGCACAGCGTGAATTTCGACGGCATGCTGGAGGATTTGCAGCAGGCGCGTACGGGCGATGTCGTGCTGCTGCACGGTTGCTGCCACAACCCCTGCGGTGCCGACCTGTCGCTGGCGCAGTGGAGTGCGATCGCCGAGCTAGCCGAACGGCAGGGATTTACGCCGTTTGTCGATTTTGCCTACCAGGGGCTCGGCGATGGGCTGGAGGAAGACGCGGCGGGCGTGCGCCTGCTGGTGTCGCGTCTGCCCGAGGTCATCATCGCGGCTTCGTGTTCCAAGAATCTCGGCCTGTACCGCGAGCGCACCGGTGCGACGCTCTTCGTGTGTCGCGATACCGCGAACGCGCAGGCCGTGCTGAGCCAGGCGCTGGTAGCGGCGCGACGCGTCTACTCCATGCCGCCGGCGCACGGCGCGCTGCTGGCCGGGCGTGTCCTGACCGATGACGCACTCGGCGCCTTGTGGCGCACGGAACTGACGGCGATGTGCCAGCGCATCAACACACTGCGCGCGAATCTGCGCCACGCGCTGGAGGCGAGCAGCGGCCGGGATTTCTCATTCATCGAACGCGAGAAAGGCATGTTCTCCTTCCTCGGCTTGAGTGCGGAGCAGGCACAGCGCCTGCGCCGGGAGTACGGTGTTTACATGCTGGACTCCTCGCGCATCAACGTCGCCGGCATCAACGCCCGCAATCTCGATTACGTTGCGCAATCTGTCACCAGGGTACTAACGCCATGACAACCGCCATGACCACCGCTGAACTGTATTACGACCAGTACCGCTACGACATCGACGACAATCCACATGAGGTCTGGCAGCGGATGCGCGACGAAGCCCCCGTGTGGCGCAACGAGAAATACAATTACTGGGCGCTCAGCCGGTACGAGGACGTGCTCAAGGCCTCCGAGGACTGGCAGACGTTCAGCTCCGCCTACAGCACGGTTCTGGAACTGATGACCGATGAGCCAGGCCAGACCACGTTTATGATCCACAACGACCCGCCGTACCACACGCAGTTGCGCAAGGTGGTTGCGCATCGTTTCCTTCCGGCCAGGATCGCAAAGTTCGAGCAGGAACTGCGGGACATCGTGATCGGCCATATCCGGCCGATCGAAGGTCGGTCAGAATTCGATTTCGTGCAGGACTTCGCGCGGTGGATCCCCATGGATGGCATCAGTATGCTGCTGGGCATTCCCGCACAGGACCGCCGCCAGATCAACCAGTGGGCGGACGACTCGCTGTTCCGCGCCGATGACGACGAAAAGACGACCGAGCGCGGCCTGGCCGCGATGGGCGCGGTGCATCAGTACTTTCGCAACATTCTCGCTGATCGCAAGGCCAACCCGAAAGGCGATTTTCTGACCGATATCGCGCACGGGCAGATCGACCTGCCGGACGGCGGCACGCGGCCGATGAGCGATCGGGAGAGCTTCGAATTCATGATCCTGCTGTCGCTGGCCGGCAATGAAACCGTTGCCCGACTGCTCAGCAACGCCGGTGTGCTGCTGGCGCGCTACCCCCAGCAGCGGCAGAAACTGCGGGACAACCCGGCGCTGATTCCCCGCGCGGTGGAGGAGCTGCTGCGCTTCGAGCCGCCGTCGCCCATACAGTTCCGGCGTCTGACCCGCGACGTCGTGCTGCATGGTGTGCAGATGAAAAAAGGCGACAATGTCGCACTGCTTACGGCCTCGGCTACGCGCGATGAACGCCAGTGGGACAATCCTCATGTTTTCGACGTCGAACGCGAGCCGCGCCGGCATGTGACTTTCGGCTATGGCGTTCATAGCTGCATCGGCGCCAACCTGGCGCGGCTGGAATCACGCATCGCGCTGGAAGAAGTGCTGGCACGCATTCCCGACTGGACCGTGGACGAGAGCCGCCTGGTGCGCACGCGGACGAGTACGGTGCGGGGCTATTCCCATGTGCCAGTGCGACTCGTTTCGCAGTAGTCGCTGCGCAGTTGTCAGCGAGCACTTAAATAAGTGCGTCCCCGTTTCTCCCGTTTCTAGATTGCGTTGTCCTGGGTGCGCAGTTCGCGCACCGGGCGTACTTCGATACTGCCGTAGCGGGCTGGCGGAATCTTCGCCGCCAGCCGCAGCGCCTCGTCGCGATCGCGCGCCTCCAGCAGGTAGAACCCGGCCAGTTGCTCCTTGGTTTCGGCGAAGGGCCCATCGGTGACGGTGGCCGCGCCGTTGCGCACCCGCACAGTAACGGCATGGTCGGTGGTCAACAGCGGCGCGCCGTCGAGGTAGTGGCCGCTCTCGCGCAGAGTGTCACCGTTGGCGATGCACTCGTTGTTGAGCGCATCCCACTCCGCCTGCGACATGCCCTTCATGATGCGCTCGTCGTAGTACACCAGGCACAGGTATTTCATCGTTCCTCTCTCCTAAATTGGGGACGCATTTATTTTGGCATCAACGCAAGGGTGGACCTGATCATCAGAAACCCAGCGCCAGCGTCTGCGCATCCTCGGCGATGGGGCGAACTTCGACCGTGCCATAGCGCGCGCCGGGGATGCGCGCCGCGACCTGGATCGCGTCGTTCAGGTCCGTGGCTTCGATCACAAAGTAGCCGCCGATCTGCTCGCGCGTTTCCGCGAACGGGCCGTCGGTGACCTGCACGCGGCCGCTGCGCACGCGCACCGAGGTCGCCGTGGTCACTGGACGCAGGCGGTTCGCGGCAAGAAAATGCCCGCTTGCGCGGATATCCGAGGTGAACTCCGCATACTCCTGAAAGTGTGATTCGGCCTCGGCGGCGGGCATGGTCTCCATCACCTGCTCGGCGCTTATCATGCACAGGTACTTCATACGCCCTCCGCCAGCGCCGCGAGCTGGTCGGCGACCGCCTGCCAGCCGCCCTCGAAGCCCATTTTGCGATGTTGCTCCAGCGCCTCGTCCGACCAGTGCCGGGCGCGGGCTGTGTAGCGCGTGCCATTGCCTTCGGGTTCGATTTCGAACAGGCCGATCATGAACGCCGCCTGTGGCTGCCAGTTGGCGTCCATCGCGTCGGTGAACACGAAGCGTCGCTCTGGCACCACTTCCAGCAGCACGCCGTGGCCGGCTTCCTCCTCACCATTCGGGCCGCGCATGACGAAGTCGAAGGGCCCGCCGGCTCGCCACTCCAGTGCCCGCACCTCGGTGGTCCACGGCTTGGGGCACCACCACTCGGGCACGCGCTCGGTCATGATCCGCCACACCCGCGAAGGCGGCGCCGCGATGAAGCGGCTCACCTGCAGTTCGCGTACGTTTTGATTCGTTGTATTGTTCATGCGCCTTCTCCCGCTGCAGCCGCTTCGAGCAGCGCCGTTTCCAGTTTGCCCATTGTCAGCATGACCTGCGTAACCCGCTGCGCGACTTCGCGGTCCGGTGAGTTCAGCAGTTCCAGCAGGCGCGCCGGCACCACCTGCCACGACAGCCCGAACTGGTCCTTGCACCAGCCGCACTGGCTGGGGCTGCCGCCGTTCGCAATCAGTGCCGCCCACAGTCGGTCGGTCTCCGCCTGGTCGCGCGTGATAATGACGATCGACGCGGCTTCCGACAGCGTGAAATGCGGGCCGCCGTTCAGCGCCTGGTAGGGCACGCCTGCTAGTGTGAATTCGACCAGCAGCGCCGGCCCGTTCGGCTCCGGCCGCATCACACGGGTGATTGTCGAGTTTTCGACCAGCGCGGTGTAGAACTGCGCTGCCTCCTCGGCGACGTCGTCGAACCACAGGCAGGTGCTGATGCGCGGTGTCTGCCAATTTCTGTTATCCACGCCGTTCACATCGCGATTCTCGCACCCACCAGTGAGAACAACGCGCCCTGCGGGTCGGTGCCCTGCACGATGAAATCCCCGCCGGGAATTTCGTGCGGGCCGTGCAACAGCGTGCCGCCCGCAGCGGCAATCCTTGCTACTGCGCTGTCGATGTCCGGCACCCGGAAATAGTATGCCCAGCCAGGCAGATCCGGCGCCGCCGCAGTGGGCGCGAACGCGCCGATGACGCCGCCGTGGCGCACGAACTCATACGTGCCCATGGGTCCCATCGCCATTTCGCCGTCTTTCTGCCAGCCGAAGTGTTCGCCGTAGAAACGCCACGCGGCGCTTTGATCGGGCGTCACCAACTCATTCCACGCGCAGTGCCCCGGCCGCGGCTTGTCGTAGGCGAACGCGAGACTGGTTGCATCGGGCTTATCCGCCGGCGGGGTGGGGCGCATGATGTAGAACGGCGCGCCCTGCGGATCCGCCACCATGGCGATGCGCCCGACATTCGGGATATCCGTGGCCGGCATGTGTACGCGGGCACCTGTCTTCGTCAGCGCGGCGAGCTTGGCATCGACATCCTCGACGTGGATATAGCCCAGCCACACCGAGCGCGCACCGCTCGCGCACATCGCCGCATCGAGCTGCAGCAGTCCGCCCACACTGTTGGGCGCTCCGGTATCGATGTCGGGCATCAGCAGGATGCGGTAGTTGAGTGCAGGATCGCCGCTGTCCATCACCTGCCAGCCGACGACCTCGCCGTAGAAACGCGCTGCGGCATCGGCGTCGCTGCACTGTAGCTCGTACCAGATGAAATCACCGGTTTGATTGCCCATCGCTTTCTCCCGCCTGTGGTTAATGGTGCTTTCCTGCAGTTGACTCATGCCGGCAGCCCTCAATTCTCCAGTGTCACGACGGGCACGAACCCGCCGAAAATCATGCGCTTGCCATCGAAGGGCATGGGATTCTTCGCCGGGTCCATGCGCGGGTCGGAGGCCAGGCTGCCATCCATCATCTTCGCGTGGGCGGCATCGCGCGTCGCCTTGTCCGGCCATTCTATCCATGAGAAGGCGACCGCCTCGTCGGGGGTGGCCTGCACCGCCCGGCGAAAATCCGTCAGCTTGCCGTCCGGCACATCGTCCTCCCAGCATTCGAGGATGCGCGTGGCGCCGAGCTCCATGAACGCCTGATCCGCCAGATTGGCATGCTGGGTGAACGTTTCTTTGTTGGCCTTTGGAATTGCTATGACAAACCCGTCTATGTAAGCCATTGGAGATCTCCTGTGCAGGGTTGGTTGGTGTGTGCTGAAACTCGTGTTGCACGTGTTAGTCGTCTGCAGACCCCGCGTTTCGACAGGGCGGCAAAAATATTTTTTTGTTCGCAATCATCCATTGCGCGCGACCTTGTCTCGGTCACTGACAGTAGCGGTTCGCGGCGAGACCGAATCGGTGGCCGAAGGTGCTCAATCACGGCGATGTGATGCCGGCCCAACGGTCACACCGGGGCATCCAGCTCCGCCAGCCGCCCCAGCAGAAAGCGCTGCTCGGGCGATTGGCTGGTGTGTGCCAGGGCTTGTCGATAGGCAGCGCGCGCCTGCTCCAGATCACCCAAGCGGCGAAAGCAGTCGGCGCGCGCGGCGTGTATCAAATGGTAGTCAGTGAGTTCACCCCGCGCCAGCAGCGCGTCGATCAGGGCCAGTCCCGCTGCGGGGCCGTCGCGCATGGCCACCGCCACCGCGCGGTTCAGCTCCACCACGGGCGAGGGCGCCACACGCATGAGCACGCCGTACAGGCCGGCGATCTCGTGCCAGTCGGTCGCTTCGCTGCTCGGGGCCTGCGCATGCAGTGCGGCAATCGCCGCCTGCAGGGCGTAGGGGCCGACCCGTTGCGTGCCCAGCGCGCGCACGACCAGCGCATCGCCTTCCTGGATCTGCGCGGTATCCCACAGCGAGCGGTCCTGCTCGGCGAGCAGCACGAGGTCGCCCTCCGCGGTGGTGCGCGAGGCGCGGCGGGCATCGTGCAGCAGCATCAGCGCGAGCAGCCCTAAGACTTCCGGGTCGGGCAGCAGTTCCACCAGCAGCCGGCCCAGCCGAATGGCCTCGAGCGACAGGTCGACGCGCGTAAGTTCGTCGCCGGTGGAAGCGGAATAACCCTCGTTGAACACGAGGTAGATCACCTGCAACACGGAATCCAGTCGCGTCGCGAGCTCATCGCGCTGCGGCACTTCGTAGGGAATGCGCGCATCGCGGATCTTGGCCTTGGCGCGCACCACGCGCTGCGCCAGCGTTGGCACCGGCACGAGGAACGCCGCCGCGATCGCCTCGGTGGTGAGCCCGCAGACCTCGCGCAGGGTGAGCGCGGTGCGCGCCTCGGGTGACAGCCCCGGGTGACAGCAGGTGAATATCAGCCGCAGGCGGTCGTCCTCGATTTCCTCGCGCTCGGGTGCTGCAGGCTCCTCGCCGTCGTACTGGCGGACGATGTCGGCGAGCGACTGATCGAAGCGCGCGCGCCTGCGCAGGCGGTCGATGGCGCGAAAGCGCCCGGTACTGATGAGCCACGCGCGGGGATTGTGCGGCAGGCCTTCTTCCGGCCACTGCGCCAGCGCGGCGACGAAGGCGTCGTGCAGCGCCTCTTCGGCCAGATCGAAATTGCCCTGGAACAGACGCAGCAGCGTTGCCAGCACGCGGCGCGATTCGCTCTGGTAGATGTCGCTCACTGTCTGCTGCACGTTCGTCATCTTTTATCGGGGACGCACTTATTTTTGGGGAATGCAGGTATTGGACACCACGGGTATCGCGCAAGTCCACGCCTGGGATCTGTTGGACACGGCAGCGCCGGTGTAGTGTACTGCGGGTCTGGTTCGCTGCGGTTGGCGAATGGCCTGTGCGCCATCGCCGTGAGTGTCATCATCAGAAGCTGCGAGGTTCGCGCCTATGCGCAGGAAACTTTCAGGCGTCGCTCTGGCTGCCAGAGCGCTCCCGGTAGTTATCGTCATTCTTGCCGGCTGTAGTGACGGCAGCGACTCGTCAGCAGGCAGAGCGCTTGATGTGCGTACCAGCGTACTCCAGGGTCAGACGATGAGTGGCGAGCCGATTCCCTGCCACGCCGTGCTCGACCCGCAGGCCCAAGCACTTGGTGTGCGTATCTGCCAGGGCGACATGGCCAACGGCGCGGAGGGCGCCGACCTGCGCTTCGAAACATTTGACGGCGTGCCGCTGGCGGTATGGGTGACGCTGCCGCCGGTGCCTGCGACAGGAGCAGATGGTGGCTATCCACTGCTGGTGCTGAGCCATGGCTGGGGTGCACCGCCGAGTGGCCCCGACGACACACAATACGGCGGCCCGACAGCGGCACAGTGGGCGCAGGACGGCTACGCCGTGGTGCAGTTCGCGGCGCGCGGTTGGGGCAATTCCTGCGGTGCGCCGGCGTCGCGGGCGGTGAATCCGGCTGCCTGCGAGCGCGGCTATATCCGGCTCGACGATGCGCGTTATGAAGCGCGCGATGTCCAGTACGTCATCGGACTGCTGGTGGATGAAGGCGTTGCCGACCCACAGCGGATCGGCGTGACCGGAGAGTCGTACGGCGCCGGTGTGTCGCTGGCGCTGGCCACGCTCAAGGATCGCGTCATGGAGGCCGACGGATCGCTGGTGCCGTGGACGAGCCCGGACGGCACGCCGTTACGCATCGCGGCGGCAGCCCCGTTCGCCGGCTGGAGCGACATGGTGTATGCACTGCGGCCGAACGGCGGGACACTGGATACCGAGGTCACGTCGATCACCGCGAACCTCGTGCCACCCGGCGTGCAGAAGCAGTCCATCGGCAGCGGGTTGTACGCCGTCGGTGCGGCACTCGGTTACTATGCGCCCGCCGGCACCGATCCCGAGGCCGACATCACCAACTGGTTCGCCCACCTCGCAGGCGGTGAGCCGTACGATCCGGTCAAAGACGCGGAGATTGCCGGGCAGATCACGCGCTACCACTCGCCTTACTATGTGCTGGCCGGCGCCTATGGATTCAGCCAGGCGGAACCGGCGCCGCTGTTCATGCCCAATGGCTTCACGGACGACGTGTTCCCGGCTGACGAGGTACTGCGTTACTACAACCTCGCGCGCGCATTGTATCCGTCCCATCCGATCGCGTTGCTGTTCGCGGACTTCGGCCACCAACGCGCCACCAACAACAACCCTGAAGACGCGGCGCTGCTGCGCGACCGCATCCAGGAATTCTTCGACTACTACGTCAAGGGTACCGGGCCTCAGCCGGTGATGGGCGTGACGGCCAGCGCGCAGACCTGCCCGGGCACCACGCCCAGCGGTGGACCGTACACAGCCGATACCTGGGCGGCGCTGCCGACCGGCGAGGTCACCTTCAGTGACGGGTCGCAACAAACCATCCTGTCCACCGGCGGTGATCCCGCGGTCGCGGCTGTCTTTGATCCGGTTATCGGCGGCCTTGCCTGCGCGACAGCGCCTGCGGAGTACGAGGGTGGTGTCGCGAGTTACGACCTGCCGGTGATCGCAGGCCAGGGATACACGCTCCTCGGCGCGCCCGAGGTGACGGCTGAGCTGGGCGTCACGGGAGAGTTTGCGTATATCGCCGCGCGGCTGGTCGATGTCGACCCGCAGGCGAATACCAAACGGCTCATCGCCCGGGGACTCTATCGGCCCGACCCGAGAGCCCCGAATGGCCGCCAGACGTTCCAGTTGCATGCCAACGGTTGGTATTTCGCGCCCGACCACATCCCGAGACTTGAACTGCTGGGGCAGGACGCCCCGTACTCGCGGCCGTCGAATGGCACCTTTTCGATCGAAGTGTCGAGCCTGGAACTGCGATTGCCTGTTCGCGAGGCTCGCTAGGCTCCGCCGCAGAGCTGCTGCAAGTAAAGCTTCTGGCGGCACATCCTCATTACCAATGTCGTTGTTTGTAGGGGGCTCCAAGCCAGTACCTGGTCTATAAATGCACCGGGACCTTGACCCCCTCACCGACCTGCCCTCGATTGTTGCGGCGAGAGTCGGAGAGAGTGTCTGGGCCTGAACCTGACACAGATCGGTATTCCTCTCTCTACAAGGCCGTTCAGTCAGCAGTAGGTTGTGGAAACAGGGTAGTCAAACCACATAAATGAGGTAATTGTTGAGACAATGCCCCATTTAAAAGCTATGATTACCCCGATTAATCCATCTGGGTTTACGTTTCCATGCACTCGCTTACCCCCTCCTACCTCGCTGCGCTTCGCTTCGATGGCACACAAGCTGCCACGCTGCGCGCGTTGGGCGAGTATCAGGGAAAGCAACAGCTCTACGCCGCGCAGTCACCCGAAGCCCTCAAGGGCCTGCGCCGGATTGCCGTGGTCGAATCCACTGAGTCGTCCAATCGATTGGAAGGCGTGGTTGTCGCACCATCACGTCTGAAGTCCCTGGTCATCCGCAATGCCGCGCCAAAGAACCGCTCCGAGCAGGAGATTGCCGGCTATCGCGACGCCTTGGCGTTGATCCACGCATCCGCGGAACATATGCCTTTTAACGAAGGCGTGGTGTTGCAATTGCATGCCATGATGTACCGCTATATGCCGCAAGCCGGCGGGCGCTGGAAAGCCACCAACAACGACATTATCGAACGCTATCCAGACGGCACGTCGCGGCTGCGCTTTCAGCCGGTCGTTGCACATTTGACGCCGATTGCGATGGCCGACCTGATCCGGCGCTATGCAGCAGCACTGGATCAGCACCTGGCCGACCCGTTGGTACTTGTGCCGCTGGCGATGCTCGACTTCCTGTGCATCCACCCCTTCGCGGATGGCAATGGCCGCATGTCCCGCTTGCTGACCCTCTTGTTGCTTTACCATTTTGATTACACGGTGGGCCGCTACATCAGCATGGAGCGCATATTCGAGGACACCAAGGAAGGCTACTACGAGACGCTGGAAGCCAGCTCACAGGGCTGGCATCAGGGATTGCACGATGTCAAACCCTGGCTCGACTACTTCTGGGGGGCCACGCTGCGGGCTTACCGTGAATTCGAGGAACGTGTCGGCACCATCGAGCGCGGTCGCGGCAGTAAAGGTGATCGGGTGCGCACGGAAATCCTGGGCCGTAGCCTGCCGTTTTCGATCTCGGAGATTGAAGAAGCCTGTCCGGGCGTGAGTCGGGACATGGTGCGGTTGGTGTTGCGGGGTATGAAATCAGAGGGACTGATCGAACCAACGGGCAAAGGACGCGGTGCGAAGTGGCGCCGCATCCATCAATCGGGTTGAACTCAATAGTTCACCTGCGCTTTTCGCACAAGCGGGGATGAATTGGCTAAAAGTAGTTACACATTCCCTGCGGTAAATGGAATGGACATCAAATGGACTTCAACGGGGAATGACGAAGGTCCTTCGCGTATCGGGAATTGCTGGGCAAGGCGATGCAGTGGGCGATGTTGGGCCAAGATTCGAACGACGAGACTGCGTGAATTCAATGAGCTTTGACAGGTGCTGTTAACAGGTGCTATAAACAGATGCTCGTAAAACGGTAGTGATCATGCAAATTAAATTTTCAAAGGACGTAGTGCCTCTATCGGACCTCAAGGTTAACCCTGGAAAGGTGGTAAATCAGGTCAACGAGACGCGTCGACCTGTATTGCTGACCAGTCGTGGGCGCGGTATCGCCGTCGTGCAGGGGCTCGATGAGTACGAAAAAAATGCCGAAGAATTGGCATTTGTAAGAGCCATTGCGCAAGGCCTGATGGATATAAGATCGGGTGACACTATGTCCCTTGCTGAGGTCAAGAAGCGGTTGGGTATCAAGAAGTAAATGAAGATCGGACTTTCCGATTCGGCATTCCGGGATCTCGATGACATCATTGATCACTACGCCCAGGAAGGTGTGCCTGAAGTAGGCCAAGAGTTTGTCGAAGCTATCATCAATCATATTGGACATTTATCCGCGCATCCCACCATAGGTCGGGTAGTGCCGGAGTTTCAGTCGGAAGACATCCGAGAGATTATTCACAAGCCATTCAGGGTGGTGTACTTACGGGTAGAAAAATCGATTACTGTTATCCGGGTCTGGCGCAGTGAGCGTTTGCTCGTATTGCATGACAATTCCTGATAACGGCAAGTTAATCCATCTGTCAATTTTTCAGGCAGTTGCATTTTGTGAGGGAGTTGTATGTGCCGCTGTAATTGCGACCCTATGCGGGTGTTTTTATGTAACGCATGATTACTACTATGCATCGTTAGAAAATGTCGAGGATGCTAGGGTGGTAAAGAGGGAAAAGTTGTCAGTAAAGGATTTGAAGGGAAATTCAATGATTCCTACTGAATACACCATTACTCGGAAAGGGTATGCGTTGAATTTTTTGATCGGAGATACCGCTCGTAGAGCCCATTTCATAATTTCTGTTCGCGGCAGTGAAAATACTGAGCTAAGTATGGAACCTAAAATCGACATGGCGCGAAGCTCGAAACATGGGATTAGCTGCGCGAATTACTACTTGGATAGTAACGATCCGAGTACTATGCGGTTCGTTTGGGATTCGAATTGCGTTGAGAAAAATATTAGAAAAGCAATTACATTTGATGTCGTTGACGCCTCTGGTGCAGTTGTTGCGAGTGAAGTTATTCCTTTCGTTCTAATCAGTGATGGCAAGTTCCACACGATTGATGCCATATAGGGCATTGGCGCGGAAATTTCGTCTCTCACTTGCATTCAAACAGCGCGTGGTAGGAATGGTGCAAGCTACTGCCTCGGCTATGTCAGGTAATACTCAGTCCCCCGCCCAGAGCTGCTCCAGATAGAAATCCGCCAGTGCCGCCGGATAGCCGATGATCTCCACCAGTCGCCGCCGGCATTCGCTTAAGTCCGCGCCGCGCTCGCGCCATACTGGCACGCGCTTGATCAGGGTTTCGACGCGCTCGCGCGGCGTGATGATCCAGGTGTCCTGCGCCACTGCGCCGAAATGGAAATCCGCCGGGCAGACGCGCGTGGCCTCGGGCTTCATGTAGAGCGCCAGCGTCAGCACCTGATGCGCACCTTTGTCCGCGATGTAGCGGGTGAGGAATTGCATCGTGCCGCCGCGATCGCCGAGATCGTCGATGACCAGCACGACTTCGCCCGCGATCGGGATGGTGATGTCCTGCTGCACCTGCGGATTCTCGTGGCGCTCGTTGGGGCCTTTGTAGAGCGAGACGCCGATGGTGCCGAAGTCGATGCGCGGCGTACCGGCACGGCGCGCCTTGGCCAGGTGATCGTAGAGCAGGATGCCGGGCAGCATGCCGCCCATGGTGGCCATCAGCGCGCGCGTAATGGGCGTGCCGCCCTCGGCCTGTGCCAGCTGGTAGCCGTGCACCTGTTGCGCGAGTTCGAACACCGCCAGGCTTTCCACCGCGTCGGGCACCAGCAGGAAGGAGAGCTCGTCATCGGGCACTGCGACGCCTTCGGGTGCGCGCCAGAAATCGATGTCGATATCCGCCGCCGCGCAGCGAACCTGTTGTTGGTAGGTGTTCATCGACGCTCCACTGTGTGCGATATGACGTATGCCGGCACGGCTCAGTGCTCTGGCAACACCAGCACCGCGCGAAAGTCGTTGACGTTGGTGCGCGTCGGCCCGGTAACCACCAGATCACCCAGTGCGGCAAAAAATTTGTGGCTGTCATTGTCGTGCAACAGCGCCGCGGCATCCAGCCCCCGTTCGCGGGCGCGCTGGATGCTGTCCGGGGCGAGCACGGCGCCGGCGCAGTCCTGTGCGCCGTCGATGCCGTCGGTGTCCGCGGCCAGGGCGTGGATGCCGGGCGCACCTTGAAGCGCAAGCGCGAATTCGAGTAGAAACTCGGTGTTGCGCCCGCCGCGGCCGCGACCTTTTACAGTCACAGTGGTTTCACCGCCCGACAAGATGAGGCAGGGCGATGTTGCAGGCCCGCCCTCTCGTCGCAGTGCCAGCGCCTTGGCCGCGTGTGCACGGGCGACGTCCCGTGATTCACCCTGCAGGTCGTCGCCCAGCAGCATCACCTCCATGCCGGTTTTCATCGCCGCGCTGGCAGCGGCTTGCAGCGAGCCTCGCGGCGTGGCGATGAGGTGGAATTCGCTGTGTGAAAACGCGGGATCACCCGCTTTCAGGGATTCTGAATCCGGTGATGTCAGCCATGTGACGACGTGTTGTGCCAGTGGCACGCGAAAGCGTCGCAGTATCGCCAGCGCTTGTGCGGAGGTGGTGGGATCGGGCACGCCTGGTCCCGAGGCGATCACCGCAGGGTAATCGCCAGGCACGTCGGAGATGGCATAGGTGATCAACCGTGCAGGCGCGCATGCCCTGGCCAGCCGGCCGCCCTTGATCGCCGACAGGTGCTTGCGCACGCAGTTGATCTCATCGATGGCGGCGCCGCAGCGCAGAAGTTGCTGCGTGATCGCCTGCTTGTCGGCGAGTGTAATGCCGGGCGCTGGCAGCGACAGCAGCGCGGAGCCGCCGCCGGAGAGCAGGCAGAGCACCAGATCGTCGGGTGTGAGACCCGATACCAGTGTCAGCATGCGCCGCACCGCTAGCGCGCCGCGCGCATCGGGCACTGGGTGAGCCGCTTCCATCACCTCGATACGTTCGCAGGGCAGTGCGTGGCCGTCGGGCACGATCACCAGTCCGGTAAGTTCTCCCGCCCAGTGCTGCTCCAGCGCACTGGCCATGGCGGCTGCAGCCTTGCCGGCGCCGATGACGATGGCGCGACGGCGGGTGTCGCGCGGCAGGTTCGGTGGCAGCATGCGCAGCGGGTCGGCGGCGCCCACGGCAATCTGGAACAGTTCCTGCAGCCAGCGCCGTGGATCGTGCGGGCTTGCGTGCATGGCTAGCCTTCGCCCTGCTCCAGCGTTTCCCAGCGCGCAAACAAGTGCTCCATTTCCGCCTGCACGCTGGCCAGTTCTCCCAGGGTCTGCTCGATCACGGCGCGTTCGCCTTGGTAGAAGTCGGCGTGGGAAATCGTTTCCTCCAGCGTCTGCTGGCGCCGCTCCAGCGCCTCGATCGCCTGCGGCAGGCTCTCCAGCTCGCGCTGCAATTTATACGAGCGCTTGGCCGGCTTGCCGGCAGCGGATGTGCCCGCCGGTGGCGCGACTGCGGGTTGTGACCGGAATGGCTGCGTAGACGTAGCTGCGGAGGAAGTTGCAGAGGTAGTTGCAGACGCTGCAACCCGTGCCTCCCATTCACTGTAACCGCCGGCGTGCTCGCTCACCACGCCGTCACCTTCCAGTACCAGCAGGCTGGTGACCACATTGTCCATGAAATCGCGGTCGTGGCTGACCAGCAGCACCGTGCCATCAAAATCCAGCAGCACTTCTTCGAGCAGTTCCAGGGTTTCGATGTCGAGGTCGTTGGTGGGCTCATCCAGCACCAGCAGGTTGGCGGGTTTGCTGAACAATCGCGCGAGAATGGCACGATTCTGCTCGCCACCGGAGAGCGCTTTGGCTGGCGTGCGCACGCGCTCGGGGCTGAACAGGAAATCGCCGAGGTAGGAAATCGCGTGGCGGCGCTTGCCGTTGATCTCGATGAACTCCTGGCCGCCGCACACGTTGTCGATCAGGTTTTTTTCGCCGTCCAGCTGGTCGCGGAGCTGGTCGGAGTAGGCCACTTCCAGCTTGCTGCCGAAGGTGATCGTGCCGGCATCGGGTTCGAGCTCGCCCAGCAGGAGTTTCACCAGCGTGGACTTGCCGGTGCCATTCGGCCCGATGATGCCGACGCGGTCGCCGCGCTGGATGATGGTGGACACGTTTCTCAGCACGCTGCGCTCGCCGAAGCTTTTGTCGACGCACCGCAGCTGCGCGACGATCTTTCCCGACGCGGCGGCGCCTTCCACCGCGAAGCTGACTTTGCCGGTGCGCTCGCGGCGCTGCTGTCGCTCTGCGCGCATGGTCTTCAGTGCGCGCACCCGCCCTTCATTGCGGGTGCGCCTGGCCTTGATCCCCTGGCGAATCCACACCTCCTCCTGCGCCAGCTTCTTGTCGAACAGCTCGTTAGCGCGCGCCTCGGCCTGTAGCTGCTGTTCGCGATGGCGCAGGAAGCCCCGGTAATCGCCGCGCCATTGCGTGAGATGGCCCCGGTCCAGCTCGGTGATGCTGTTGGCGACATTCTGCAGGAAGCGACGGTCGTGGGTGATGAGGATGAGCGCGCCGGGAAACTGCGCAAGCTGCTCCTCCAGCCAGCGGATGGCGGGAAGGTCGAGGTGGTTGGTGGGTTCGTCCAGCAACAGCAGGTCGGGCTGGCTCACCAGCGCCTGCGCCAGCGCGACGCGGCGCCGCCAGCCGCCAGAGAGCCCAGCGAGCTTTGCATCCGCGGGCAGTTGCAACTGGCTGAGCGTGGTGTCGACGCGCTGCTGCAATAGCCAGCCGTCGGCGGCCTCCAGTTGTTGCTGCACACGGGCGAGCGACGCCATGTCGGTGGTGTGTATCAGTCGGTGGTACTCACTTAAGAGGCGCCCGACCTCGGAGAGGCCCTGCGCCACCACGTCGTAGACACAGAGCTGGTCGGCGTCGGGCAGGGTCTGCCTGAGGCGCGCGATGCGCACGCCGGGCCGCAGCCAGCGCGTGCCGGAATCCGGCGCAAGTTCGCCGGCCAGCACCTTGAGCAGTGTCGTCTTGCCGGCGCCGTTGCGTCCCAGCAGGCCGAGTTTTTCGCCGCGGGTGATCCCGAGGTTCACGTTGTCGAGCAGCACCTGGGTGCCGTACTGCAGGTGGACAGAGTCGAGGCGTAACAGGGGCATGGCGTGGCGCGGCTGGTAGCGTGGCCGCGCATTCTACGCCAGCAGGGCGCGCGCTGGCCACCGCCGTGCAACCGGGTTAGAGTGTGGCCCAGCACTCGGACGGCTGCCTCGCGGCCGGCCGGGAGGGTCGTCCAGGGGATTACATGTTCAGAATTCTGCTCTTTCTGCTGACTTTTATTGCGGCCAGCGCCAGGGGCGAGGTGACGGCGCCGGCTGTGAGCACAGCGCAACTCGATGCCGCAGTGGCGCGCGCCACCGCCATCACGCCGGAAGACGATGCCAAACGCGCGGCGCTGCTCAAGTCCTACGCGGACACTCGCACAGCCCTCGCCCAGTTCGACCAGTTCAAGCTGCAGATAGAGGAGTATTCCGCAGCGCGCGTGCAGGCCGTGAAAGAAGCCGGGGATCTCGAAGCAAAGCTCGCCAAAGCGCATGTCGGTGCGGAAAAGGAGTACCACGTCTCATCCTCCCTGGCGCTGTCCGAGCTGGAGCAGATGATCCAGATCGACAAGTCCGAACTGGATGCACGTCGTGTGCAGCTCGCCGATACACGCGCCGCGATCGACGCGATGCCGCAGCGCCCGGCAGAGGTGCGCAACCGCGTCACGGAGCTCACCGCCCTGGCGTCGCGCTTGCAGGCGCAGATCGGGGCCAAGGGTAAAACCACGGTCAGCGGTAGCACCGAGGAGGCCGACCTGTGGCTGGCCAGCGCGCAGCTCGCCAATGTGAACGCGGAGAAGGCTGCACTGGAGGAGGAGCTGCTCAGCCAGCCCATGCGGCTGGAACTGCTCAAGGTGCAGTTAGACCAGGCAACTTTCGACATCGTGCAACTCGAAAAGCGCCTGCAGGCCACCACACAGCGCGCCGGTGAATTGCGCGAGGACGAGGCCACTACATTGCAGCTGGCGGCTGACCAGGCGCTCACAGGTGCAGAGGGCAAGCCAGACGTGGTGTTGCAACTCGCACAGCGGAACGTCGAGTTATCGAAATCCTTCAGTGCGCGCACAGAAAACATCGAGCAGGCCAGCGAGCAGGACGCGGACTTCAGGCGTCTCACCGAACAGCTCGAAACAGACCTCTCGTCTATCGAGCAGAAACTGCAACTGCTTGGCATGAGCTCGGTCGTGGGGGAGATACTGCGCGAACGTCAGGCGCAACTACTCGGGCACGGTGAGCTGACGAAAAAAATCTCCGCCAATGAAGGCGATATCCGCGCGTCCAGCCTGCGGCAGGTGGAGCTGGAAGAGGAGCGCCGCCTGCTGCGCAGTCGCTCGGACTACATCGAGTCGCTGGTCGTGGGGCTCGATCCGGCCGTGGTGGAGCAGGTGCGCGACGATCTCAATCGCCTGGTACGCAGTCGCCGCGACCTGGTGCGCAAGGCGATCGAGCTCGAGAACACCTACGCGCAGTCACTCGGCGACCTCGATTACGCGCTGCGTCGCTACCAGATGGCGACCGACGCCTATCGTGAGTTTATTTCCGAACGCCTGTTGTGGATTCCCTCGCGTGACAAGTTCGGCGTGTTCCACGGCGGGCAGGTTGAGCTGTTCAAGCAGGTGCGCGAGGTGTTCGCGCCGGACCGCTGGCTCACCGTCCTCGGAAACATGCCGGAGGAAGTGCTGCAACAGCCCTACACTGGTGTGATGCTGGTCGCGGTGCTGGTGCTGTTCTACTACAACTTCCACCTGCGCAAGCGCTTGGTAGAAACGGGCAAGCACGTAGGTTATGTGCGTTCCGACAACTTTTCCAACACCATGCAGGCCGCTGGCATCACCGTGTTGATGTCGCTGAGGTGGCCATTGCTGCTGCTGACGGCGGCGTGGCTATTCGAGATGCAGGACACGGAGTCGGAGCTGGCTACTGCGTTATACCTGTCATCCCTGCGTACCGCACTGTACTTCTGGTGCCTGGAAATCCTGCGCGTGGCACATCTTCCCAAGGGTTTGATGGACGCACATTTTCGCTGGGCTGGCAGCCATGTCGTACAGCTGCATAAGCGCATCGTCGCGCTGGAGATGACGCTGTTGCCCGGTGTGTTCTTCGTCAATTTTTTCCTGAATCTCTATCCGCGGACAGCCGGCGGACCGCTGGGCACGATAACGGTCATCTTGGTGCTGATTTCGATCGCCTGGTTCTTCTACACGGTGCCGGAATTTTTCCAGAAGAAGGTGCATATGCTGTTTGGCGACCGTGTGCGCAATGACAATCCACTGTGGGGCCGTGTAGCGCGCAAGCTACTGTTCTGGATCCCGGTGGCGGCCATCGTCGCCGTTATGCTGGGGTACTCGTATACCGCCATCGAGATCTCGCTCCTGTTCTTCCGTACTTTTGTCGTGCTTGGTACGGTGGTTATCGTGCATGAGCTGGGACTGCGCTGGCTGAGTGTCACCCGCCGGCGCATGGCCTTTGCGGTACGGCAGGAGCAACTAAAAACCATCAGCCAGGAAGGCGAGCCCGGCGTCGACGACGAGGTCGCGGAAAACGATCCGGATCTGTTCAACTACGAGGGCACCCGGCTGCTGAACCTGCTAACCCTGTTTGGCGGACTGCTGGGCGTGGCATGGGTCTGGCAGGAAATTTTTCCCACCCTTGGCATCCTCGATTCGGTCGAGCTGTGGCAGCAGTCCGCGGTGGTCGACGGCAATGAAATCACCAGCTTTGTGACGCTGGCAGATATCTTCCGTGCGCTGGTGTTTGCCACGGTGGGCTGGATCGCGCTGCGGCGCATCCCAAGTCTGCTGGAGATTTTCCTGCGCCAGAAGCTGGATTTCACTGCGGCCTCTTCCTACGCCATTACGCGTGTGTTCCAGTATGCGACCACCATGCTGCTCGTCATCTTCGTAATGGGCTCGCTCGGTGTCAGCTGGTCCTCCCTGCAGTGGGCGGTGGCCGCGCTCAGCCTGGGGATCGGATTCGGACTGCAGGAAATCGTCGCCAACTTCATCAGCGGCTTGATCATTCTCTTCGAACAGCCCATCCGCGTGGGAGACACCGTGACCGTAGGTGACGTCTCGGGTACGGTAACCCGGATACAGATGCGCGCGACCACCATTCGCGACTATGACCGCCGCGAATTGCTGGTACCGAATAAACAGTTCATCACCAGCCAGCTCCTCAACTGGTCGCTGTCCGACACAGTGACGCGACGGTTGATCCAGGTGGGTGTCGATTACAGTACAGATGTGGATCAGGTGATAGGCATCGTGCTCGAGATTGCGAAACGCCATCCGCTGGTTATGGTGGATCCGCCACCGACCGTGACCTTCGACGATTTCGGCCAGAACGGCCTGCTCATCTCCCTGCGCTATTTCATCGAGGACCTGGAGCAGCGTTCGAAGACCGACAGCGAACTGCGCCTGGAAATCAACCACCGCCTCAAGGAGGCCGGCGTGACGCTGTCCGCCCCGCAGCGCGGCATCAAGTTTGATACCGCGCAGCCCATCGAGATCAGAATGCTGGATCCGGATCCGGCGCGCGCGCGGTGATGCGGGGGCGCTGAGCAGTGGATACTCCCCTGTGGGTGCCGGGCGCCGAGCGCATGGCGAAGACGCGGATCGCGCGCTTTATCGACCATGTCAACGAGCACCACGGCGCCATCCTGGCGCCGCTGGATTATTTTTCGCTGCACGCGTGGTCTATCGCCCATCCGGAATCGTTCTGGGCTGCGATCTGGGATTTTTGCGCAGTAGTGGCCGGTGCGCGCGGCGACACGGTGCTGCTGGACGGGCAAAAGTTCCCGGGCGCGCGCTGGTTCCCCGGCGCACAGCTGAATTTTGCCGAGAACCTGCTGCGCTTTCGCGACGATCGCGTCGCTCTGGTGTCGCTGCTGGAAAACGGGCAGCGCCGTGCGCTGAGCTATGCCGAACTCTATCGCCAGGTCGCGGCGCTGGCCGCCAGCCTGCGCGCGCAGGGTGTGGTGGCCGGTGATCGCGTGGCAGGTTTCATGCCCAATATCGCCGAGGCGGTCATCGCCATGCTCGCGGCCACCAGCATTGGCGCGGTGTGGTCATCCTGCTCGCCGGATTTTGGCATCCACGGCGTGGTGGACCGGTTCGGCCAGATCGGCCCCAGAGTCCTGTTCGCGGCAGATGGCTATTACTATAACGGCAAGGCCTGCGATTCCCTGGAGCGGCTGGCGGGCATAGTGAGCCAGATCCCCAGCATCGAAACCGTGATCGTGGTGCCCTTGCTGAATGACCAGCCCGACCTGCACGGTGTGCGCGGCGGTGTGTTGTTCAGCGCGTTTCTCGACACGGCGGCGACAGCGCTCGAGTTTGCGCAACTGCCATTCGACCACCCGCTGTACATCATGTACTCCTCCGGCACCACCGGCGTCCCCAAATGCATCGTCCACGGTGCAGGCGGCACCTTGCTGCAACACCTGAAGGAACATCAGCTGCATGTGGACCTGACGCGCGACGAT